>JACRJA010000053.1 GCA_016235745.1 Rhodocyclales bacterium | reverse complement strand
GACTCTGCATCGGTTCCCCTCGTACCTGAGTGTGGGGAACGTTATATTCGGATTTCTTCATGGGCGAACCCTCCTGGTGAGCTCACGGAGGGGTCAGTTTTCCGTGTCGCTTGGGGGTCAGTTTTACATGTCGCCTGACACGTCCAGCATCTCGACTGACTCATCGACCGGGGCAACACATGCCGCGACCTCTACGCCGACCGGGGCGAAGCGCGCAAGGAGCGGTAAGAAGCGCTCCAGGCCAAAGGCTACCGGCCGCAGATTCAGCGCAAAGCCAAGCCCAAGCGGCCACTGTCCCAGCGTCAGAAGCAGCGCAACACGCGCATTGCCCGCATCCGCGCCCGGGTCGAGCACGGGTTTGCCGCGATCGAAGCGATGGGCGGCAAGAGGATCCGTACCCTCGGACAAGCCCGAGCCGACTTTACCCTCACCCTGATGGCTGTGCCCTACACCGTTCGGCGCACGGTGTGGCTCGTGAAGTCGGGCGCCCTCCCCTGGTGAGGCCCGCCCACGGCCGAGGTGCGCCCAAAGCGGCCGTGGGCAGGAAAAAACCGGGGCACGAGGCCGGCAGAAGCGGCCAAAACGGGGGAAATGGGACGGAATTCCGTGCCTGTTATCATAAAAAGCCTATTTCACCCCGAATTTCTCGGAAAACGGGGGGTGATCGAGGTCCCCTCTAGTATTATAAATAGTGCGCAATAGTGTATTAAAGGGTATTCATGCACCTAACCCACAAGATCGCCCTCTGCCCCACCCCCGAGCAAGCCGACTATTTCAAGCGCGCTTGCGGCACGGCTCGCCGGGTCTGGAATTGGGCGCTCGCTGAGTGGAACAAGCAGTACGCGGCAGGCGGCAAACCCAACGCCATGGCGCTGAAAAAGCAGTTCAACGCCATCAAGTACCGTGATCCGCAGTGGCTCGACGAGAACGGGCACCCGTGGTTGCGGGAGATATACCGGGACGCCCACGCGCAACCCTTTGCCCATCTCGCCAAGGCATGGTCCCAGTTCTTCGCCGACCTCGAGGCCGGGAAGCCCGCGCATGCGCCGCAGTTCAAGAAGAAGGGCCGCTGCCGCGACAGTTTCTACGTCGCCAACGACAAGCTCACGGTCGCAGACAAGGCAATCCGCCTTCCCAAGATCGGTTGGGTGCGGATGCGCGAAGCCTTGCGCTTCGAGGGAAAAATTCTTGGCGCTACCGTTTCGCGCTCGGCGGATCGTTGGTTCGTCGCGATTCAGGTCGAGGTACCCGATGCGCAGTTCTACCGTCCACGTAAGGCGCATGACGTCACCAGCGTGGATCTTGGCCTGAAGACCGCCGCCACGCTCTCCAATGGCGAATCGATCGACGCACCCAAGCCGCTCAAGGCCGCGCTGCGCCGCCTCAAAATCCGCAGCCGTCGCCTCAGCCGTAAGGTAGAAGCGGCCAAGGTGGCGGCAGGGTTTGCGCCGAACGCCCGTCTGCCGAAGGGCACGAAACTCCCGGTGTCCAACAACCGCAAGAAGTCCGCTCAGACCTTGGCAAGGCTGCACGCCCGCATTGCCAATATCCGAGCGGACTTCACCCACAAGCTCACCACTCGGCTCTGCCGCGAAAACCAAGCGGTCGGGATCGAGGACTTGCACGTCAAGGGGATGCTGGCGAACGACAAGCTCGCCCGCGCCCTCTCTGACGTGGGCTTTGGAAGGTTCCGTGCGCAGAGGGAGTACAAGGCCAAGCGCTACGGCGCCCGGCTGATCCTCGCCGATCGCTGGTATCCGAGCAGCCGCCTGTGTTCCGTCTGCAATTGGAAGAACGAGGCGCTGACCTTGAGCGACCGGGAATGGACGTGCCCGGCATGCGGCACGCACCATGACCGTGACCACAACGCAGCGCGCAACCTGCAATGGCTGGCAACCGTAACTGCCCTACCCGAGGCGAGTCCGGCCGGCAACGGCGGCGCTGCGGCAGAGAGGGTCTCTGTCGTAGTCGGGAAAGTTACGCCTGTCAGAGACGACGGTGGTCCTCAAGACACGTCGTGGCAGGAAGAGAACCGTGCGCAACTTCGCGCACTTTCTTGAGAGCAGAAACCACCATGACCACCGCGACCGAACGCACTGCCCTCGTCCTCGGCGGCACCGGATTCATCGGCAGCCACCTGCTCGACCGGCTCGTTGCCGAAGGCTGGCGTGTCGTCGTACCCACCCGCCGCCTGCAGAATGCGCGCGACCTCAAGCTGCTGCCCACGGTCGAAATCGTCGAAGCCGACGTACACGACCCCAAGACGCTCCAGCGCCTGTGCGCCGGCAAGCGCCTGGTCGTCAACCTCGTCGGCACCCTGCACTCGCGCCCCGGACGCCCCTACGGCCCGGATTTTGCCAAAGTCCACGTCGAGCTGCCGCAAAAGCTCGCCGACGCCTGCCAGGCGCAGGACGTGCGCCGCCTCATCCACCTGAGCGCCCTGGGCGCCGCCCCCGAGGCCCCGTCGCAATACCTGCGATCCAAGGCAGAAGGTGAAGCGCGCATCCGCGCCGCCGGCGACGGACTCGACTGGACCCTCCTGCGCCCCTCAGCCATTTTCGGGCCTGGCGACTCCTTCCTCAACCGCTTCGCCGCCCTCGCCCGGCGCTTTCCCCTCCTGCCGATCGGCGCAGCGCAGGCCAAGCTGCAACCGGTCTATGTGGGCGACGTGGTCGAGGTGATCCTGCGCGCTGCCGTCACCGCCAAGGCCGCGGGGCAAACCTACAAGCTCGCCGGCCCCACCGTCTACACCCTGGCCGAGACCGTCGCCTACGCCGCGCGCACCAGCGGCCACCCGCGCCGCGTGCTGGCGCTGCCGCCGCGGCTCGCCCGAGTGCAGGCGTGGCTCATCGAACACCTCCTGCCCAACCCGCCGCTCACGCGCGACAT
This sequence comes from Rhodocyclales bacterium, assembly GCA_016235745.1. GTDB lineage: Bacteria > Pseudomonadota > Gammaproteobacteria > Burkholderiales > Rhodocyclaceae > Tepidiphilus. Next base: position 112,428 of record JACRJA010000053.1, on the reverse strand, counting down.
GCTCGATTCGCTCTCGATCGACAGCGTGGCCCACGGCGAGCCCCTGCCCTTCGGGCTCGAACCCACGCCGATGGAAGCGATCGCGCCGGCCTATCTCGCCAACGACACCTACCGCAGCCGCTACGTCCTCTGGCGCATGCGCGCCCGCCACGGATGAAGATCTACTGCGTGGGCGGAGCCGTCCGCGACGAACTCCTCGGCCGGCCGGTGAGCGACCGCGACTGGGTCGTGGTCGGCGCCACGCCCGAAGAGATGCTCGCCCGCGGTTTTCTGCCCGTAGGCAAGGATTTTCCCGTCTTCCTGCACCCCGAGACGAAAGAGGAATACGCGCTCGCGCGCACCGAGCGCAAGACGGGACGCGGCTACCACGGCTTCGCCTTTCACACCAGCCCTGACGTCACCCTCGAAGAAGACCTCGCCCGGCGCGACCTCACCATCAACGCCATGGCCCGCGACGAAACCGGGCGCCTCATCGACCCTTACGGCGGCCTCGAAGATCTGCGCCGCAAGGTGCTGCGCCACGTCAGCCCGGCGTTTGCCGAAGACCCGGTGCGCATCCTGCGCGTAGCGCGCTTCAGCGCCCGCTTGCCCGACTTCACCCTGGCCACCGAAACGCTCGCGCTGATGCGGCGCATGGTGAAAGAAGGCGAAGTCGATCACCTCGTACCCGAACGCGTCTGGCAGGAACTCGCACGCGGCCTCATGGAACCGCGGCCCGATCACATGATCGAGGTGTTGCGTGAATGCGGCGCGCTCGCGCGCCTGCTGCCCGAAATCGACGCCCTCTTCGGCGTGCCGCAGCCGCCGAACCACCACCCCGAGATCGACACCGGCGTGCACCTGCTCGCCGCCTTGCGCGTGGCCGCCGAACGAACCCTGCCGCTGCCCACCCGCTTCGCCGTGCTGCTGCACGACGTTGGCAAAGGGCGCACGCCGCCGGAACTGTTGCCGCACCACTATGGCCATGAAGCCCGCGGCGCGGCGCTCATCCCTGCGATTTGCGGCCGGCTGCGCACGCCCGTCGAGTGCCGGGAACTGGCCGTGCTCACCGCCCGCGAACACGGGCTCATCCACCGCGGTCCGCGCCTTCGCCCCGCCACCCGCGTGCGCGTGCTCGAGCGCTGCGACGCCTTGCGCCGCCCCGAGCGCTTCCTGCAGCTGCTCGATGCCTGCGCCTGCGACGCCCTCGGCCGCCCAGGGCTGGACGTGGACTACGAACCGGTCGCGCGGCTCTGGCGCGACACGCTGGACGCAGCCCGCAGCATTGACGCCGGCGCCATCGCCCGCGCCTGCCCCGAGCGCAGCCAGATTCCGGCGCGACTGCACGAAGCGCGCGTGGCCGCCGTCAAGGCGCGCGAGCGAAGCAGGGAAAATGGCGCCGCCCCGCCCCTTTCCCGCCGCGAAGAACGCCTGGGCCTGTAGTATCATGGAAAATTAGCGCTTGCGCCGGCCGGCGAAACGCGCACGGCCAATGCCACCTCAGACATCATCGACTGCCTCGACCATTGTAAAATCCCCGCCCCCCTTCTGCCCGAGCCCCAAATGCCCGACTGCCTCGAACTGCTGCACGAAGCCCCCGCCAAAGCGCTCGACGCCCCACCACTGCTCTTCCTCCACGGCGCCTATGTCGGCGCCTGGTGCTGGCAGGAACACTTCCTGCCCTGGTTCGCCGCCCGGGGGTTCGACGCCTGGGCGCTGTCACTGCGCGGCCACGGCGGCTCACGCACCGCCTCCCCGCGCGATACCCTTTCCATCGACGACTACGTCGACGACGTGCTGCGCGCCCAGGAACGCCTGCCCGCCGCGCCCATCCTCATCGGCCACTCCATGGGCGGATTCGTCGCGCAGAAAGCCCTCGAGCGCCACCCCTTTCCGGCAGTCGTGCTGCTGTGCTCGGTGCCGCCCACCGGACTTGCCGGCTCGCTCCTGCACATGCTGCTGAGCTCGCCGCTGGCGCTGCTGGAAATGAACCTCTTCATGACCGGCAAACGCAGACCGCACCGCAGCCTGGTCGAAGCCCTCTTCCACCATCTACCGCCCGAGACCGACCTCGGCCGCTACCTGGCCGCGAGCGGCCCCGAGTCGCTGCGCGCCATCTGGGACATGATGGGGTTTGCGCGCATCGATCGCGCCAGACAGCACCCGGCGCCGATACACGTCCTCGGCGCCGAACACGACAAGATCATCCCGCCGGAGCAGGTGAAGACCACGGCCCGGTTCTACGGCACCACCGCCCACATCCTCCCCGACTTTGGCCACACCCTCATGCTGGAACCGGGCTGGGAGCGCGCCGCGCAGGCCATCGCCCAGGTGCTGCTGCCGGCAGCGCAAGCTGCCTGAGCGTCTTCACCCCCAGGGCGGCGCCTCGATCCCCCGCCCCAGCGCGATCACCTTGAAGAGCTCGCCCATCTCGTGCGGCATGATGAGCCGCTGCAGGGCGCGCGCCGCCTTGAGGTACGCGAGGCTTCCCGGCTCAGCACGCTCCTCCAGCCGCTGCAGGATGCCGTTGGCCAGCAAGAACCCCGCCTGGTTCATGAAGGCCAGCGTCTCCAAGCCTTGCGCTTCGGCCGCCTCGGCCACCGAAGTGAAATCGACGAAACTCGTGATGTCCATCGCCCCCGGCAGCCACAGCGGATCGTCGACCACGCGGTGACGGAAATAGCACTGCAGCGTGCCGCGCGAGCGCCACGGCACGTAGTAGGTCTGCCGCGGATAGCCGTAGTCGATCAAGAGCAGCATGCCCGCCTGCAGGGCGCGGGCGAGCGTCCCCACCCAGGCGCGCACCACCGGGTGCACTTCCGTCACATACTCCTGCCCCTCCAGCTGGGGTAATTCGATCCCCTCCAGCCCGGCGAGCGCCGCCGGCGTCGGCGGACGATCCTCCCAGCCGAGCGCCCCGTCGCGCACCGTCACGCCGCGCTCGAACACCTCCCCCGCGAACGTGCCCACCCGATGCACCGGCAGCACGTCGAGCACCTCGTTGGCGAGCAGCACCCCGCGGAACGCTTCGGGCGCCTCGTCGAGCCAGACTACCCGTTCAGCGAGCTCCCCGGCCTGCGCCGCGATCGTCTCCTGCTGGCGCGCGCGCAGCGACCCCGACACTTCCAGGATGGCGTAGCGCTCGGGCAAGGCCCCGAGCTCGGCGAGCCGGCGCAGCACGTCAGCTGCGAGCAAACCGGTGCCCGCCCCGGCTTCGAGCACGATGCCGCCCGTGCAACGCAGCACCGGCGCGATCGCTTCGGCGAGCGTCGCCCCGAAGAGCGGCGTGATCTCCGGCGCGGTGATGAAATCCCCCGCTGGGCCGAACTTCGTCGCCCCGCCGCTGTAGTAGCCCAGATCCGGCTCGTAGAGCGCCCAGCGCATGTAGTCGGCAAACGGCACCCAACCGCCGGCCTCCTCGATGCGCGCCGCGATGCGCGCGCGCAAGACTTCGCTCGCCGCCGCCACCTCCGGCTCCGGCGCCGGCAATCCCCTCGTCGTCCGCTCCCGTTCGAACACGCAACCCCCTTGTTCACGCTACCATTGTCCGGTCTCCGCCCGACGGATGAAGCCATGACCTCTCCGCCCTCCGAGCACCGCCCCGTCGTCCTCGTCACCGGCGCCGCCCAGCGCATCGGCGCGGCCATCGCCCGCCATCTGCACGCGCACGGCTGGAACGTGGCGCTGCATTATCGCACCTCGGCCGCGGCCGCCGAACGGCTCGCCGCCGCGCTCGCCGCCGAACGCCCCGGCAGCGCCGCCGCCTTCGCCGCCGATCTCGCCGATGCCCGCGCGGCCGGGCCGCTCGTCGCCGCCGTGCTCGAGCGCTTCGGCCGCCTCGACGCGCTGGTGAACAACGCCTCCACCTTCTACCCCACGGCGCTGCCCGAGGCCACCCCCGAACAATGGGAAGAGCTCATGGGCGCCAACGCCCGCGCCCCCTTCTTCCTCACCCAGGCGGCCGCAGCCGAGCTCGCGCGCCGGCGCGGCGCAGTGGTCAATGTCGTCGACATCCACGCCGAACGACCTTTGCCGCGCTACCCGGTCTATACCGCCGCCAAGGCGGCGCTCGCCGGGCTCACCCGCGCCCTCGCCGTCGAGCTCGCCCCCGCGGTGCGGGTCAACGGCGTCGCCCCGGGCGCCATCCTCTGGCCGGAGGACGGGCAATACCCGCCCGAAGAGCGCGCCCGCATCCTCGCCCAGATCCCGCTACAGCGCCTGGGCGAACCCAGCGACATCGCGCGTGCCGTGCGCTTCCTCCTGGAAGACGCCCCCTACGTCACCGGCCAGATCCTCGCCATCGACGGCGGGCGGAACCTTGCCCTCTAGCTGGAACGGGCTATACTGAAGGGCACCTCGAACCACCTACTGCGCGGCCGCATGGCGGCGTTGCGCGGTGCTCGCAGGCTCGCCTATCTGCAGGATATGTCTCGCCTGCTGCGCTCCGGGCGCCTTGCCCTGCCGCCGCTCGCGACGGTCGTTCGCGGCGCCCTAGAAAATATTTCCGCGAGGGCCTCCTGGCATGCCTCTGATCCAGACCGACCTGCGCCGTACTGTCTACGCGCTTTCCGACGCGCTCGATCTCGTCGGCGTCGACGACCGCCACCACGGCAAGCGCGTCGGTATCATGGCCTTCGCCTGCGCCCGCGCGCTTGGCTGGCCAGCGCAAGAGCAGGAATTCGCCTTCGACCTCGGCCTGCTGCACGACTGCGGCGTCTCCTCCACCCGCATCCATCGCCATCTCGTGACCGAATTCGCCTGGGAGGGCGCCGAGGCGCACTGCACCCGCGGCGCGGCGCTGCTCGCAGCCTCGTCGCTCTTCAGCCCCTTCGCCCCTTGCATCCGCCATCACCACACTCCCTGGCCGCATCTCCTCGAGCTCGGCACCGATGAGCGCACCGCCCGGCTCGCCAACCTCATCTTTCTCGTCGACCGGGTCGACGCGCTCACCGCCCCTTATTACGGCAACCCGGCGCTGCTCTACTACCGCAATGAAGTACTCGATCGCATCGTTACGCTGCAGCCCGCCTTCTTCGCGCCCGAACTGGTCGAAGCGCTGCGCCACGAAGCCGCCAAAGAAGCCTTCTGGCTCGCGCTTGAGCCGCCGCACCTCGACGCCTACCTCGAACACATGGCCACCCACGGCGAACCCCGCCTCATCGGCCTGCCCGAACTGCGCGACCTCGGGCGCCTCTTCGCCGCCATCGTCGATGCCAAGAGCACCTTCACGCTGCAGCACTCCGTGGGCGTCGCCGCCCTGTCGGCGCTGCTTGCCGAACGCACGGGCCTTGCGCCCGAGCGGCGCGACGCGCTCGAAATCGCCGGCCTGCTGCACGACCTCGGCAAACTGCGCGTACCCGACGAAATCCTCGACAAACCCGGCAAGCTCGACGAGAAAGAGCGCGCCGTCATCGAACGGCACAGCTTCGAGACCTTCACCATCCTGCGCCGCATCCCCGGGCTGGAAGCCATCACCGAATGGGCGAGCCTGCACCACGAGACGCTCGCCGGCGACGGTTACCCCTTCCGCCGCCGCGGCGAAGAACTCTCGCTGGAAGCGCGCATCGTCGCGGTGGCCGACGTCTACCAGGCCCTGGTGCAGGACCGCCCCTACCGCGCCTCGCTGCCCGACGAGACGCTGCGCAAGCTCCTCGCCGACTTCGTCGCACAAAAGCATCTCGACGGCGATCTCGTCGCCCTGCTGCTCGCCGAACCCGACGCCCGCGCGCTCGCCACAGGCACGCCCCCCCGCGTTTCGGCGTATGATTCCACCTCATAAACTCACCCAAGGAGAACCCGATGAAACGCCTCGTCCCGGCGCTCGTCGCCGCCTGTCTGAGCCTTCCCGCTTTCGCCCAGGACAAGAATTCGATGACCGCCTTCTACGGCCAAGACGGCGACATCGACCGCTACGGCCTCTCCTACCGTTTCAAACCCTTCTGGGGCGACGTCTGGAATGGCTGGCAAGCCACCCTCTCACCCGAAGTCGAAGCCTCCTACCTCGAATACGACGGCAAGCATCCGGGTAACGACAATGCCGGAGAGCTCGGCGCCCTGGTGCGCTTCCGCCTCGAACGCGGCATGGGCGCCGTGCGCCCCTACCTCGACCTCGGCCTTGGCGGCGCAGGATTCACCGATACCCACCTCGGCGACAAGGATCTGGGCAGCGCCTTCCAGTTCACCGAACACGTCGGCTTCGGCCTGTCGATCGACCAGACCTGGTCCATCGGCTACCGCTACACGCACTACTCCAACGCCGGCATCGCCGACGAAAACGACGGCCTCGACCTGCACAACGTCGTGCTCGAAGTGAAATTCTGACGATGGCTTACTTCCGCCACCACGTCTTCTTCTGCTGCAACCAGCGCCCGGCGGGCGAAGCCTGCTGCGAGGACCATGGCGCGAGCGCCCTGCTCGCGCACGCCAAGGCCCGCATCGAAGCGCTGGGCTTGAAGGGTCGGGGAGGAATCCGTATCAACAAGGCCGGCTGCCTCGGGCGCTGCGACGAAGGGCCCACCCTCGTCGTCTATCCCGAAGGCGTGTGGTACACCTACCTCGACGAAGCCGACATCGACGAGATCATCGACGAACATCTGGTGCAAGGCCGCCCCGTCGCGCGCCTGCGCCTGCCCGATTGACCATGGAACGGATTCGCGCCGAAACCCTGCTCGCCCCCGGCCCGGCCGGCACGATCGAAGTGCTCGCCGACCTGCCCGCCGACCCGCGCGGCGTGGCGCTCGTCTGCCACCCGCACCCGCTCTTCGGCGGCGCCAACACCAACAAGGTCACTTACACCCTCGCGCGCGCCTACGCCGAACTCGGCTACGCCGCGCTGCGGCCGAACTTTCGCGGCGTCGGCCAGAGCGCCGGTCGGCACGACCACGGCGAGGGCGAAACGGAAGACATGCTGGCGCTCCTTGCCTGGGCGCGCGAGCGCTGGGGCGAAGAGGCGCTCGCGCTGGCGGGATTCTCCTTCGGCGCCTACGTGCAGACCCGCGTCGCCAGCCGCCTGCCCCACCCCCCACGCCACCTCACGCTCGTGGGCCTGCCGCACGGCCTGGCGCTGGGTAGCGGCAAGCAGTACGACACCCCCCTGCTCCCCGAAACCTTGCCGGCGCTTCTCATCCACGGCGAGTAGGATGACATCGCCCCGCTGGCGCGCGTCTTCGACTGGGCCCGCCCGCAGACGCGGCCCGTCGTCGTCATCCCGGGAGCGGACCACTTCTTTCACGGCAAGCTCGCCCTCCTCAAGACGCTGGTGCAGCGCGACCACGCCGCCCTGCGCGCTTCCCCGGCCTGAAGGCCGGAGATGCCTACGGCGGCCCGCCGCTCAGGCAGCGCCGCCCTGGCGCCGCCTCCCCGCGCTCACATGCTGCGCCGGTACTGCCCGCCCACCTCGTAGAGCGCCTGCGACAGCTGCCCCAGCGAGCAGTAGCGCACCGCATCCATCAGCACCGCGAAGACGTTGCCGCCGGCCATGGCCGTCTCCTTGACCTTGGCGAGCCACTTCGGCGCCTCCTCGCGATGGCGCTCGTGGAATTCCCGCAGGCGGCGCAGCTGGCTCTGCTTCTCCTCTTCGGTCGAGCGCGCGAGCTCGAGCTTCTCGGGGATGGCGTCGCCCTTCGGATTGCGAAAGGTGTTGACCCCGATGATGGGCAGGCTGCCATCGTGTTTCTTCTGCTCGTAATAGAGCGATTCCTCCTGGATCTGGCTGCGCTGATAGCCCGTCTCCATCGCCCCGAGCACGCCGCCGCGTTCGGCCAGACGCTCGAACTCGCGCAGCACCTCCTCTTCCACGAGATCGGTGAGCTCCTCGATGATGAAGCTGCCCTGGTTGGGATTCTCGTTCTTCGCCAGACCCCACTCGCGGTTGATGATGAGCTGGATCGCCATCGCCCGGCGCACCGACTCCTGCGTGGGCGTGGTGATCGCCTCGTCATAGGCGTTGGTGTGCAGGCTGTTGCAGTTGTCGTAGATGGCGATGAGCGCCTGCAGCGTGGTGCGGATGTCGTTGAAGTCCATCTCCTGCGCGTGCAGCGAGCGCCCCGAAGTCTGGACGTGGTACTTCAGCTTCTGGCTGCGCTCGTTGGCGCCGTAGCGATTTTTCATCGCCACGGCCCAGATGCGCCGCGCCACGCGGCCGATCACCGTATACTCCGGATCCATGCCGTTGCTGAAGAAAAACGACAGGTTGGGCGCGAAGTCGTCGATGTGCATGCCGCGCGCCAGATACGACTCGACGTAGGTAAACCCGTTGGCCAGCGTGAAGGCGAGCTGGGTGATGGGGTTCGCCCCGGCCTCGGCGATGTGATAGCCCGAAATCGACACCGAGTAGAAGTTGCGCACGTCGTGATGGACGAAGTACTCCTGGATGTCGCCCATCAGCTTCAGGGCGAACTCGGTGGAGAAGATGCAGGTGTTCTGGCCCTGATCCTCCTTGAGGATGTCCGCCTGCACCGTGCCGCGCACGGTGGAGAGCACCCACTCCTTGATCTTCTCCGCCTCCTCCTCGGTGGGCTCGCGCCCGTTCTGCGCGCGGAACTTGTCGATCTGCTGGTCGATGGCGGTGTTGAAGAACATCGCCAGGATCATCGGCGCCGGGCCGTTGATGGTCATCGACACCGAAGTATTCGGCGCGCACAGATCGAACCCCGAATAGAGCACCTTCATGTCGTCGAGCGTGGCCACCGACACGCCCGAATTGCCGATCTTGCCGTAGATGTCGGGCCGCTCGTCCGGATCGCAGCCGTAGAGGGTGACCGAATCGAAGGCGGTCGAGAGCCGCGCCGCCGGCATTCCTTCGGTGAGCGCACGGAAACGCCGGTTGGTGCGGAAGGGGTCGCCCTCGCCAGCGAACATGCGCGTCGGATCCTCGTTCTCGCGCTTGAAGGCGAAGACCCCGGCGGTGTAGGGGAAAGAGCCGGGCACGTTCTCCTTCATGAGGAATTTGAGCACTTCGCCCTCGTCCTCGAACTGGGGTAGCGCCACCTTGCGGATCTTGTTGCCCGAGAGCGACTCGTGATAGAGCCGGGTGCGCACCTCCTTGTCGCGGATCTTCACCACGTACTCGTCCTGGGCGTAGAGCTCGCGCAGGGTCGGCCACTGCTCGAGCAGCTTCTTGGCGTGCGGCGTGAGCTCCCCATCTTTCCAGGCGATGAGCTCGTCGAAGTGCTCGGCCGGCTTGCCGCACTGCGCGAAGAGCGCCTTGGCGATGCGCAGCGACTGGCGCTCGCGCGCGATGCGCGCCTGCGCCTGCACCTGGCGGTGATAGTCGCGCACCGCCTGCGCGATCTCGGCCAGATAGCGGGTGCGCTCGGGCGGGATGATGGCCCGCCCCTTGCTGGACGCGCGCACCGACACCTCCGGCAGCTTGCCCGGCATCTTCGCGTTCAGCCCCTGCGCCACCAGCCGCGGCAGCATGGCCTGGTAGAGGGCGGTGACGCCGTCGTCGTTGAAGCGCGACGCCATGGTGCCAAACACGGGCATTTCCTCTGGCGGCAGATGGAAGAGCTCGCGGTTACGCTGGTACTGCTTGCGCACGTCACGCAGCGCGTCCTCCGCCCCCTTGCGGTCGAACTTGTTGATCGCCACGAAATCGGCGAAATCGAGCATGTCGATCTTCTCGAGCTGGCTCGCGGCGCCAAATTCTGGGGTCATGACGTAGAGCGAGGTATCCACGTACGGCACGATGGCCGCGTTCCCCTGGCCGATACCGGAAGTCTCGACGATGACGAGATCGTAGCCGGTGAGCTTGCAGGCAGCGATCACCTCCCTGAGCGAGCGCGACACCTCGCTGCCCGTGTCGCGCGTGGCGAGCGAGCGCATGTAGATGTTCTCGTGCTCGATGGCATTCATGCGGATGCGATCGCCGAGCAGCGCCCCGCCGGTGCGCTTGCGCGAAGGATCGATGGAGATGACGGCGATTTTCAGCCGATCCTCCTGATCCAGGCGTAAACGGCGCACCAGTTCGTCGGTGAGCGAGCTCTTGCCCGCCCCGCCGGTACCGGTGATGCCCAGCGTAGGCACGCGCAACGAAGCGGCCGCCTCCAGCAAGCCCTGACGGATGGAGTCGGGATAGGCGTCGTTCTCCAGCGCCGTGATCACCCGCGCCAGCGTGCGCCAGTCGCCTTGCCCCAGCCGCTCGAGGATCTCCTCCAGCGTGGCCGGCGCCTCGTGGCTGAGATCGAAGTCGGCACGCTGCACCACGTCGTTGATCATGCCCTGCAGCCCCAGGTGGGCGCCGTCTTCGGGCGAATAGATGCGCTCGACCCCATAAGCCTCGAGCTCGCGGATCTCGGGCGGCACGATCACCCCGCCGCCGCCGCCGAACACCTTGATCTTCTCGCCGCCGTTGGCGCGCAGCAGGTCGACCATGTACTTGAAGAACTCGACGTGCCCGCCCTGATAGCTCGTCACGGCAATACCCTGCACGTCTTCTTGCAGCGCCGCGCGCACGATCTCGCCCGCCGAGCGGTTGTGCCCGAGGTGGATTACCTCGCAGCCGGTGGCCTGCAGGATGCGGCGCATGATGTTGATCGCGGCGTCGTGCCCGTCGAAGAGCGCCGCCGCGGTGACGAAGCGCACCTGGTGCTGCGGCTTGTACGGGGCGATTTTCTGCTGGATGTGCGGATCGCTCATGAACATCCCTCCTCGTGCGATGCGGTTTTTTCAAACGGGAATGTAGCGCGAAGGTGACGTTGACGTCAACGTCAACGTCCCGGGCGCAGCAGCCGCACGCGCTCCTGCTCCAGGCGCGCGGTGCGGCGCTCGAGAAACTCCATCTCCTTCACCTGCCGCCGCTCCACCGTCTCGCGCTCGCGTACCCGCGCTTTCTCGTAGGCCGCACGTTGCGCGGGTTTCAGGTCGGCGGGAGGCTCGCGCACCGCCAGCGCCAGGCGCTCGTCGGCGTGGCGCTCGCGCAGGGCCGCGCGCTCGCGGGCCAGCGCCCCCAGCTCGCTCTCGATCTGGGCCAGCCGCTGCTGGCGCAAAGCGAAGGACTGCGGCGATTCGATCGCCGCCTCGCGCGGCCTTTTCGCCGCCGCGGGCGGAGTCGACGGCGGCGAAGGCGGTGAAGGCGGTGAAGGCGGTGAAGGCCGCAGCGTTACCGCCGCGGCATCGGCGCCGCAAGGGTTCGCCTCGAAGCGGATGCTGCCGTCGGCAGACAGGCAGCGATAGACCACGGTCTCGCCCGCCGCAGCGGGCAGGGCGCAGGCCAACGCGGCGACGAGCGTCAGGGCGACGCCCTTCAGCGATACGTCCACCGAACGACGCCCGCGAGGCCGTCCACGGGAGGCAGCAGCCTGGGACATGAGAGGCTCCTTGGCGGCGAGCTGCCTTCAGTATATCGCCCGCGACGGGTTTTTGCCTGCCTTGACGCAGCGCCCGCACGACGCAACGTCCGGAAAAAGAAAAAGGGGCCTAAGCCCCTTTTTCTCCTTGCGGCTACGGCGCGCGCTACGTCAGAAAGAATGCGACATGCCGACGAAGAAGAGGTCGGTGTCGTCCACCTTGCTCGTCCCGGAATGGCCATTGAACGAGGAATCGGTCTGCCCCAGGTTGTAGGCATCGTTCCAGGTGAGATCGTCGTAGTCGATCTTGTTGTAGCCGAGATAGCCGGTGGTGCGCTTGGAGAACGCATGGGTATAGGCGATGGTGAAGGACTTGGGCTTCACGTCGCGCGACAGGACATTGGCCACCTCGTCGATGTCCGCCTGGCCGTAGGAGAAGTGGATGTTGCCCGCGCCCACCGGCACGATCACGCCCACCTGCCACAGATCGACGTCAAACCCGCTCGCCCCCAGCACGTCGCGGCCCTGCTGGTAGGAGCCGGCGAGCGTGGCCATGCCGAAGTTGTAGGAGGCACCCAAGAGCCATTCTTTCTGCGTGTCGTCGCCTTTGGCGTAACCATCGGTGACGTTCTGCCCGCTGTACTTGATGCCATGGTAGATGGCGCCCAGTTTCAGCGGCCCGTTGTCGTACTTCAGCGAGACGCCGTACTTGTCATCGTCGTCGTTGTCGACGCCATTGGGACCAGCAGAATCGGTCTCCCGGTTACCGGCCGAATAAATGGCGCTCAAGGAAACGGACTGGAAAACCCCGTCGTACGCCACGGCGTTGTTCCAGCGCGCGGGCGAGTTCGGGGTGATGGTCAGGTTGCCCAGCAGCGACAGCCAGCTCTGCGGGCTGGGTACCGCGGAGAGCAGCGCGTCGTAGGCATCGATGAAATAGCCCGGAGCGTATTGACGGCCCAGCGCCACCTGCCCGAACGAACCCTTCAGGCCGACGTAGGCTTGGCGGGTAAACGTCTGGCTGCCGCCGTTGTACTCGGCATCGGCACCGGACATACAGCAGGACTGGCCGTTGTCGATATTGAAGCCTTGCTCGAGCACGAACACGGCCTTCAAACCGCTGCCGAGCGCCTCCTCGCCGCGGAAACCGACGCGGCTGCCATTGAGGCCGCCGTCGTCCACGCCGGAGACATCATCCCCCATCCACTGACCGTACTTCACGAAGGCGTCGGCCGCGCCGTAGAACTGGATGGAAGAAGATTGCGCCCACAGCGGAGCGGAGGCAAGGCTCGCCACCGCCAGTGCGATCAGTTTTTTTTGCGCTTTTTTCATGAAATTCTCCTTGCATTCGATCGAAAAAACGCCGCGGAACTCCTCTCCGTCGAACGCTCGTCTTCTACACGGACGAAGTGGACGGATTATCGCGAGCCCGGCGAGGCAAAGCAAGAAGAACCCCAGGAATGCGCTCCACGTCCGAGCAACGTTCTGTTGCATCGGCGCAACGGCCGCGAACGCAGAAGCAGGACGAGAAAAAAGGGAAGGGGCTAGGCCCCTTCCCTTCAAGAACGGCTATCCTTCGGTCAAGCGTATCAGAACTTGTGGTTGATACCAACGTAGAAGAGGTCGGTGTCGTCCACTTTTTCTGTCGTGTCGTGGCCGTTCGTGCTTGAAACGCTGCCAAGATTCTCAGCCTCACCCCACAGCAGGTCGTCATAATCGACCTTGGTGTAGCCGAGGTAGCCGGTGGTGCGCTTGGAGAGCGCATGGGTGTAGGCCACGGTAAAGGACTTGGGCTTGACGTCGTTCGACAGAACACCAGTCACCTTGTCGACATCGGCTTGCGCATAGGCGACGTGGATGTTGCCCGCGCCCACCGGCACGATCACGCCGACCTGCCACAGGTCGACGTCGAGGCCGTTCACACCCGCGACGTCGCGGCCCTGCTGGTAGGAACCCGCGAGCGTGGCCATGCCGAAGTTGTAGGAGGCACCGACCAACCATTCCTGCTGGGTTTCGTCGTCCTGCCCATCGTTGAATTTAACCCCTTGATAGATGCCGCCGATTTTCAGCGGACCGTTGTCGTACTTCAGCGACACGCCGTACTTGTCGTCGTCGTTGTTGTCAGTACCATTCTTGACATCGGTTTCTTGGTTCCCCGCCGAATAGATACCGGCCAAGCTCACCGACTGGAAGGTGCCGTTGTAGGTGACGGAGTTGTTCCAGCGCGCGGCCGAGTTCGGGGTGATGGTCAGCCCGGTGAAACTGGACAGCAGGCTCATGGGGCTGACATAGGCATTTAGCAGGGCGTCGTACTCACCGGTGAAGTAACCCGGAGCGTACTGCCGGCCCAGCGCGACCTGGCCGAAGTTGCCTTTCAAGCCGACGTAGGCCTGGCGGGTGAAGACGTCGTCACCAGACTGACCCCGGTCGGCACCGGAGATGGCGGTGGATTGGCCATTGTCGATGTTGAAGCCCTGCTCCAGCAGGAACACCGCCTTGAGCCCGCTGCCGAGGTCTTCCTCGCCGCGGAAACCGAGCCGGCTACCCATGAGGCCGCCGGACCCGACGCCCATCGTGTCGTCACCCATGAAATCGCCGTACTGCATGTAGGCGTCGGCGATCCCGTAGATCTGGATGTTCGACTGCGCCAACACCGGCGCCGAGACGAGGCCGGCCACCGCCAGCGCGATCAGTTTCTTTTGCATGTGTTTCTCCTCTCTTGCAAGAAGGAAGCCCGTTTCGGGCGGACGAGGCGCAAGGATTCCGCCCACCGAAAAGCATCACCATGTTGGCGAAGCTTGAGGTGCATTGTTGCGCAGGGGCACGAACCTTGACAAGCGCTACCGCCACGAATAGACCAATCTCGCCTCCCTCATGTTGCATCAACGCAACATGAGGGAACCACTCCTTCACTTGGCACTCTCATGCCACGAGTGCTAAATTGTGCGAATGCACGAACGAACGGAGGAGCAGGATGACCACGAGTGCGCTCGTAGTGAAGGGATACGCGGCGGGCTTGCCGAGCCCCGTCTCGAGCCTGGAGCAATACGTGCAGGCGGTGCGCCGCATCCCGCCGCTCTCCGCCGAGGAGGAAAAGGAGCTCGCCCGGCGCTGGCGCCTGGAGCGCGATCTCGACGCGGCGCGGCGCCTGGTGCTGGCGCACCTGCGCTACGTGGTGGTGATCGCGCGGCAGTATTTCGGCTACGGGCTGCCGCAGGCCGACCTCATCCAGGAAGGCAACGTGGGGCTGATGAAAGCGGTTCGCCGCTTCGACGAGACGCGCGGCGTGCGGCTCGTCACGTTTGCGGTGCACTGGATCAAGGCGGAGATCCATGAATTCATCGTGCGCAACTGGCGGCTCGTCAAGATCGCCACCACCAAGGCGCAGCGCAAGCTCTTCTTCAACCTGCGCCGCCTGAAAGCTTCGAGCAACGCGCTGCAGCCGGCCGAGGCGCGGGCGATCGCCGAGGAGTTGGGGGTGAAGCCCGAAGAGGTGCTGGAGATGGAGGCGCGCTTTGCCGGGGCGGAGGTGCCGTTGGAGGCGCCGTCGGCGGGGGAAGAAGATGCCTTGCCCGCGCCGATCGCCTATCTGCCCGATCCCGGCGCCACCCCCGAGGAGGCGGTGCTGCAAGCCGAGGCGAACTGGCTCGCCGACGAGGGACTGCGCGCGGCCCTTTCCCGGCTCGATGCACGCAGCGCCGACATCGTGCGCCGGCGCTGGCTTGCCGAGGAGCCGGAGACGCTGCAGGCGCTAGCGGCGGAGTACGGCGTCTCGGCCGAGCGCATCCGCCAGATCGAGGCGGCGGCGATGAAGAAACTGCGGGCGTGGCTGACGCAGGGCATGAACGCAGGAGTGCCCGCCCATGCCTGAGGCCGTGCCCAACGTGCTCTCCATCGCCGGCATCGATCCGTCGGGCGGCGCCGGTCTCTACGCCGACCTCAAGACCTTCACGGCGCTGCGCGCCTACGGCTGCGGGGTGGTCGCCGCGCTCACGGCGCAGAACACCGAGGGCGTAAGTGCAGTCCACGTGCCGCCGGTGGACTTCCTGCGCGCGCAGCTCGACGCGCTCTTCGCCGACGTGGCCATTGCCGCCGCCAAGACAGGGATGCTCGCCACCGCCGCGGTGATCGAGACGGCGGCCGAGCGGCTCGCCCACTGGCAGGCGCAGGGGCAAAGCCCGGTGCTGGTGGTCGATCCGGTGATGGTGGCCAAAAGCGGGGATGCGCTCCTCGACCGGCAGGCGGTGGGCGCGCTCGCGGAGGCGCTGCTGCCGCTGGCCACCGTGATCACGCCCAACCTGCCGGAGGCGGCGGTGCTGCTGGGGCGCACGGCGCCGGAGAGCCGGCGCGAGATGATCCGCTCGGCCGAGGCGCTGCGCCGGCTCCTGCCCGCCGAGGACGGGCACTGGGTGCTCCTGAAGGGAGGGCACCTGCCGGGCAGTGAACTGGTGGATCTCCTCTTCGACGGCGCGCACCTGCATGAATTCGTCGCGCCCAAGGCGGCGACGAAGAACACGCACGGCACCGGTTGCACCTACGCCGCGGCGATTGCGGCGCTCGCCGCCCAGGCCGGCTCGCCGCTCACCGATGCGGCGATGCGCGAGGTGGTGGCCGCGGCGCACCGCTATCTGCAGGGGGCGATCGCGGCAAGCGGCGCCCTTGCCGTCGGCCGCGGGCATGGGCCGCTGCATCACTTCCACGCACTCTGGCTATAATGGGCCGACGGGCGCTTCGCCCGCCCCCACCCAGAGAGCACACCCATGAACGCCAGAGACCACTTTTTCGCCGCGAGCGCGCGCGTCGACGCCGCCGCGGTGCAGCCTTTCCCCAATTCGCGCAAGATCTACGTGCAGGGCTCGCGCCCCGACCTACGCGTGCCCATGCGCGAGATTCAGCAAGCGGATACGCCGGCTTCCTTCGGCGCCGAGCGCAACCCGCCCATTTACGTCTACGATACCTCCGGTCCCTACACCGACCCCGAGGTGCAGGTCGACATCCGCCAGGGGCTGCCGCCGCTGCGCCAGGGCTGGATCGAAGAGCGCGGCGACACCGAAGTGCTGCCCGGGCCGACGAGCGCCCACGCGCGGGCTCGCCTGCAAGATCCCGCCACCGCCGCGCTGCGCTTTCCGGGCCTGGCGCGCACGCCGCGCCGCGCCAAACCCGGCGCGAACGTGACGCAGCTGCACTACGCGCGCCGCGGCCTCGTCACGCCCGAAATGGAGTTCATCGCCATCCGCGAGAACCAGAACCGCCGGGCTTACCTCGAGGCGCTGGCGCAAAGCGGCCCACGCGGCGAGCGCCTGGCGCAGATCCTCGCGCGCCAGCATCCGGGGCAGCGCTTCGGGGCGCGCATCCCCGAGGAGATCACGCCGGAGTTCGTGCGCGCAGAAGTGGCCGCCGGCCGGGCGATCATCCCGGCCAACGTCAATCATCCCGAATCCGAGCCGATGATCATCGGGCGCAACTTCCTCGTGAAAGTGAACGCCAACATCGGTAACTCGGCCCTCGCCTCCGACATCCAGGAGGAGGTCGACAAGATGACCTGGGCGATCCGCTGGGGAGCCGATACGGTGATGGATCTGTCTACCGGCCGCCATATCCACGAGACGCGCGAGTGGATCATCCGCAACAGCCCCGTTCCGATCGGCACGGTGCCCATCTACCAGGCGCTGGAGAAAGTCGAGGGCAAGGCCGAGGAGCTCACCTGGGAGCTCTTCCGCGACACGCTCATCGAGCAGGCCGAGCAGGGGGTGGATTACTTCACCATCCACGCGGGGGTTCGACTCGCCCACATTCCGCTCACGGCCGAGCGCCTTACCGGCATCGTCTCGCGCGGCGGCTCGATCCTGGCCAAGTGGTGCCTGGCGCACCACCGCGAGAATTTCCTCTATACCCACTTCGAGGAGATCTGCGAGATCCTCAAAGCCTACGACGTGGCCTTTTCCCTGGGCGACGGGCTGCGCCCCGGCTCGATCTACGACGCCAACGACGCGGCGCAGCTGGCGGAGCTGAAGACGCTGGGCGAGCTCACCCGCATCGCCTGGGCGCACGACGTGCAGGTGATGATCGAGGGGCCGGGGCACGTGCCCATGCAGCTCATCGAGGAGAACATGGTCAAGGAGCTCGAATGGTGCAGTGAAGCGCCGTTCTATACCCTCGGGCCGCTCACCACCGACATCGCCCCGGGGTACGACCACATCACCAGCGCCATCGGCGCGGCGCAGATCGGCTGGTATGGCACGGCGATGCTGTGCTACGTCACGCCCAAGGAGCATCTGGGGCTGCCGAACAAGACCGACGTGAAGGAAGGCATCGTCACCTACAAGCTCGCGGCGCACGCGGCCGATCTGGCCAAGGGGCACCCGGGCGCGCAGATCCGCGACAATGCGCTCTCCAAGGCGCGCTTCGAGTTCCGCTGGCAGGACCAGTTCAACCTCTCGCTCGACCCGGACAAGGCGCGCGAATTCCACGATGAGACGCTGCCCAAGGAGTCGGCCAAGGTGGCGCATTTTTGCTCCATGTGCGGGCCGAAATTCTGCTCGATGAAAATCACGCAGGAAGTCCGTATCTACGCCGAGGCGAAGGCGCTGTCGGAGGAGGCGGCCCTTGCCGCGGGCCTAGAGGAGAAGGCGGGCGAGTTCGTGCGCGGCGGGGCCGAGCTCTATCGTCCCGAGTAGCGCCGGGCCGATGAGCGCGCTCGGGGCGCAAGAGGAAGACGCGGCGCTCGCGGCGCGCATGCAGGCGTTGCTCGCGCGCGTCTTCGGGCATGCGCGCTTTCGCGGCCCGCAGGCCGAGATCGTGGCGCACGTGGCGCGCGGCGGCGACGCGCTGGTGTTGATGCCCACCGGCGGGGGAAAATCGCTGTGCTACCAGCTGCCGGCGCTGCTGCGCGAGGGCGTGGGGGTGGTGATCTCGCCGCTCATCGCGCTGATGGAGGATCAAGTAGCGGCGCTGCGGGAGAACGGCGTGGCCGCGGCGGCGCTGCACTCGGGCATCGCTCCGGAAGCAGCCGAGGCGATCGAACGCGCGGTGCGCGCAGGACGAGTGAAGCTCCTCTATTGCGCGCCGGAGCGGCTGCAGACGCGCCGCTTCCTGGAACTCTTGGACGCGCTCGCCGCGCAGGGGGCGATCGCGCTCTTTGCCATCGACGAGGCGCACTGCGTGTGGCAGTGGGGGCATGACTTCCGCCCGGATTATCTTCACCTGGCGCTGCTGCCGGCGCGCTATCCGCGGGTGCCGCGCATCGCGCTCACCGCCACGGCGGACGCGGCGGCCCGCGAGGAGATCGCCGCCCGACTGGCGCTGCACGAGGCGCGCCGCTTCGTCACCAGTTTCGATCGCCCCAACCTCTTCTACACCGCCGAGCGCAAGCGCGGCGACGGGCGCGCGCAGCTGCTCGCCTTCCTGCGGCGGCAACCGGCCGAGGGCGGCGGCATCGTCTATTGCCTGTCGCGCGGCAAGACGGAGAAGCTCGCCCACTGGCTGAGCGAGCGCGGGGTCCCGGCGCTGCCCTACCACGCCGGGCTCACGCACGAGATGCGCGAGCGCCATCAGCGGCGCTTCCTCGCCGAAGATGGCCTGGTGATGACGGCGACCATCGCCTTCGGCATGGGCATCGACAAGCCCGACGTGCGCTTCGTCGCCCATATCGACCTGCCGCGCTCGCTCGAGGGCTACTACCAGGAGACGGGACGCGCCGGGCGCGACGGCGAACCGGCGCAGGCCTATCTTCTGTGGGACGGCGAGGACGCGGCGTGGCACCGGCACCTGATCGAGACGTCCGACATGCTGCCGGAGCAAAAGGAGATGGCGCAGCGGCGGTTGGACGCGCTGGTGGACATGGTCGCGGGCACCGGCTGCCGGCGGCAGGCGATCCTCGCCTATTTCGGCGAGCACACCGGCCCCTGCGGGCGCTGCGACCGCTGCCTGGCGCCGGTGCGGCCGTGGGAGGCGAGCGATGCCGCGCGCAAGGCGCTCTCCACCGTGTATCGCACCGGGCAGCGCTACGGTGCGGCACACCTCATCGACGTGCTGCGCGGTCATGCCAGCGAGGCGGTGGTGCGCCGCGGGCACGACCGGGTGAGCACCTACGGCCTGGGGGTCGATCTGCCGGCCGAGCGCTGGCAGGCGGTGTTCGGCGAACTGCTGCTGCGCGGCCAGCTCGCGGTCGACTTCGAGCGGCATCGCGCCCTGGTGCTCACGCCACGCGCCAAGCCCTTGCTGCGCGGCGAGGAATCCTTCACCCTCGCCCTACCGAGCACGGCGGCAAGAGGCTCGGTCCGCGGCGAGGGAACGGCCACCGCAGCGCCGGCGGCGACGCCCCTCTCGCCGCCCGAGCAGGCGCGCTTCGAGCGGCTGCGGCGCTGGCGCCTGCGCCAGGCCCAGGCTGAAGGCGTGCCGGCCTACGTGATCTTCCACGACAAGACCCTGCGCGAGCTCGTGCGCCGCGCGCCCGCCACGCTCGCGGAACTGGCGGAAATCGAAGGAATCGGCGCGCGCAAACGCGAGCGCTGGGGCAAGGAAGTGCTCGCCCTGCTGGCCGGCTCAGCGCACGACGCCGAAGACGGGCCGATCGTGGCGCGGCTGTAGCGGGCGACTGGTGCGCGGCCCCTGGGTGAGCGGGGCGATCGCGGCGGGTTCCGCCTCGAGCGGTTCGCGGAAGACGATCCAGCGCACGTCCTCACGGCACGGCGGCCAAGGTTCGGAGCCTTCGTAGGTGAAATAGGCGACGTCGACCGGCTCGAGCGTGCGCAGGTCGAGCGGCAATTCGCGCGGCGCGGCGCTTCCCTGCCCTGCCCAGTCCGCCAGCGCGGCGAGCAGCGGATGGGTGCGCTCGGCAGCCACCGCGCGCAGGGTTACGAAGAGGCGGGAGCCATCTTCCGCCCGATGCTGTAGGATCAGTTCCCCCAGGGCGACGCGCACGCCGAGCCGGTGCATCCCGGGATGATGCCAGCTGATGCGCTCGAGCCGGTACCATTTTCCTTCCCAACCCAGGCGCTGTTCCCGCGAGGGTTCAAGCACCAGGCCCGTCTTGTCCTGCTTCAGGACGACCCGGCTGGGCTGGTAGCGGAAAAACGGCGGAGGAAGGTCGGCCGGGCTCGCCCCTTCGAGCGCGATGGGGGATTGACGCTTGCCCTCGCGGCACAGGCGCCAGTCGGGCGAGAGGAGGTGCCAGCGTGCGGGTCCGGCGGGGCCGTCGGCGTAGGTCCATTCGCCCGGCGAGGGCCGGTTTGTCGCGATGTTCTTGCCCGAAGGGGCTGGGCGGCGGGCAACGGCCGGCCGGCGGGCTGCAGTGGCCCCGGCAGAGGATGCTTCCTGGGGCACCGGAGGCGGGGAAGTGGCCGCGGGCACGGAAACGTCCGCAGGGCGCCCCACCGCAGGAGCGGACGCAGTGGTCGGCGCCGGCGCACGGGGCCGAGGCGCCACGGCAGAGGGCGGCGGGGTGGTCTCGGGACGATTCACCGGCGGGGTGACGGCAGGCTGCGGCGTGGGGAGCGGCAGCATTGCCACTTCGGGCGGCAAGGAGGAAGGATCGACGAGGTCGACACCCAAGGGAAAGGGTTTTCCTGCCGGCGGCGGGGGCTCTTGGGCCGCAGCCCCTTCCATCGCGCTCTGCGCCGAGCTCAGGGCTTCCTGGGCGATGCGGCTCAATTCTTCCGGCGTAGGCGGACGGCAGACTACCATCCACAGCCGTTCGTCGACCGAGCCGGGGGGAATGGGTGTCGTCTCCGACTTGGGAATGGTCTCCTCGAAGAGCGGCAGGTCGTTGGCGTCGAGGTACACCCGTTTGACGGTGGTGTACGTACGGTGCTGGCAGTCGAAGCGGTTGAGCGCCTTGACGGAGGCGTAACCGCGGCGCTTGGCTTCGTTGGCGTTGAAGACGACGCGCCCCCATACCACCTTGATGCCGCCCTCGGCCGGGATCAAGGTGGCAGAATCGATCTGGACCAGGCGATCGCGGTCGCGCGCCACCGTCTGCCACCCGGCGAGCGCCGCCTGGCTGAGCGCGCCCAGCGCGAGGAGCACGAGCAGGCCTCGCCAGCGCCCTTTCCTTCCTTTCATCGCGTCCATAATGCGCCGTTTCCCCCCTCTCGGCCCGACGAAGCTCGTTGTCTGCATTATCGGCCGGCGCGAGGAAAACTTGAGCCGCTACGCCGTGTCTTTTCCGCCATCGCGCCGATTTCGGGTAAACTGCCGACGATCAAGCCATTCGACATCGTTCCATGTTCGTCCTTTTTGAAGAGTCCGGCGCGTTCAAGGCCGGCACGCTCGTCTCGGAGCAGGAGGCCACGCTGCACGTCGAGCTTCCTTCCGGCCGCCGGTTGAAGATCAAGCGCAACGCCGTACTCCTCACCTTCCGCGAACCGGAACCGCAGGCGCTGCTCGACGAAGCCCAGCGCCAGGCCGAAGCGCTCGATACCGACTTCCTGTGGGAAGTATGCGGCGAGGAAGAGTTTTCCTATCTCGACTTTGCACGGGAATACTACGGCGCCGAACCCTCCGCGGTCGAAGCGGCGGCGCTGCTGCTGCGCCTGCACGCCTCGCCGATCCACTTCCACCGCAAGGGCAAGGGGCGATTCCAGAAGGCGCCGGCCGAGATCCTGCAAGCGGCGCTTGCCGGCCTGGAGAAGAAACGCAAGCGCCAGGAGGCGATCGAGCGCATGCGCGATGAGCTCGTGGCCGGACGTCTGCCCGAGGAGATCGCCGCGGCCCTGCCGCAGCTCCTCTACCGGCCCGACCGCAACCGTCCGGAAACCCAGGCGCTGGAAGCCGCCAGCGTCGCCCTGCGCTGTTCGACGGCCCAGCTGCTGCTCTCGGTCGGCGCGATCGTCTCGACGCACGACTACCACTTCGGCCGCTTCCTCTTCGAGGTCTTCCCCGAAGGGCTGGAATTCCCCGAACATCCGGAACCGCTCCCCGCCGAGGATCTGCCGCTGGCCGAGGTGCAGGCGTTTTCGATCGACGACGTGTCGACCACCGAGATCGACGACGCCTTCTCCGTGACCCGCCGCCCCGGCGGCGGCTGGCGCATCGGCGTGCATATCGCCTCGCCGGCTCTGGGGCTTTCCCCCGGGGATGCGATCGATGCCATCGCCCGCGCCCGCATGTCCACCGTCTACATGCCGGGGCGCAAGATCACCATGCTGCCGCCCGATGTGGTCGATCGCTTCACCCTGGCCGAAGGCCACGTCCCGCCCGCCCTCTCCTTGTATCTCGACGTCGACGCCTCGCTCGCCATCCAGGGCATGGAGACGCGACTCGAGCGCGTGCCGATCGCGGCCAACCTGCGCCTGCACGCCCTGGAGCCGTTCTTCAACGAAGAAACGCTGCAGGAAGCCTTGCCCGAGGATTTGCCCTGGCGCGACGAGCTCAAGCTGCTGTGGGAGCTCGCCACCGTGCTCGAAGCGGGACGCGGCAAGGCTTCGGTGACGCCGAACCAGGTCGACTACCTCTTCCACGTCGATTGGGAACGGGTCACGGAGGACGGTCCCGGCTGGGTGAGCATCACGCCGCGCCCGCGCGGTGCGCCGATCGACAAGCTGGTGAGCGAGTTCGCCATCCTCACGAACCAGACCTGGGGCAAGCGCCTGGCGGAGCATGGACTGCCGGGCATCTATCGCGTTCAACCCGCCGGCGGCAAGGTGCGCATGGCGCTGGAAGCGGAGAGCCACGAGGGTCTGGGGGTGGATTGCTACGCCTGGTCGAGCTCGCCCCTGCGCCGCTACGTCGATCTGGTCAACCAGATGCAGCTCCTCGCCACCGTGCGCGGCACGCCCGCTCCTTTTTCCGAACGGGGGCAAGAGCTGCTCGGCATCGTGCGCCAGTTCGAGACGGCCTACGCCACTTACCAGGAATTCCAGCGCCACATGGAACGCTACTGGTGTCTGCGCTGGCTGCGCCAGCACCGGGTGGAGCGCCTCACCGCCACGGTGCTACGCGACGACCTCGTGCGCTGTGAGCGGCTCCCGCTCGTCGCCAAGGTTCCCTCCCTGCCGCCCACCGATTCGGGCCAGCGGGTCGAGCTGGAAGTCGAGCGCATCGATCTCGTCGAGATGGAACTTCGGCTGCGTTTCCGGCGTCTCCTTTCGCAAGAAGAATCCCCCGACTCGACCGCCACCCTCATCGTGGAACCATGAACCCGCCTTTGCCGCAGCTTTTTTCCCTGCGCGATGCCGCAACGCACACCTGGCGGCAGTGGCGGCGCTCCCCCCTGGCCTGGGCGCTCTTCCTGTCCCTCGCCCTGCATGCCCTGCTGCTCTCCCTGGGCTTCGTTCCGCCCCAAGCCCGGCTCGCGGCGCAGAAAGACGAGGGGCTGGAGATCGTCCTCGTCAATGCCTACAGCCGCTCGAGGCCGGAAGAGGCAAAAGCCCTGGCCCAGACTTCGCTTGCCGGCGGCGGCACCGAGAAGACCGCCCCCGTTCCGACCACGAACCAGCCCCCTCTCGAACGCGAGCGCCCCAGCGACAGCCCGATCGAGGCCCGCAGCCGCCCTCAGGAAACAGCCAGCGCGACCAAGCGCAAGCTGAGCCGCCCCTCCCCTGAAAAGGCGACCCCTTCCGCCCCCGAGCCCACCGCCCCGACCACGCCGACGCCGAGCGGCCTCGATCTGCTCGACCAGACGGCGAGCGTCGCCCGCCTGCACGCGGCGCTCGACGACACGGAACGCGCCGTGGCGGGACAACCGCGCAAGCGTTTCTTCGGCGCCAACGTCAGGGAATACCGCTTCGCACGCTACATCGAGGACTGGCGGCTGAAAGTCGAGCGCATCGGCACCCTCAACTACCCCGAGGAAGCCCGCGGCAGACTCTACGGCAGCCTCCTCATGTCGGTGTCGATCCGCGCCGACGGCGAGCTGATCGACGCGCGCATCGAACGGTCCTCCGGCCAGCCGGTGCTCGACGAGGCGGCGCTGCGCATCGTCCGGCTCGGCGCCCCTTACGCGCCCTTTCCTCCGGAGATCCGCGCCGACACCGACGTGATCGTCATCAAGCGCACCTGGACCTTCACCCGCGAATCGCGCCTGCAGGGGAACTGAGCATGACCGACCGCTACGCCGTCTTCGGCCATCCGGTGGTGCACAGCAAGTCGCCCTTCATCCACCGCGCCTTCGCCGGGCAGACGGGGCAGGATCTCGACTATGAGGCGATCGATCCCGGCGCGGACGGCTTTGCCGAGGCCGTGCGCCGCTTCTTCGCCGAGGGAGGGCGAGGCGCCAACGTGACGCTGCCCTTCAAGGAAGAGGCGCTGGCGCTGGCCGACGAGGCCCTGCCGCGCGCGCGCGAGGCCGGGGCGGCCAACACGCTCATCGCGCGCGAGGGGCGGCTTCTGGCCGACAACACCGACGGCGCGGGCCTGGTGCGCGACCTGAAGCTGCGCCACGGCGTGCCGCTCGCGGGAGCCGAAGTGCTGCTCGTAGGCGCGGGCGGCGCCGCGCGCGGCGTGCTGGGACCGCTGCTGCGCGAGCGGCCGCAGCGTCTCGTCATCGCCAACCGCACGCCTGCCCGCGCCGAGGCGCTCGCCCGGGCTTTCGCGCCGCTTGCCGCTTCCCATGAGGTGGCGCTGGAAGCGCGCCCCTTCGACGCCTTGCGCCCTCCCTTCACCCTGGTGATCAACGCCACCAGCGCGAGCCTCGCCGGCGAGATCCCGCCGCTGCCGTCGGAGCTCTTCGCCGCGCGACCTTTCGTCTACGACATGATGTACGGCGCCAGCCCCACGCCTTTTCTGCGCGAGGCGGCGCGGCACGGCGCGAAGACCGCCGACGGGCTGGGAATGCTGGTGGAGCAAGCCGCCGAGAGCTTCTTTCTCTGGCGCGGCGTGCGCCCGGACGCGCAGGCGGTGTATCTGCGCCTGCGCGCCGCCCTCGGGGGCTGAATCAGAGCGTGGCGAACGCCTGGCGCGCCGCTTCCACGGTGGCGTCGATGTCGGCCTCGGTGTGCGCCGCCGACACGAACCCCGCCTCGAAGGCCGAGGGCGCGAAATGGTGCCCCGAGGCCAGCATGGCGTGGAAGAAGCGCTTGAAGCGCTCGACGTCGCAAGCCATCACTTCGGCGTAGGAACTCGGTACCCGAGGCGCGAAATAGAGGCCGAACATGCCGCCGAGCGAATCGGCGGCGAACGGCACTCCGGCCTCTTCGGCCGCGCGCTGCAGACCCGAGACCAGACGCGCGGTGAGCGCTTCGAGCCGCTCATAGAATCCCGGCTGGGCCACGAGTTCGAGCGAAGCGAGCCCCGCGGCCACCGCCACGGGCGAGCCCGAGAGCGTCCCCGCCTGATACACTGCTCCGAGCGGAGCGACGCACTCCATGATCTCGCGCCGCCCGCCAAACGCGGCCACCGGCATGCCGCCGCCGATCACCTTGCCCAAGGTGGTGAGATCCGGCCGGATGCCGGTGCGCCCCTGCATCCCCTGCAGCCCCACGCGAAACCCCGTCATCACCTCGTCGAAGACGAGCACCGCGCCGTAGCGGTCGCACAGCGCGCGCAAACCCTCGAGAAAACCGGGGCGCGGCTTGACGAGGTTCATGTTGCCGGCGGCCGGCTCGACGATGACCGCCGCGATCTCGTCGCCGCACTCGGCAAAGGCCGCTTCCACCGCCGCCAGCTCGTTGTAGGGCAGCACCAGGGTGTCGCGCGCCGCCCCTTCGGGCACGCCGGCCGAACTCGGGTGCCCAAAGGTGAGGGCGCCGGAGCCCGCCTTGACGAGCAGCGCGTCGGCGTGGCCGTGATAGCACCCCTCGAACTTGACGATGCGCGCGCGCCCGGTGTAGCCGCGCGCCAGACGGATGGCGCTCAGCGTGGCCTCGGTGCCCGAGCTCACCAGCCGCACCATTTCGAGCGAAGGCAGAAGCGCCGTGAGCCGCTCGGCCATCTCCACTTCCAGCGCCGTCGGCGCGCCGAAAGAGAGGCCGTCGGCAGCGGCGCGCTGCACCGCTTCCACGATCTTGGGGTGAACGTGCCCGGCGATCGCCGGCCCCCAAGCGCCGACGTAGTCGATGTAGCGCGTGCCGTTCTCGTCCCACAGATACGCGCCCTGCGCGCGCCGGATGAAGCGCGGCGTTCCGCCCACCGAGCGGAACGCCCGCACCGGCGAATTCACCCCGCCCGGAATCACGCGCCGGGCCCGTTCGAACCACGCTTCGTTGCGATCGGTCATCGTTCCTTCCCTTCCGTACCGAAAACGCGATTGTGCCACGCCACCCAGGCGAGCGCCCGCTCCAGCGGATCGGGCGCGGCGAAGAGATCCGAGATCACCGCGAGCCAGTCGGCTCCGGCGGCGACGAGCTCGTCGGCGCGCTCCAAAGTGATGCCGCCGATCACCGCGATCGGCGCGGCGAGCTCGGCGCGGGCGCGGCGCAGGAGTTCGAGCGAGGCGCGCGCCGCCTGGGGCGTGGTTGGAGAAGGATACATCGCGCCGAAGGCGACGTAGCTCGCTCCCTCGGCGAGCGCCGCCTTCGCCCGCCCGAGATCGGCATAGCAGCTCGCCCCGATGAGCGCGCCGGGCCCAAGAAGCTGGCGCGCCCGCGCGATCGAGCCGTCGTCCTTGCCCAGATGCACCCCGGCCTCGAACCGGGCGGCAAGCTCGACGTCGTCGTTGACGACGAGCACGGCCCCGACCTCCCGCACCAGCGGCGCGATGCGCTCGAGCTGGCGCGCCCTGGCGGGACGGTCGAGCGCCTTGTTGCGGTATTGCACAAGAACGGGCTCGGCGCACAGCGCCGTACGCAGCGCCGTGAGCAGAGCGTCGTCGTCGGGTTCGTCGGGGGTGATCAGGTACAGGCCGCGCGCAGGCAGCCGAAGAAAACGCGTTTGCATTGGATCATGGTATCATGCAATATCGCCGCCACGACCTGCATGCCCAGCACGGGGGGCCGACGTGAACACCGAACGCAAACCACGCATCCTGGTGGTCGACGACAGTAACACCATCCGCCGCAGCGCGGAGATCTTCCTCGGCCAGGCCGGCTACGAAGTCATGCTGGCCGAAGATGGTTTTTCCGCGCTCGCCAAGGTCGTCGAGTTCGCGCCGGATCTCATCTTCATCGACGTGATGATGCCCCGGCTCGACGGCTACCAGACCTGCGCCCTCATCAAGCAAAATCCCAAATTCCGCCACATCCCGGTGATCATGCTCACCTCGAAAGACGGCGTCTTCGACCGGGCGCGGGGGCAGCTCGTGGGCTCCGACGAATATCTCACCAAGCCTTTCACCAAGAACGAGCTGCTGAAGGCCATTGCCCGGCACTGGCCGCCCAAGACCGAGGCGCGAACCCCAGCGCAAGGAGACTGAGCCCATGCCCATTCGCCGTATCCTCGTCGTCGACGACTCTCCCACCGAACGGCTCGCCCTCAGCGAGCTCCTCACCCGCGAGGGTTATCAGGTGTTCACCGCCGAGAGCGGAGAACAAGCCCTGGCGATCGCCCGCACCCAACTCCCCGACCTCGTGCTGATGGACGTCGTCATGCCCGGCATGAACGGGTATCAGGCCACGCGCCAGCTGCATCGCGACGCGGCCACGAGCCACATCCCGGTCATCATCTGCACCACCAAGGGTCAAGAGGCCGACCGCGCCTGGGGCCTGCGGCAAGGTGCCGTGGCCTACCTCGTCAAGCCCATCGACGAAGCGGCGCTGCTGGCCGCCATTCGCGGCATGGGATGACGGCCATGGCCCAACGGACTTCCTTGCGCGCATTCCAGGAACGGCTCGCCGAGCGGCTCCGCGAGGCTTCCGCCAACCCGGGCCAGCACTGGCTGGTGCTGCGCGCCGGCGGACGGCGCCTGCTGCTGCCGCTCACCGATGCTGCCGCCATTGCCAACGAGTTCACCCTCCCCCCCGTTCCTCGCGCCCCCGCCTGCTACCGGGGTCTGGCCAACGTGCGCGGCAACCTCGTGGGGGTGGTCGATCTCGGTTGGCTGGAGAGCCGTACCCCCACCAGCCTGGGCAAGCACGCCCTCCTGCTGGTCCTGAGCGGGCGCATCATTGACCATACCGGGTTGCTGCTCGAAGAAACGGTGGGCCTGCGTCCGATGAGTGCCTTCACCCCCATCGAGACCATGCCGGGCATCCATCCATGGCATGCCTGCGCCTACCATGGCGCCGACGACCCCGAGCCTTCCTTTCTGATTGACACGACCCGGCTCGTCGCCGACCCTCGGTTCTTTGGCCTCACCCCAGCCAGGCAGGCCGCCACCACAACCTGACCCGAAGATGCATCCGAACCACGAGGAACCATCATGGCGTTCAGTCTCTTCAAAAGCCGCGTCCCAGCCGCCAACGCATCCGCTCAGGAGGTCGACCTGCCTCCCCGGCTCACTCCGGCCGCCCTGCGGCGGCGCCTCATCTTCCTCGCGACCCTGCTGACCGTCCTCGTCCTCGCCATCGCCGGACTGGTGCTGTCGGTCAACCAGACCGGGACGTCCCTCCAAGAACGGGTCACGACGATCGAGCGGCTGAAAGACGCCGCCCATGCGCTCGGACGCGCCTTGCCCTGGACGCTGCGCGGCGAGGCAGAAGCCTTCACCGTTTTGAAGCAACAGCGGCGCGCCCTCGGCGAAGCCCTCGCCGCCCTTGCCGAACGGGCAGCCGAACATCCCCAGACCGCCGGGCTGCAAGCCCGCTGGCAGCGGATACAAGCCCCCTTGCAGCGCTTCCTGGACGCCGAGTCCTCCCTGTCGGCCTTGCGCGAGGCCGCCCCCGAAACGCCGGCGCTCGCTCAGGACGCCGCCCAACTGCTGGGCGACATCGACCGGCTCGTGGCCGAGGCCAACGCCCTGCGCGACGCCGTGCAGATCAGCGGCGAGACCGCCATCTCGACGCGCTACCTGCTCATCATGCTCGCCGCGGTCGCCGTCGTCGGCGTCTTCATCGCGCTCAGCAAAACCTATCTCGACGACGCCCGCGCCCGGGAAGCCGAAGCCGAAGCCCAGCGCAAGAAAATCGAGGCGGAAAACGCCCGCACCCAGCAGGCCATCATGCAGCTGCTCAACGAGATCTCCGACCTGGCCGACGGCGACCTCACCATCCGCGCCACCGTCACCGAAGACGTCACGGGGGCGATTGCCGACTCGGTGAACTACGCCATCGAAGAGCTCGCCTCGCTCGTGCGGCGCATCAACGACACGGCCGAGCGCATCACCGACTCCAGCGAAGAGGCGCGCCGCATTTCCAGCGAGCTGCTCGAGGCTGCCCAGACCCAGACCGGCAAGATCGAAGCGGCCGACGACATCGTCCAGGGCATGGCCCACGCCCTGCATGAGACTGCCGTCTCCGCCGAAGGCGCCGCATCCTCCGCCGGGCGCTCGCTCGAAGCCTCGGCCAAAGGGGCGC
The DNA here is from genome assembly GCA_016235745.1 of Rhodocyclales bacterium. Taxonomy (GTDB): domain Bacteria; phylum Pseudomonadota; class Gammaproteobacteria; order Burkholderiales; family Rhodocyclaceae; genus Tepidiphilus. Next base: position 82,835 of record JACRJA010000053.1, on the reverse strand, counting down.
AGGCGGTCAATGAAACCATCGAAGGCATGAACCGCATCCGCGACCAGATCCAGGAAACCGCCAAGCGCATCAAGCGGCTGGGAGAATCCTCGCAGGAGATCGGCGAAATTGTGGAACTCATCTCCGACATCACCGACCAGACCAACGTGCTCGCGCTCAACGCCGCCATCCAGGCCGCGGCCGCCGGCGAGGCCGGGCGCGGCTTCACCGTGGTGGCCGAGGAAGTGCAGCGTCTGGCCGAGCGCTCGGCCGAAGCCACCAAGCAGATCGCCGCCATCGTCAAAACCATCCAGGCCGATACCCAGGACGCGGTGGGCTCCATGGAAGCGGCCACGCGCGAGGTCGTCGCCGGCACGGCGCTGTCCGACTCGGCCGGCGCCGCGCTCGAGGAAATCTCGCAGGTCGCCAAAGAGACCGCCACCCGCATCACCCAGATCGCCCAGGACATCCAGGCCCAGGCCGAACGCGGGGCCCAGGTCTCCGCCCTCATGCGCGAAATCCTCGCCATCACGCAGCAGACGCGGGAAGGGACGGAACGCACCGTCCAATCCGTCGAATCGCTGGCCGAGCTCGCCGCCGATCTGCGCGGTTCGGTCGCCGGTTTCCGCGTCTGACCGCCCGAGACGAACGCCATGGTGCATCGCCCCGCCCCCGAGCCCCTATCCTGGATCGCCCCCGAAGTCGAACGCGTCCTTGCCGGGGCGCGTCTGGCCTGCGAGCGGGCCAGCGCGCACTACGACCCCGCCGCACTGCGGCAGGCCAGGGCGGCACTGCACGAGACCCGGGGCGTGCTCGTCGTCGCCAGCCTCGAAGGCTTCGCCGACTACGTCGACATGCTCGGGCGCGCCCTGGAGAAAGTCTCCGCCCGCCCCGATCCCGACCCCGAAGCCCTGCAGCAGCTGTACCGTGCCGCGATCGCCGCCGAAAACTACTTTCTCGAGCTCATTCACGCCGGACGCGACCAGCCACTGCGCCTGCGCCGCCACTACCTCGCGCTCGCCGCACTCGCCGGCGGAACCCCGGCCGCCGAAAGCAACCTCTTCCAGTTCGAAGTCTCGATCCAGCCTCAGCCGCAACCCGTCGTCTCCGACGAGCCGTGCATCCGCGCCGCCCTGCTGCGCCGCTTCGAACGGGGCCTCGTCGGCTGGCTGAAACCGGCCAGCGAGCGCGAAGCCCTCGCCTCCCTCACTCCCATCCGCGAGGCGCTCGCAGGTTTGCTCAAGCTGGATGCCGGCCGCCCCCTGGAGCCCCTCTGGCTGGCCGCGCTCGCCTATGCCGACGCCCTCAGGGAAGGGCGTCTGGCGCGCGACGAGTCCTCCAAGCACATCCTGCATGACCTGCACCGCACGATGCGCCACGCCGGCGAATTCTCCCACCCCCCTCACCGGCTCTTGCAGGCGCTCGCCTACCCCGTCGCCCGGCTCGAGCCCCGCAGCCGGGCGCAGCAGTTGCTGCACGAACACTGGCGGCTCGCCGAAGCCCAGGAAGACCAGGATCTCCCCCTGCCCCAGATCCCCCTGCGCGCCCAGCTCGACGCCCTGGCCGAAGGGCTCGATCGGCTGGCTGAGCACTGGGAACGGCTCACCCAGGCCCCCGTCTTCCACCTGGGTTCGTTCTCCCAGGATCTCGACGCGGTTCGCCGCCTCGCCCAGGCGCTGAGCCGAGCCAGCATCGACCAGGCCATCGAGGCGCTCGCCGCCCTCGTCCAATGGATGGAAGAGCATCCCAACGACTCCATGGCCGCTCAGGCCCAGATCGAGCTCGCCCGCACGCTCCTCATCCTGTCGGCCTACTGCCGCGCCGCCCATTGGGACGAGCGCACCGAGCAGCGGCTCCAGACGCAGGTCGAGCGGCTGCGCGCCCTCATCGAAAACCGTCCCCTGCCCGAGATCGAAGCCCAGGCTTCCGAAGCCGACAGTCGCAGCATCGGCAAGGAACTCTCCCGCCTGCTCGCCGAAGCCGAGACCCTGCTCGATCGCTACTACCGCGATCCGACCGAGACCCTCGACCAGGCTCGCATCAAGCGCCTCCTTGCCGAAGCCCGCGCCACCTTGCTGCTCATCGGCGCCGACGAAGAGGCCCAGGCGCTCGCCCAGCTGCCTCCCCTGGTCGAACGCCTGGCCGAACACGGCAGCCTCGAAGAACCCGAGCAGCATCGGCTCGTCGAAACCCTGGCCCATCTCCATACCCGCGCCGAGGCCCTGGCGCGCGGTGAATCCCTACAGGAAACCGCAGCGATCGCCCCCCAGGTCACCGCCATCCCCCTGCAAGAACTCTTCGCGGCCGAAGGAGAAGAACTCGGCGCCGCCCTGCTGCTCGAGGAAGGCAAAGAAGAAGTTTCTCCCGAAGCCACATCCCCCGCCTCGATTCAGGCCCTCCCTGCCGAAGAGCCTTCCAGCGAACAGGACAAACCCCTTTCCCCGCCGAGCGAGGTCCAGGCAGCGAGTGGCGGGGCGATCGAAGAAGAACTCCTCGACATCTTCCTTGAAGAGGCGCGCGAAGTGCTCGCCACCCTCGAGCGCCGCCTTCCCGATCTAGAGGAACGGCCGGACGATTTCGCAGCGCTCACCGAGGTGCGCCGCGGCATCCACACCCTCAAGGGAAGCGGCCGCATGGTCGGTCTCACCGAGCTCGGGGAGTGCGCCTGGGCCTTGGAGCAGACCCTCAATAGCTGGCTGCAGCGGCAATGGCCGGCCACCCCCGCGCTGCTGCACCTCCTCCAGCAAACACACCGCCTCTTCGCCGACTGGGTGGAGGCGATCGCTGCCGGCCGGCTCGAAACTCCGGCGCAAGCCGCCGCGCTTGCGGCCGAAGCCGAGCGCCTGCGGTCGTGCGAAAGTCCCGAGCTTGTCCCGGCAGCCGAGCCGGCGCCGCCCCCCGAGCCGCCGAAACACGTCTTCGGTGAGCGCAGCGTCTCGCGCGCCGTGTTCGACGCCTTCCGCCAAGAAGCGCGCGAGCGGCTCGCCGCCTTGCGCCACTACCTCGACGAAGGAGCCACCCAGCCGCCCGACGAAGCTATCATACGGCACATTCATACGCTCGCTGGCATCTCGGCCACCGCCAAGGTTTTCGAGATGCACGAGCTGGGCCGAGCGCTCGAACTCGCGCTGGAGCGCCTCGCCAAGGCGCAGCGCGCGCCCGAGGCGCCAGAACACGATCTCCTGCGCGCCGCCGCCGAGCACCTTGCCGCCGCCCTCGAGCGCGCCGAAGCCGGGCAAATTCCCGCATCTCCCGCCGATCTGCTGCCCCTCATCGAAGCCGTCGGTACGCTTCCCCAAGCCGCTTCCCAGGCTCCGGCGGCGCTAGAAGAAGCCGAAGCCCCGGCCGCCCAAACGGCGCCTCTGCCCCAAGCCGCCGCTCCCGAGGTCGAGACAGCCGCCGCCCCTTCCATGGCGGCGCCAGAAGCGTCCCAGGAAGCGCCTGCTGCGGAAGAATTCACCCAGGAAATCGACCCGCAGCTCCTGCCCGTCTTCCTCGACGAGGGCGAGGCGCTCTTCGAGAGCCTCTTCGAGCAGATCAACCGCTGGGACGAAGCCAGCGACGGGAAAAACGTCGAGGCGATCGCCCGTACCCTGCATACCCTCAAGGGCAGCGCCCGCATGGCCGGCGCGCTCGAGCTCGGCGAGCGCATCCACCGCCTAGAGCAAGAACTCAAGGACGCCGGGCCCGCGGCCCACGAGCTCGCGCGCAACGGCATCGAAGCCGCCTATGCGCTCTTCCGCCGCCTCGCCGCCCTGCCTGCGCCGGCAACGGTGCTGACTCCTCTCCCTGCCGCAGTCGGCGCCGAACCCCTTCCCCCAGTTCCGACGCGGGAGAGCGCCGAGCCCGCCCACGTTACCCTGCGCGTCCATGCCGTCACCATCGACCGGCTGGTCAACGACACCGGCGAGATCGGCGTGCTGCGCGCCCGCGCCGAACAGGATCTCCTCGCCCTGCGCAGCGCCGTGCTCGAGCTCACCGACGACGTCATCCGCCTGCGCACCCAGCTGCGTGAACTCGAGATCCAGGCCGAGACGCAGATGCAGACGCGCCTCCACACGACCGAGACGGCACACGCCGAGTTCGATCCGCTCGAACTCGACCGCTACACGCGGCTGCAGGAACTCACGCGCCTGCTCGCCGAAGGGATCGCCGACGTCGCCACCGTCCAGCAAAGCGCGCTGTCACACCTCGACCATGCCGAAACCGCCCTCAACCAGCAAGCCCGCCTCACCCGTGAGGTGCAGTACGAGCTGATGCAGGTACGTTCGGCGCCGGTAGCCAGCGTCGCGGCGCGCCTGCACCGCGTCGTGCGCCAGACGGCCAAGGAACTCGGCAAACGCGTCAACCTCGACATCGAAGGCGGTCAAGTCACACTGGAGCGGGCGCTGCTCGAGCGCATGGTCCCTTTGCTCGAACACCTGCTGCGCAACGCCGTCGCCCACGGCATCGAGTCCCCCGAAAAACGGCAGGCCGCCGGCAAACCAGAATTCGGCCAGATCACGCTCGCGGTGCGCAATCTCGGCAGCGAAATCGAACTGCGGGTGCAGGACGACGGCCGCGGCCTCGATTACGCCGCCATCCTCGAACGCGCCCGCGCCGCCGGACTGCTCGGGCCGGACGCCCAGCCGGACGAAGCAAGCCTCGCGCACCTCGTCTTCCTGCCCGGTTTCTCCACCGCCAGCGAGCTCAGCCAGATCGCCGGCCGCGGTGTGGGGCTGGACGTGGTCCACAGCGAGATCCAGACGCTGGGCGGACGCATCGACCTTACGAGCGCCCCTGGCCGCGGCACCGCCTTCCGCATCCTGCTACCCACCGCCCTCGCCATCACCCAGGCGCTGCTCGTGCGCGCGCTCGATCGGCGCTGGGCGATTCCGGCCAACCTGATCGTGCAGACCGAGCACCTCCCGGCCGAGGCGCTACGCGCCGCGCAGCAGATGGAGCACATGCTCTGGCAAGGGAAGGTCTATCCGCTGCGCTATCTGCCGCATCTGCTCGATCGCCCCGACCAGGCCGAACCGATCGAACGCCGCAACTGGGTGGTGCTGCTCGCCTCCGGCGACGAACGGCTCGCGCTGCACGTCGATGGGCTTGCCGGCAACCAGGAAGTGATCGCCAAGCCGGCCGGGCCGCACCTCAAGCGTATCGCCGGCATGCTCGGGGCGACGCTGCTCGCCGACGGCGAGATCGCCCTCATCCTCAACCCCGTGGCGCTCGCGCGCACGCTCGCCGAAGCCGCGGCCGCAAGAGCGCAGGCCGAGGTGCAGGCCCCATCCCCCGCCAAGCCGCTGGTGCTAGTGGTCGACGACTCGCTCACCGTGCGGCGCATCACCGGACGGCTCCTCGAGCGGGAGGGCTACGAGGTGCTGCTGGCCAAGGACGGCATGGAGGCGCTGGAGAAGCTCTCCTCCGAGGAACGTCTGCCGCTGGCCATTCTCTCCGACATCGAGATGCCGCGCATGGACGGCTTCGAACTGCTGCGCCAGATCCGGACCAATGCGCGCACGCGCCACCTCCCGGTGGTGCTCATCACCTCGCGCCTTGCCGAGAAGCACCAGGCGCACGCGATGGCGCTCGGGGCCAACGCCTATCTCGGCAAGCCCTACGACGAGGACGAGCTCCTGCGCCTGCTGCGCCGCTACCGCGAAGCCGTGGCGCAGCCCGCCTGAGCGATGCGCGGCCATTCCTCGCTCCCGCCGCCGGCCGAGGGCGCTACCCGCCCCCTGCGGCTGCGCGAGACGATCGCGCGGCTGTGGCCCTACCTCTGGCGCTACCGCGCCCGGGTGCTCGGCGCTTTCGCGGCGCTCCTCGCGGCAAAGTTCGCCAACGTCGCCGTTCCGCTCATCTTCAAGGAGCTGGTCGATTTCCTGTCCCTGCCGCCGCAGGCGCCGCGCTGGGCCTTGCCGCCGCTCGCCCTCGTCTTCGCCTATGGGCTCGCGCGCTTTGGCACCTCGCTCTTCACCGAGCTGCGCGAACTGCTCTTTGCGCGGGTCACCCAGGCCGCGGTGCACGCGCTGTCGCTCGAAGTCTTCTCGCACCTGCACGCGCTGTCGCTGCGCTTTCACCTCGAACGGCAAACCGGAGCGCTCACGCGCGATCTGGAGCGCGGCACGCGCGCCATCGGCAGCCTCATCAACTTCACCCTCTACTCCATCGCCCCGACACTGGTGGAAATCTCGCTCGTGCTCGCCATCCTCTTCGCGCGCTACGAGCCGGCCTTCGGCGCGATCACTCTCGCCACCCTCGCCGCCTACGTCGCCTTCACCATCGTCGTCACCAACTGGCGCACCGTGCAGCGGCGCCGGCTCAACAAGATCGACGCGCAGATGCACAGCCGCGCCGTCGATGCACTCCTCAACTACGAGACGGTGAAGTACTTCGCCAACGAAGCCTACGAACGGCGCCGCTATGACCAGGATCTCGAACGCTGGCAGGAAGCCGCCATCCGCAACCAGGCGTCGCTGTCGGCCCTCAACCTCGGCCAGGCGGCCATCATCACCGCCGGCGTGGTCGCCATGATGGGGCTCGCCGCCGCGCGGGTCCAGGCCGGCGTCATGACCCTGGGCGACATCGTGCTTGTCAACGCTTTCCTGCTGCAGCTCTACCTGCCACTCAACTTCCTCGGCGTGGTCTACCGCGAGCTGCGCCAGGCGCTGGTCGACCTCGAACGGCTCTTCGCCCTGCTCGACGAGAAAGAAGAAGTGCGCGACGCCCCCGACGCCCTCGATCTTCCCGACGGACCGCTGGAGGTCCGCTTCGAGCAGGTCTCCTTTCACTATGACCCCTCCCGCCCCATCCTGCGCGAAGTGGATTTCACCCTTCCCGCCGGGCGCACCGTCGCCGTGGTCGGCTCTTCCGGCGCGGGGAAATCCACCCTGGTGCGGCTCCTGTTCCGCTTCTACGACGCCACCGCCGGTGCCGTGCGCGTGGGCGGCATCGACGTGCGCCGCCTGAAGCAGGAAAGCCTGCGCCGCGCCGTGGGTATCGTGCCGCAGGAGACGGTGCTCTTCCACGACACGCTGGGCTACAACATCCGCTACGGCCGGCCCGAGGCGAGCGAGGAGGAAGTCTGGGCGGCGATCCGCGCCGCGCGGCTCGACGAGCTCGTCGCCCGCCTGCCCGAGGGGCTGGAGACGCGGGTGGGCGAGCGCGGACTCAAGCTCTCCGGCGGCGAAAAGCAGCGTGTAGCGATCGCCCGGGTGCTGCTGAAGAACCCCCGCGTCCTGGTGCTCGACGAAGCCACCTCCTCGCTCGACTCGGCCACCGAGCGCGCCATCCAGGAGCAGCTCGAACGCATCGCCCAAGGCCGCACCACCCTGATGATCGCGCACCGCCTCTCCACCGTGATGCACGCCGACGAGATCCTGGTGCTCGAAGACGGGCGCATCGTCGAGCGCGGACGGCACGCCGAGCTGCTCGCGCGGGGCGGACGCTACGCCGAGCTGTGGCGCCACCAGCAGCGCGAAGAGGACGCGCTCCAGCTGGACGCCGGGTAAGCCGTTCTCTCAGACCTACCCAAACCCCTCTAGCGCTATCTAAACGTGTTCGGCGCTGAGTTCCCGCTTCACCGAGGCCGGTTTCGCCGGAAGAACCCTGCGCCTTCCAGGGATGAGGCGCGGCAAAGCCGCCGCACCCTGGGAACGAACTGTTAAACTTCCGTGACCGTATTTCAGTGCCTTCCCCATGGTCGAACTTCCCCGCCCGCGTCTCTTGTGGCTCGCCACCGGCGGCACCCTCGCCGCCGCCGGCCGAGGCGTAGACTACCGCGCCGGCGCACTCGCGCCCGAGGCCTTGCTCGCGGCAATCCCCGAGGCGGCGCAGCATGCCGAGATCGAGCTCTCCGCGCCCTACGCCATCGATTCCAAGGATGCCACGCCGCATCATTGGCTGGCGCTGCACGCCGCGATCACGCAAGCCCTTGGGCGTTCCGAATTCGCCGGCCTCGTCCTCTCCCACGGCAGCGACACGCTGGAAGAGACGGCGACGCTGCTCGCGCTCACCCTCGCGCCGACCAAGCCCGTGGTCCTCACCGGGGCCATGCGCCCGCCGGCCGAAGCCGGGGCCGACGGGCCGCGCAACCTCCTGCACGCGATCCGCCTTGCCGCCGATCCAAACACTCCTCCGGGCGTCTTCCTCGTCTTCGGCGAGAAGCTCTTCCCCGCCCTGGGGCTGCGCAAGGCGCACACCCTGGCGCTGCAGCCCTTCGCTGCCGAACCGCGGGGCGCGCTCGGGTCGACCTTTCCCTGGCTGCCGCCGCCGCTCGAAGAACGCCCCCCGCCGCTGTCCCTGCCCCATCCCTGGCCCAGCGTCGAGCTCCTTTCGGCCACGGCGCTCGATCGGCCCGCGGCGCTGCAGCGAGCCCAGGAAGAAGGCGCGAGCGCGGTGGTGCTGCTCCTGCCGGGACACGGCAGCGTCCCCGAAACATGGGAAGCGGCGATCGCCGCCGCCACCGCGGCCGGGCTTCTGGTGGTGCGCGCGAGCCGCTGCGGCCTGGGGCCGGTGCTCCCGCACCCCGTCGACGCGCGCCTGGGCACCCTCCCCGCCGGCATCCTCTCCGCGCCTGCGGCCCGCGTGGCCGCCGCCCTCGTCGCACCCCATCCCCGCGAGGAACGCGAACCGCTGTGGCGGGCGCGCTTCCTGCCTTACGGAGCCGGCGCGTGAGCCCAAGGAACGCGGCCACTTTTCTCGCCGCCGACGTCGGCGGCACGCGCACCCGCTTCCTGCTCGCGCGCTGGCGGAAAAGCGAAGCCGCGCCCGACGCCCACGAAAAACCCCCAGACACCCCAAGCCAGGAGGGTTTTTCGCGCCAATCTCCCGCCTGGGAGCCGCTGTGCCAGCGGGTGCTCGCAGACGACGCCTTCGCCTCGTTTACCGCGGCGCTCGACGCCTTCCTCGCCGACTGCCCCCCCGAGGCCAAGCCGGAACTGGCCGTGATCGCGCTCGCTGGCCCCGTGACCGGCCGGCGCGCGCGGCTGACCAATCGCCCCTGGACGATAGACGCCGATGCCTTGGCCGCCCGCCATGGCTGGCTGCGGGTCGAATTGATGAACGACTTCGCCGCCCAGGCGCACGGCATCGCCGCCGCAGCGCGAGAGACGCTGCACGTGCTGCAAGAAGGGGAAATCCGCCCGGGGCTTGCCGCGGTGCTCGGACCCGGCACGGGCCTGGGCATGGGCTTCTTCCTGCGCGAGGGCGAGACGGTGCGCGTCTTCCCCAGCGAAGGCGGGCACGCCGATCTCGGCGGTTTCGATCCTCCCTTTCTCACTTCCTGGAGCGCCTGGCTCGCCCGCGAAGGGCGCATCGCCTCCTGGGAGAGCCTGCTGTGCGGCCCCGGCCTCGTGCGGCTTACCGCCTTTCTCGCCGCCGCGCGCGGCCAAAGCGCGCCGTGGACGGAGGCGCCGCAGATCGTGGCCGCGGCGCAAAAAGGGGAAGCGCTCGCCCACGAGGCGGTGGTCACCTTCGTGCGCACGCTGGGCGCCTGCGCGGGCGACCTCGCCCTCATCGGCTGGACCCTGGGCGGAGTGTACCTCGTGGGCGCGCTCGCCGCAGCCCTGCGTCCCTGGCTCGAGGGGCCGGCCTTTCGCGCCGCGTTCACCGCCAAGGAGCGGCACGGGGCGACGCTCGGCACGCTGCCGATCCTGCTCGCCGACGACCCCCTGCTGGGCCTGAAAGGCGCCGCCCGCTTCGCCTGCCGCCTGCTCGCCGCAACCACGCCATGAGCGCCCCCACCCCTACGCCTCCGCCGCTGCTGCCCTTTCTGCTGCTGGGCCTGCGCTATTACCGCCAACCGCGAGCCTGGGGCGGCGCGCTCGTGCTCGTGGTCCTCACGCTCGCCATGGTCGGGCTGGCGCTGTGGACCAACCACTGGCAGCGGGCGCTCTTCGATGCGCTGGAGCGCCGCGACCTTGCCCTGCTGCCTTCCCTCATCTTCACCTTCCTCACCATCCTGCTCGCGAGCGTGGCCGTCACCGGCGTGCACCTCCTGGTCAAGCGCGGCTGGCAGCTCGGCTGGCGGCGCTTCCTCACCGAACAGCTGCTGGAGGGCTGGCTCGCGCGGGGGCACCACCACCGCCTGCGCCACCTGCCCGGCGCGCACGACAATCCCGACGCGCGCATCGCCGAGGACGTGCGCATCGCCACGGAAGTAGCGGTGGAGCTCTTCCACTCACTGCTCTATTCGCTTGCCTCCATCGTGCTCTTCGTCGACGTGCTGTGGGTAGTCGGCACCGAACCGCACACCTCACCGCCCGGCACCATGGTCTGGCTCGCGCTCGCCTACGCCGGCATCGGCACGGTCACCGGGGTACTTCTTGGCCGTCCGCTCACCCGCGCCACCGACCAGCACCAGTCGCGCGAGGCCGATTTCCGCTACGGGCTGTCGCACATCCGCGACAAGTCGGAAGCGATCGCGCTCGCCCAGGGCGAAGCCTCCGAACGGCGCCTCACGCGCGAGCGGTTCGAAGCGCTCGCACGCACCTGGTGGAAACAATCCCTCGGTTACCTCGGGCTGGTGTCGTTCTCCACCGCCTACGGAACGTTGCTGCCGGTCTTCCCCATCCTGGTGCTCGCGCCGCACTACATCGCCGGCGCGCTCACGCTCGGCATGCTGATGCAGGCGGCACAGGCCTTCGAGCGGCTCACCAACGCGCTCTCCTGGCCCATCCACAGCATGGGCGACATCGCCCGCTGCCGCGCCTCGATCGAACGCGCCGCGGCGCTATACCACGACCTCGGCGAGATCGAGACGATCGAGCGCCTGTGCCTGCCGGGGCAGGTCTGCCGCAGCGTCGGCCCGGCAGGGCAGCTCGCGATCGAGCGGCTCACCTTGACGCTACCCAACGGCCACCCCGTACTGGGGAATTTCTCGCTCATCCTCACGCGCGGCGAGACCGTGCAGCTCGTGGGCGAGCCGAACACCGGCATTGCGCTCTTCAAGGCCATCGCCGGCGTGTGGACCTGGGGTCAGGGCAACATCGCGCTGCCCGACGGCGAGACGCTCGCCTTCGTGCCGCAGCGGCCCTTCCTGCCCGAAGGGCCGCTCATCGCTGCCCTCACCTACCCCCGGGATCCCGCGCAGATCGAACGCAAGCGCGTCGTCGAAACCTTGCATGCCGTAGGGGCGGACGACCTGATCGAACGGCTCGACGAGAGCGACGACTGGAACCGCACCCTCACCGCCTCGGTGCAGCAGCGGCTCGCGCTCGCGCGCACGCTGCTCGAACGGCCCACGTGGGTGTTCTACGAAGCCCCGGTCGACGCCCTGCCCGCGCCGGGCAGGTTCGACCCGGTGGCGCTGCTGCGCGAGCGGCTGCCCGAAGCGACGCTGGTGATCTTCTGGCCGCATCACCAGCCCTATCCCGGGGTAGAGCGCGTCGTTTTCCTCAATTGAAGCGCGCCGGCAGCCAGCCGCGCGCCACTGCCTCGCGCAGGCACCACGCCGGGGTGGTCTCGGTCTTGTAGTTCCAGAAGAACCAGCCGCGGTAGCGCTCGAAGGCGAGGAGCTGCGCCGCCGCGTAGCCGCGCAGCGCCACCTCTTGCTGGAAGGCGTCCAATCCTTCGAGCGGGTGCGTCGTCGGCCCGTCGGCCCACAGCGACACCTCCTGCAGCTTGAGCCCCAGGCTCCATTCGCCACACACCGTCGGCAGACGTAGCTCGCGGACGATGGCGTCGGCCTCGGCCCGCAGGTCGACCACCGTCTTGCGCAGGTGCTCGTAGATGTCCGCTTCCAGATCCTCAGGGGTAAAGCACTGGTAGCGGTGCACGTCGAACCAGACGTTCTCGTACGGCGGCGCGTTCATGAAGCCGAGGTACTCACGCCAGTCGCGGAAACCATCGTGGAACATCACCCCGACCGCGGCCGGGCAGTGCGCCCGGATCGCCGCATAGGCGCGTTCATAGTAAGATTTCAGGATCTCGGTGGGCACGTCCCAGCGGGGCTCGTTCAAGACCTCGAAGGCGAAGAGCGCCGGCTCGGCGCGATAGCGCGCGGCCAGCCGGCCCAGCAGTTCCACCGAATGATCGATGTATTCTTCCCTGGTGTGCCAGTCGCAAACGTTCAAGATGCCGCCGTTGTCGAAGCCGTTCTGGCAACCGGCGGCCGCGTGCAGATCGAGCACCACCCTGAGTCCGAATTCCTGCGCCCAACGCAGCGCCCGGTCGAGCACCTCGACGCCGCCGGGGACGAAAGGCTCGCGCCGCGCCCCATAGACCGGATGGTAGGGATAAGGCGGGCCCAGCACCCAGTGCCCGAAGGGAATGCGCACCGCGTTCAGACCCCGCTCGGCGATCCAGGCAAAATCCTCCCGCGTGATCCAGCGCGCCCAGTGTTCCCGCAGCCGCGGTGCAGCCTCCTCTCCCAGCGCCACGCACCACGTCGTCTCGTCGGTGGCCTCCACCCCCTCGAAAAGGCTGGGCACCATCCACTTCTCGAGCACCAGCCACGAACCCAGATTCACCCCGCGTACGCGTTCCATCGCCCTCTCCCAGACCGGATCATGGCCTCATTATAGGCAGCGCTGCTACACTGAAAGGGTCGCCCCCACTCGAACCCGCGTCATGCCCCTCCCTCCCCGCCCCTGGCAGGAAAGCGTCGTCTACACCGTCTGGCCGCGCAGCTTCGCCGATGGCAACGGCGACGGCATCGGCGATCTGCCTGGACTCACCGAACGGCTCGACGAGCTGCGCTGGCTCGGCGTCGATGCGATCTGGCTCGCGCCCATCCACCCCTCGCCCAACGCCGACTACGGCTACGACGTGAGCGACTATCTGGACGTGCATCCGGATTTCGGCACGATGGCCGACTTCCGCACCCTGCTGGCCGAAGTTCACCGCCGCGGCATGCGTCTCCTGCTCGATCTGGTCATCAACCACACGAGCGAGCGCCACCCCTGGTTTGTCGACTCGCGCGCGAGCCGCACCGCCTCCAAGCGCGACTGGTACTACTGGCATGCGCGGCCCAACGACTGGGAGAGCATCTTCGGCGGCCCCGCCTGGACCCTGGACGAAGTCACGGGCGAATACTACCTGCACCTCTTCTTTCCCGAGCAGCCCGACCTCGACTGGAGCAACCCGGCGGTGCGCCAGGCGCTCGCCGAAGTCGCCCGCTTCTGGCTGAATCAGGGAGTAGACGGATTTCGCTTCGACGCCCTCACCGTGCTCAAGAAGGATGAAGGCTTGCCCGACGTCGCCCCCGGCGAACCCGGCGGCCCGCGCCCGGCCTGGTCGCGCTTTCTCGCCCGTCCGGGGCTCCTCGACTGGGTGCGCGACTTCGCCGAACGCGCCGGCATCACGCGCGATCACCTCACTCTGGGCGAGGCGAACGGCATCGCCGCCGCGGACGCCCCCGCCTGGGTAGGCGAGCCGCAGGGGCCGCTGTCGGCGCTGCTGCACTTCGAGCTGTGGCACATCGACACGGCCGACGCGCAAGGCCGCCCCGGGCTCGACACCCGCGCTTTCTCCGACACGGCCCTTGCCTGGTACCGGGCGCTCGCCCCGCACGGGGCGCTGCCGGCGCTCTACCTCGAGAACCACGACTTGCCGCGCATCGTCTCGCGCTGGGCCCCGCCCGGGCACCGTACCCTGGCCGCCAAGGCTTTTGCCGCCGCCACCTACCTGCAGCGCGGGCTCGCCGTGCTCTATCAGGGACAGGAACTGGGTCTGCCGAATGCCCGGTTCACGCGCTTGTCCGACCTGCGCGACCCCTCGAGCCTGCGCCGCATCGCCACCCTGCGGGCGCAGGGCATGAGCGATACGGCGATCCTTGCCGAGATGAACCGCAGCGCCCGCGACCTCTCGCGCACCCCCATTCCCTGGGACGCGCACCGCCCGCAGGCGGGATTCTCACGTACCGAGCCCTGGCAACCGATGGACCCGGCGCACGCCCCGCTCGCCTGGCGCCAGCAGCGCGAGGACGAGGGCTCGGTGCTCAATTTCTATCGCGAGCTGCTGGCGCGCCGGCGGAGGTAAAATCAAACCATGGATCTGACCACGCCCGCCCTTCTCTTTCCGGCGATCTCGCTCGTGCTGCTCGCCTACGGCAACCGTTTCCTGGCGCTCGCCCAGATCATCCGGCAACTGCACGCGCTTCCCGAACGCAAGGCCGAAGTCGTCCGCCGCCAGATCCCGGGCCTGAAACGCCGCATCCTGCTCATCAAATACATGCAGGGATTCGGCGTGCTCGGATTTCTTCTGTGCGCGCTGTCGATGTTCGCCCTCTTCGTGCACGAGACCCTGCTCGGCAAGGTTCTCTTCGGCACGAGCCTCGCCGCGCTGGTGCTCTCCCTGCTGCTGTCGCTCGCGGAAGTGCTGATCTCCACCAACGCCCTCTCGGTCGTGGTGGAGGACCTGGAAAAAGACTACTGAATCAGTGCGCCGCGAACACCCGCAGCCGGGCCGGCACGAGCCGCACCGGCTGACCGGGGGAAAGCGCCAAAGCGGCGCAGCGCTCGCGCGGCAGTTCGACCTCGAAGCGGCGCCCGGGCTCGCCCTCCCCCTCGAGTTCGACGCGCGCGCTCGCCCCGAAGACAAGGACGCGAGCCACGCGCGCCGGCATGCCCTGCCCCGACTCGGCCGCAACGATGTCGAGCTCGAAAGGCCGGGCGAAGGCGACCACCTCCTCACCGGCGGGAAAGGGCGCCTCGTGCGGCAGCAGCGCCTCGCCCACCCGCAGCCCCGTTTCTTCCACCCGCCCCTCGAAGCGGTTCACCGAACCGAGGAAGTCGTAGACGAAAGGAGTGGCGGGATGGTGATAGACCGCCTCGGGCGTGCCCACCTGTTCGACGCGGCCGCGGTGCATCAGCACCACGCGGTCGGCCACCTCCAGCGCCTCTTCCTGGTCGTGGGTGACGAAAATCGAAGTGACGTGCAGCTCGTCGTGCAGCCGGCGCAGCCAGCGTCTCAGCTCCTTGCGTACCTTGGCATCGAGCGCCCCGAAGGGTTCATCGAGCAGCAACACCTTGGGCTCGACCGCCAGCGCCCGGGCCAGCGCGATGCGCTGGCGCTGCCCGCCGGAGAGCTGCGAGGGGAAGCGATCGGCGATCCAATCGAGTTGCACCAGTTCGAGCAGCGCCATCACGCGGCGGCGGATCTCAGCCTCGCTCGGACGCTCGCGCCGTGGCTTCATGCGCAGCCCGAAGGCGACGTTGTCGAACACGCTCATGTGCCGGAAGAGCGCGTAGTGCTGGAAAACGAAGCCGACACGGCGTTCGCGCACGTGGGTGCCGGAAGCGTCCTCGCCGTCGAACAGTACCTGCCCCGAGTCTGGCGGCTCCAAGCCGGCGATCACGCGCAGCAGCGTGGTCTTGCCGCAGCCCGAAGGGCCCAGCAGCGCCACGAGCTCCCCCTCGGGGAAAGCGAGCGAGACGTCGTCGAGCGCGGTGAAGGCGCCAAAACGCTTGCAGATATGTCGGACTTCGATGCTCATTTGAGACTCCCGCGACGCAGGGCAGCAAAATCGCCGCGCCGCTCGATGGCGTGCTTGACGACCAGGGTTACCAGGGCGAGCAGCGCCAGCAGCGAAGCGACGGCAAAAGCTGCCGAGAACTGGTATTCGTTGTAGAGGATCTCGACGTGCAGCGGCAGGGTAGTGGTCTGGCCGCGGATGTGACCGGAGACGACGCTCACCGCGCCGAATTCCCCCATGGCGCGCGCGTTGGTGAGGATCACGCCGTAGAGCAGCCCCCATTTGACGTTGGGCAGGGTCACGTGCCAGAACGTGCGCCAGCCGCTCGCGCCCAGCACCACCGCCGCCTCTTCCTCCTCGCGCCCCTGCGCCTGCATCAGCGGCACGAGCTCGCGCGCCACGAACGGGAAGGTGACGAGGACGGTAGCGAGCACGATGCCGGGAACGGCGAAGAGGACCTTCACCTCGTGCGCCGCGAGCCACGCGCCGAACCAGCCGGAGCCGCCAAAGAGCAGCACCAGCCCCAGCCCCGCCACCACCGGCGAGATCGAGAAAGGCAGATCGATCAGGGTGAGCAGCAGCGCCTTGCCGCGGAAGGAGAATTTGGCGATCGCCCAGGCAGCCGCCACCCCGAAGACGAGATTGAGCGGCACGGCAATGGCGGCGGCAAGGAGCGTCAGCTTCAGCGCCGCGAGCGCGTCGGGCTCGACGAGCGCGGCCAGATACACCGCCCAGCCCTTGCGCAGCGCCTCGACGAAGACGGCGGCAAGCGGCAGCAGCAGGAAGAGACCGAAGAAAGCGAGCGCGAGCGCGATCAGGGCGCGCCGCACCCACGCGGGCTCGGCGGTGACCGGTCGCACGGCGATGCGGCGAACGGGGATTTCGTGGATGGGCAGCGCGGCAACGGCGTCCATCTCATTGCTCCTTGCCGCCGCGACGGGCGGCCCAAGCTTGCAAGGCGTTGATGACGAGCAACAAGGCGAAAGAAGCGACCAGCATCACCGTGGCAATGGCAGTGGCTCCGGCCTCGTCGTACTGTTCGAGCTGGCCGATGATGAGCAGCGGCACGATCTCGGAGACGAAGGGCAGATTTCCGGCGATGAAGATCACCGAGCCGTACTCCCCCACGGCGCGGGCGAAGGCCAGCGCAAAACCGGTGACGACGGCCGGCAACACGTGCGGCAGGATCACGTGGCGAAACACCTGCCAGCGGCACGCTCCCAGGCTCGCAGCCGCCTCCTCGAATTCCGGCTCGAACTCCTCCAGCACCGGCTGCACCGTGCGCACGACAAACGGAATGCCGATGAACACGAGCGCCACGAGAATACCCAAAGGCGTGAAGGCCACCTTCAGCCCGAGCCCGGCGAGCCACCCGCCCAGCCAGCCGTTGGGCGCATAGAGCGCCGTGAGCGCGATGCCGGCCACCGCCGTGGGCAGCGCGAACGGCAGATCGATGAGGGCATCGACCAGGCGCTTGCCGGGAAAAGAGTAGCGCACCAGCACCCAGGCGAGCAGCAGACCGAAGACGGCATCGATCGCCGCCGCCGCGAGCGCCGCGCCGAAGGAAAGCCGGTAGGCAGCGAGCACCCGCGGGTTGCTCACCACGTCCACGAACTCGCCCCAGCCCAGCTCCAGCGTCTTGCCGAACACCGCCGCCACCGGCAGCAACACGATGAGCGAAAGGTAGAGGATCGTGTAGCCGAGCGTCAGGCGAAAGCCCGGAAGCACGCCCGTGTGCGCACTCATCGTTTCTGCCCAAGGATCTGGTCGAGCTCGCCGCCGTCGGCGAAGTGCGTGCGCTGTACCGCCGCCCAGCCGCCGAAGACCTCTTCGACCGTGAAGGTGCGCACCTCAGGGAAACGCGCGGCGTGGCGCTGGCGCACCTGCGGGTCGCTCGGACGGAAGAAGTGCCTGGCCATCACCTCCTGCGCCGGCTCGCTGAAGAGAAACTGGAGGTAAGCGCGCGCCACGTCAGCGGTGCCGCGTTTGGCCACCACCGGCTCCACCACCGCCACCGGCGCCGGCGCCTGGATGGACACGGACGGATAGACGATCTCGAAGTCCTTGCCCCCCAGCTCCTGCGCGATCAGGATCGCCTCGTTCTCGAAGGTGACGAGCACGTCGCCCACCCCGCGCTGGGTAAAGGTCGTGGTCGCCCCGCGCCCGCCGCCGTCGAGCACCGGCACGTTGCGAAAGAGCTTGGTGACGAAGTCCCGCGCCCCCGCGTCCGAACCCGTCTTCTGCCGGGCGTAGCCCCAGGCGGCGAGATAGGTATAGCGGCCGTTGCCCGTCACCTTGGGATTGGGCACGATCACCTGCACCCCCTCACGCACGAGATCGTCCCAATCGCGGATGGCCTTGGGATTGCCCCGGCGCACGAGAAAGACCATGGTGCTGGTGTAAGGCGCCGCCTCGTGCGGAAAACGCGCGCGCCAGTCAGCCGCGACCAAGCCGCGCTCGGCCAGAAACTCGAGGTCGGAAGCCTGGTTCATTGTCACCACGTCGGCCTCCAACCCCGCCGCCACGGCGAGCGCCTGCTTGGAAGAACCGCCATGCGACTGACGGATCGTCACCATCTCCCCCTTATCCGCCTGCCACGAAGCGGCGAAGAGAGGGTTCAACTCCCTGTAGAGCTCACGTGAGACGTCGTAGGAGACATTGAGCAAGCTCGTCTCGGCCCGCGCCGAACCGGCAGCGAAGAAGCTA
The DNA here is from genome assembly GCA_016235745.1 of Rhodocyclales bacterium. Taxonomy (GTDB): domain Bacteria; phylum Pseudomonadota; class Gammaproteobacteria; order Burkholderiales; family Rhodocyclaceae; genus Tepidiphilus. The sequence goes on along the minus strand of JACRJA010000053.1, from coordinate 64,750 downwards.
AGAAAGGCCGCCAAGGCGGCGAGCAAACGCCAGGATCGCATCGTCCATCCTCCGGTGAGATGAAGAGGATGGTAGCGAGGAGGCATAGACGGTTCAACCAGGAGGAGGTTGATAGGTTATGGCAAAGAGGAATAAGAGATTCATTTCGCCGCGGTCTGTCTGAGCCATAGCCGAATGTGCAACGAGCAAGGATCACGCCTGCCACGGCGGCCGTCCGCGCACGGTCGGATTCATATCAGCATTGCTGTACAAAGCCTGCATCCGACACGACTTGTGAGTCATAGGCAACAGCCATGTGAGGTGGCAGATTGCCGATGTTCTTGAGCATCCAGGCGTCCAGTTCGTGGCTGACGTGAGTCAGCCAGACCCTGGCCGGCGCGAGGGTTTCCGCAATCGCCAGGGCGAGAGTCAAATCATTGTGGTTGCGCGGCAAATCGGATTGCGGTGGGTAGCTGCAGTCCAGAGCAAACGACGCAGGCCGCCATTTTTTCAAAAATGCTTCCGTTGGCGGCGGAAGGCCTGCAGTGTCGGTTAGATAAGCGAAACGCTGGCCGTCAGTCTCTTCGATGGCGTAGCCAAACGTTGCCTTCGAATGGTTCAAGGGCAACGGCGTCAGCACCAGATTACCGATCGTGACCAGCTCGAATTTGCTGAGCCGCCGAAATTCTAGGAGGCCATGATTTTTGTAGAGGTCCGCACAGCCTTCGGTGTCTGGCGGGGCGAAAACAGGAATGGACGGACCGATTCCCCAGCGCAGGTGAAACAGCCCCTGCACGTGGTCGGGATGAAAATGCGTCAGCACGATGGCCGACAGGCTGCCGGGTGGGAATCGCTCGGTGAGGTCGGTCAGGCCGGCATCGAGCAGGATGCGCGTATCGCCTGCTTCCACCAGGGCCGTGCAGGGACGGCGACGGAAGTCGGCAACTGCCCGAGCCCGGGTGCAGGCCGAACAATCGCAACCGTAGAGCGGCACACCGCCTGCGTCGCCCGTGCCGAGAAACGTGATGCGCATGTCAGACAGACACCGGCTCTGAAGTGCTTGCGACCGACAACAATTGCACCAAGCGATCGCCTGCCACGTGCAATTCAGTGTCATTCTCGATGATTTCCAGACGACCCTCTGGGCGCATGAATTGTCTGGCACGCACGATTCGCTCGGATATCTGATCTTCCGTTTCCCGGCCGCGAGCGCGTAGCCTGGCGGCAAGAATTTCGGGCGAGACGGTAACCAAAATCGCGGTCAACGCCGGGTAGCGACGCCTTGCCTCCGCCAGGTACTCGCGGGAGCCGTTCATGACCACGTTGCAGCCCTTGGCCAGCCAGAAGTTGATTTCCTGGCCGATGCCGTAGCGCAAACCGTGGCTGCTCCAGTGCATGGCGAAGAGGCCGGCGGCCTGGCGTGCGTCGAACTCGGCCTCGGTCAGGGCAACGTGATTCTCCCCGTGGAGCTCCACCGGCCGGGTGATGTAGCGATGGGCGAAGACTACGCGGGGATCGCTCGCCAGGCGCTCCCGTGCGTAACGCATCAGGCTGTCCTTGCCGCTGCCGGAGGGGCCGATGACGTAGAAGAGCTTTCCCTCAGCCATGATCGAAGTGGACCTCGAAAACCAGTTTACCTGCCGAAAACACGCTGCTCGCCTGGGCCAGCCCATTGATGTGGGCAACTGCCACCAGATCGGCACGCTTGCCGACCGCGATCTCGCCGCGATCGGTGAGCCCGGCCGCCCTGGCCGGATTGGTGCTGACCAGGCGAACGGCGTCGGCGAGGCTGATACCTGCCAGCTCCGGCAGGCGAAACACCGCCATGATCAGCGCCGCCGGGTGATAGTCGGCGCAAAGGCAGTCCGCCACGCCCGCCTTCACCGCGTCCAGCGCCCGCATCGCGCCGGACTGGCTCTTGCCGCGCAGGATGTTAGGGGCGCCGAACACGGTGCTCATGCCGCGTTCGCGGGCGGCCTGGGCGGATTCCAGGTTGATCGGAAATTCCGATATGCCCACGCCCAGACCATGGAGCGTCTCCACCTTCTCCGGCGTGTCGTCGTCGTGGCTGGCGACGCGAATGCCTCGCTCGTGAGCAGCGCCGATGAGCCGCCGGATGCGCTCCATGGCCCCTTCCGCCTGGGCGAGCTTATTCTCGAGCAGCGCATCCAGTTCGCCTGCGGATTTCTTGTAGGTGCGCGCCAGATAATCGCGGTAGGCGGCGATGTCCTTGAACTGCCCCTGGCCCGGCGAATGATCCATCACCGACAGCAGGTGCACCTCGCCGGCGGCCATCAGCTCAAGCAAAATCTCAGGCGCGGTCGGGTCGGTCACTTCGTAGCGGCAGTGCACCCGGTTGTCGATCAGGCCGTGCGGGTTCCAGGCGTGCACCGCGCGCGCCACCGCAGCGGCGAACGCGTTGTTGCGCACGCCGAGTTCCTCGTTGGCGAAGGACAGCGCGTGGAATACCGTGGTGACCCCCGCGGCCGCGTTGCGCTTGTCGGCCTGGGCGCAGGCGAAATCGAGCGGAAAGTGCACGTTGGGGCGCGGTTCGACTTCCTTTTCCAGGGCGTCGCAATGCAGGTCGATCATGCCGGGCATGAGCGTCTTGCCGCGCAGGTCGACGGCTAGCGCGCCGTGGCCTGATTCCGGATTGATGGCGGCTATGACATCGTCCTCGATCAGCACGGCAGCGTCTTCGAGCACGGCGTCGGGCAGCACCACGCGGGCCCCCGTGAGATAGAGCCTGTTCATGCGATCTCCTCGAGGAGTTCTTCGACGGCGGGCGGCGGAGCCAGTTCGACGACCTGGTCTGCCAGCCGGCGGGTGGTTTCGGGGTGGTGAAAGATGGCGAGCATGGCTGTGCCCTCGGCCTTGAGTCCTTCGATGAGTCCGATCACACGCTCGGCGGTGGCCGGATCGAGGCTGGCAGTGGGTTCGTCGAGCAAGAGAAGACGCGGCTTGGCGATGAAGCCCCGGGCGAGATTCACCCGCTGGCGCTCGCCACCGGAGAATGTCGCCGGCGAGACGCTCCACAAACGCTCAGGCAGCTTCATGGCCGAGAGCAATTCCGCTGCTCGCTGTCGGGCTACATCGCGCGAAACGCCGAGTGCGAAGAGCGGCTGGGCGACCACGTCGAGCGTCGCCTGGCGCGGCAGGCAATGCAGAAACTGGGTGACGAAGCCGATTTCGCGCCGCCGCAGTTCCAGAATCTGGTGCTCGCTGGCCAGCACCAGATCCAGTTCATGGCCCATCGCATCGCGATACAGGATGCGGCCGGCGCTCGGCAGGTAGGTACGGTAAATGCCCTTCAGCACCGAGGACTTGCCCGCACCGGTGGGGCCGATCAGGGCCGTGAGTTCGCCGGCGCGCACCGTGAAGCTGACGTTGTGCGAGGAAGGGATCAGCTTGTTCTGCTCGTGGAGCTGAAAATGCTTGCCGTAGCCCTCGACCTGGAGAATGGGGGGATTCATGCTGTATTCCTCACAGGGCGGAAGCCACCAGACGCTGGGTATAGGCGTGCTGGGGATCTTCCAGGATTTGATCGGTGAGCCCCGTCTCGATGACGCGGCCGTATTTCATGACGATGGCCCGGCCGGTCAGCAAGCGGATCACACCCAGATCATGGGTGACGACGACCATGGCGGTCTTCAGCTCCTGCTGGATTTCGAGGATCAGGTCGAGAATGCGCGCCTGCACCGACAGATCGAGTCCGGTGGTCACTTCATCGAGAAACAGCAGCGGCGGCTGGGTGGCCAAGGCCTTGGCGATCTGTACCCGTTGCTGCATGCCGCCGGAAAAGTGCTTCGGCAGATCGTCGACGCGGGACAGCAGCACCTCGGTGCGAGCCAGCAAGGCCTTGGCGCGTTCGCGAATCGCGCCGTAGTCCATCAGGTCGCTCATCAGCAGCCGTTCGGCGATGTTGCCGCCGGCGCTGATGTTGAAATTCAGGCCCAGGTTCGGGTTCTGATAGACCATACCGAAGCGGTGGTTGCGCAGCCAGCGCTGCTGAGCGGCGTTCAGCGAAAACAGATCGTATTGCCGGTCGTTGTCGAAAAAAATCGCCTCGCCGCTCGATGGCGCCTGATCGAAGTAGAGGGTTTTCACCACCGTCGACTTGCCGCTGCCCGATTCGCCCATGACGCCGAGAATCTCGCCCTCGAACAGGTCGAAAGACACGTCGTGGATGGCGACCACGCTGCCGCAATGCGGGCACAAATTGGTGTCGGCCTCCGGTCCGGTGGATTCGAGGCATTGCGGGCAACCCGGGCCGTAGATTTTGGAGAGGCCGCGCACTTCGAGAATCTTGTTCATGCCGGCTCTCCCTGGGTTTGTCTGGCTTTGCTCAGCTGCATGTCGCACCAATCGCTGTCCGAGCATTGATAGGTCTTGCTGCCCGAATCGGTTACGAACTCATCGAGGAAAGAGTCCACGCAGCCGCAGCGGGCGCAGGCGCGCCGCCGCCCCTGCTCGTCGCGGAAATCCTCGACGCGGAACGGCACGTCGCTGAAGGCTAGTGGCTCTGCCTTGGTATGCGGCGGCACGGCGTAGATTTTCTTTTCACGCCCGGCACCGAACAGGATCAGGGCCGCCGAGTCGTTGAGCTTCGGCACATCCCAGCGCGGAATCGGCGAGGGGTCGATGACGTAATGGCCGTTGATGCGTGTCGGATAGCGGTGCGAGATGGTGATCTCGCCGAACTTGACGATGTCCTCGTACAGCTTCACCAGCAGGCGCGAATAATCGGCCTCGCCGTGCATGGTCTTGCGCTTGTCCTCGGAAGGTTCGACCACCACCAGCGGGTCCGGGTAAGGCACCTGCAGGACGAGGATCTGCCGCGCTGTCAGGGGCAGTTCCGGGATACGGTGGCGCGACTGGATGAGAGTGCACTCCGCCGTTGCCGTGGTGGTCGAAACGCCGGGACAGGTCATTTCGATGAACCGGCGCAGGTTGACCGCGTTGACCGAATCGTCCGACCCCTGGTCGATGACCTTGACGACCTCGTTGGGGCCGATCAGCGACAGGGTCAACTGCAAACCGCCGGTGCCGAAGCCGCGCCCCATGGGCATTTCGCGCGAGGCGTAGGGCACCTGGTAGCCCGGAATGGCGATCGCCTTGAGGATGGCGCGGCGCACTTCCTTCTTGGCGTATTCGTCGAGGAAGCCGAAATTGTAGGCATTGCCGGCTTGGTTATGGGACATGGCGTTCATGCGGGCTCCCCTGACTTTTGTTGCGTGGTGCGCAGGCGATCCAGGTCGGACTGGAAGGTGACGTAGTGCGGCATCTTGTAATGCGATGCAAAACCCATGGAGTCGACGCCATCGACATGAAGCAGGACGAACTCCGGGTCTTCGGAAGGATTGTTCGCGCCGTCCTTCATGCCTTTCTGCAGCGCGCGGTCGAGAATGGCCATGGAGATCGCCTTGACCTCGTTGTGACCAAAACACGCTCCGTAGCCGATGGTGAACACGGGTTTGCCGCCGGCCTCGTCGGCTTCGTACATGGCAACCACTTCACATTCCGTGATCAGCACCTCGCCGGCTTCAACGAACTCACCGGTGACCGGGTGCGGCAGCATCACCGGCAGATAGCCGACCCGCAGCTCCGCCACCGTCGGGTGCACGTCGCCGTAACCGCGCATGTTGGAATAGGCGATCGCCAGCAGCGAGCCGGTTTCCGCCCGCGCCATGGTGGCAAGCTGAGCCGAACGCGGCACGGGGAACACCAGCGGCTCGCGGGTGATGTCGAAGGCCGTCTGACCGCGAGTCGCGCTGACCGGTGGCAGCAAACCTTCCGCACGCAGGGCGTCGAGCACCTTGGGGAAAGTGTCGGGCAGTTCCGCCTCGGGGCACTTCTCCAGCCAGTTACGGGCCACGGCCCGGAAGGCATCCGGCGATTCATCCATCAGCTCCAGCCGCAGCAGGCGCAGGGCATAGTCCGGCGTCGGCCCCAGCATCTGGCCGCCGGGAATGTCCTTGAAGGCGGCCGAGATGCGGCGAATCAGGCGCATCCTTGAAGTGTCGAGCGGCGGGGTCTCAGACAGGCGCGGCCGGGTGGAACGCCAGGCGCGCAAGGCGAAGGCGGCTTCCAGCGTGTCGCCCATACTCTGCTTGATGGCGAGCGCGGCGAATCGCGGGTGGTATACCCCACCTTCGGAGACGACGCGATCCACCAGATGGCGCAGTTGATGAAGAATGGCATCGATCGCGAGCGGTTCGGCGCCGGTATTGCCCAGCCCTTCTTCGGTGCGCAGGTATTCGCTGACGGCGGCAGCGCCGGCGATGGCCTGGCCGCCGCCCTTGATGGCAACGTAACTCATGTCAAAAAGCCTTTCCAGAAATGCGGATATGCGTAGTGCGCGGCAGCGCGACAAGGCACCGCGCATCCGAAAACAGCAGGTCGACCCCCAGTGGGAAACTACCAACCCAGTCGGCGCGGCGTACCAGCCAGTCGGGATGCAGTCCTGCCAGGCACAGCGTTCGCCGGCCATTGACCCCCGGCCCTTCGAGTTCCAGGGTCAAGGCGCCTTCGCCCACGCCATCGATTCCGACGAGAATGGTCGCCCCGAACTCCGGAGACTCCAGAGAGCCCAGCATCGGCTGAAAATCGGGGGCACGATGCCCGTCGGCCACGATGTAACGGGCACGTTCGACGGATTCCGGTTTGGCCTGAAGTAAGGGCCAGTCTGCCGGTTCGATTTGCCCGTGGGGGTCGGCCAGCGTCATTTCCCCGTCCATCAAAGTAGCCAGCACGGCGCGTTGCGCGGCGGCACCATCGATGCAGTCACCGATCTCCCTGATGTCGCCGGGTCGTGAGAATGCTTCGACCAATTCACGGAAAACGCGCTGCTGGACGTCTGCCTGCCAGATGGGTTCAACATTCATCGTCGTCATCCTCCGCGTTGTTCAGCATCGCAAAGTCGACCCGTGTCGCAGCGAGCATGACACGACGGCGGCGGTCCTCCTCGGCGCGCCTGCTCGCTCCAGACTCAATGTGGGCCGATACGCGCTCCCAGCCGGGAAACCGAGCGGCCAGGACGGCGTCGAGTATGGCCAGCGAACGGGCCAGTTCCGCATCGTCAGCCATCACCTGTGCACCGCCCGCAGCTTGCCGACCATCAGACAGGGAGAGTTCGATGCTGCACGCAGACAGCGGAAACTCGCCGAGGTAATAGGGCTCGTGGAAGGCTCCGTCGGTCAGGGTCAGCAGCCCCAGGCCCGCCTGCGGCAGGCTCTTGAACTTCACGTCGCAACCGGCCGTCACGTCCTCGGCCAGTGCATTCAATACGGTGGCCGGATGGGCGGTCAGCGCCCGAATCCAGTCTTTCCTTTCCAGGTTCATCAATCCAATCTCCTGCGCAGCCACGCCGAGGCGTAGTCGATGATCAAAATGGTGGCCAAGATGACCAGGATCAGCGCCGCCGACTGGCCATAGTCGAACAGGCGCAAGGTGTCGTGCAGCGCCAGGCCGATGCCACCGGCGCCGACCAATCCGAGCACCGACGCCATCCGGACGTTGCGGTCCAGGATGTAGAGGACGTAACCCAGGGCCTCGCGCAGAATGGATGGCCAGCCGGCATACATGACCATCTGTGCGAAGTTGGCACCGGTAGATGCCACGCCCTCGCAAACGCCTTTGTCCACCCGTTCCAGGCTTTCGGCGAAGAACTTGCCGAGAAAACCTGCCGTATGTACCCCGAGCGCCAGCGCGCCAGGCAACGGCCCCAACCCAAGCGCGGCAACGAAGATCAGGGCCAGCAGCAGGTCGGGCATGGCGCGCATGAAATTGAGGGTTTCCCGGGCGATGCGGTAGGTCACGACATTGGGTGCGAAGTTGCGCGCGGCCAGCGGCGCCAGGAAGAACGCCACCAACAGGGCGAACACCGTGCCCCACAGCGCAGTGGCCAGGGTGACTCCCATGAGGTACAGATATCTAGACAAGTCCGTGAAATCGGGTTGCCCGTAGCGGCTGAAATATTCGGCCATGTCCTCGACCCCGTAGGCCAGGGTCTCGAACGAAATTTCCAGGTCCCACACGATCAGCCAGAGCATGGCCAGCGTCGCCGCCACCCAGACCGGCATCGGGTTACGTGGCTTGGGCGGGAGCGGCTGCGGACGAGCCGATTTCAGGTCGTGGACGTTCATGCCCGTCTCCCGTGGATGATGCGGCTGCGCAGGCGATCGGACGCGCGATCAAGGACGGTGACCACCACATAGATAGCCAGCGCGATCAGCAGCAGCCGGTCGTACTGGAACAGGCGCATCGACATCACCAGGTCGTAGCCGATGCCGCCCGCGCCGACCAGGCCGAGAATGGCAGCCGCGCGCAGGTTGTGGTCGAGGATGTACATCACCGTGCCTACGAAGTCAGGCAAGGCCTGCGGCAGCATGGCGAACAGGCGCACCTGCAGCCAGCCCGCGCCGTGCGCCCGCACCCCTTCCACCGCCTTGTGATCCACCACCTCGATGGACTCGGCGAAAAACTTGCCCATGAAGCCGACGGTCACGAAGGCCAGAGCCATGACGCCCGGCAAGGGGCCCAGGCCGACCGCCGACACGAAGACCAGCGCCCAGACCAGTTCCGGCAGCGCGCGCATCAGGCTCAACAGGTCGCGCGTAAGCCGATAGACCACCGGATGCGGCGTGGCATTGCTGGCGGCGAGGATACCCAGCGGCAAACTGACGACGATGGCGATGGCGGTACTCAGCACCGTCATTTCAATGGTCTCCAGCATCTTCGCCAGCAGTTGCGGCACATACTCCCAGTCCGGCGTGACGAACATCTGCCCGGCGAAGGCGAGCATCCTGCCAAAGGAACCAATGAGACGGACGAAATCCACCTCCACGATCGGCGCGGTCAGCCAGAGACCGGCGAGCAGCGCCAGCACGCCGCCGACCAGGGGCAGCGGCGGCAGGCCGTTAGGCGTAGGCCAGCGCCATATCAAGGCTGGTGTCATCTTCGATCCCTTCCCGTTGGTAGATGGTACGCAGCACCGACTGCGTCATTTCTTCGGGCTTGCCGTCGAAAACGATCCTCCCGCCGTTCATGCCGATGATGCGGTCGGCAAACCGCCGCGCCAGATCCACCTGATGCAGATTGACCACGACCGTGATGCCGTCGCGGTCGCAGATTTCGCGCAGCAGCGTCATGATCTCCTCGCTCGATACGGGATCGAGACTGGCGACCGGTTCGTCGGCCAGGATGACCTTGGGCCGTTGGGCCAGCGCCCGCGCGATGCCGACGCGCTGCTGCTGTCCCCCCGACAGTTTGTCGGCGCGGCTCCAGGCCTTGTCGATCAGACCCACGCGGCAGAGCGCTTCCCGTGCAATGCCCAGGTCCTCCTGGCGGAAGAGGTAGAACACACTGCCCACCCAAGAGCGGTGCGCCAGGCGGCCGGTCAGAACGTTGGTGACGACGGAGAGGCGATCTACCAGGTTGAATTGCTGAAACACCATGGCGACCCGAGAACGGATGTGGCGTACTTTGCGCCTATCGACGATCTCGCCATCGATGCGTACCATGCCCGTGGTCGGGGTTTCGAGGCCATTCATCAGCCGCAACAGGGTGGACTTACCGGCGCCGCTGGGGCCTAGCACGACGGTGAAACTGCCGGATCGAATCTCCGCATCGATGCCCTTCAGAGCTTCGAAGCCGTTCGGGAAACGCTTGGATACGGATTGGATGGAAATCGCGGACATGAACTTTCTCCTTTTCCGAGGAAGGCAGACCGAAACGGCCTGCCTTTCCCATGCGTTACTTGCCCTTACTTGAGCAAGTCTTTCTTCTGCAGGCCCAGTTCCTTGACCATGTCGCGAATCATCTGATAGTCCTTCGGGCTGACGGCCACGTAATGGCTCAGGTTGCCGTAGCCGGTGACCTTGATGTCCTTGTGGGCGGTCAGGATGGCGTCCTGAATCTTCGCCTTCATGTCGGCCGGCAGGTCGCCCCGATAGACCAGCGGTGAGCCGGGCAGCGGATCGGACTCCTTGATCACGCAGTTGGTCTCTTTGCTGATGAGGCCGTTGGCGAGCATTTTTTCGTAGGTGATGTCGTTGTCGGCGGCGGCATCGACGGTCTTGTTCTTGACCGCCAGCTCGGCGGCGTCGTGGGAACCGGCGTAGGTGAACTTCCCAAAGAAGTCCTGCGGCATCATGCCGGTTTCTTTCTTGACCATGTAGGTAGGCATCAGGCCGCCCGAGGTCGAGGCAGGATCGACGAAAGCCACGCTCTTGCCCTTCAGGTCCTTGATCGACTTGATGCCGGAGTCGCAGGGGGCGATGATGAGGCTTTTGTAGGTATGTGAGCTGCTGCCTTCGCGGATGCCGACGGCAAAGGCTTCCGCGCCGGCTTCCTGTTCGGCCAGGTAATAGGAAAGCGGGCCGAACCAGGCTATGTCGACGCGCTTCTTCTTCATGGCTTCGATCACGCCAGCGTAGTCAGTGGCGGTGAATACTTTTACCTTCACGCCCAACTTCTTTTCCAGGTGCTGGCGCATCGGTTCGAATTTCTGTACCATTTCTTCGTTGTTTTCGGCCGGAATCAGGCCCATGACGATATCGCGAGCCTGCGCGGATACGGCAGTCAACGACAAGGCCAGCGCCAGCGCACTTGCCGAAAGGGCGGGTTTCAAATACATTGCAGTAGCTCCCGTAAGGTTGATCAATAGGACGGTCAAGGATTGATGCGCAGTTGGATCCGGTCGGCGCGAAACCGGGTCAGGGCGTATTCGAGCGGGGTTCCATCCCGTTCGCCTACATTGACGCTTTTGACCCGCAGCACCGGTTGGTTCTGGGGCATGCCCAGTAGCGAGGCATCGTCTCCTTGCGGGAGCGCCGCGCTGACCAGGCTTTCGATCCGCCGCAGCTTCAGTCCATGGTGGACGGCCAGATATTCGTGCAGCGAACCGCCGTGATACTCGTCGAGCAATTCGGGAATGGGACGCTGCGGCAGGAAATGTGAGATGACACAGATTGGCTGGTCGTCGGCCAGGCGCAGAGATTCGATCCAGATAACGGGGTCGTTTTCGGCGAGTTTCAGGCGATTGGCGACACCACCGCGGGCCGGGATCACCAGTTTTCGCAGAATGCGGCTGCTGGCCGTCTTTCCGAGTGATTCGAAGTTTTCCGTAAAGCGCGTACCGCTGCCCAGCACGTAGTCGGCAGGGGCGTCGAGCACGAAAGTGCCTTTGCCATGGCGGCGCTCCAGCAGACCGGCGGCGATCAAGTCCTCGACGGCACGGCGAACGGTATGCCGGTTGACGCCGAAACGCTCCGCCAGCTCGTTTTCCGAAGGCAAGCGTTCCCCCGGAGTCAGAAACGAAGCGATCTCTTCCTTGAGCAATTTTGCGATCTGGCTATAGATCGCCTCACCGCCATTTCGTTGCAGAGCCACAAGACTCATCTAGACATCCCCACATGAAGTTGTGAGGAGTGTACTGACTCGATGTGACAGTATGATGAATCGGGATTGTCAAGCGACGTCAGAAAGCGATCCCCTGGCGACAGTGAAATCTGCCCCCTTGCTCTCTGACGACCTGCTCGTGATGGTGGATGGAATCGGGCTTGATCAGCCCGGCCCCGCATTTGTGCAAAGTAGTCGCTCCCAGCCGCCGGGCTGGGCAGATTGCCGATATGTGCTTTCCTGCCCCAAATCGGCGGACGATGCCGGCAGACAAGGGTTGTTCTGTGGCGTATCGCTGACCAGGACTCGAGGATCTTCCAACAAGTAGCCGCGAAGTCTCCGCGACTTCCGATGCCCCGAAACTGCGCAAACCGAGCATAGATGTTCAGACCGTTCCGAGGCTTGCGGTGCAGTTGCAGCTTTTCGAAGCGTTTTTACACCCTTGCCAATCGGCTAGCTGATCCTGCTTGGCAAAGACACACCGATACTGGCCGTGATCTGCGCGAGACGCATGGGCGCCGCGAACAACCTACTGCGCGCCCTCATGACTCCCTCGCACACCTGAGGGAACCCGGCCATCCTCCACCGGGGGGAATCGGTGCCAGAGGATGGCCGTACCAGTGGGGCAAAGGGAAGCCACAGAGACAAAACAATGATATTGCGTTACAAAGGGCTGCCCCATTTGCCCGCGAAACAGAGCTCAGCCAGCGGCCGGCGCTCGCGCGGGGCGCGTTCTTTCTCGGCCAGATCTCCGTCGAGCACGTCCGGCGCCGCCGGATGGCCCACAGCGATGAGCGAAATGACCTTGTAGCGCTCCGGCACGCCGGCCACGGCACGGAGGGCCTGAGCGTCGAACCCGGCCATGGGGTGCGACATCAACCCCAGCGCCACCGCCTGCAAGCAGAGGTTCTCGGCCGCGGCACCACAGTCGTATTCGGCCCAGGCGTTGGGTTCGCCGTTATAGGAAAAGAGGGGATCGGCGCAGACCAGCACCAGGAGCGAGGCGCGCTTCACCCAAGCTTGGTTGAACGGCCACAGCGTGGCGAACGCCTGCTTCCATCCCTGGGGATCCTGGGTGCGATGCCACACGACGAAGCGCCAGGGCTGATCGCCATAGCACGACGGCGCCCAGCGCGCCGCCTCGAGCAGCGAGAGCAGCTGCTCGCGCGTCACGGCCTGGGTCTCGTCGAAGGCACGGCCACTCCAGCGCTCGGCGATCAAGGGGTGGATTGGCACTTCGGTCACGGCGGTTTTCTTCATCATTGGCTCCGAAAAAGGCAGAGGTCTTGTGGGGTATCGACGTCGGCGAAAATGCCTTCGTCGTCGACCGCGACGCCGGCCATGCGCTCGGCGTCGCGTCGAAGGAGAAGACGGGCCCCCACCTCGCCCGTCGAATCCAACAGTTCCGCCCGATAACAGGCGGCGAAACCGACGGGATGTCCTCGCCGGCCGGCGCGGCAGGCCGCCGCGAGCGCTGCGCCCGCGGCGAGCGCGTCGCGCACTCCCGCGATCGCCGCTCGCGGCACCCAAGGCATGTCGGCGAGCCCGACGACCCAGCCTGCCGCCCCGGCGGTGGCGGCACCGCCTGCGGCAAGGCTCGCCCCCATCCCCTCGTCGGCCCGAGCGCATACGACCGAGCGCACGCGATCCGCGAAAGTTTCGGCCAAAACGCTTCGCAGCGCATCGTCGTCCGCTCGCAGCACCACCGCGACCCGTTCGAAGACCTCGACCCAGGGCCGCAGCGACTGGACGATGAGCGGCTCGATGCGTCCGCCAAGCTGCAGCGGCGCCAACCGCTTGTCCGCCCCGAACCGCCGCGCCCGCCCCGCCGCCAAGATGAGCGCGGCGATCCCAGCCGCCTCAGGCAAGGCTTTCCCGCGCGAAGGGCAAGCGACGCACCCGTTTGCCCGTCAGGGCGAAGAGCGCGTTAGCCACCGCCGGGGCGATGGGCGGCGTGCCCGGCTCGCCCACGCCGCTCGGCGACGCCTCGCTCGGCACGAGATGCACTTCCACCCGTGGCATCTCGGAGTGGCGCAGAATGGGATAATCGTGGAAGTTCGACTGCACCGGCCGGCCATTCTCGAGCGTGATCTCGCCATACAACGCGGCAGCCAGGCCGTAAACGATGCCTCCCTCGATCTGCTGCACCACCCCGTCGGGATTGATCACCCGGCCGCAGTCGACCGCCGCCACGACGCGATGCACCCGCACCTGCCCGCCTTCCAGCGAGACCTCGGCCACTTCGGCCACCACGCTGCCGAAGGATTCATGCACCGCCACGCCGAAGGCATGGCCCGGCGCGGGCTTCACCTTGCCCCAACCGGCCTTCTGCGCCGCCAACTGCAGCACGGCGCGATGGCGCGAGGCGCGCGGCAGCAGGTTCAGGCGGAATTTCACCGGATCCTGGCGCGCGAGGTGGGCCAGTTCGTCGATCATCGTCTCGACGACGAAGGCCGTGTGCGAATGCCCCACCGAGCGCCACCACTGCACCGGCACGGCGTTCTTCGGGCTGTGCAGCTCGACCTGGATGTTGGGGATGAGATAGGGAAGGTTCGCCGCCCCTTCCACCGAAGAAGCATCGACGCCGTCCTTGATCATCGCCGCCATCGCCGTGCCCTCCATGATGGACTGGCCGACGAGGGTATGCTTCCACGCCACGGGTTTGCCGCCCTTGCCGATTCCCGCTTCGACCACGTCGACCCACATCGGGCGGTAGTAGCCGCCGCGCAGATCGTCTTCGCGCGTCCAGATCACCTGCACCGGTTTGCCGACGGCCTTGGCGACCTGCACCGCCTCGGTGACGAAGTCGGCGTGAGGATTCGCCCGCCGGCCGAAACCGCCGCCGAGGTAGGTGGTGTGGATTTCCACTTCTTCGGGCTGCAGTCCTGCCGCGGCAGCGGCCGCCATGCGATCGAGCGTCTGCGACTGCGTGCCGGTCCAGATGGTGCAATGGTCCGGGCGCAAGTCGACGGTGACGTTGAGCGGCTCCATCGGCGCGTGCGCCAGATACGGCACTTCGTACTCGGCGCGCATCTGCTGCACCGCCGCCTTGAGACCCGCTGCCACGTCGCCATCGCGCCGCGCCACCGCGCCGGGCGTGCGGGCAAGCGCGAAGTACTCTTCCCGCAGCTTGGCAGTGCTCAGGGATGCTCCCTCGCCTTCGTCCCACTCGATCTGCAGCAGGTCGCGCGCCGTCTTCGCCGGCCAGAAACCGGTGGCCGCCACCGCCACGCCGGTGGGGACTTGATAGACGCCGACCACGCCGGGGACTTTCAGCGCCTCGGTGGCGTCGAAGCGCTTCAGTTTGCCACCGAACACGGGGGAACGCGCCACCAGCACCGTCACCATGTCGGGCAGGCGCACGTCGATGCCGAAAATTGCCTTGCCGCTGATCTTCTCCGGCGTATCGAGGCGCTTGAGCGACTTGCCGATCCATTTGAAGTGCTTCGGATCTTTCAAGGGCACCTCGGCGGGCAGAGGCAGCTTGCCCGCCTCTTCTGCGACTTCGCCGTAGCTCAGAGACGTGCGGCCGTCGGGATGGAAAATGCGCCCGTCCTCGGCCTTGCAGGCGCTCGCCGGCACCCCCCAGCGCTGCGCCGCCGCCTGGACGAGGAGCATGCGCGCGCTCGCCCCGACGCGGCGCAGCTGCTCCCAAGAAGACGCGACGCTGGTGCTGCCGCCGGTGAGCTGGATGCCGTACTGCGTATGGTTATAGACCGCCGCCACCGGCGCGGCCTCCACGCGGATGCGTTCCCAAGGCGCGTCGAGCTCTTCGTTGATGAGCATGGGCAGCGAGGTATAGACCCCCTGGCCCATTTCGGACTTGTTCACGATGAGCGTGACCGAATCGTCCGCGGCGATGCGGATGAAGGCGTTCGGCGGATAGACCTTTGCCGACCCGGCCGCTGCTTCCTCGGCAGCCCAGGCGCGCCCGCCCTTCTCGGGCAGGCGGAAACCGATCACCAGCCCGCCAGCCAGCAGGACGGCATCGCGCAGAAACCGGCGCCGCGCCGGATGTTGTACTTCATCCCAGGGAGTCATCGCACACCTCCTTTCACAGCCTCGAGGATCGCCGTGCGGATCCGGTTGTAGGTACCGCAGCGGCAGAGGACGCCGTCCATCGCCGCGACGATCTGCGCCTCGCTCGGACGCGGATGCTCGGCGAGCAAGGCCGCGGCCGCCATGATCTGCCCCGACTGACAATAGCCGCACTGCGGCACGTCCACCGCTTGCCAGGCCTGCTGGATGGCGCGCCCGACCGGCGTCTCGCCGACCCCCTCGATGGTGGTCACACGCTTGCCGCTCACCATCGACACCGGGGTGACGCAGGCGCGCACCGCCCGTCCGTCCAGATGCACCGTGCAGGCGCCGCACTGGGCGATGCCGCAGCCGTATTTGGTCCCCGTGAGCTGCAGCTGGTCGCGCAGCACCCAGAGCAAGGGCGTACCGGGATCGGCCTCGACCGTGGTCGGCCGACCGTTGAGCGTGAAGGCAATCATCGAATCTCTCCTTGGGCATGCACAAGGGGTGAGCCCCCTGAAACGGCTCCTCGCTGCACAGCGATGAGGTGGGCGAGGATAGACACTGCGATCTCCGGCGGCGTGCGGCTGCCGATGGGCAGACCTACCGGGCCATGGAGCTGGGCGATCTCGGTCTCGTCGCGATCGCCCCCCTCCATCTTCCCCTACCCCAGCAGTACGACAAAAGTCATCATAGAACGAAGCGCCCGTCGAAACAACCGCGCCGGAGATGGGGAGCGACATCCCCCGGACGATGGTCTATGATGGAAAATCGACTGCAATCCTTCTCTCGCCCCGAAGAGTGATCCATGAGCATTCCCGCCAAAGCCTACGCTGCTTTCGACCCGCATTCTCCCCTCGTTGCCTGGGAGATCGCCCGCCGCGACCCTGGGCCGCACGACGTACAGATCCAGATCCTCTACTGCGGCGTATGTCATTCCGACCTGCACCAGGCGCGCAACGAGTGGAAGAACACCATGTACCCCTGCGTGCCCGGCCATGAGATCGTCGGGCGTGTGGTCGCGGTGGGCGAGAAAGTCACCCGTTTCAAGGTCGGCGATCTCGCCGGAGTCGGCTGTATGGTCGACAGCTGCGGGCACTGCGACGCCTGCGCAAGCGGTGAGGAGCAATACTGCAGCGAAGGGTTCGTCGGCACCTACAACGGCCGGGGGCCGGGAAGCGAGAACACCTACGGCGGCTATTCTCAAGTCATCGTGGTGAAGGAATCCTTCGTGCTGCACATCAAGCACCCGGAAAAGGATCTCGCCGCGGTGGCGCCGCTGCTGTGCGCCGGCATCACCACCTATTCGCCGCTGCGCCATTGGAACGTCGGTCCGGGCAAAAAGGTGGGCATCGTCGGTCTGGGCGGGCTGGGGCACATGGCCGTCAAGCTCGCCCACGCCATGGGTGCACACGTGGTGCTCTTCACCACCTCGCCCAGCAAAACGGCCGACGCCAAGCGGCTCGGGGCCGACGAGGTCTGCATTTCCAAGGATCCCGAGCAAATGGCCCGCTACCGCGAGCAGCTCGACTTCATCCTCGACACCGTGGCGGCGCCGCACCGGCTCGACGACTACCTGCAGCTCTTGAAGCGCGACGGCACGCTCACCCTGGTGGGCGCTCCCTCCGAGCCGCACCCCTCGCCCGCCGTCTTCAACCTGCTCTTCCGCCGCCGCAGTCTGGCCGGATCGCTCATCGGCGGCATCCGCCAGACGCAGGAAATGCTCGACTTCTGCGCCGCGCACGGCATCGTCTCGGACATCGAGCTCATTCCCATCGACTACATCAACACCGCCTACGAGCGCATGCTGAGAAGCGACGTGAAGTACCGCTTTGTCATTGACATGTCCTCGCTCAAATGAGCGGGTCGTCCGAACCCCTAAGGAGCACTGCCATGGCCGCCGAGCTGCCCACCGTCCTCGTCACCCTCGACCCGTCCGTGCGTGAAACCGTCGAAGCGCGGCTCGGCGGGCTCGCCCGGATCGTCTTCCTCGCCGAGCTCCCGGAAGCTCAACGGCGCGAAGCATTGGAAGCAGCCGAATATCTTCTCACGCTCAATCCGCAGCGGGAATTCGGTCCCTGGTGGCCGCAGCAACCGCGCTGGCGCTTCGTCCAGTTCACCACGGCCGGGGTCGATCACGTCGATTTCAGCCGCATCCCCGAAGAGACGATCGTCGCCAGCAACGTCGGCGGGTTCGCCGAACCGATGGCCGAATACGTGCTCGCCACCGCGCTTGCCCTGAGCAAGAAGCTCCTTCATTACCATCGTCTGCTGCAACAAGGCGTGTTCGCCCAATTCGGCGAGACCGGCACGCTGCGCGGCAAGACGGTGACGATCCTCGGCTTCGGCGGCATCGGGCGCGCCTGCGCCGAGCTGCTGCGCCTCTTCGACGTGCGCCTCTTCGCCATCAACCGCAGCGGCAAGACCGACGTCCCCGTGTGGCGCTGCGGCACGCTCGCCGACCTCGAAGACGCTCTGCGGCTGGCCGACGTCGTGGTCGTCTGCCTGCCGCTCGATCGCGACACCCGCGGCCTGCTCGGGGCGCGCGAACTCGGCTGGCTCAAGGAGGACGCCATCTTCATCAACGTCGCCCGCGGCGAGATCGTCGACGAAAAAGCGCTTTACGACTTTCTTCTCGCCCACCCCAAGGCGCAAGCGGCGATCGACGCCTGGTGGGTCGAACCCTTCCGCCATGGGGAATTTCGCATGAACTACCCCTTCCTCGATCTGCCCAACGTGCTCGGCAGCCCCCACAATTCGGCACGCATCCCCGGCTGGGAGGAAGTCGCTCTCGGACGCGCCTGCGACAACCTCGCCCGGGCGCTGAAGGGGGAACCGGTGCACGGCCTGGTCGACCGGCGCAGCTATGAGTGAGCGCGACTTGCAGCCTGCCGGCCGCGGCAGTCCCCCGGCGAATGCGCCCGAGGGCACGACCGGAAGCGCGCCCCGCCTGTTGATCGTGTGGCATTCGCGCACTGGAACCGCCCGGCAGATGGCCGAGGCGGCCCGCGACGGAGCGCTCGAAGCCCTGCGCGAGCTCGACGCCACTGCGCGCGTGCCGATCGGTCTGCGACGGGCGGCGGAAGTCACGCTCGAAGAGGTGCTCGCCGCCCAAGGCTATCTCTTCTGCGCCCCGGAGAATCTCGCCACCCTCTCCGGCGAGATGAAGGAATTCTTCGATCGCTGCTACTACGGCGCGCTCGATCGCCTCAATGGCCGGCCCTACCTCGCCCTGATCGCCGCTGGCAGCGATGGCAGCGGCGCCGTACGCCAGCTCGAGCGCATCTGCACTGGCTGGCGCCTGCGTCCGCTCGCCCCTGCCCACGTCGTACTCACCCAGGCGCAGACGCCAGAAGCGATCGCCGCCCCCAAGACGCTGCCCGAGCACGAACGCGAGCGCTGCCGCACCCTCGGCGCGACCATGGCGGCGTGGCTGGCATGAACCGGCGAAGAACGTTCACAGCGTGCCCGAAGCGGTATACATGGGCTTGCCGTCGGTGAGAGCGATCCAGCCTTTCACGATGCGGTAGATCACCCAGACCCATGCCGCGAGCAAAACGAAGTATCCTACCGCCACGAACACGGTGAGCACCCCGACCAAGCTCCACAGCAGGCTATACCAGAACGTTCGGCGCTGCCACAGGAAGTGCGACTCGACCCAGGTGCCGCGCACGTCAGGGTACTTCACGTAGTTGACGATGATCCCGACCAGGTAGGTGACCCCCAGAATAAAGGAGATCGCGTAGAGCGCGTAGATGATGGTAGCCCACTTCCTCGCTTCCTGGATCCTGGCTGTATCGTTCGACGAGGCTGCATCGATGATTTCCATGAGACTTCCTTTCCGGCAAAATAGGAACGGCAAACCGGGACTATCTTAGCGAAAAATGGCAAGAAGCCCAAAGACCAGACCATGCGGGCGCCGCGAACGACCGTCGCGAGCGGCGGCAGGGCAAGGCGCCCGGAGCGCAGCAGGCGAGACATATCATGCAGATAGGCGAGCCTGCGAGCACCGCGCAACGCCGCCATGCGGCCGCGCAGTAGGGTGTTCGAGGTGCCCATGCGATCGATCGTGAAGAAACCACCGCCTGATTCCGCCTGGCGCGGCCGTGGCGTCACGATCGCTCCGCCACACCGCTACGCCCGCCTCGCGCGCGAGCCTTTCGACGACGGCTGGGCGCAGGAAGAAGAAACGCCCGGCGCCCCGCCGACCGAAGTGCGCTGGGAAGAAGCGCGCAGCGCGATCACCACCAACCGCTCGCCCGACCTCGGGTTCGACCGCTCGCTGAACCCCTACCGCGGCTGCGAGCACGGCTGCGCCTATTGCTACGCCCGGCCGATGCATGCCTGGCTGGACCTCTCGCCAGGGCTCGATTTCGAGCGCATCATCATCGCCCGGCGCCATCTGGCTGAACGCTTGCGCGAAGAACTCGCCCGGCCGGGCTACCGGCCTGCGCCCATCGCGCTCGGCACCGCCACCGACGCCTGGCAGCCGGTGGAACGCAAACTGGGGCTCACGCGCGCCGTGCTGGAAGTGCTCGCCGAGGCGCGCCATCCGTGGTCGGCCGTCACCAAAGGCAGCGGCATCCTGCGCGACCTCGACCTGATCGCTCCCATGGCGGCTGCGGGGCTGTGCGAAGTCTATGTGACGCTCACCACGCTCGATGCCGAACTCGCCCGCCGGCTGGAACCCCGGGCGGCGAGCCCCCGACGCCGGCTGGAAGTGATCGCGGCGCTCGCGCAAGCCGGCGTGCCGGTGGGCGTGAGCCTCGCGCCGCAGATCCCCTTCCTCACCGAGGACATGGAAGCGGTGCTCGCCGCCGCGGCCGAAGCCGGCGCGATGAGCGCCTTCATGAGCATCCTGCGCCTGCCGCACGAGCTGGAGGCGATTTTCGACGACTGGCTGCAGCGGCATTTCCCCGAGCGGCGTGAGCGCATCCTCGCGCGGCTGCGCGAGCTGCACGGCGGAGCGCTCGACGGGCCGTTCGGCGCCCGTTTCCGCGGCCAAGGACCGTGGGCGGAGCTGCTCGCCCAGCGCTTCGCGATCGCCCGCCGCCGCGCCGGGCTCGACCGATCGCTGCCGCCGCTTGCCGCGCACCGCTTCCGCCCGCCGGCGAGGCAGGCCGGCAGGCCGCTACAGCAGACGCTTTTCTGAGCGGGTCCGCCCTTCCTGGGCCAAGCTTATTCCCCCGCGCTCACGGTGTGCACGGTTTTTTTCTGCTTGAACCGGCCCAACTCCTGCATCAGCCGCACCAACTCCGGCTGCTTGCTCTGGAACAATTCCTGGGCGCGCTGCGGCGAGAGCTCCTCGTCATGCGGGCCGCTGATGCGCTTGCCGAGAAAACCTTGCACCTTGAGCGGCAAAGTGATCTTGACCTCGTCGTCCTTATAACCCACGCGCGACCAGTCGCTGAACACGACGTACTCGCGCCGCCTGCCGGAAAAGAGGTCATGGCCCGAGGAATAGTCTTCGGGCGGATTCTTCACCCCCAGCAGCGGCATGAGGGTCGGGACGACATCGAGGTGGCTGCTCAGCTGCTCATGCACGGCCGGAGCGCGGCCCGGAAGCCACAGGATCAGCGGGGTGCGCGTCTGCGGATCGGAAAACGTCGAGTTGTGCCCCCAATAGCCGTTTTCCATGAACTCCTCGCCGTGGTCCCCCAGCATCACCACCAGGGTATTCTCCAGCAAGCCATGCGCCTCGAGATACTCGATGATCCGGGCGAATTGGCTGTCCAGGTGATGCACGGCGTTGAGGTAGCGGTTCTTGATGGGAACGATGTCTTTTTGCAGCTCGTCGCGGTCGAGCGTGGCGTAATTGATGTCGTCGCGATAAGGCGTGCGAATCACGCTCTCCGGCGGGAAGTAGTAGCGCGCATGCGGCGACTCGAAGAACATCCAGGCGAAGAAGGGCCGATCGGGATCGCGCGTATCGATGAAGTTCAGCAGATCGGAGACGTTCTGCCGGTCTTTTTCCCAGCCGGCCAAAGGCGCATCGACTTCATGCAACTGCTCGCGCGGCACCTGGCTGAAGACGGTCTGGTCGAACTCCGGATAGCTGAATTTGGCGCTGCTGTAAAAGGACATCTGATAGCCCTGCTGCTGCAGTACATCGATGATGGGCGCGCTCCTGCGCCCTTTCAGGAACGCGTCCCAGTAGGTACCGGGCAATCCCGTCATCATGGTGAAGATACCGATCCGGGTGCCGTTGCCGCCGCTGTAGTGTTGCGTGAACACCTGCGCTTTCTGGGCGAAGGCCCAGGTGGCCGGCATGATTTCCGGATCCAGGGTATCGCCGCGCCAGGATTCGGCCACCAGCCAGACGATGTTGTAGGGTTTTTCCGGTTTGGCGAATTCGAGCGGCTTGGCCGGGTACTGCAGATGGCCTTCCAGATCCACGGATTTTTCCTGCGCCGCCACTTCGAAGCCGAGCTTCTTGAAGAGGCTGCGGGCCGTGGTGCCGACGTAAAAAGGCACCTCCTGGGTGAGTTCGAGCAGGTCGGACTTGCCCATTGCACTGGCATAGGCATGGGCGGAATGGTCTCCCAGCACGCAGAGCAAGAGCACCGCGCCCAGCGTTCGTCCCAGCCGCCGCATGTCCCAGCGCAGCAGCGCAAACCTCTGGCTCGAGAACGCGAGGGCGATGAAGAGCAGGGCATGGCCAAGGAAGAACGCCAGGCCGATCAAGACAAAGCCCAGCGTGGAGGAAGCGCCGCCGCCCAGCGATTCGATGCCGCCCGGAGTCATCACCAGATTGACGACGAAGCCGTTGATGAACATGCCGTAGAGGGCATGGATCTTGGCATTGGCATAGAAAAAGAGCGTGGTCAGAGCGCCCGTCAGGACCGCCGTGACATTGGCGGCCCAAATGGCGCCTCGCGGCAGACGCAGCCACCGCCACAGCTGCGGACGGCCGAGGAACCAGGTCAGAACCAGGGCCGGCAGCAGATAGAGCGCGTTATAGCTGGCGAACGCATTGACGAGGAACAAGAGGTTGCCGTAGCCACCGGCAGCCGCAGCCGTAAAGTCGACGTTCGCGGCATTGATCCCCAGCAAAATCAGATAAACCAACGCGAAATAGGCAAACCGCACACGGCGCCAGGGGGTATGTTCGTTCAAGGAATGCCGCTCCATCGTCACACTCGGAAAGGTTTTTTGGGTCGCCGCCGCCCGGAAGAAGCCGCATCGCGCGATCCTTGCCTGCGCCGGCGGTGGCATCGATCGGGTTCGACCACCCCACCGCCGCCGAGTTCTCACGGCCGCCGCCCACCCCATGAATGAGGCGCGCCGCGCCTCAACCGCGCGCATCTTATCCCACGAACGAGCAAAAATGTTATACTGAAATTTTCCCTCGTTTTCCTGATGCCCACCTCATGATCGTCATCACCGGCGGCGCCGGCATGATCGGCAGCATCGTCGCCTGGCAACTCAACCGTCAGGGACGCGACGATCTGCTCCTCGTCGATCGCCTCACCCACCCCGAGCAATGGCAGAACCTCTGCCACCGCACCTACGTCGATTATCTCGACAAGGACGAGCTCTTCCCCTGGCTCGAACGCCACGGCACGCAGGTCGAGGCCGTCATCCACATGGGGGCCATCAGCGACACCACCGAGCGCGACTGGAACCGGCTCATCGAAGCCAACCTGCGCTATTCGCAGCGGCTGTGGCAATTCTGCACGCAGCAAGGAACGACGCTCCTCTACGCCAGCTCGGCCGCCACCTACGGCAACGGCGAGCGCGGCTACCGCGACGCGAGCATCGACGGCCTGCGCCCGCTCAACGCCTACGGCTATTCCAAACACCTGTTCGACCAGTGGGCGCTGCGCCAGGCCGCGACCGGGCAGGCCCCGCCGCGCTGGGCCGGGTTCAAGTTCTTCAACGTCTATGGGCCCAACGAATACCACAAGGGCCGCATGGCGAGCGTGGCCTACCACGCGTTCACCCAGTTTCGTACGAACGGCACGGTGCGCCTCTTCAAGAGCGATCGCCCCGACGTGGCCGACGGCATGCAACTGCGCGATTTCGTCTATGTCAAAGACGCCGCCGCGGTCGTGACCTGGTTCCTCGCCGCCCCGCGACCCTCGGCCCTCTACAACGTCGGCACCGGTCAGGCCCGCGCCTTCCTCGATCTCGCCACGGCCGTGATGGAGAGCTACGGCGCGCGCCCCCACATCACCTGGATCGACATGCCCGACGACCTCAAGGGCAAATACCAGTACTACACCCAGGCCGACATCGGCAAACTGCGCGCGGCCGGCTACGACCAACCCTTCCACACCCTGGAAGAGGGCGTGCGCGACTACGTGCAGAATTACCTCCTGCAGCCCGACCCCTATTGCTGAGACCTCGGGAACCGAATGATTCCAGAACAGGCCATACGGCAGGCGCTGAGCGCACATCGAGCAGCCATCGAGCAGCTGCATGAGCAGCTGCCGCTCATCCTCGAGATGGGCATGCGGCTGCGGAACTGCCTCCTTGCCGGCGGCAAGATCCTGCTGCTGGGCAACGGCGGCAGCGCGGCCGACTGCCAGCACATCGCCGCTGAGATCGTCGGCCGCTACCAGCGCGAGCGCCGCGGACTGCCGGCCATCGCGCTCACCACCGACACCTCCATCCTCACCGCCGTGGGTAACGACTACGGCTTCGAGCGCATCTTCTCGCGCCAGGTCGAGGCGCTGTGCACCCCGGCAGACGTGGTGATCGGCCTCTCCACCTCCGGCAACAGCCCCAACGTGCTGGCCGCCATCCACACCGCGCGCCAAATCGGCGCCTTCACCATGGGGCTGACCGGCGGCAGTGGCGGGAAACTCGCGCAGTGCTGCGACCTGAGCCTCGTCGTCGCCAGCAAGGACACGCCCCGCATCCAGGAAGCCCACATCCTGGTCGGTCACCTTCTGTGCGACCTCATCGACGCCGAAACCCTCGATTCCGCACCATGCAGCAGCGACTGATCCAGGCGCTCCGTCAGGGTTTTCCCGCCGACGCCTGGGCGCTGGTGATCGGCGACCTCATGCTGGACCGCTATCTCTGGGGCAAGGTCGATCGCATCTCGCCGGAAGCCCCCGTGCCGGTGGTGTTGCTGGAAAAGGAATCGAGCCGTCCCGGCGGGGCGGCCAACGTGGCGACCAACCTCTCTGGCCTGGGCCTGCCCTGCCGCCTGCTGGGCACCGTCGGCGACGACGCGCCCGGACGCGAGCTCGTCGCGGCCATCGCCAGCCAGGGCGTCGGCACCGAGGCGATCTTCACCTCCTCCTCGCGCCCCACCACCACCAAGACCCGTATCCTCGGCGGCCATCAGCAGATGCTGCGGCTCGATCACGAAGCGGCAACAGCCCCCGTCGCCAGCGAGCAAGAGGCCCTGAACCGCCTCCTGCGCGAGATGATGGACCGGAAACCGGCCGTCGTCGTCCTCTCCGATTACGCCAAAGGCGTTTTGACGCCCGAACTTTGCCGGCTCGCCATCGAGCTCGCCGCCCAGGCGGACATCCCCGTGCTGGTCGACCCCAAAGGGCGCGACTACGGCAAATACCGCGGCGCCACCGCGCTCACCCCCAATCGGCGGGAAACCGCCGAAGCCTGCGGCGTCTCCGGCCAGGATCTCGACGAGCTCCTGCAGGCCGCGCAGGCGCTGCGCCGCGCTCTCGATCTGCGCTTCCTCGCCGTCACCCGTAGCGAAGAAGGCATCACCCTCCTCGATGAGACGCGCACGCTCCATCTGCCCGCCATGGCGCGCCAGGTGTTCGACGTCTCCGGGGCTGGGGACACCGTCATCGCCACGCTGGCCGCGGGGATGGTGGCCGGACTCGATCCGGCCGAAGCGCTGCATCTGGCCAACCTCGCCGCCGGCATCGTGGTCGGCAAGGTGGGCACCGTGCCCATCACCCGCGAGGAACTGCTGGCCGAACTCGCGGTCGAGGAAGTCCGCGAGCAGGCGGACAAGATCTGCGACCTGCCGCAGCTGCTGGCGCGCGTCCGGCAATGGCGCGCCCACGGTGAGCGCATCGTGTTCACCAACGGCTGTTTCGACTTGCTCCACGCCGGCCACGTCGTCTATCTGGAACAGGCGGCCAAATTGGGAGATCGCCTGGTGGTCGGGCTCAATACCGACCGCTCGGTACGCGCCCTCAAGGGCCCGAGCCGGCCGGTCATCCACGAGCAGGACCGCGCCCGCGTGCTCGCCGCCCTGGAAGCGGTCGACGCCGTCGTCCTGTTCGACGAAGACACACCGCTCTCCCTGATCGAAGCCATCCGCCCGGACGTGCTGGTCAAGGGCAGCGACTATACCGAAGACCAGGTGGTAGGCGGCCAAGAAGTCAAATCCTGGGGCGGGCGCGTCGCCCTCATCGATGTCGTCCCGGGGCGTAGCACCAGTAACATCCTGCGCAAGCTCGGCAGCGCATGACGAACCGGCAAATCCTGATCATCGGCCCTTCCTGGATCGGCGACATGATCCTCGCGCAGAGCCTCTTCAAGCTGCTCAAACAGCAAGACGAAGCCTGCGCGATCGACGTAGCCGCGCCTGCCTGGACCCTGCCGCTGCTCGAACGCATGCCGCAAGTGCGCCAGGCCATCCCCCTGCCCTTTCGCCATGGCAAGCTCGACCTGTGGCAGCGCCTCCGTATCGGGCGGGCGCTGCGCCCCAAGGGCTATCAGCACGCCATTGTGCTCCCCAATTCCTTCAAGTCCGCCATTCTGCCCTTCGCCGCCGACATCCCCCGGCGCACCGGTTTTCGCGGCGAGATGCGCTACGGCCTACTCAACGACCTGCGCCGGCTCGATCCGGTTCGTCTGCCCATGACCGTGCAGCGCTTCGTCGCCCTCGGCCTGCCGCCCGAAGCGCCGCTGCCCGAGCCGCTGCCGCGCCCGGAGCTCATCGCCTCGCCCGCTGGCGCCGTGCACGCCTTGCACCGCCTGGGGCGAGAGCTGCCCAGCCGCGCCGTGCTCGGCCTGTGCCCCGGCGCGGAATACGGCCCGGCCAAGCGCTGGCCGGAAGAACACTACGCCGCCGTGGCCCGCTGGGCGCTGGAACAAGGCTACGAAGTGTGGCTCTTCGGCTCGGCCAAGGACGCCGCGATCACGCAGGCCATCGACCGCCTGAGCGGAAACCGCTGCCTCGACCTGGGCGGCAAAACGCAGCTAGGCGAAGCCATCGACCTCATGTCCCTGTGTTCCGCCGTGGTGAGCAACGACTCGGGTCTCATGCACGTGGCGGCCGCGCTCGATCGCCCCCTGGTCGCCCTCTACGGCTCCTCCGACCCGCACCACACGCCGCCGATGAGCGAGCGCGCCTCCATCCTCCACCTGGGTCTGCCCTGCAGCCCCTGCTTCAAGCGCCAATGCCCTTTGGGACACCTCAAATGCCTGCGCGACATCGCTCCGGCGCAGGTCATCGAGCGCCTGGCGCCCCGGCTAGCGGAGGTGTTGCCAGCGGCATGACCCGCCGGACGGAGGCGGCGCACCCATGGGCGCCGCGAACGACCGTCGCGAGCGGCTGCAGGGCAAGACGCACGGAGCGCAGCAGGCGAGACATATCCTGCGGATAGGCGAGCCTGCGAGCACCGCGCAACGCCGCCATGCGGCCGCGCAGTAGGGTGTTCGCGGCGCCCCAATCAATAGCCGTCCGTCTGCCGATAAGGCTGCACCTGGCGCCCGCGCAGCCCCGCAATGATCCCTCCGGCTTTGGCGAAATGCCTCAGGCCGTGGTACCAGCTGCGCTTGAATTTCCTATAGCCGCCAACGAGCATCAGCGGAGAAAAGACGAGGCGCAGCATCCCCTCTACCCCATGCCGCATGAGCTCCTTGACGGCACGGCGTGTGGTTTTTTCGGCTCCGAACAGCTTGGACTCGATATAGATACGATTCGCGCTCGAACGATACTGACGCCTCAAGCGCCAGCGGATCGTCAAGCGGTTCGGCACGACGACTTCCGACACCACGGCATCGCTCAAATAGACGATGCGCCCGCCCTGGTGAACCAATCGCATGAAAAAGTCGGTATCGCTTCCCCCCGTCAGCGCCATGTTGGGATCGAATTGCAGCGATCCGCCCTCCGGCCCGAGGATACTGGTGCGGAACATGACGTTGCCCGTGGAAGCGCGCTTGAGCAAAGCGCCGTGTTCGGTTGCGGCAAATCTCTCGTTCGCCAGCCAATCCTCGTACCCTGGCGGGAAAATGTAGCGCACGGGGCCCGTATAGGCTTGCGCCTCATAGGTAGTCACACCGCGCGCATAAGCCGTCAGCCAGCCCGGATCGGCTTCTTCGTCATCATCGATGAAGGCGATCAAGTCCGCATGGACAGACAGCGCATAGCGGCACACGGCGTTCCTGGCATGAGGAATGCCGCGTCGCGGCTCGATGAAATAGCGGATCGGGTACTGCGGATCGGGAAATGCACGGCTGATCATCTCCGCCAGATCCGACTCGGCGTCGTTGTCGACCACCACGATCTCGACCTTCCACCCTTCTGGGCATTGCTGCGCCAGCACCGAGACAAGGCAGCGGCGCAGCATCTCGGGGCGCCGGAAGGTGCAAATGCCGACGATGAGATGCGGACTCTCGTTCGATGCCATCGGTCACTCTCCTGGATACTTCGGCTTGCTCACTGCGCCGCCACTTTGCCCACCCTTGTCACCGGTCCCGCTTCTGTGCACGATGATGGCGCAGGGCGCTGCACGTAAAAAGCGTAGATGAAGCCAAAGATCACGCTGTTCACATAAAACCCCGTTTTATAATTGATGTACGATTCGAAAAAATTGACGATACCCCAGAAAACGAGAAAAGCCCAGGAAAACAAGAATACCGCCCACGGCATCGCCCCTTCCCGCCAGGCCACATACACGCTTCTGCCGATCAAGCCCACGATGGCGAACATTGCGATCAGGCCGACGATTCCGACCGCCACCAGGGCTTCGATATAGGAATTGTGCAGATGGCCGAATTGTTCCTTGAATTCGGGCGCGAAACGATCATCAGCTTTGATCAATTTTTTGGCCGAAAACACGCCCCAGCCGAGCATGGGCCTTTCGACGATCCAATCAGGGGCCGCTCGCCACATGGCGATCCGCGCCCCGCTGCTCGACAATTGGGCGCGTTCATCGAAACGCGCCGCCTCCCGAATGGTCTCCACCCCGATCTCTTCTTGGGCAAGGCGCGCCGCGATCCGCCGCGACACGTCGAGCGCATCGAACAGAACGGCCGCGGCGACGGCCGCCAAGAGCAAGGGGATGACATGGCTCGGGCGCCGCAACCAGGCCAGCACCGGCTGCAGCCCCCTCGTCATCAGCGCAAGCACCGACGCCGTGAGCAGTCCTCCCAGCAATCCCAGCCATACGGCCCGCGTCTGCGTGGCGATCACCCCGAACAGCATGAGGACCGCAAAAAACACGATTCCGCTAAACGCCAGGAATCTTAGCGCAGACGAGCGCAGACGATATACCCTGAAGCCGAAGAAAAAGGTGCACAGCAAACCCGTAGCGAAAAAGATCCCCGCATGCTCCGCATTGCGGAATCCAAAATCGACCCGCGCGCCCTTGAAAGCAAGAAGCCAATGGGAGTACGGAGTATGCCATACAAGAAAAATCACGAAACCGAGGAGCGCTCCCACAAGAAGGTAAAATGGGTTTATTCTTTTCCAGACGATCGTTCCATATGCGATGATCGGAAAAAAAGAGAAAAAGTATGCATAATTACTTGGCGGGCGCCCACCGAACAAATGATCTGGAATGGTCAAATGATGCCAAAGATACTCGATGTACAACAGCAGCGAAAAAGAGAGGCAGGCAATCACCAGGGCATTTTTTCTGATCTCTGGCCGTTGAACGAAAAACACGAAAAAAAGGAGCAGCAGGGCTTGGCTGATCGTTTTCGCGCTGCCATCGGTGACGAACCAGACCAAGGGAAAGGCAAACGCCAAGAGACCAAACGATGCCTCCATCGCCTCATGAAGAGAAATTCTCATGATCGAATTCATGCTCGATCCATCCACGGGCAACCGAAGGCTGAAATCATCCGTGCGATTTGCTCATCGTTTAGATTCCGATTTTTCTTCCACAGACTGACGGACTGGCTGCCGTGCCAAGGATAAATCCGATGTTTCGTTCCGGAGTGACGTTCGATGCGTCCATTGAGCCGCACCATCCAGTACAGCCAGACATCGTCCGCTTCGGGACAGAGCTGCATGAATTTCTCCCGCTCCAGCACGGTAGGATGAAAACACCCCGGAGGATACAAGACCCCGCCGATCCCCGTGGCAAAGTTCGCCGGGCTGGCGATCTGGTCGGTCACTTCCAGGGTCCATTCCCTATACGGACGAACGCGATCCCCCTCGAAGCCGATACGGCGAAGCCGATGCGCGATGACGTCCTGAGGATGCTGTCGCCATACCGCCACCAGTTCGGTCAACCAATCCGGCCAGTAGTAGACGTCGTCGTCCGCCGTGACGATGATCGCCTCGGGAAACGATTCGAGCGCCGGAATGATCTTTTTGTACGATTTGAGATCCTCGCAATATCGGATCTCAAGCCCCTCTTCTTGCAGATCAAGCACTTTTCGCGGCAAGTAATCGGCATCCGCATGCGCGATCCACAGGATCAGCCGCGTCGGCTTCAGACGCTGCAACAACAGGCTTTTCACGGTGAGATGCAGCGTGGCAAACCGGGGAGGATAGGAGGTCAAAGAGACGATCAGGTCGGGTTTTCCGGAGTAAACCTCAGACGGGTGAAAACGCCGTAAGCTCCAGCGCCAGGAAAGGCAGAGGCGGTTTCTCAGCGGCATGAGGCGCCTGAGCCATTTCTTTTTCTTTTTGGCGAAGAAGCCTTGGGGTTTCATGAGCATCGCTTCTGACGAGACGAGGCGAATCCCCGCAGGTGCTCGATCAGCTTTTCTTGCCGCACCCTGTCCCGATCGCCGAACACCCACTCAAAATAGGCTTGCCGCCGGGCACGGTACCGATCTGCCTCGGCCAGGGACGATTCGATGAGCTGCGGTACATTTTTTTCTTCTCGCGGCATCTTCATGCCACATTCAGACAACGAGAAAAGTTTCTCGATGTACTCCATTGGAAATTTCTTGCTCAAGTCTGCGATCCTATCTGAAGAGAACCACGTTCCTGCCACGATCGCATAAGTACCATGGCAACTATTTATCATTTATTCATCATCATAAATTCACTTCCCCACAGGCGGCACCAAAGCCGAAGACTTCCAGCGATTTTTTTCTCTTGAGGTACGGCGTAAAAGTGCGCAAGCGGCAATCGGCCAGCGGCGAGATCTTCTCGCCATCGCCGCTTTCGGTCAACACCAGCATGTCGGTGTGTTGCGCGCGCAAGTCTGCCAGACGCGCGTCGTCGATCACGGGGATGTCCCGCTGCGCATAATAGAGCAGGCGCTCGTCGAGCGAGCGGTAGGCATAGAGCGGCACGGGCGGCGCGGTGCGCAGCCACTGCACGAACTGCGGAAAAACCGCGACTCGGTACTCGTAGATCCTGGATTCGACGAGACCGAAATACAGGGCGTAGAGCGCCGGCAAGGCGATGCCCAGCGCCAGCACGGTGCGGCGTAGCCGGTCCCCTGAAGTCTCCAGCAGCTCGGCGAGGCGCACTCCCAGCAAGAGGGCGAGGAGAGGATAGACCGGCAGCAGATATTTGGCGTGCTTGTTGCTGAAGAGGGAATAGAGCAGAAACGGAATCGCCACGGCAAGGAGCAGCGCCTTGCGGTCGTGATCGCGCCACCAGCACCGCACGGTGGCCAAGGGCCGGACCAGCAACAGAAGGGATGCCGGGAAGAAATCCCCCATGATCCATATAACGTAATCGTAAAAAGGATCCGCGGCGGAATTCTGGACTTTGTCCACCATGTCGACTTCGATGATGGAGAGCCATACCTCCCAGCCCAACCGCCAAGTCACGGCGGCATACCAGGAAAGCCCCACCCCCAGAAAGATCAGCCATCCAAGCGGATCGTACAGGGCCTGCCAGTGACGTGGGCTGCGCGCTTGCACGGCCAGAGCGAAAAGCGGCAGGGTGACGAACAACAGCACCAGCGGCCCTTTGGTGAGCATGGCAAGCCCCAGCAGCGCATAGCTCAGCCGCAGCCAGATGCGCCCGCCGTCGCCCCGGACGTAGCGCAAGGCGGCGAGCAAGGAGGCGACGCACAGGAGCGTGAGCAGCATCTCGATTTCGGCGCGCCGGGCGAAGAGAGCGAACCCGGCGTTGGCGATGAGGATCTGCGTCGCCAACAAGGCCGGCCACGGGCCGAACGCCCGCCGCGCGTAGCGGTAGCAGCCCCACACGCACAGGCTCGCCGCCAGCGCCGAGGGCAGGCGTACCGCCCATTCGTTGGCTGCGGCGAAAAGCCAGGAACAGGCGGCGGCCAGCCAATAGAGGAGCGGCGGCTTGGCGAGATAGAGCTCGCCGTTGAGCCGCGGCAGCAGCCAGTCGCCGCTGCGAAACATCCCCTCGGCGGGAAGGGCGCGGCGCGCCTCGTTGAAAGACAGAAGCGCGATGTCGCCCAGCTTCCAGTAGAACACCAGCGCGCCAAGCAGCAAGGTGGCGTAGAGCAGACGGCGGTGGAGGACCTCGTCGGCGCGAGGCGTTGCGGCGGTTTGAATGGGGAGCATGGATTCTCCGTCAGGACGCTTGCCCGGATAGGGCCTGCCCAAAGCAGATCCGCACGCCGAGCAGCGCAGCTGCGGGCCCGCGCCGAAGCGCTCGTACCAGGCCGGCAAAACGCGGGTTCATTGCGGCGTCCCTTCCTTGGTCACCAGGATGTCTTCCATGACGAGATACTGGAGATCGGAACCGAAGAACATGTCGAGCGCGTCGCTCGGGCTGCACACCATGGGTTCGCCGCGGCGGTTGAGCGAGGTGTTGAGCACCACGCCGTTGCCGGTGAGTTTTTCCAGTTCCACCATCAGCTCGTAGTAGCGCGGATGCTGCTCGCGCCGCAGCACCTGGGCGCGGGCGGTGCCATCCTCGTGCACCACCTCCGGCACCCGCTGCCGCCATTGCGGCGCCACCTCGAACGTGATGGTCATGAAGGGAGCGGGATGGTGAGTTTGCAGCATCTGGGGCGCGACGGTGTCGAGCAGGCTGGGACAGAACGGCCGCCAGCGCTCGCGGAACTTGATCTGGGCGTTGATGCGGTCGGCGATGCCGGGCACGCTGGGGCAGCCGAGAATGGAGCGTCCGCCCAGGGCGCGCGGGCCGAATTCCATGCGCCCCTGGAACCAGGCCACCGGATGACCGTCGGCCAAAAGCCGGGCGACCCGCACGGGCACGTCGTCGATTTTCTGCCAGCGCGGACGTGCCGGGTGCTTGGCGCAGGCGGCGATGATCTCTTCGTTGGTATAGGCCGGCCCTAGATAGACGTGCTCCATCTTCTCCACCGGCACGCCGCGCTGCATGCTGACGTAGGCGGCGGCGCCCACGGCGGTGCCGGCATCGCCCGCCGCCGGCTGCACGAAGAGTTCCTTGACGTCGGGCCGGGCGACGATCTTCTGGTTGAGCTTGACGTTGAGCGCCCCGCCGCCGGCGAAGGCGATGTGACCGGTTTCGCGGATGATGTCTCCGAGATAATATTCCATCATCTCCAGCGCCAGCCGTTCGAAGAGCGCCTGCATGCTCGCGGCGTAATGGATGTAGGGTTCGTCGGCCACGTCGCCTTCGCGCCGAGGCCCCAGCCATTCGATCAGCTTGGGTGAGAAGTAATAGCCTTTGCCCTTTTCCTTGTAGCGGCGCAGGCCGACGACGTTGACGTAGTCGGTATTGACCACCAACTCGCCGTTCTCGAAGCGCGCCAGCCGCGAGAAATCGTAGCGGGTGGGGTCGCCGTAGGGCGCCATGCCCATCACCTTGTATTCGCCATCGAGCATTTCGAAGCCGAGGTATTCGGTGATCGCCCCGTAGACACCAGCCAGGGAATCCGGATCGTAGAATTCCTTGATCTTGTGGATGACGCCGTTTTCGCCGTAGCCGAAGAAGGTGGTGGCATACTCCCCTTTGCCGTCGATGCACAGGATCGCCGTCTTGTCGCCAAAGCCGGAGCAGTGGTAGGCGCTGGCGGCATGGGCCAGGTGGTGTTCGACCGGGATGATCTCGGTCTTGCCGAGGTCGAATCCGAGCTGCTGCAGGCACCATTCGATGCGCTTCTTGTAGCGGTGGAACCGGCGGTTACCGGCAAAGATCGCATCCAGCGCCCGATCTGGCGCGTACCAGTAGCGCCGGGCGTAATGCCAGCGCGCCGGACTGCCAAACAGGGGGATAGGGGCATAGGGAATGGCCACGGCATCCACTTCATGCGGCCGGACGCCGGCCCACTGCAGGCAGAATTTCGCTGCTTCATAAGGCATGCGGTTCTTGGCGTGTTTGTCGCGCACGAAGCGCTCTTCCTCGGCCGCGGCGACCAGCTTGCCGTCGATGTACAAGGCGGCTGAAGGGTCATGCCCCAAGGCACCGGACAATCCCAGAATCTTCATGACACACTCGCTTTTTCGTCAAGGATCGAAATGCCGGCCTGCCGTAGCACCGGATCCGGCCCATAGACCCGCCGCAAGGCCGATTCCAGCAGGGCCCGGACCGGCGGCGCGTCCTGCCAGTTTTGCAGAAAACGGCGCAAGTCGCGGGCGTGGCGCATGCGGTACCACGCCCCACGCGCGTGGCGGTATTGGCGTAAGGCGTCCAGATCCAACACCCCCACCTGCTGGCCGACGATCTTGAGATTGTCGGCTTTGAGGTCGCCGTGCTCGATGCCCAGCAGATAGAGTTTGTGCAAGAGTTCGGCCAGGCGCTCGGCGATGTGACGACGGCGTTCCTCGCTGACCGAGGGATCGGCGAAGAATTCGGCGGCAGTAGGGCCGTCCACCCAGTCGGCGAGAAAATACGCTTGCCGCCGCAGCGGGCCGCAGCGGCGCTCCAGCACGGCGAGCGGACGCGCCGTGGCGATGCCGTACATGCGCAGCAGATGAGCGTTGCACCAGGAACGCACGGCCCGAGAGCGGCGCAGGGCGATCTTCACGCCGTGCCAAAAGTTTTTGACGTTGTAGCGCTTGATCACGACGCGGCGCGCGCCGGCGGCCAGCACGCCGATGGTGCAGGTGTTGCCGCTCTTGAGGCGGCGGCATACCGGGCGCTCTAGCCAGTCATCGGGGCGCTCGATGAGCGCGCGCAGCTCGGGCCCATCCTCGGCGCGGGCCACGGCAAGGAAACGGTCCCAGCGCTTTTCTACCTGCACGTCGGTGCAGGTGCGCAGGACTTTCCTCATGGCGTACTCTTGCGCCACTTCATAGCGATGCTGCCAGACGGCCTCTGCGAGACGCCGCAGCCTCAGGGCATCGGGCCGCCAGCCGCGCACTTCGGCGTAGACCTGCAGCAGGCGAGGAAGATGGACCTCATCCTCGACGTCGAACTTGGAGAGCAACTGCGCCAGATTGCGCAGCGACCGGCGCGGCCCAAGCGGGCCTCGCCCGGCCCGGATGCCGTCGCCGTCGAGGGTGTAGATCCGTTCGCCCTGGATGAGGAAGTTCTTGAGATAGAGATCGGTCTGGTGCACTCCCGCTTCGTGATGCCTCGCCACCACTTGCACGAGCGTTTCCATCAAACGCAGGCGGGCTTGGGCGTCGCCAGCAAGGGAAGCCAGATACTCCTCGGCGTTACCGGAATTCTCGATGGCCGCGAAAAGCAGCACCCGTCCGCTGCCATCGGGAAACTGCGTCTCGTGCAGCAGCGCCGGCGTGGCGATGCCCCGCTCCTGCAGCCAACACACGCCGCGACGATCGCGCGCGGCATGGCGCCCGGCGTGGGGACCGATGAAGATCTTGGCATAGACCGCCCGCCCCTGCCAGCGGCCGGAGCACACGAGGCGAGCGCCGGGCACGCGGCGGACCACGCGCTCACAGACCAGGTTCGTGCCGTCGGCCAAGGGCAGGGAGAAGGGCCCGTCCTCCGCGCCAAACGCAGCGGGCACTCCCAAAATCACGGCGCGCGACGCAGTCTGCATAGCTTCAGTTCATCGACCGAGGCCACGAGTTCGATGCCGATTCCTTCGAGGGAAGGCGGCTGCTCGGTGATCAGCCAGATCTCGCCCTGCTGCTCGAGCAAGGCGGGCAGTTCTTCGACAGCCACCGGCGGAATCACGCGCCCGGCGTAAAAGGAGAGCGCGCCGTCGCCCGCCTCGCCTTTGATCGATCGGTCTTGATAGAGCGGCGCCGGCGGCGGGGGAAGCTGCGCAGAGAGCGTCTTGGCAGCGATTTTGTGCGGCTCCTTGGACAGATTGGCCTCGCCGTAGAGATAGAGCGCCGCGCTCGCCACGGCCACCAACAGCACCGGGAAAGAAAGCGCACGCGCCCGCAGCAGGCGGTGCAACAGCAGCGGCAGCGCCAGCAGCGCCAGCCAGGGCAGGAATTCCAGCGCCGCGCGTCCATTCTTGAACACCAGGTAGCCCATGGCCGCGAGCGCCGCGAGGCAAAACAAGCCGAACGAGATACGGTTGAAGCGGACGAACCCGCCGCCGGCTGCGACCAGATAATGACCGAGGATCAAAGCAAGCGGCGGCGCGAAGAGAAGCGCGTACTGCATCTGCTTGTTGACGGTGAGGGTGAGCAGGACGAACACCACCGCCAGCCACAGCCAGGCGAAACGGACCACCGGCGGCACCCCCCCTGGTCCACGCTGCCGGTAGGCCCACCAGCCCGCCGGCAGCAGCAGCACGCCCCAAGGAGCGAAGAATTCGAAGAAATGCTGCGGATACCACCACAGCGGCTTGGCGTGGGTGCCGCTGACGAAGGTTTCATTCACCTGCCTGCCGATGAAATACTGGGCGGCATCGGGTAGCGTCGCCAGGATCCAGGCGTACCAGCCGAAGGCAAGGAGGAAGAGCACCGCCAGCCCCGGCAGGCTGAAGCAGCTCTGCAGGAACTGCCGCACCCCGGCGCCGCGCCGCTGCAGCAGCGACCACGAGAGCAGCGTCAGAAGCGGAATGGCGAGCGCCGCCGGCCCTTTGCTGAGGAAACCGAGCCCCAGGAGCAGGCCGAAGAGCATGCGGCGGCGGACATCCCCCCCTCGTTCGAGCAGGTCGTAGCCGACGAAGCAGGCGGCGGCGGTGAAGAAGAGCAGCATCGCGTCCGCCTCGCCGCTACGGAAGTAGCGCAGGCCGATGAAACTGATCGCCAGCACCAAGCCGGCGTTAGTCGCCGCCCTCACCCCTAGGCGAGGCGCGCTCCAGCACGTCAGGAGGAAGGCCGACAACAGCCCGAACAGCACCGCCGGCAGGCGCGTAGCGGTCTCGTTCACACCGAACAGCCGGTAACTCGCCGCGGTGAGCCAGTAGGGCAGCGGCGGCTTCTGCAACCGGAGCTGCCCGTTGTAGCGCGGCACCAGCCAGTCGCCGCTTGCCACCATCTCGCGCGCGGTCTCGGCGATGCGCACTTCCTGGATCTTGTACAACGGCCGCTCGCCCAGGCCGATGAGCAGGGCGGAAAGCAGCAGCACGAGCATCACGAGCAGAGAGGAATAGGATGTGTTCATCGTCTTATACCGGACAAATTTCCTGCCTCGTCGAACGGCGTCCTCGGCCAGCGCCCGTGGAACTTGTGATAGAGCCGGCGCGCCCGCGCTTGTACCTGCCGCCAGAACGATCGCTCGCCGACGAGGGTGCGGCGCAGGCCGCCACGGTAGAGGCGGATGAAACGCAGGCAGTCGCGGCGGCTCAGACCAATGTCCAGGGCCGAGAAATACAAGGCGGCGAGGTCTTTCATCCGGTCGCGCCGGGAAGTGGTGCGGCGCAGGCCGACGCGGTGCAGGTCCATGAG
Source organism: Rhodocyclales bacterium (assembly GCA_016235745.1). Lineage (GTDB taxonomy): Bacteria > Pseudomonadota > Gammaproteobacteria > Burkholderiales > Rhodocyclaceae > Tepidiphilus. The sequence goes on along the minus strand of JACRJA010000053.1, from coordinate 27,550 downwards.
GTAGATCAGGATCTCGCCCTGCCGCAGGCGCGCCGCATCGAGACAGAAGTGGCAGAGATAGAAGTCGCGGTGATTGAGCCCATGTTCGTGCAGCGTGCGCGCAATGCGCGCGACTTCGGCGAGGATCGCGCGCTTGTGCGCGAGCGGCGGAGGAGAATGCGGCCAGTCACGGCAATGATCTTCCAGCGAGACGATGTCCCCCAGGTCGCGCGTCATCACGAAGGAACGTCGGCGGGCGGGATTGCGACCGCGACTGGCGTAGGCCACGCCGGGGGTGGTGGGAATGCCCAGCGCACGGAGCCGCTCGATGGCGCGCCACTCGACCGAAGCATCCACCACGGGCCACTTGCCCGAGAGCAGATTCTTGAAGATCTCGCCCCACCCCACGCCCAGATGCTGCTTGACGAAATAGGACTGCCCCCCCAGGCGCACCCTCAGGGTACGCCGGCCGGGAACGTCGCGAAACACCTCGCCGGGCAGCGCCATGACCCGTTCGAACGGATCGCCGGGCGGCAAAAGCGCGAGGATCTCGGAAGGGAGATGATCGGACGGCCGTCCTGCAGGGCACGGCGGCGCTGGCACCTCGCCCATCGCAGCGCCCACGGCACTTCGCGCCCGCATGGATTCAGGCTCGATCACGGTCTTTCCCCTTTGCCCGGGCGATGTCTTCGATCAGCTCCGCCTCCAAAGTAGGGGAACGGCGCGTAGCGATGTCCGCCGTGTAGCGCCTGCCCGCTTCGCCGCATTGCACGCGCTCCGGGGACGAAGCCAGCAGGCGCGCCAGGGCTTGGTCCATTTGATGCTGCTCGAAGGGCGACGGCAGCACCAGGCCGGCGCCCGCCGCGGCGACGTGCTCGGCGTAGCCGCAGACGTCGGTGACGAGCAGCGGCAAGCCGGCGGTCATGGCCTCGATGAGCACGAGCCCGGCAAGCTCGGAGCGCGCGGCATGGACGAGAAGGTCGGAGCCCATCATCAGGCGGGGGACGTCCGGGCGGCCGGAGGTGAAGATCAGGCGATCCTCCACCCCCAGGCGCTGGGCGAGCGCCACCATGGCGTTCGGCCGATCCTCGCCCACGGCGAGCAGCCAGACCTGGCTGCGCAGCGCCTGCGGCAAGGCAGCCAGAGCTCGAATGGCCCGATCCAGGCCTTTACGCACGAAGGCCGAGCCCACCATGAGCAGGACGGTAGCCGAGGCGGGCAGGCCGAATTCGCCGCGCACCGCCTCCCGCGCCTCGCTCCGGTCGATGCCGGCAAAAGCATCGAGGGGAATGTTGGGCGGCAGCACGTGGAAGCGCTCATCGGGCGTGTGGTACCAGCGCTGGTAGATCTCCCGCTCGCGCGCCGACAGCAAGAGGATATGGCAAGACCCCGCGCGGTCCATGACCGCCTTTTCACTCGCCGCGAAAAAGCGGTACCGGCCGCTTAGGCGGTAGAGCCAGCCGCGCTCGCGATGCGCCCGCTCGATGAAACAGGGATCGGCGGCGTAATAGACGTCCAAGCCGGGCATGCGGTTGAAGCCGACCACCAGATCGGGCTCGTCGGCGCGCAGGCGCGCGGTAATGGCCTCGATCAGACGCCGATGACGCTGATGGTTGAACCCGCCGGAGACCGGCAGGCAGACCACCTCGATGCCCTCCCCGGGCGGATCGCCGCGCCACTGGCCAGTGTAAATCCGCACTTCATGTCCCCGCGCCGCGCAAGCGCGCGCGATGCGCAGCATGTCGCGCTGCGCCCCGCCGTAGGGAAAATACTTGAAGATCACGAAGGCAAACTTCATCGAGGACCGTCATCGCCGCCGTACGGCCAAAGTTTCCATTGTATGCGAAAATCCCCCCATGCCACGCCTGCTGCTCGTCAAGACCTCGTCCCTGGGCGACGTCGTCCATAACCTCCCCATCCTTGCCGACATCCGCACCTACTTCCCCGACACGCGGTTCGACTGGGTGGTGGAAGAAAGTTTCGCCGACATCCCCTCTCTGCACCCGGCCGTAGACCAGGTCTTGCCGGTGGCGATCCGCCGCTGGCGCCATCATCTCTTCTGCGCCGCCACCTGGCGCGAGATGACCGCCTTTCGCCAGCGCCTCAGGGCGTGCCGCTACGACCTTGTGCTCGACAGCCAAGGATTGCTCAAGAGCGCGCTGATCGCCATCCAGGCGCGCGGCGAGCGGCACGGCTACGATCGGCGCTCCATCCGCGAGCCGCTCGCTGCCCTCTTTTATACCCACCGACATACCGTTTCGCGTGCGCTGCACGCGGTGACGCGCAACCGCCTGCTGGCAGCGGCCGCACTCGGCTATCCCCCGCCGCAGACGGCGCCCGACTACGGCATCCATGCCCCCCGGCAGCCCTTGCCGCTCGAGCTGCCGCCACGCTACCTCGTCGCCCTGCACGCCAGCAGCCGCGACTCCAAGCTGTGGCCGCAGGCGCACTGGGTCGAACTCGGGCGCGCGCTCGCCGCAACCGGAACGCCTCTCGTCTTGCCCTGGGGCAACGAGCAGGAACGGGCGCGCGCCCAGGCCATCGCGGCCCAGGTGCCGCACGCCCTGGTGCTGCCGCGCTTGCGCCTCGCCCAGCTCGCCACGCTGCTTGCCGGCGCCTGGGCCGTGGTGGGCGTGGATACGGGCTTGGTCCACCTCGCCGCAGCGCTCGACGCTCCCACCGTCGCGCTCTACACCGACACCGACCCGCGGCGCACCGGCGTCTTGCCTGGCCGCGCGCAGTCGGCGATCAATCTCGGCGGGGTCGGTCGGGTTCCTGCACCCGCTGCCGTCCTGGGAGCGCTGGAGCGCCTTGCCCGGCCCCCGGCCATACGCCAGCACAGCGGCTGACCCCCCGAGCCGAAAAGGGGTTCCCCTCGCTGCCGTTTCCCGACGCCTTTCCCGGCAAAGCGGCTGCCGCATCGATGCCGCGCCCGCTCTTCGAGCGCCTCGTTTTTCCTTCTTGACCCGCGTCAAGGCACCGGGTGCAGCGCCTCGCTACAGTGAGCGCCAACAACCCCGACCCGGAGACTGGAATGAGCACGATCACCACGCTGTTTACCCGAGACCACCGCCGCGCCGACGAAGATTTCGCAGCGGTGGAGGCAGCGCTACTCACCGGCCCCTTGGCCTCGGCCCTCGACGCATGGGAAACGCTGGAGGCCGAATTGCAGCATCATTTCCTTACAGAGGAAGAAGCACTCTTCCCCGCCTTCGAGACCGCCACGGGCATGAGCGGCGGCCCCACCGAGGCGATGCGGCTCGAACACACGCAGATGCGCGAGCTCTTCGCACCGCTTGCCGCCGCCATTGAAGCGGGCGAGACGGAGTCGGTGCGCGATCTGCTCGAGACCTTGCTCGTGATGCTGCAGCAACACAACATGAAAGAAGAGAACGTGCTCTACCCTTTATGCGACCAGGCACTGGCAGCGGCACAGCGCGAGGCGATTACCCGACGGCTGGCCGCGACCTCGTCATGACAGACTTACCCCTCTTCCACCGTGCCCCCGAAGGTTACACGCAGGCGGAGGCGATGCTCTTCGACGCGCGGGAACTGCTGCCGCCCGATCCCTTCGTGCGCACGCTCGAGCTGCTCGAACGGCTGGAAGCCGGGCGCTGGGTGCGGTTGCTGCTCTATCGCATTCCCTGGCCGCTCTTCGAGGCGATCGAACCGGACGGCTGGGCGCACCGGGAGTACGTCCACGACGATGGCACAGTGGAAATCCATCTCTTCCGCCCCGTGGCCGGCATCGAGACGAACGCGCGATGAAAGCCCAGCCGCTCGACGTCACATCCTCGCCGCCGTACGCGGTGCCGCTGCGCTGGTTCGCACTCGCGCCCCCCATGCTCGCGCTCGCCGGCCTGCTGCTCCTCTTCGAAGGCCCTACCGCGATGCTCAGCCGGTGGACACCGGCCGCGCTCGCGCTCACGCATCTCACGGCGCTCGGATTCATGGGCAGCGTGATGCTGGGAGCGCTGGTGCAGGTGCTGCCGGTGCTCGCCGGGGCCGCGTGGCCGCAGGCGATGTTCCGCTGGACCCTGCTGCCTGCCGCCTGGGGCGCGGGGGTTCTGCTGCTTGCCGCCTCCTTTCTCTGGCCGAATCCGGCGCTGACGGCAGCGGCCGCGATTATGCTCGCCGGCACGCTCGCCGTCTTCCTCCTCCTCGCCTTCCTCGCCCTGGCATCCGCCCGCAACCCGGCCGGCGGGGACCTGCGCCGGGCCTTGGCTGGGCTCGCGCTCACGGCCCTGCTCGGGCTGGGCTTACTCGCGCAGCGCGAGGGACTCTGGCTGGCGGATCATTCCGCCTGGGTGAGCTGGCACGTGGCCAGCGCCTGGAGCGTATGGGGGGTGGGACTGGTGGCGGCGATCGCCTACGCGGTGGTGCCGATGTTCCAGCTCACGCCGCCCTACCCGGAGCGATTCCGGGCGCGCTGGGGCAAAGCCTTATGGCTGCTGCCGCTGGCCGTCGGGGTAGGCGTGGCGTTCGGTGGTGAGGCGGCCGCGGGCACGGCCGTGCTTGGCGCGCTGCTCCTAGTGCCGCCCTTCGCGGTGCAGACGCTGCAGCTGCAGGCGAGCAGCAAGCGCCCCCGGCACGACGCCACCTGGAAACTGTGGCGCATGGCCATGGTCTCGACCCTGGCGGCGCCGCTCGCGGTGCTCCTTGCGGCGGGTGGCGTGCTCTCACCCTGGTGGGCAGGGGTAACCGTCTTCTGGGGTGGATTCACGGCGGTGATCTGCGGCATGTGGGTGAAGATCCTCCCGTTCCTCACCTGGCTGCACCTGCAGCAACGCCCCGACCGCCAGGATTTCCCTCCGACGATGCTGCGCATCACCCCCGAAGCGCAGGCCAACCGTCTCTGGCAGGGGCATGTGATCGCCGCCGGGCTGCTCCTTGCCGGGCTGATCTTCCCCGAGCCGCTCATGCGCTTGGCGGGGCTGGCGGTGATCGTCTGCGCGGCGCAGATGGGGCGCATCCTGTGGCTGGCGGTGCGCACCTACCGCCGCTGGCCGCAGACGGCGCAGGCGCAGGTCGAAGTTCCCCCCTCGACGACCTCGCCGGGCTGAGCGCCATGGACTACGCCACGCTCAAGACCTTGCACCTCACGTTCGTGAGCCTGAGCCTGGCCGGTTTCCTCGTCCGGTGCTTCCTCGCAGGGTACCGGCCGGCGCTCCTGCAACGGCGCCTGCTGCGGGTCCTGCCGCACGTCAACGACACGCTGCTCTTCGCCGCCGGCATCGGCCTTGCCGTCCTGCTGCGCCTGTCGCCTTTCGTCGTTCCCTGGTTCGGCGTGAAGCTGCTGTGGCTACTGACCTACATCGCCGCCGGTTCGGTCGCCCTCGGGCGCGGACGCACGTCGCGCCAGCGGCGACTCGCCTTCGTCCTCGCCCTTTTCTCCTTCGCCCAAATCGTGGGTTGTGCGGTACGCAAGTCGCCCTGGGGATGGTTCGGTTAGACGGAATCGGGCATCTTGACGCGCATCAATGCGCCGCCCGACGCCCTTCCCTATCCTCGGTCTGCCGAATCCCCAAGGAGAACAGCATGGCCTCTTTCTTCAGCACGAGCGCCGCCCGCAACATGTTCTATGGCGGCACACTCTTTTCCATTCTCTTGTTCCTCGGCGTGACGTTGCACACCGAGAGCGTGCTGCCGCAGCGCGACCAGCGAGCGCAGATCGCGACCAACCCGGCCATCGCTGCCGGCAAGCGCATCTGGGAGGAGAACAACTGCATCGGGTGCCATACGTTGCTCGGCGAGGGCGCCTATTTCGCCCCCGAACTAGGCAATGTCTATAAACGGCGCGGGCCGGAGTTCATCAAGGCGTGGATCCAAAACCAACCCACTGGCGTACCCGGTCGCCGCCAGATGCCGCAGTTCCACCTCAGCGAACGGCAGCTCGACGACCTGGTGGAATTCCTGCGCTACGTCTCCGAGATCGACACCGCCGGCTGGCCCCCAAACATCGAAGGTTGAACGCTTCTTCGGGAGAATTCCATGAAATATGCTTCCCAGGCGGTCGCGAAACCCTATTTCGTCGCCGCGCTCGCCCTCTTCGTCGCCCAGATCCTGTTCGGCCTCGTGATGGGACTGCAGTACGTGATCGGCGACTTCCTCTTCCCTCACATCCCCTTCAACGTGGCGCGGATGGTGCACACCAATGCGCTGATCGTCTGGTTGCTGATGGGGTTCATGGGCGCAGCCTACTACCTCGTACCGGAAGAGGCCGAGCGCGAGCTGCACTCACCGCGGCTCGCGCTCGTCACTTTCTGGGTCTTCCTCGTGGCGGCCGGCTTGACGGTGATCGGCTATCTTTCCGTCCCTTATGCCACGCTCGCCAAGCTCACCGGCAATGAATTCCTGCCGACGATGGGGCGCGAATTCCTTGAGCAGCCGACCCTCACCAAGATCGGCATCGTGCTGGTGGCCCTGTCTCTGCTCTACAACCTGTCGCTGACCTATCTGCGCGGGCGCAAGACGGCGATCACCTCGGTGCTGCTCTTCGGCCTATGGGGGCTCGCGCTGATGTTCCTCTTCGCCTTCGTCAATCCGATCAACGTGGTGCGCGACAAATTCTACTGGTGGTGGGTGGTGCACCTGTGGGTGGAAGGCGTGTGGGAACTGGTGCTGGGAGCGATCCTCGCCTTCGTACTCGTCAAGGTCACCGGCGTCGATCGCGAGGTGATCGACAAGTGGCTCTACGTGATCGTGACCCTGACGCTGGTGAGCGGCCTGATCGGCACGGGGCATCATTATTACTGGATCGGCCTGCCGGAGTACTGGCAATGGCTCGGCTCGCTCTTCTCGGCGCTGGAGCCATTGCCCTTCTTCGCCATGGTGCTCTTCGCCTTCAACATGGTCAATCGCCGCCGGCGCGATCATCCCAACCGGGCCGCGACGCTGTGGGCGCTGGGCACCAGCGTGATGGCCTTCCTCGGCGCGGGGGTCTGGGGGTTTCTGCACACGCTCGCGCCGGTGAATTACTACACGCACGGCACGCAGCTCACCGCCTCGCACGGACACATGGCCTTCTACGGTGCCTACGTGATGGTGGTACTGACGATCATCTCCTACGCCTGGCCGCAACTGCACGGGCGCACCGCGCAGGGCAACCGCTCGCAAGTGCTGGAGATGTGGGGATTCTGGCTGATGACGGTGTCGATGGTGTTCATCACACTCTTTCTCACCGCCGCCGGTCTACTGCAGATCTGGCTGCAGCGCATGGGGGACACGCCACTGCCTTTCATGGCGGCGCAGGAGAAAATCGCCTTCTTCTACTGGCTGCGGGAAGGCACGGGCGTGGTGTTCCTGGTTGGGCTTTTGACCTATCTGGCGAGTTTCTTCATCGGCGTGAAGGGTAGCCCTACCTATGCTGAGATGGAGCGTCATTGAACCGAACGGCCAAGGGCGGAGGGGGAATGACTTCCGCCCTTTTCAGTGGCTGGTACCAGCGGAACGCTCGAGCTTGTTCGCGACGTTGTACTTGCCGATGGGCTTGTTCATGGGAATGCGGCGCACGAGTTGCAGCGTCTGCGTATCGATTACCCATAAGGCACCATCGGGAGCCGGCTCCATGACGCTCGCGAGCGCATGGCGGCCATCGCGCGTGAATTCGACGTGCGCAAACGTCTTTCCCGGTTCAGGGCGCAACGTCGCAACGATCCGCAGCGTCTCCTTGTCGAGAACTTGAATGCCGTCGCGACACTCTTTCGCCATCATGCCGTCGACGAAGGCATAGCGGCTGTTCTCGTGTGTCCGCACGAAAAACCCCTGCCCACACAATGGCACTTCGGCCACGGTATTCCAGTCGTCCAGGTCGATCACCGAGAGCACGGGACGCTGGAGATTGGTCGAGGCCATGAGGGTTCGCCCCTGTCGCTCGAAGACGACGCCGGAGCCGAGATGCGGCATGCCATCGAGGGCGAGTTCGGCCACGGGGCGGCCGACGTCGAGATCGATCACTTGAGCTCGGCCCTCGCGCGAAGCGCCGAGGACGCGACGGTAGGAGGGATCGAAGAAGAAATCGTCGAGCACCAGATCCAGATCGACGCGCCGCGGATGCAAAAAACCGGGGCGGGCGAGCGTCTCGGCCATGCGGTAGTCGTGCACCAGCCCGTCGTAGACCGGGGCGGCGCGCTCGTCGTAGCTCACCTCCCACAGTTGCGGCAGGTCCTTGAGCGCGACGATGAAGCTGCGGCGAGGTGCCGCGTCATAGACAGCCGAGACGCGCGACTCGGTCTTGCCGTCGCGGCTCGTCGCCGTGAAAATCTTCACCGGTTCGAGAGCGGCGTCGAGGATGACGAGAGTGTGGGGAAGGTAATTGGCTACGGCCACGAAGCGTCCATCCGCCGAGACTGCGAGGTTGCGCGCGTTGATGCCGACGCGCACCTGGGCCACACGTTCGAGCGCCCACAGGTCGAATTTCTCCACCCAGCCGTCGCGCGAGGCGGTGTAGACGAAGCGCCCGTCCGGCGAGAATTTCGGTCCCCCATGCACGGCGAAATGCGTCGGCAGGCGGGCGAGCACAGTAAAGCGATCGCCGTCGAGCACGCTCAGGTGGTGATCCCCCTGCTCGACCACGACGAAGAGGTTGCGCGGATCAGCCTCGTAAGAAGGTTGCGCGAGCGGACGCGGCGGTTGCACCTCGCGACTGGCGCGAATGTGTTCCTCGTCCCACTGCGGTGGCTCGGCACCGGGACGCAGCAGCCAGGTGGCGAGCGCGGCGAGGTCTTCCTCGGCCAATGTCCCAGCAAAAGAAGACATTTGCGTGGCAGGGCGGCCGTCGCGGATCACCGCCGCGATCTGCGGGGCCCGTAGGCGCTCCAGGCTCTCGGGCAGCAACGCCGGCCCCAGCCGCCCCCAGCGATCGGGGCCGTGACAGCTTGCGCAATGCCGGGCATAGAGAGCGGCCGGTTCCTCGGCTCGGGTAAGGGGAACGACGCCGAGCGCAGCAATGAGACAGGCAAGAAGGGGTTTCACGCGGCGATCTCCTCATCGTAGAGGTAGCAGCCCGGGTCTTCTGCCCAAGGGGAGCCGGCACCGATCTTGGCGCGCACGCGCGAGCTGCCGTTACACAGGTCGAGGAAACGGCAGCGGGCACAGCGCCCCTCGAGCTGACGGGGATGCTGGCGCAGTCGTGCCAGCAGCGCGTCGTCCGGATCCGACCAGATGGCCGAGAAGGGGCGCTCGCGCACATCGCCGAGCCGCAGATGCCACCACATCGTGTCCGGATGCACCTTGCCCAGATTGTCGATATTGGCTACATTGACGCCGCTCGCGTTACCGCCCCATTGCCGCAGCTTGGCCTCGATGTGCGCTGTCCGTTCAGGGAAACGCCGCCGCACCCACAGCAGAAAGAAGGCGCCGTCGGCATCCTGGTTGCCGGTGGTGTATTCGCGCTTCGCTCCTTCCTGCCATTCCTGCAGGCAGCGCTCGAAGAGCGTCTCCAGCGCCCAGCGGGTGGTCTGCACCGCCGCGTCCTGAGCGCGGTTCTTGCGGCCGCGTCCGGCGTAATTGAGGTGCGAGAGATAGAAGCGGGGCACGTTCTCGGCACGGACCCAGTCAAGAAGTGGCACGAGGTCGGCGGCGTTGCCCTCGGTGAGGGTGAAGCGCACCCCCACCTTGAGGCCGCGCGACACGGCGCCGCGCACGGCCCGCGCGCTGGCGGCGAACGCCCCTGCGTGACGGCGGAAACGGTCGTGCGTGGCCTCGAGCCCGTCGAGGCTGATGCCTACGTAGTCGAACTCGGCCGCGGCGATGCGATCGAGCATCGCCTCGTCGATGAGCGTGCCGTTGGTCGACAGCGCCACGTACATCCCCTGCGCTTTGGCGTGCGCAGCCAAAGTGGAGAGGTCGGGACGCAGCAGCGGCTCGCCGCCGGAGAGGATCAGCGCTGGCACGCGAAAGCGCGCCAGGTCGTCGATCACCGCGAGCGCCTCGGCGGTGCTGAGCTCGCCGGCGAAGTCGGCGTCGGCCGACAGGGAATAACAGTGCTCGCAAGCGAGATTGCAGCGCCGGATCAGGTTCCAGATCACCACCGGCCCCGGCGAACGACGGCGCGGCCCGATGGGCGTGGGCGAGAAGAGTTCGTCGACGAAGGCGCTCAGGCGAAACACGGTTCCGCTCCTTTCAGAAATCCAGCCGCACGCCGGTCTTTTTCAGAATGCGGCTGGAGAACAATACCTCGTGGGCGCGCACGGCTCCCGGAAAGCGCGCGGCGAGCCGGACAGCGGCAGCCGCGACCGCCCGCTCTACCTCGGAGCGCTCGCGGGCATGGAACATGGCGAACAGGTTGTAGCGCCACAGCGGCAGGGCACGCGGCCGACGATAGCAGTGGCTCACTTCCCCTTGCTCGGCGAGCCATCGCCCGATCTCGTCGACACGCTCGTCCTCCACGTCCCACACGCTCATGCCGTTGGCGACGTAGCCCAGCGCATAGTGGTTGGGGGCGGCAGCGATGCGGCGGATCACCCCAGCCGCGCGCAGCCGCGCGAGCCGGGCGAAGACTTCCTCCGGCGCCCATCCCAAGCGCTCGGCCAAGGCGTGGTACGGCCGCGCCTCGAGCGGCAATCCTGCCTGCGTGGCCAACATCAGCGCCCGATCCCGCTCGTCGGGCACAAAGAGCGCCTCGCCGTTCATGGGCGCAGCCTCAAACGCACGAAATACTCGCGCTCCTTGGGGAAGAGCCATACTCGTAGCGAGACGGCATCCTCGATCGCCCACGCCACCTCGGCGATCCCCTCGGGGCGCGTGGCCGCGAGCACGAACCACATGTTGAGCGCGTGTTCGCGGCGGTAGTTGTGTGCCACCTGGGGAAAGGCGCCGACGGTGGCCGCCACTTCCTCGAAGCGCTCCTCGGGTACTGCCATCGCCGCCAGGCAGAACGCGCCCCCCATGCGCTCGACCTGGAAGAAGGGCCCGAAGCGCGTCACGATCCCCTCGGCGAGATAGCGCCGCAGCCGCTGCAACACCTCATCCTCGTTCACCCCGAGCCGTGCGGCCAATACGGCGAAGGGCCGCTCACGCAGGGGCAGGTCATCCTGCAGCGCCCATAGCAACCGCCGATCGAGATCATCGAGCGTCGCCGACATCCTCTCCCTCATCACTCCCGCCCCGTGTAGTCCGCCCCGGTCTGTTTGTATTCCTTGGTGCTGAAAAGCACCCGGTGCGGCCAGCGATCGAGCCCGAGCTCGACTCCAAGACGATGGCGCTCGCGCGACACCGTTTCGCGATCGCGGCCATGGATCATCGCGTAGAGGTTGTAGGGCCAGTGCGGCAGGGCGCGAAAGCGCTCGTAGCACAAGCTCACCGCTGGCTCGCGGGCGAGCCGCTCACCTGCCTGGCGCACTGCATCGTCGGGAACGTCCCATACGCACATGGCGTTGGCCCGATAACCGAGGCGGCGGTGACGCACCACCGCCCCGATTCGGCGCACCACCCCGGCGCCGATCCACCGCTCGAGCTGGGCGATCACCTCCACCTCCGAGCAGCCGACTCTCTCGCCCACGGCGGCGTAGGGGCGTGGCACCAGCGGTAAACCCGCCGAGAGCTCGCGGACCGAAGGTTCCAGCTCGGCCGAGAGGCTCACCGGCGACGGCACCTCCGCCTTGGTCGGCGCGCGTTTCTCCTCGCCAGTCAGATCGAAGCCGAGATCGACGAAGAATTCGGTGCGCAACGGCAGAGCGATCACAGGCACCTGCAGCGCCTGCTCGATCGCCACGAGCACCGCGCGACCCCGCGCTTCAGAAGGAGAGGTGAGCACGAACCACAGATTCCATTCGTCCTCGCGGGCGTAGTTGTGATTCACCTCGGGAAAGATGCTCACGCACTCGGCAACTGCATCGAGCTTCTCGGGCGGCACGCGCGCCGCCGCGAGCGTACTCCAGCCGAAGCGCCGCGGTGCCCACACCGGCCCCAGCCGCGCCATCCACCCTGCCTTCCGGGCAGCAGCGAACGCTTCGATCACCTCCGCCTCGCTCGTTCCCTCGCGCGCGGCGATCGCCGCGAAAGGCGAAGGCACGAGCGGAAAACCCCGCTGCCAGCGATTGACGAAGGAAAGCAGCGTATCCATCGGTTCACATCCCGAAACGCGTGGCGCGATAGGTGAAGAAGATGCCGCTGGGGCTACGGGCCGCGAGGCGGCCGATCTCCCGATGCGTCATCGCATCATAGACCATGATCTGGTCGTCGTCGCGGCACGACAGCCACACCTGATCTCCCTTGGGCGTGAATTCCATGTGCAGCACCGCCCGCCCCGGTTCTAGCGTATCGCGCACCGTCAACGTCTCGGCGTCGATCACCTGAACGCGTCCGTTGTCGGGGAAAGCGAAGTTCACCCAGATCTCCCGTCCATCGGGACGGGCCATGACGAAGACCGGCTGCCCCGCCACCGCCACACGCCCAAGCTCGCGCCAGTCACGCCGCTCGACGACCAACACTTCGTGGCGCCCAACCGCCGGCAGGAAGAGACGTTCCCCCGCCTGCGCCCAGCCCCGCAGATGCGGCATCTTATAAACCGGAAGGGGCGCCTCACCCCGGCCGTATCCCTCCAGGATGCGCTGCACACCGGCCTCGGGATGCCAGGAATCCCACAGCGCCACACCATCCTCGCCGAAGAGCCCGGCAAGGTAGAAATGCCCGTCCGGAGTCACCAGTCCGTCGTAGGGCTGACGACCGGCAGGGGCGCACTCCGTACGCGGGGCGTCGGGCACGGAGAAGTCGCTCACGCAGATCTCCCCGGTCTCGAAGAGAGCATAGGCGAAACGCTGCCCCGGCAGATCGGCGAGCCCTACCACTTTCGCAGCTCTGCCGTTCGGCCCCGGCCTGGCCGGCACCTCCGCCACCAGATGCAAATCGTCGGCGGAAAACGCCTTGATGCCGCCAGGCTCGTAGTTCTGCGCCACCACCAACCGCCCGTCCTGCGAAATGGCCCCACCGATGGAATTTCCTGCCTGCTGCACGCGGGCGGCGATACCCGGTCGCAGCAGATCGAGCTTGCTGAGCGCCCCGTCGCGGCCGAAAACGTAGGCGAAGCGCTGGTCGCGCGAGAAGACCACCGAGGCGTGCGACAGATCCCCCAGCCCTTCGACGCGGGCGAGCACCTCGGGCTTGGTGTGCGCCACGATCAGTACGCTGCCGCTCGCCCGTTCGATCACTACCCCCAGATCGCCCGTGCCGCGCTCCTGCGCCTCAGACAGTCCCGCCGAGCTGGCGCTCAAGGTGAAGACGAGCCAGCGGACAACGGCGGGAAACCTTCTTGCAGACGCTCGACGATCCATGTGATTTCCTCCGTACTGAGTAGCCCGGCAAAAGGGGGCATCGGCGTGCCGGGACGGCCATGAGTGATCACCGCCGCCAGCATCTCCCCGTCCTTGCCGGCGAGCGCCTCCGCCGTGAGCGCCGGCCCCAACCCGCCTCGCAAGCTCAGGCCGTGGCAAGCGCCGCAGTCCTGGCGCACCAGACGCACGAGCGCCTCCTGACGCGCTACCCCTGGTTCGGCGTGGACCACGGCGGCGAAGACTAACCCCCAAGCCACGCCGAATGCCCCCTGCCGGCGCCGCATCCCCTCGCCCTTTGTCTCAATAGACGTCATGCTGAGTGTTATAGACGTTGAAGTGCCCCGTCGGCGTAATCAAGCGCGGATCCTTGATCACCGCTTTCGGCTGCAGGGTTTTGTCATCGACGATGACCAGTGCCGACTGCTTGTCTTTCGCCGACCACACGGCGAACCATACCTCAGTTCCATCCTTGTTGAATTCCGGTTGCACCACCCGCTTGGCCCCATCGTCAGTGATCCCCGCCCATTCGGCGATTGGCAGCACCTTGAAGCCTTTGTCCAAAGCATTGATGTCGAACACGGCCACCGATTGCGAGATCTTCCCATCCGGGTTGAGTGGGGTATCCACGTAGAGGTGCTTGGACTTCGGATGCGTCTTGATGAAGAGACTCCCGCCGCCCTGCCCGGTGAGCGACTGCACCACCTTCCAAGCATATTGCGGATGCTTTTGCGGGTCGGTTCCGATGAGCGCGATCGAGTCGTCGCCCAGATGCCCCGTCGCCCACACCGGCCCGTACTTCGGATGAACGAAGTTCGTGCCGCGCCCCGGGTGCGGGATCTTGCCGACATCGACGAGCGCGGCGCGCTTGCCTTCCTTGGCGTCGATCACCGCCACCTTGTTCGACTGGTTCGCCGCCACGAGGAAATAGCGCTTCGAAGCGTCCCAGCCGCCGTCGTGCAGGAAACGCGCCATCTCGATTTCGGTGATCTTCAGGTTGTGTAGATCGGTGTAATCGACGAGGTGCGTCTTGCCTGTCTCCTTGACATTCACGACGAATTCCGGCCGAAAATGGCTCGCCACGATGGAAGCCACCCGCGGCTCGGGGTGGTATTCCTGGGTGTCGACCGTCATGCCGCGCGTGGCAACGATTTTAAGCGGTTCGAGCGTGTCCGCATTCATGATGACATACTGCGGCGGCCAGTAGGAACCGGCGATGGCGTATTTGTCCTCATAGCCCCTGTACTTGGAAGTCTCGACCGAACGCGCCTCCAGGCCGACACGAATCTCGGCCACGTTGTCCGGCTTCTCCATCCACAAGTCGATGAGGTTGATCTTGGCGTCGCGTCCGATCACGTAGAGATAGCGCCCGGAGGCCGAAAGTCGCGAGATATGCACCGCGTAGCCCGTCGGGATGATGGTGATGATCTGTTTCGTATCCCCGTCGATCAGCGCCACCTGGCCGGCGTCGCGCAGCGTCACCGAGAAAAGATTGTCGAGGTTGTAGGCGTTCATCTTCTTCTTCGGCCGCGCCTGCGGCGGCACCAGCATTTTCCAGGTCGCCTTCATCTCCGGCATGCCGTATTCGGGCGGCTGCGGCGGGGTTTGCTGCACGTAGCGCGCCATGAGGTCGACCTCTTCGTCGGTGAGCTCGCCCGAGGTGCCCCAGTTGGGCATCCCCGCCGGCGAACCGTACTTGATGAAAACCTTCAGGTACTCGCTGCCTTTCTCCAGGGTGATGTCCGGGGTGAGCGGCTTGCCCGTGGCCCCCTTGCGCAGCACCCCGTGACAGCCGGCGCAACGTTCGAAGTAGATCTTGTGCCCTTTCTCGAACTCCGCCTTGGTCATCGGCGGCGCTTTCGGGTTGATGTCCTGGTACATCTCCACCTCGGCCAAGGGCGAGCCGCCGGCCTGATAGCGGATCTCTTCCTCCGTCACTGGTTTTTCCTGAGCCCAAGCCATGCCAATGGCTAGCGGCAGCACCGCCAAGGTTCCCCACGCTTTTCTGCCCCGTCCCATGATCGATCCTCCCCGCCGATGAAAAAGATTGCGACGGTTCCACTTTAGAGACGATGCAAGGCGATTTCCTTGATGCAAGTCAATCCGACGAAAATGGTCTTCGACGCACCATCTTGACCGCGATCAAGGACGCGTTTCCTTCCTGCGGAACACAATGGGGCATCTCGAGAAAACCGCCGCCGCGGAGTGTTGCCATGCCCACCCTCCCCTTGCAAGAACCGCACCCCTCCACCCCCGCCCGCCCGAGCCTCGCCGCCTGGCTGGCGATGGCCTTCCGCCCCTTTTATCTGCTCGGCGCCCTGCTCACCGTGCTCGCCGTGCCCTATTGGGCGGTCACCCTGCGCGGCGCCCCTGCCCTGCCGGGCGTGTGGTGGCATGCGCACGAGATGGTCTGGGGATTCGGCGGGGCGATCGTCGTCGGTTTTCTGCATACGGCGGTGGCAAGCTGGACGGGGCAGCCGCCGCTTGGCGGCGTCCGTCTCGGCGTGCTCGTGCTGCTGTGGCTCGTGGCCCGGCTGGCTTGGTTCCTCGGCGAGGGAGCCTTTCCTGCCGCCGCCGGGGCGGCGCTCGCCTTCCTGCTCCTTGCCGCTTTCTGGCTTGCCCGCTCGGTGCTCGCCGCGCGCAACCGGCGCAACTACGTCGTGCCGCTCCTGCTGCTGCTTTTCGCGGGTTTCGAGGCAGGGTTTTTCTGCACGGTGCAAGGAAAGCTCGCCGGCGAACCCCTCGCCTGGCTCGATGCCGGCGTCCTGTGGCTCGCCGGGATGATCTTCTTCCTCGGCATGCGGGTCATCGCCTTCTTCACCAGCCAGGCGCTCGGTCAGCCGCAAGTCCCCAATCCAGCCTGGGTGCAGGTTGACACCGTGGCCGGCGGGTTTGCCTTGGCAGGCTCCGTGGCCCTCGGAGCGCCGGCACCGCTCATCGCCGCGCTCGCCGTGACCGTAGCCAGCATCGCCCTGCGTCAGAGCCGGCGCTGGTTGCATCGAATGATCTGGACCAACCCCATGGTGTGGATTTTGCATCTCGGCTTCGCCCTGACGGCGGCAGGGGTTCTCGCCTACGGGCTGGCCGCCTTCGCCCCGGCCTGGCGCAGCGCTGCGGTGCATCTGCTCACGGTGGGCGGCATCGGCTCCATGACGCTCGGCATGATGACGCGCACGGCGCTCGGCCATACCGGCGGTCACCCCAATCGCACCCCTCGCGGCCTACACTCCGCCTTCCTCGTGCTGCTCGCCGCGGCCCTGCTGCGCGAACTCGCCGCCTTCCCATCCGTGGGGGGCGGCATGCTGCACGCAAGCGCCTTCGCCTTCGCGCTCGCCCATCTCCTCTACCTGTGGCGTTTCGTCCCCCGCCTCGTTCGCCCGCGCCCCGACGGACGCCCCGGTTGAGCGCCCGCGCTCTTTCCATCTTCCCTCGCGGCATGAAGACGCAGGCCAAACCGTGGTACAACCGCAGCCAAGAAAATCACAAGGGACGAGACGATGAACCGGCAAACGATCATATCGAAAGTCTATCTCGTGGGCGCTGGCCCCGGCGACCCGGAACTGCTCACCGTGCGAGCGCTGCGCCTGCTGCAGGCGGCCGAGGTGCTCGTCTACGACAATCTGGTGAGCCCAGCCGTGCTCGAGTGCGTCCGCCCCGAGGCGCGGCGCGTCTTCGTCGGTAAGCGCGCCGGCCGGCACACTCTGCCGCAGGGGGAGATCAACGCGCTCCTCGTCGAACTCGGGCAAACCGGCGGTGTGATCGTGCGGCTCAAGGGGGGCGACCCCTACATTTTCGGGCGCGGCGGCGAAGAAGCCGAAGCGCTCGCCGCAGCCGGCATCCCCTTCGAAGTGGTGCCCGGCATCACCGCCGCCTGCGGCATGGCCGCCAGCCAGGGTATTCCGCTCACCCACCGTGACCACGCCCAATCCTGCCTCTTCGTCACCGGGCATCTCAAGGACGGCGCTCTGCTGCTCGATTGGGAAGCGCTCGCCCGGCCGCGCCAGACGGTGGTCTTCTACATGGGGGTAAGCACCCTGCCCACGATCTGCCGCGAACTCATCGCCCACGGCCTGTCGGCCGACACGCCCGCGGCCGTGGTGCGCAACGCCACCCTGCCCGATGCCGAACGCCTCACCGGCACCCTGGCGAGCCTGCCCGCGCTCGCGGCCGCCGCCGAACTCGCCCCGCCGGCGCTACTGGTGGTGGGCGACGTGGTGGGGCTCGCCGAGCGGCTCGCGCCACAAGCGGCGGCCCTCGCTGAATCTCTCTGCCCTTCGAGAGTCTCTCCATGACGCTTCCCCCCTATGAACCAGCCAGCGACGAGGTCGAACTCTTCGAACACGCCTGGCGCAACCGCCTGCCCGTGCTCATCAAAGGCCCCACCGGCGTGGGTAAGACCCGCTTCGTCACCCACATGGCGGCGCGCCTTGACTTGCCGCTTTTCTCCGTGGCCTGTCACGACGATCTCACCGCCGCCGACCTCGTCGGACGCCATCTCGTGCAAGGCGGCCAGACCGTGTGGCAGGACGGGCCGCTGACGCGCGCCGTGCGCGAGGGCGGCATCTGTTATCTCGACGAGGTCGTCGAAGCGCGCAAGGACGTCACCGTCGTCATCCATCCGCTCGCCGACCACCGCCGCACGCTACCGCTCGAGCGCACGGGCGAGCTGCTGGCCGCACCGCCCGAATTCATGTTGGTCGTCTCCTACAATCCCGGCTACCAGAATTTCCTCAAAGGGCTCAAACCTTCCACCCGGCAACGTTTCGTGGCGCTGCGTTTCGGCTTTCCCGATGAGGCGCGTGAGATCCGCATCCTGCAGCGGGAAACGGGGTGCGATGCATTGCTCGCGCGGCGTCTCGTCGCCCTCGGCAACGCCATCCGCCGGCTCGACGGGGTCGATCTCGAAGAAGTGGCCTCGACGCGACTTCTCGTCTATGCCGCTCTGCTGATCCGCAGCGGCCTACCGGTGCTCACCGCCTGTCGTGCGGCGCTCATCGAGGCGCTGTCCGACGATGCCGAGGTCACCGCCGGGCTAGAAGAGCTGGTGCGCACCGTGCTCGGCGAATAGCCATGGAGACCTGGGCCGGAGCGCTGTGGGATCGCTGGGTGCGGCACCTCGCCGAAGCGCACCACCCCCAGGCCGAAATCCGCCTCGAATCCTTACGGCGCCCCCTGTCGGTATTCTTCCGCGGCGTGGGCGGCGAGGCCGGACGCAGATTCGCCGTGGCCGAACGCCGTATCCACGAAGGGCGGCGTACGTGGCGCGAACGGCTCGCCGGAACCGGCCGTCTTGCCGAACTTCCCCACCTCACCGCCGACGAACTGCGCCTTCCCGCCGCGATCGCCCATTTTTCCAAACGCACTCTCAACCGCGACCTCTACTTCTGGCTCGCCCTGCTCGCCGCCCATTTCGTCCCCAACGGCGAACCATGGTGGCTCGCCAATCAACGCGCCACCGCCGTGGCGCTCGCCCGCTATCCTGCTTGGCAGGAGCGCTATGACCGCCTCGTCGCGGCAAGCCTCGCGCTTCGTCCCCTACCGCACCAGCTGCCCCCAGCCGAAGCTGCCGTGGAAGACGCGATCCGCGCCGCCCTGCGCGCTCCCGGCAGCGTGCGCACCTTTCCGGTCCCGCCGCGCCCGCCGCGGCCAGTGATGCTGTGGCTGATGCCGCACGAGGCCGATGCCGCACCGGCTCGGCGCCGCTCACCGTCCACCGCCAAGGAGGGCTCTTCGTCTTCGGCCACGCCCCCGATCCAGACCGAGGCGACGGAAGACCCTGGTTCGCAGCACGGCATGCTGCTCGCGTTTCGCGCCGAGAGCCTGCTGTGCTGGGCGGAATACGTGCGCGTCGACCGCTCGCTCGAAGACGCCGAGGGGGACGAAGCCGGACGCGCCGCCGCCCAGCTCGAACGGCTGACGCTCGCCGAGGACTCCGCCTCCGTTGCATCCCGTGTGCGCATGGACCTGGAACGCCCGTCCGCCGCAGGCGCCGATGAAAGGCTGGGGGAGGGAATCCTGCTGCCCGAATGGGATTATCGCCGCGGCCAGTACCGCCCCGATCACTGCCGCATCGATCTGCCCCGCGACGAGGCGATGCCCGCCCCTTTGCCCGGGCACCTGCGCCCGCTCACGCAACGACTGCGCGCCGAACTCGAACGCATCTGCAGCGAACGCCGGCCGCAGCCGGGTCAGCCCGAGGGCGACGCGCTCGACCTCGACGACTGGGTCCGCCGCCACGCCGAACTGCGCTCCGGCTGCCCCGTCTCGGCGCAACCGCGCTATATCGACACCCCGCGTACGGCGCGCGACCTCTCCTGCCTGCTGCTCGCCGACGTGTCGTTGTCTACCGACGCACACGCCGATGATGCGCACCGCGTCATCGATGTGATTCGCGACGCGCTGCTCGTGTTCACCGAGGCGATCGAAGCGGCGGGCGATGCCCTTGCCGTGGCCGCCTTTTCCTCGCTCGGCCACGCACACGTGCGTTACCATCGCCTCAAGGATTTCGGCGAGCGCAACGGGCCGGCCGTGCGCGGTCGCATCCTTACGCTACGCCCCGGCGACTACACCCGCTTGGGAGCGGCCATCCGCCACGCCGCCGACCGGCTCGCCGCCACGGCTTCACGGCAAAAACTGCTGCTCGTGCTCACCGACGGCAAACCGCACGACATCGACCACTATGACGGCCGCTATGGCATCGAAGACACACGACGCGCGCTCTTCGAATGCCGCCGGCGCGGCATCCGCCCCTTCTGCGTCGCCATCGACCGCGAAGCCGCCGATGTCCTGCCCTACCTCTTCGGCCACAACGGCCACGTGGTCGTGCAGCGTCTCGGCGAACTCGCTGCCCGCCTGCCGCGGCTCTACGCCGAGCTCACCCGCCCGTGACGCAACCGCCTTTCCTCAGCCGGCAAGCAAGAACAGACCGAGCGTGACCACCCCCGCTGCCGCCAAACGCCAGCGCCACTGCTCCCGCTCACGAAACACCGCTATCGACAGTACGCTCGCAACGACGATGCCGGCGTTCGTATACGCCACCACCTCGGCGGCCGGCAGAAAACGCATCGCGTGGATCACCAGCGCATAAGACAGCCCCACGCACACGCCGCCGATCACGAACAGCGACCAACGGATGCGCCGCGGCGGCAACCACCTCCCCTGTTCGTGCCGTAACTGCAGCGTCAAGGCGAGCCACGAAGCGGCATAGCCCACGCTCAGATAGCCGACCAAGGCCCAGAACGAATCGAGGTAGGCCGTAGCCGCCTTGTCGCTGAGTGAGTAGAGGCTCGTCCCCAGCATCGCCAGCAGCGCCCACGGCAGCGCGCGCCGCTGCGCCCCCGGCCCCGTCCCGGCCAAAGCGAGCAGCAGCAAACCCGACACCGTCACGACGATACCCGCCCAAGCCGCCGGCCGCAGCGTCTCGCCAAGCAGCATCGTGCTCCATAGCGCGATCAAGAGCGGCGAACTGCGCACCAGCGGATACACCAACGCCACCGGTGCGTACTCGTATGCCTTACGTAAGCCGATGAAATAGACCACGTTGCCGCTGGCCGACAGGAGCATTGCCCCCAAGAGGGCCGGTTGCCACGCTGCATCGCGCCACAGGCAGAACCACCCCGCCGGCGCCAGCAACACGAGATGCCCCAGCAGCACCCACCACAAGGGATAGGATGCCTGCGGCTGCCGCCGCACCAGCAGATTCCAGGTCACGTGCATCGCCACCGAGGCGGCGAGCGCAAGCGCCGCCTCGCTCATCGCCGCGATCCCATCCCTGCCACACCACCGTAATCCCGCAGCCGCCCCACGTCCGGCACCACCACCCGGCGCCCCTCCGAACGCAACACCCCCTGCTGCGCGAGCTCGTGGAAAACGCGCGACAGCGTCTCCGGCGTCAGGTTTAAGCGAGAGGCGATCACGTAGCGCGGCAGCGCCAGCTCGATCACCGTTTCCCCGCGCTCGTGCTCGCAGGATTGCAGCAGATAGCCGATCACGCGCTGAGTGGCCGTCTGGAGCGAATACGCCTCGATGTCGCGCACCATGGCGCGCAGCCGCATCGCCATGCCGGCGAGCATGCGACGGCAGAACGCCGGCCGGCGCTCCAGCAATTCATCCACCGCCTCCTTTGGCACGAAGACGAGCTCCGTCTCGCCGAGCGCCGCCGTCGACACCGGGTAGGGCTGATCGAGGACCATCACTGCCTCGCCGAAGGTGCCGCCCGGCCCGACGGTGTCGACGATTTTCTCCGCCCCCGAAGAAGAATCGAGAAAGAGCTTGATGCAGCCGCGCTCCACCAGGTAGAAACCGCGCGCCGGCTCGCCGCGGAAGAACAGCACCTCGTCGCGCGCGAGCCGCATCGTGCGACAGCGCCGCGACAGCGCCTCCAGTTCCTCCTCGCCCAACAAGGCGAACAATGCCACCCGCCGCAACCGGCTCGCGAGATGCTGCGTCGCGTCCATAAGGTCCTCGACAGCTCAAACCATTTGTCATAAATAAAACCGCCCGACTCGAGCCATCAGGCCAAGCGCCCGCATACTTCGACCAAGCGATCATCCGCGATGGACCCGATCGCCCCCTTCAGACACACTCCCTCTACGACGGCCAGCCGTGAAATACACTGGCCCCTCCCCCTCGGGCCGTGTCTTGAAGCGCCGGTGCACCCAATGGTACTGCGTCGGCATGCGGCGGATCTCACCCTCGAGCCAGCGGTTCATGCGCACCGCATCGGCCACTTCGTCCCCGGAAGGAAAATCCGCCCAGGGTTCGCCGAAGCGCGTCACGTAGCCCTTTCCATCGGGCAGCATCTCGGTGACGCAGGGCACCACCGCCGCGCCGGTGAGCCGCGCCAGACGCGACAGACCCGTGATCGTGGCCGCCGGCACGCCGAAGAATGGCACGAACACCGACTCCTTGCGCCCATAATCCAGATCGGGCAGGTAATAGAGCGGCCGGCCGGCGCGCACGGCACGCACCACCGGGCGGATGCCGTCCTGGCGCGCCACCTGCAGCTGATCGCCGAAGCGCGAACGCCCCCAGTTGAGCCAGCGATCGGCCACCGGGTCCCTTTTGGGGCGCGAATAGACGTAGACCCCGTCGTACTCCATCGCCACGCGCGTGCCGCCCATGTCCAGCCCCAGGAAGTGGGGCACGAGCAGGATCACCGGCCGCCCCTGGGCGCGCACGCCATCCGCATGCTCCTTGCCCTCGAGCCGCACCAGCCGCCGGATGCGCTCGGCCGAAGCGAACCAGGAGATCCCCCGCTCCAGGATGCTGCGCCCCAGCAAGCGGAAGTGCTCGCGCAGCACGGCACGCCGCTCGGCCTGCGACCACGCGGGAAAACACAGCCGCAGATTCACCTCGGCCACGTGGCGCCGCGATCGCGCCGCAAAAAAGAGCAGCGCGCCCAAGCCGCGGCCGAGCGCCGCCAGCAACGGCAACGGCAACCAATGCAGCACCCACAGCAAGGCAACCAGCAGACGGGACATTTCCTCATTACCCAGAAGAAGATTTATAATTATCGCTCATCCGCCGAGTTAATCCGACAACTTGCGGGGCGGAGAGCTTGTGAAGCCATCGTGGCGAACGGGGCCGTAGCGAGGCGCACGCAGCGCAGCGACGCAATGGGGCCGCGCCGCCGATCGATGCACGAGCTCGCAGAAGAAATACCGCTAAAGCGTCGCCCGCTCCCCCCGATCCCCAGAGCCGGCACGCCGCCACACGGGGATCGAAGGGAGCGATTGCATGGCCAAGGAATACCTCTTCACCTCCGAATCCGTCTCTGAAGGGCACCCCGACAAGGTCGCCGACCAGATCTCCGACGGCGTGCTCGACGTCATTCTCGGCGAAGACCCGCACGGGCGCGTCGCCTGCGAGACCCTCGTCTCCACGGGGCTGGTAGTCATCTCCGGTGAGATCACCACCAAGGCGCACCCCAACTACCGCGAGATCGCGCAGGACGTCATCCGTCGCATCGGCTACGACGACTCCGACATCGGCTTCGACTACAAATCCTGCGCCATCCTCACCGCCATCAACCGCCAGTCGCCCGACATCGCCCAGGGCGTGGGCAAGGCCTTCGACGACCCGCTCGATCAAGGCGCCGGCGACCAGGGTCTGATGTTCGGCTACGCCTGCACGGAAACCCCGGTGCTCATGCCGCTGCCCATCTACTACGCCCACCGCCTCATGCAGCGCCAGGCCGAAGTGCGCAAGGACGGCAGGCTCCCCTGGCTGCGGCCCGACGCCAAGTCGCAAGTCACGGTACGCTACGTCGACGGCAAGCCCACCCAGGTAGAGACGGTGGTCCTCTCCACCCAGCACCACCCCGACATCACCTACGACGAGATCCGCGAAGCAGTGATCGAGGAGATCATCCACCCCGTCATCCCGCCGGCGCTGCGCGCCCCGGACATCAAATACCTCATCAACCCCACCGGGCGCTTCGTCGTCGGCGGTCCGCACGGCGACTGCGGCCTCACCGGGCGCAAGATCATCGTCGACACCTACGGCGGCGCAGCGCACCACGGTGGCGGCGCTTTCAGCGGCAAGGATCCCTCCAAAGTCGACCGCTCGGCGGCCTACGCCGCCCGCTACGTGGCGAAAAACATCGTGGCCGCGGGGCTGGCGGATCGCTGCGAAGTACAGATCGCCTACGCCATCGGCGTGGCCCGCCCGGTGAGCCTCATGGTCGAGACCTTCGGCACGGGCAAGATCCCCGACGAGAAGATCGAAGCCCTGGTGCGCCAGCACTTCGACCTGCGCCCGCGCGGCATCATCCAGATGCTCGATCTGCTGCGCCCCATCTATTCCAAGACCGCCGTCTACGGCCATTTCGGCCGCGAGGAGCCCGAATTCACCTGGGAGCTCACCGACAAGGCCGAAGCGCTGCGCGCCGACGCCGGACGCTGACCCATCGCAGTGCCCGGACGTACCGCGCGGTACGTCCGGGTGATTTTTTTCGAAGACACCATCAGTTTTTCCCGCGGCCATAACGCGGGATCGCCGGGCTAGAATCCGCCCCCATGTCCTCCGTCGTGCTGCCGCTGGTCATCGCCTATCTCGTAATACGCTACGTGCGCTCCGTTGCAAGCCGTGCGCCGTAGCGCCAAACGCCTTTGCTATAATTCCCGCCAACCGAGGAGCGCTGCAACCCGCCCGCGCGGGCCAGGCTCGGTTTCGATCCAACGGCGCTCACCCGTCTTCTCCGGCCGGACGGAAGACGCAGGTGAGCTGCGCATCCGCTCGGCCTCGTTCCCGAACAGGAGTATTTCGATGAACCAGGCCGTATCCCTTTCCGAGTACATCGTCGCCGATCTGTCGCTGGCCGAATGGGGCCGCAAGGAAATCCGCATCGCCGAGAGCGAAATGCCCGCGCTCATGGCCCTGCGCCGCGAATACGCCGGGCAAAAGCCGCTTGCCGGCGCCCGCATTTCCGGCAGCCTCCACATGACCATCCAGACCGCCGTGCTCATCGAGACGCTGGTGGCGCTGGGCGCACAGGTGCGATGGGCTTCGTGCAACATCTTCTCCACCCAGGATCACGCCGCCGCGGCCATCGCCGCCGAGGGCATCCCCGTCTTCGCCAAGAAAGGCGAAACGCTCGAAGAATACTGGGACTACACCCACCGCATCTTCGAGTGGCCTGACGGCGGCCATTCCAACATGATCCTCGACGACGGCGGCGACGCCACCCTCTTGCTGCACCTGGGCGCCAAGGCCGAGCGCGACCCGAGCGTGCTCGATCATCCCTCAAGCCTCGAAGAAAAGGTGCTCTTTGCCCGCGTGCGCGCGCAGCTCGAGCGTGACTCCACCTGGTATTCGCGGCGTATCGCAGCGATTCGCGGCGTCACCGAGGAGACCACCACCGGCGTGCACCGCCTCTACCAGATGCAGGAGCGCGGTGAGCTGCGCTTTCCGGCGATCAACGTCAATGACTCGGTCACCAAGTCCAAGTTCGACAATCTCTACGGCTGCCGCGAATCGCTTCTCGACGGCATCAAGCGCGCCACCGACGTGATGATCGCCGGCAAGATCGCCGTCGTCTGCGGTTACGGCGACGTGGGCAAGGGATCGGCCCAGGCCCTGCGCGCGCTGCGGGCCGAAGTCTGGGTCACCGAGATCGACCCCATCTGCGCCCTGCAAGCGGCCATGGAAGGCTACCGCGTGGTCACCATGGAAGAAGCCTGCGACAAGGCCGACATCTTCGTCACCGCCACCGGCAACTACCACGTCATTACCCACGAGCACATGCGCCGCATGAAAGATCAGGCGATCGTGTGCAACATCGGCCACTTCGACAACGAGATCGACGTCGATTCCCTGCGCCAATACCGCTGGGAGAACATCAAGCCGCAGGTCGACCACGTCATTTTCCCCGACGGCAAGCGCATCATCCTGCTCGCCGAAGGACGGCTGGTGAACCTCGGCTGCGCCACCGGGCACCCCAGTTTCGTGATGAGCTCTTCCTTCGCCAACCAGGTGCTCGCGCAGATCGAGCTCTACACCCACCCCGAGCGCTACCCCGTGGGCGTCTATCGCCTGCCCAAGGAACTCGACGAGAAAGTCGCCCGGCTGCAATTGACGCGCCTCAACGTCCAGCTCACCCGGCTCACCCCCGAACAGGCCGCCTACCTCGGCGTGCCCATCGACGGTCCTTACAAGCCTGAGCACTACCGCTACTGAGCCTGCGGGCGCCGGCCGTTGCGCGGGCCGGCGCCACCCTCTGATTCCGCCACCTTCCCAGGAGCGACCCATGCCGCCGCTCGAGATCTCCGTCGAATTTTTCCCCCCTCAGACCCCCGAAGGGGAAGCCAAACTCGCCCAAGCGCAGCGGCAGCTCAGCGAGCGCCTGCATCCGGCCTATCATTCCGTCACCTACGGCGCCGGCGGCTCCACCCGCGAGCGCACCTTCGCCGTGGTCGAGCAGCTGCACCGCGCCGGCCTCGACGTCGCGCCGCATCTGTCCTGCATCGGCGCCACCCGCGCCCAGATCCGCGAGATCCTGCAGCAGTACCAGGCGCTCGGCGTGCGCCGCCTCGTGGCGCTCCGCGGCGACCTCCCCTCCGGCGTGCGCGACCCCGGCGAGCTGCGCTACGCCAGCGAGCTCGTCGAATTCATCCGCGCCGAAACGGGCGATCACTTCTGGATCGCGGTTGCCGCCTATCCCGAATACCACCCGCAGGCCCCCGGCGCCCTGGCCGATCTCGACGCCTTCGCCCGCAAGATGCACGCTGGCGCCGACTGCGCCCTCACGCAGTACTTCTACAATGCCGACGCCTACGCCCACCTCGTCGAGCAAGCCGGCAAGCGCGGCGTCACCGCCCCCATCGTGCCCGGCATCATGCCCATCACCAGCTTCGCGCGGCTCGCCCGCTTCTCGGACGCCTGCGGCGCCGAGATCCCGCGCTGGATCCGCAAGAAAATGGAAGCCTACGGCGACGATGCCGAGTCGGTGCGCGCTTTCGGGCTCGAAGTGGTCGTGCGCCTGTGCGAACGCCTACTCTCGCTCGGCGCCCCCGGGCTGCACTTCTACACCATGAACCAGGCCGAACCGACGCTCGCGATCACCGAGGCGCTGGGCCTGACGCCGTAACGAGACCGATGCGCCCCTCGGCGCGACTCGCAAGGCCGGCGCATCGCCCAGCGCTTCCACGGCCTCGGCGTGGGCAATCTCCCGATCCCCCCGCGCACGGCCCCACGACCGCCCCCCTTCCAAGACGAGACGGCATGATCCTGATCAATACCAATGTCCTATCCGAACTCATGCGCCCCGCGCCGGCGCCGCAGGTGCTCGCCTGGCTCGATCGCCAGACGCCGTCTCGAGTCTACCTCTGTGCCACCGTCCGTGCCGAAATCGAACTAGGCAATTGCCCTGTTCATACTTGAAACCATTACCCTCGATTGCTGCCACCCCATGCTCAACGTCTTCGCCCGGGTCACGGACCTGGCCGCTCGACGTGCCACACCCCACTGCCGCCACGCCCCCCAGCTGCATCCCATCGAGCAGGCATGGTCAGCAAAGCACAGGCTTGGGCCTTTAATCCCGCCAGCCAAAATACCCCGTGCGCCCCTTATAATTCAACCAATTTTCAGCCAATTCAACCGCTTTTTTGCTGTGAGCCTTCCATGCCCACCCTCCTTGACGGACCCCTCTTCGAGCACTCGCCCGGGTTGTGCAACCTTTTTTCTGTAAATTTCCGTGGTGTTGGTCATGACGCTGGGGTTACGGGTTGAGGTTGAGATAGACCTTGCCGGTCATCCACTCGTCGTCGAGTTCGGCCAGCAGCGCCGAGACCAGGCGCAGGCAG
>JACRJA010000052.1 GCA_016235745.1 Rhodocyclales bacterium | reverse complement strand
TGGTCCTTGGCGTGGATGAAGGTTTCGATGTCGGGGTGGTCGCAGCGCAGCACGCCCATCTGGGCGCCACGCCGCGCGCCGGCCGATTCCACTGTTTCACAGGAGCGGTCGAACACGCGCATGTAGGAGACGGGGCCGGAGGCGTTCGACTGGGTGCCGCGCACGAGGGCGCCGTGCGGACGGATGTGGGAGAAGTCGTAGCCCACGCCGCCGCCGCGGCGCATGGTTTCGGCCGCTTGCGCGAGCGCGGTGTAGATGCCGGGGTAGCCGTCGACCGATTCGGTGACCGAGTCGCCGATCGGCTGGACGAAGCAGTTGATCAGCGTGGCCTGCAGCTGGGTGCCGGCGGCGCTGTTGATGCGCCCGGCGGGAATGAAGCCGTGCTCCTGCGCCCAGAGGAATTTCTTCTCCCAGGCGGCGCGTTCTTCTTCCTTTTCCACCGCGGCGAGTGCCCGGGCGACGCGCCGGCGTACGTCGGCGACGCTACGTTCGTCTCCTTTGGCATATTTTTCCAGGAGGACCTCGGTGGAGATCTCCTGCGGTGGGAGGTTGTCGATGCTGGGTTTGGCGGGAGTCTTGGTGGTGTTGTTCTGGCTCATCTCGATTCTCCTGGGCGTTGCGCTGGAGCGAACTATAGCCCAGAAATTGGGTAAATGCAAAAAATTAAAATGGTTTAAAATCAATAATATATAAAAATTGTAGTAGTGTCAATGTGTTGATCATACTACATTTAGTATGAAAAAAGCATCAAATCCGGGTAGAAATGGCGCCGTGACGGGATTTGTGGCACGGTGGGGTGCTCAGGGGTCAGTTGCGCAGCAGATCGAGACGGAAATGCAGCTTGAGAAATTTCTGGAAGCGGCGGGTCGTCTCCAGGGCGCTTTTGAGTTCGGCGCGTTCGAGCCGCCCTAGACGGGAGAGGGGAAGCGTGTTGCGGGGCGCTTGTCCGGCGGCGAGATGATCGAGCTGGGCGCGCAGGCGCAGCTGGGAGAGGAACGCGAAGGCGGCGGCGAGCTCGGCCGCTTCGGCCTGCGGCAGCACGCCAAGGTCGGCGAGCCGTTCGATGCGGGCGAAGGTGTTGCCTTCGAGCGCTTGGTATTCGATGGCCAGGATGCGCACCCCGTCAGTGAGGGCGAAGATGCCGGCTTTCTTTAGATCGAGTGCGCCTTCTTCGGGAACGTTGGCCTGGAGCCGGCCAAACCATCCCAAGGGTACCGTGAAGCGCAGGCAGTTCTGTGCCATGCGCGCGAGCGTCAGCGGGTCGCTCTGGGCGTGTTCATAATAGGTTTCCCGCAGCGGGGCGGCGAGCGCGGCATTGCCTGCGAGCGCTCTGAGGTCGGCCAGCATGCTGGCGTTCATGAGATGGGCAGGCGTGGGAACTTCCAGCCAGCCGTGGATGAGGGTGCGCCATTGATGCACCGAGTGGCGCCAGTCGGCATTGCGGGTCATGATGCCGCCGGGACACGGGGGGATGCCGAGGTCGATGAGCCGTTGGGTGAGCGTCTCGCCGAAGGCGGCGATGACGACGCGTTCTTGCGGCGTGCACTCGTCGGCGAAGACGAAGGCGTTGTCCTGGTCGGTGGCCAGCGTCTGCTCGCCGCGCCCTTGGCTTCCCAGGGCGAGGAAGACGAGCTTGTCTTGCAGGGCCGGATCGGGCAGGGTGAGTTCGAAGACCCGGCGGGCGAGGGCGTCGTTGAGGAAGGCGATCACTTCGACGAGCTCGCGGATAGGGGTGCCGGCGCGCGCGAGGACACCGACGAGCCGCTGCAGGTCGCGCTGCAGGGCGGCGAGGGCGGAGAAATCCTCGGTGTGTTCGATCTCGAGCGCGAGCTGGTGCGGCGAGTGGCGCTGCAGGCGCAGCAGGTCGGTCTGGCTGAGGATGCCGATGAGACGCCCGTCGGCGTCGGTGACGCCGAGCCGGTGGATGCGGTGGCGCGCCATGAGGTAGAGGGCGCGGTGCAGCGGTTCGGCTTCGCCCACCGTCACCAGGGGCGTGCTCATGATCTGGGCCGCGGTGAGGGTCGAAGGCAGGCGGTTGTCGGCGACGATGCGGTTGCGCAGGTCGCGGTCGGTGAGGATGCCGAGCGCTTGCTCGGGCGCCTCGGCCACGACCAGGCAGGAGATGC
Organism: Rhodocyclales bacterium; assembly: GCA_016235745.1. Taxonomy (GTDB): domain Bacteria; phylum Pseudomonadota; class Gammaproteobacteria; order Burkholderiales; family Rhodocyclaceae; genus Tepidiphilus. The sequence goes on along the minus strand of JACRJA010000052.1, from coordinate 29,622 downwards.
CCAATTCCCGCATGCGGCGCGCGGCGGCGTCGACCGGGGTTTCGGGCGGGCAGGCGTGGACCGTGCTCGAGCACCAGCGCCCTACCGGCTGGAACAGCGCGCTTTCTTCCGTGGCCATGAGCTCCTCCTTGCGGCGTCATTCTAGCCGGGAAGAAGAGGGGTTGGGGTAGACTTGCCGTTTCGTGAGGGCACGAGAGGCCAGGAGTGTTGCAGCAAGGAGATTCGGACGACGAAGGCTTCATGGCGCTGGCGCTCGCGGAGGCGGAGAAAGCCTGGGCGCTGGGCGAGGTGCCGGTGGGGGCGGTGGTGGTGCGCGCGGGCGAGGTGATCGGGCGCGGCTTCAACCGGCCGATCGCGAGCCGGGATCCGACGGCGCACGCCGAGATCGTGGCTTTGCGCGAGGCGGCGCAGCGCGTGGACAACTACCGGCTGCCGGGCTGCGTGCTCTACGTGACACTGGAGCCTTGCCTGATGTGCGTCGGGGCGATGCTGCACGCGCGGCTGGCGGGCGTGGTCTTTGGCGCGTACGACCCGAAGACGGGGGCGGCGGGCAGCGTGCTCGATCCTTTTCGCGAGCGGCGGCTCAATCATCACACGGCGGTACGCGGCGGGGTGGCGGCCGAGGCGTGCGGGGCGCTGCTGCGGGCGTTCTTCGCCGAGCGGCGCCTTGCGCGCAAAAAGGAGCGGGGATGTTGTTGATCGTGGCGCTCGATGCGCAGCGGCTGTGGTGCTGCGAGGAAGGAAGGGTGGTGGCGAGCTACCCGGTGTCGACGGCGGCGCGCGGGGCGGGGCAACGCCGGGGGAGTTTGCAGACGCCGCTGGGGTGGCACCGCATCCGCGCCAAGATCGGCGCCGGGGCGCCGCTGGGGGCGGTATTCGTCGGACGCCGCCCTACGGGCGAGATCTGGACGCCGGAACTGGAGGCGGCGCATCCGGGGCGGGACTGGATTCTCACCCGCATCCTGTGGCTGTGCGGCGATGAGCCGGGCTTGAACCGCTTGGGCGAGGTCGACACCATGCGCCGCTATATTTACATCCACGGCGCGCCGGACACGGTGCCGATGGGCATTCCCGGCTCGCACGGTTGTATTCGCATGCGCAACGCCGACGTGGCCGAGCTCTTCGAGCGGGTGCCGGTGGGAACGAACGTGCGGATCGTGGCGCGGGCGCAGGAGGCGGCAGAGTCGCTCGCATTCCCTCACGAATGAGAATTCGTGAAGACCTCGCCGCGAGCGGGGTAGGGGCCAGGCGCACGGAGCAAGCGCCGCGCCAGGCCGCCATGCCGCCGCGCAGTAGGTTATTTCAAATGTTCGTCAATCAGCCGGCGTCACGCTGAAGCGCACGCTGTTCGCCGCTTCGCCCGCCTCGTTCCAGGTGATCTCTTCGACTTCGGTGCTGCCGTCGGCGCGGCGCAGTACCAGGGTGCTGCAGCGCGTGCCGTAGCCCGGAGCCTGCACGAAGATGGCCGACAGGGCCCGTTCCCAGTCGGGGGCGATGCCGGTGTCGGGCAGCAGATCTTCCGGGGCATGTGCCCGGTCGGTGAGCAGCGCCAGCAGCCGTTCGCGCGAGGGTTGGGGAGAGAGGGCGGCGCTGAGCAGTTCCCGCGCGCGTTCGGCTTTGGGCCAGGGGGTGTTGAGAAGGGCGTTCGATAGAACGTGCAGGCCCGGCGGGATGGGCGCGACGCGGCCGGTGCGCGATTCGAGGATCGCCGCTTCGTCGTGGTCGATCACGATGAGGTTGAAGGGGGGATAGTCGTCCTTGCGCTCGGCCAGGCGCTCGAGCACGGCGAGCGGGGCGGAGTCGGCGAGCGCCGCGGCGACGACGAGGGCGCCGCGGCTGGGGGCGCCGGGGCGATGCTGGGCCGGGTCGCGGTAGTTGGTCAGCGCGGCGAGCCGTCCGCGGCGCGTGAGGGCGAGCCAGGTGCCGCCGCCGGTGCGATCGCGTCCGGCGAGCAGCGGCGCGTCGGGCCACCAGTGCATGGGTTCGGCCGGGCGGGCGAAGTACTCGTCGCGGTTGGCGGCGAGGATGAGCGGATAGTCGGGGTGCGCCTGCCAGGCGAAGGCGATGAGGCACATGGGCTAATCCAGGGGGTAGGGCAAGGGCAGGGGCGCGGCGCGCGGCCCGTCGGGGGCGCCGAGGCGCACCTCGCCCGCTTCGGCGGCTTCGCGCTGCAGGACGGCGAGCGCTTCGAACCCGCCCTCGGGGCGCGGCGCCGCGAGCACGATGCGGCCGGCTGCTTGTTCGCCGAAGGCGGGGGAGAAACATTCGGCGCCGGTCGGGGGCGCTTCCCCTTCGTGTGCGCCCAGCCGGTACATCCGCCGCTTGAGGCGGCCGAGGTAGTGCGTGCGGGCGACGATCTCCTGGCCGGGGTAGCAGCCTTTGGTGAAACTCACGCCGCCGAGCAGGTCGAGGTTGAGCCATTGCGCCAGGAAGGTTTCGCGGTTCTCGGGCAAGAGCCAGGGCAAGCCGTGGCGCACCAGGGCGAGCCGCCAGTCGGGGCTTGCGCCCAGGGCGTGGCCTGCGGCGAGCAGCGCTTCGAGGCGTTGGGGTGCGGCCTCGGCGGGCAGGAACTCGAGCCCGAGTCCGGGGGCGAGGTGCAGCGCATGGCCGGCGTCCAGGCTTTCAAGCGTGGGGGGGACGAGCGGCGGTTCGATCTGGTTTGGCTGCAGGCGCGCGAAGGCGAAAAGCCCTTCCTGGAGGAGGAATTCGACCTTGCTGCGCAGCCGGTAGCGCAGGAGCGTGGTGCGCAGCGGCTCGGCGAGCGCTGCTTCCAGGGCGAGCAGGAAACGGTCTTGCGCTTCCCGCCACAGCAGCATGAGCGCGGAGACGCGCCCTTTGGGGGTAAGGAGCGCTGCCCAGCGGGCTTCGCCAACGGGCATGGCGCGTATCTCGTTCGTCAGGAGATTGTGCAGCAGGGCGGCGGCGTCGGGCCCTTCCGCGCATAGGACGGCGAGGGAAGGTAGCGGCACGAGGTGCGCCTTGCCTTCCGGGGAGGGCGGGGCGAGCACTTCGTCGCCGGCGAGGCGGCAGTGGTGACGGGAAAGGAGTTCGGCGAGCTCAGGCGTCAGGGGCATTGGAACGACCAAAGGACGGAATTGTCGATCCAATCATTATAGAATCGCGCTTTCGGCCGTCTACCCGGTGGGCGGCAGGGCTTTGCGAGGCGTTGCGTGGGGAGAAAAGAACGCGGGAGGAATGGGCGGCGATGGGGGCGGGCGCTTCTCGTCGCCTTCGCTGCATTCCTTGGCTTGGGGGCGGCTTCGTTCTGGTGGCTGTGGCTGCGGCCGCTGCCGATGGCGGCGGCGACGATGGAGGTGGAAGTGCCGCGAGGGGCTTCGGTGCTCGAGGCAGGGCGCGCCCTGGCCCGCCAGGGGGTGGGGGTCGATCCCCGTGCGTTGTATCTGCTCGCGCGCCTGCAGGCCGGCGGGGCCATCTTCGCGGGCTATTATCGCCTCGAACGTGGCCTGACGGCGCCGCAGTTGCTCGATCTGCTGCGCCGTGGCGAGCGCATCCGCGAGAGCGTGGCCTTCGTCGAGGGATGGACGTTTGCCCAGATGCGCGCCGCGCTGGAGCGCCATCCCTGGGTGGAGAAGACGCTCGCCGGTGCCGACGAGCGGGCGCTGCTCGCGGCGATCGGCGCAAGCGAAGCGCGGGCCGAGGGGCTTTTCTTTCCCGATACCTACGTGTTCGACCGCAAGACGCCGGATCGCGAGCTCTATCGCTTGGCCTATCGCAAGATGAAAGAGGAACTCGAGGCGGCATGGCAGGCGCGCGACCCCGAGCTGCCGCTGTCTTCGCCCTACGAAGCGCTGATCCTCGCTTCCCTAGTGGAGAAGGAGACGGGGCGGGCGGAGGATCGCGGCAAGGTGGCCTCGGTCTTCGTCAATCGTCTGCGCCGCGGCATGCCGTTGCAGACCGATCCGACCGTGATCTATGGCCTGGGGGAGGAATTCGACGGTAACCTGACGCGACGCCATCTCGGCGAGGATCATCCTTGGAATACCTATACCCGCGGCGGCTTGCCGCCTACGCCGATCTGTCTGCCGGGACGGGAGTCGCTCTGGGCGGCGGTGCGTCCCGAGAAGACGGACTATTTTTATTTCGTGGCGCGCGGCGATGGGTCGAGTGAGTTCTCGCGCACGCTCGAGGAACACAATCGCGCGGTGGCGCGCTGGCAGAAAGGACGGAAGAGCCCATGAGCGGATCCGCGGCACGCGCGCCCTTTATCACCTTTGAAGGGATCGACGGGGCGGGTAAGACGACCCAGCTCGAAGCCCTGTGCCGTTTCTTGCAGCGGCGCGGCACGCCGTTCGAGCGCACGCGCGAGCCGGGCGGTACGCCCGCCGGGGAGCGCCTGCGCGAGGTGGTGCTTGCCGAGGCGATGCAGCCGGAGACGGAGCTCTTGGTGATGTTCGCCGCGCGCTGCGAGCACGTCCAGGCGCGCATCCGCCCGGCGCTCGCTGCCGGCCGCTGGGTGGTGTGCGACCGCTTCAGCGATGCGTCCTATGCCTATCAGGTGGGAGGGCGCGGCGTGGACGCGGCGCGCTTCGCCCTGATCGAGCGCTGGGTGTTGGGAGGGTTGCGTCCCGATCTCACCTTTCTCTTCGATCTCGATCCGGCCGTGGCGGGACGGCGGCTCGCGCAGGCCGGCGCCCGGGAGCGGGACCGCTTCGAGCGGCTCGACGAACGCTTTTTTGCTCGGGTGCGGGCGGCCTACCTCGAACGGGCGGCGCGCGAGCCGGGGCGCTTCGTCGTGCTCGATGCAAGCCGCGCGCCCGAAGCGCTGTCGCAGCAGGTGATCGCGGAGGTGCAGCAGCGATGGCCGGGTTGATGCCCTGGCTCGAACCGTGGTACCGGCGCTTCGCGGCGGCGATGGCCGCCGAGCGCGCACCCCAGGCGATCCTTCTCGGAGGACCGCGCGGCGTGGGCAAAGAGGCGCTCGCCCAGGCGCTTGCCGAGCGCTGGTTGTGCGAGCGTCCGCTCGAGGCCGGCGAGTGGCCGTGCGGGCAGTGCCGTTCCTGCCGTTTGCTGCACAGGGGCGCCCATCCGATGGCCTGGCGTCTGGCGCCAGAGGCTTTGCTCGGGAACGAAGGGCGGCAGATCACGATCGAACAGATTCGCGCCTTGCAGGAAAGCTTGAGTCTGGCCGAGACGGGGCGGCGGGTGGTGACGATCGTGCCGGCCGAGGCGATGAACCGCTTCACGGCCAACGCCCTTCTCAAGGTGCTGGAGGAGCCTCCGGCGGGAGTATCATTCCTCTTGGTGACCGAGTCGCCCGCGGCGCTGTTGCCGACGGTGCGCAGCCGCTGCCAGGCGTGGTGGATCGCACCGCCGCGGCGGAACGTTGCGCTCGCGTGGCTCGAGACTCAGGAAGGTGGGGCGCAGGCCGCGCCTTTGCTTGATCTCGCCGGCGGGGCGCCGCTGGCTGCCTTGCGCTGGGCCCGGTGCGGCTGGGGGCGCTGGCTCGAGCGCTTTCTGGCTGAGGCAGGTGGAGAGGCGCCGAGGGCTCCCCTGGCCTGGGCGGCGGGGCTGGAGCGTTGGCTGAAGGCCAAGGAAACCCAGGAGAGCGGCTTCGGGCTGGAGGCGTGGATGGACTGGTGGCTGCGCTGGCTGCACGATCTCGCTCGCGCCGCCGCGGGCGCTCCGGTGCGCCATTTTTCCCGCGCCGAGGGACAGCTCAAGGCGCTCGCCGAGCGGGCGTCCTTGCGGGACTGGCTCGCGCTGGAGCGCAGGGCGAGGGCTAGGGCCGAGTGGGTGAGGCATCCGCTCAATCTGCGCCTCTATCTCGAGGACGTCTTGGCGGATTATGCCGATTTGATTGGAGGAAAGGGATGACGCTCGAGGACGGTCCCCGCACCGACGGGCCGCGAACGGAAATGCGCCCGACGGTGCTGTCGCTGAACGTGGCCAACGTCAGCGCTCTGTATGCGGCCTACATGCCTTTTCTGCTGCGCGGGGGGGTATTCGTGCCCACGACCAAGCGCTACGATCTGGGCGACGAGGTGTTCCTTTTGCTGCAGTTGCCCGATGAGCAGGAGCGTTTCTCGGTCTCTGGCACGGTGGTGTGGATCACGCCGGCGGGGGTGCCGGGAAATCGGGCGCAGGGGATCGGCGTGCATTTCGCCGACTCGGAAGCTTCGCAACAGCTGCGCGTGCGCATCGAGCGCAAGCTCGGCGCCTTGCTCGGTTCCGGCCGCACCACTCATACCTTGTAAAGGAAAAGGAAACGATGACCGTTCTGGTCGATTCGCATTGTCATCTCGATTTTCCCGGTCTTGCCGAGCGCCTGCCGGAAGTGATGGACAACATGGCCGCGAACGGCGTGGGCTACGCTCTGTGCATCGGCGTGACGCTGGAGGATTTTCCCAAAGTCTTGGCGGTTGCGCGCAGCCACGAGCGGCTGTGGGCGAGCGTCGGGGTGCATCCCGACCACGAGGGCGGCGAGGAGCCGACGCTGGAGCGGCTCGTCGAACTCGCGGCCGATCCCAAGGTGATCGGCATCGGGGAGACGGGGCTCGATTACTATCGGCTCAGCGATCGTCCCGAGTGGCAGCGCGAGCGCTTCCGCACGCATCTGCGGGCGGCGCGCGCTTGCGGCAAACCCGTCATCGTCCACACGCGGGCGGCGGCCGAAGACACGCTGGCGATCCTGCGCGAGGAGGGAATCGAGGCGATCGGCGGGGTAATGCACTGCTTCACCGAATCGCTCGAGGTGGCGCGCGCGGCGCTCGACCTGGGGATGTACCTTTCCTTTTCCGGCATCCTCACCTTCAAGAACGCCGCGGCGCTGCGCGAGGTGGCCGCTTTCGCGCCCGAGGATCGCATCCTGGTGGAGACCGACGCGCCCTATCTCGCGCCGGTGCCGCACCGCGGCAAGACGAACGAGCCGGCCTACGTGCGCTTGGTGGCCGAGTGCCTGGCTCAGGTGCGCGGCGTGCCCTTCGAGCGCATCGCCGAGCGCACCACGGACAATTTCTTCCGCCTCTTTTCCGGGGCAAGGAGCGCATCGCAATGAGGAGCGTCCAGCGATTCACGGACTGTCTTTGGGGTAAGATCTGGCGGTGCGCCGCGGTCTTGGCCGTCACCTTGGGCTGGGGAAGCACTGCGCTCTTCGCTTCCGACCTCGTCGAAGACACCGCGTTCGCCGTGCAAAACGGCGACACGGCCGCCATCCAGAAACTGCTCGCCAAAGGCATAGACCCGAATACCACTGATGAAAAGGGCGATCCGCTTCTGAACCTCGCCGCCGCCAACGGCGACGAGGCGATGGTGGATCTGCTGCTGCGCTCGGGGGCTTCGCCCAACCGGCGCAACCTCGTCGGAGAGACGCCGGCGATGACGGCGGCGCTCAAAGGCCATGCCAAGGTGTTGCAGCGTCTGATCGACGCCGGCGCCTTCGTCGATCACGCTGGTTGGACGCCGCTGCATTACGCGGCGCTGCAGGGCAACCTCGAGTGCGTCGAAATCCTGCTGCGCGCCAAGGCCGACGTGAATGCCGCCGCGCCCAACGGCAGCACGGCCTTGATGCTGGCGGCGCGCAACGGCCACGTCGAGGTGGTCAAACGCTTGCTCGCCGCCGGGGCCGATACCGAAAAAGTCAACGAGGAAGGGCGTACGGCAGTGAGCTGGGCGCTGGAGAAGCGGCAGAGCGCGGCGGCCGAGCTCATCGAGAAGGCCCGGCGCGCCAAAGGCTTGCCGCCGACCAAGGTGCAGCTCGTGATCGAGTGAGGTTCTCCAAAGCCGGGGAGGGGATGATGCAAGCACGACGATGGTTGGAACGGGCCCAGAACCGGGCTCAAGCCTGGCGCGAATGGCGGCGCGCGCTGCACGCGCACCCCGAGCTTGCCTATGAGGAGCAGCGGACGGCGGCCTTCGTCGCCGAGCGCCTGCGCGCCTTTGGCCTCGAGCCGCTCGAGGGTTTGGCCGGTACCGGCGTGGTCGCGGCGCTGCGGGGCCGGGGGGGCGAAGGACCGATGATCGCGCTTCGCGCCGACATGGACGCCCTGCCCATCCCCGAGGCCAACACGTTTGCGCATGCCTCGCGCGAGCCGGGCAAGATGCACGCCTGCGGGCACGACGGACATACGGTCATGCTCCTTGCCGCCGCGGAATTGCTCGCTGCCGATCCGCTGTTCGCTGGCACCGTCGTCTTCGTCTTCCAGCCCGCCGAGGAAGGGGGCGGCGGGGCGCGGCGCATGGTCGAGGAAGGGTTTTTCGAGCGTTTTCCCGTGCGCGAGGTCTACGGCATGCACAATTGGCCGGGTCTGCCGGCGGGCCAGTTCGCGGTGCACTCCGGCCCGGTGATGGCGGGAACCGAGCGCTTTCGCATCACCCTGCGCGGGCGCGGTACGCACGCGGCCATGCCGCATCTGGGCGAAGACGTCGTCGCCGCCGGGGCGGCGCTCGTGCAGGCGCTGCAGACGGTGGTGAGCCGCCGGCTGGATCCGCTGCAGCCGGCGGTCGTTTCGGTGACGCAGTTCCACGCGGGACATGCCTTCAACGTGATCCCCGAAGAGGCGGAGCTCGCCGGCACCGTGCGCGCGTTCGCGCCGACGCTCTTTGCCCGCGTCCGCGAGGAGCTCGAACGCATTGGTCGAGGGGTGGCCGCGGCTTTCGGCCTTTCCTTCCGCATCGAGTGGGACGAGGGCTATCCGCCCACGATCAACACGGTCGAGGAGGCGGCGCGCTGCGCCGAGGCTGCCGCCGCGCTCGTCGGGGAACAGAGCGTGCGCCGCGAGGAGCCACCGTCGATGGGGGCGGAGGATTTCGCCTTTTTCCTGCAGCATCGTCCCGGCGCCTACGTCTGGATCGGCAACGGTGAGGGTGAGGGCGGTTGCCTGCTGCACAGCCCGCACTACGACTTCAACGACGAGATTCTGCCGCTGGGGGCAGCCTACTGGGCGATGCTCGCCACGCGCGTGCTCGCACCATGAACCAGCGAATCACGCTGCGCCTGCTGCGGCGCGATCTGCGCACGCCGGCGCTCGTCGCCATCGTCGCGGCGCTCGCGCTTGCCGTGGCCGCCGTGGGCAGCGTCCTGTGGCTCAACGACCGCCTGGGACGGGCCTTGATGAGCGAGGCGGGCGCCTGGCTCGGCGGGGATGCCGTGATCACCGCCAGCCGACCCTGGCGTCCCGAACTGCTTTCCTGGCTGGATCGTCATCCCGAGCTCGAGCGCGTGCCCAGCGTGGCCATGACCTCGATCCTGCGCGCGGGCGAGCGCTGGCAGCTGTCAGCGCTGCGGGCAATCCCTGCGCACTATCCTTTGCGCGGACAGTTCCTTCTGCGGCGCAGCGCCGGCGGGCCGGAAGAAGCCGTGCAGAGCGGACCGGCACCGGGCGAGGTCTGGGTGGACGAGACGCTGGCGGGCTTGCTCGCCGTCGGCCCTGGTGACGAGATCCGGGTGGGGCGTCTGACCGTGCGCGTTGCCGCCATCGTGCGCGTCAATCCCGAGCGAGGGGGAAGCTTTCTCGATTTTCTGCCCGAATCCTGGATCAGCCTAGATGATTTGCCGGCGAGCGGCCTCGTCGGGCCGGGGGTGCGGGCGCAGTGGCGCGTTCATCTGGCCGGGCCTGCGGCGACGCTCAGTCGCGTGGCCGACGAGGCGCAAGCGCGCCTGGGCAAGGGGGAAGAGTTCGTCTCGCTGCAAGACGGTCAGCCAGCGGTGAAGGCGCTGCTCGAACAGACGCAGCGGTTCCTACGCCTTGCCGTGCTCGCGGCCGTGGCGCTCGCCGCCGTGGCCGTGGGCCTGGCCACGCGCCGTTTCGTGCGCGACCGGCTCGACGTCGCCGCCTTGCTGCGCTGCCTGGGGGCGAGCCGGCGGCAGGTGGCGGCGATCGTGCTGGGGGAGTTCGCGGCCGCGCTCGTGCTCGCCCTGTTGCTCGGGGCGGCGCTGGGGCTCTTCGCTCAGCAGGGGTTCGCGGCGCTCGCTGCCCGGGTGGTGGAGACGACGAGTCTGCCGCCCTTGCGCTGGTGGGCGGCCTGGCCGGCGGCGCTGCTCGCTTTGCTGCTCGCCTTCGGATTCGCCGTGCCGCAGCTCGTGGCGTTGGCGCAGGTGACGCCGCTGGCCGTGCTGCGGCGCGATTGGGGCGGCTGGCGCGGCGGGGTGCTCGCCACCGCCGCTGCCGGGGCGCTGGCGCTCTTTGCGCTCACGGTCTTGCTCGCGGGGGAGACGCAACTGGCCTTGGGCGTCTTCGGCGGGCTGGTCGCAGGGTTCGCGCTGCTGCTGGTGGCGGGTTCGAGCGGTTTTGCCGCCCTCAGGCGGCTTGCCGCGGGCGCGGCGGTGCCGCTGCGCCTTGCCTGGCGCGCGCTCGGCAATCAGAAAGGGCTCTCCGCCCTGCAGGCCGGGGCGCTCGCTCTGGGTCTGGCTGCGCTGTGGCTGCTGGCCATCGTGCGCGGCGACTTGCTGGAAGCCTGGCGTTTCCGCATCCCGCCGGATGCGCCCAACCGCTTTCTCATCAACGTGCAGGACGATCAGGTGGAGCGGTTGCGCGCGCTGTTTGCCGAGGCAGGGCTTGCCGAACCGCGTGTCTGGCCCATGGTGCGCGGCGCCCGCCTGGTGGCGATCGACGGCGTGCCGGTGAGCGATACCTCTTTTGCAGATCCGCGGGCGCAGCGTCTGATGCGCCACGAGTTCAACCTGAGCTATGGCGCGGCGCTGCCCGAGGACAACCGCGTGGTGGCGGGGCGCTGGCACGGCGAGGCCGGTTCTGGCGCACCGGAAAACGCGCTCTCGGTCGAAGAGGGGCTGGCGCAGACCTTTGGCCTGAGGCTAGGCAGCCGCCTGCGCTTCGTCATCGATCTGCAGGAAGTCGAGGGGGTGGTGACCAGCATCCGGCGGCTGCGCTGGGAATCGATGAACGTCAATTTCTTCATCGTCACGCAGCCGGCGCTGCTCGAGTCCTTTGCCGCCACCTGGATCACGAGCTACCGCCTGCCGCCGGGCCGGGAGGCGTTCGAGCGCACGCTCGTCGAGCGCTTGCCCAACGTCACCGTGATCGACGTCGGTCGTGTTCGCGAGCAGTTCGAACGCATGAGCGACCAGGTGGCGGCGCTGCTGCAGGCGGTGTTCGCCTTCACCCTGGGGGCGGGGGCGCTGGTACTGGCGGTGGGCTGGATGCTGGGGCAGGAGGAGCGCCACCAGCGCGTGGCCGTCCTGCGGGCGTTGGGGGCGCGCCGCCGGCAGATCCTCACCACGCTCGCGCTCGAGTTCGCCACCCTCGGCGCCGTGGGCGCACTGGTCTCGGTGGCGCTGAGCGCAGGGATCGGCCTGTGGCTCGCGGCGTCGGTCTTCCGCCTGGAAGTGACGCTCAGCTGGGGGCTGCTCGCTGCGGCTGCCGGGCTCGCCGTGCTGGCGGTGTCCGCTGCGGGCATGGCTACCGTACTGCCGCTGTTGCGCCGCCCGCCGCTCGAAGCGCTGCGCGCGAGCAGCGTATAATCGCGCCTATCGTTCGATCGCGAGGTGGCCGTGGAGTATCTGTCGACGCGCGGGCAGGCGCCCATCCTGAAGTTTTCCGACATCTTGCTGGAAGGGCTCGCCGCCGACGGTGGGCTCTACGTGCCGGCGCACTATCCCCATATTTCTCTCGAAGAGCTCGTGCGCCTGTCGCGCCTGCCCTATGGGGAACTGGCCTGGGAGCTGCTGCGCCGCTACCTCGACGACATTGCCGAAGACGATCTCGCCCGGCTCGTGGTGCACACCTATACCGCCACGCGCTATCCCTTCGCCCGCCATCCGGCGCGCGCGGCGCGCATCACGCCGTTCACCTGGCTGGAAGCGGGGCGTTTCGGCTTGCTCGAGCTCTCCAACGGCCCTACGCTCGCCTTCAAGGACATGGCCCTGCAGCTGCTGGGCGAGCTCTTCGAGTACGTGCTCGAGCGCCGCGACGAGCGCTTGAACATCCTCGGCGCCACGTCGGGCGACACCGGCTCGGCCGCCGAATACGCCATGCGCGGGCGCGCGCGCGTGCAGGTCTTCATGCTCTCGCCGGCCGGGCGCATGAGCCCCTTCCAGCGCGCGCAGATGTATTCGCTGCAGGAGCCCAACATCCACAACCTCGCCGTGGAGGGGACCTTCGACGACGCCCAGGACATCGTCAAGGCGGTGAGCCAGGATGCCGAGTTCAAGCGCCGCCACCGCATCGGCGCGGTCAATTCGATCAACTGGGCGCGCATCGCCGCCCAGGTGGTCTATTACTTCGCCGGTTATTTCCAGGCGGTGGCGCGCGTGGGCGAGCCGGTGGCGTTCGCCGTGCCCAGCGGCAACTTCGGTAACATCCTCGCCGGACACATCGCCCGTCAGATGGGGCTACCCATCGGGCGCCTGATTTTGGCGACCAACGAGAACGACGTGCTCGACGAATTCTTCCGCACCGGCGTTTACCGCCCGCGCGCATCGAGCGAGACCTTCGCCACCTCCAGCCCGTCGATGGACATCTCCAAGGCCTCGAACTTCGAACGCTTCGTCTTCGACCTGGTGGGGCGCGACCCGCAGGCGCTGCGTCGGCTGTGGCAAGCGCTGGACACTCAAGGTTTCTTCGATCTCAAGGGCACGCTGTATTGGGCGCGGCTGCCGGAATTCGGCTTCGTCTCCGGTTGCAGCACGCATGCCGACCGGCTCGCAACCATCCGCGACGTGTGGACGAGCCATGGTGTGCTCATCGATCCGCACACGGCCGATGCGGTGACGGTGGCGCGCCGCGCTGGCCTCGGGGACATGCCAGTGGTCGTGCTCGAGACGGCGCAGGCGGCCAAATTCGCCGGGACGCTGCGCGAGGCGGTGGGATTCGAGCCGCCGCGCCCGGCCGAGCTCGCCGATCTGGAAGAGCGGCCGCAGCGCGTCACGCGCCTGCCCGCCGACGTGCAGCAGGTGAAGGACTACGTTGCGGCGCATGCCTGAGGGCGGGTGAATCGTTCCTGCGCGCGCCCCGCTTGCCTGCGGGCGGGGCGGGTCCTCTGCAGGATCAGGCTTCGAGCAGGCGCAGCGAAAGATCCACGGCGCGTACGTCCTTGGTGAGCCTGCCCACCGAGATGCGGTCGACCCCCGTCTCGGCGATCGCCCGCACCCGCTCGAGGTCAACGCCGCCGGAGACTTCGAGCTCGGCGCGGCCGGCGTTGATCCACACGGCTTCCTTCATCTGCTCGAGCGTCATGTTGTCGAGCAGGATCATCTGCGCCCCGGCTTCCAGCGCTTCGGCGAGTTCGTCGAGCGTCTCTACCTCCACCTGGATGAAGGCGTGCGCTGCCGCGAGCGCCTGCGCCCGTTCCAACGCCTGGCGGATGCCGCCGGCGGCGATGATGTGGTTCTCCTTGATGAGGATGCCGTCGTAGAGGCCCAGGCGGTGGTTGGTGCCGCCGCCCACGTGCACGGCGTATTTTTGCGCCAGACGCAGGCCCGGCACTGTCTTGCGCGTGTCGACGATCTTGGCGCGCGTGCCTTCGACCGCGCGCACATAGGCGCGCGTGGTGCTGGCCGTGCCTGAGAGCAGCTGCAGGAAGTTGAGCGCCGTGCGCTCGGCGGTGAGCAGCGCCCGGGCGTTCGCCTCCATTTCACACAGCGTTTGCTCGGGTGCGACTTCCGCTCCTTCGGCGGCGTGCCAGGTGAAACTCGCCGCAGGGTCGAGCATGCGCAGCGTGGCTTCGAACCAGGGCTGGCCGCAGAGAATGGCTGCCTCCCGGCTGATGACGCGGGCGCGCGCGCGGACATCGGCGTCGATCAGGCGGGCGGTGAGATCGCCCGTGCCGACGTCTTCGGCCAATGCCTGGGCGACGTTGCGCTGGATCTCGATGCGCAGAGCTTCAGTGAAGAGCATGGTGAGGTCCTTGCTGGGTAATTCAGCCCTACTGCCCGACGATGGGCACGAGCAGGATCTCCACCCGCCGGTTCTTCGCTCGACCCTCGACGGTACGGTTGTCGGCGATGGGGCGGGTGGCGCCGAAGCCCACCGTCTGGATGCGGTTGGCCGGCACACCGCGCTGGATGAGGTAGCTCGCCACCGCTTGGGCGCGGTTCTCCGACAGCGTCTGGTTGAAGGCCGCCGGGCCGGTGGAGTCGGTATGCCCCTCGATGCGCACGATGGTGTTGGGATACTGCTGCAGGCTCTGGGCGAGCTGGTCGAGCACGCTCATGAACTGCGGCTGCAAGGTGGCGCTACCGGTCTGGAAAGTGATGGCCTCGGGGGCCTGCAGGCGGATGGTGTCGCCCTGGCGCTGGACTTCCACGCCGCTGCTTGCCATCTGGCGGCGCAGTTCGGCTTCCTGCTGGTCCATCTGGCGGCCGATGAGCCCGCCCACGGTGGCGCCCACCGCGGCGCCGATCAGCGTTCCTCCGGTCTTGGCGTTGTCGCTGGCCACGACCCGTCCGAGCACGCCACCGGCCACGGCGCCGACCGTGGCTCCGGTGGTGGTGCGCGCGTGTTCGCCGCGGTAGGGGTTCTCGGCGCAGGCGGCGAGCAGCACCGTGGCGCCGACAATGAGGAGGGGAAATCTCGTCTTCTTCATGGCCGTTCGTTCCCTTGGGGTCGTTTCATGCGCTCCATTATGCCATTTCGCCCTCGGCTTGGGGTAACGAAGGCTTTCGCCGTTTCGGCGGGTAGAGGCGGCAAAACCGCAATTCTTCCCCGTAGGGGAAAAAATCCTCGACCAAGCCGGCGCGAATGTGCCGTTGCGCTTCCTGCCAGAACTGCGGCGAGAGCAGGTCGCGGTGGTACTTGAGGAAGGCTTTGCGGATGCGCGGGTCCCCCAGCAGGAAGGTGGCGAACTCTTCGGGAAAGACGTCGAGCGGCCCGGCGCTGTACCAGGCTTCGCCCGAGAGCTCCATCTCGGGGTAGGGCGCTGGTGGAATGGCGCGGAAATTGACGTCGGTCATGTACTCGATCTCGTCGTAGTCGTAGAACACGACGCGGCCGTAGCGTGTCACCCCAAAGTTCTTCCACAGCATGTCGCCGGGGAAGATGTTGGCGATGGCCATCTCGCGGATGGCATTGCCGTATTCGCGCACCGCGTGTTCGAGGGTTTCGTCGTCGGCGTTTTCCAGGTGGAGGTTGAGCGGGGTCATGCGCCGCTCGATGTAGAGGTGCTTGATGACGATCTGGTCACCCTCGATCTCGAAGGAAGAAGCAGCCACCGTACGCAGCTCTTCGAGCAGCTCCGGCGAGAAGCGCGCCAGCGGCAGGGCGACCTGGGAGAATTCCAGGGTATCGGCCATGCGTCCGACCCGGTCGACGCGCTTGACCATGAGGTACTTCTGCCGCACCGTCTCACGGTCGATGTTCTTGCTGCTGCCGAAGACGTCCTTGATGATCTTGAAGACGTACGGGAAGGAGGGCAGGGTGAAGACGAGCATCACCATGCCCTTGATGCCGGGGGCGATGATGAAATGGTCGTTGGAGTGGCGCAGGTGGGCGATGAGGTCGCGGAAGAACATGGTCTTGCCCTGCTTGCCCAGACCCAGCATGGTATAGAGCTCGGAGCGCGGCTTGTTGGGCAGGATGGAGCGCAGGAAGTTGACGTAGCCCGAGGGAACTTCCATGTCGACGAGGAAATAGGCCCGCGACAAGGAAAAGAGCACCGAGATGCGCCAGGCTTCGAGCAGGATGGCGTCGACCACCAGCATGCCCGAGGCGCCGTGGCGCACCGCCACCGCGAAGGGATACTCCTGGTGGCCGTTGATCGCCTTGCCGATCACGTAGGCGGTCTTGTTGCGGTAGAAAGCGGAATAGAGCACCTGGATCTGGGCATTGACTTCCGGCGCCGGCCAGCGCCCGCCCAGGTGGCGCTTGACGGTGCGCAGGATGTAGAGCACGTCGCGATTCAGATCCTCGAAGGGGCGCTGCCAGTCGAAATCCTCCAGAATGCGCCGGATCGTGCGCCGCAATCCCTCTTCCTTGGGATAGTAGCTGGTATAGACCGGGGGAAAGGACTCGATGTACTCGGTGGAGATCGCCGGACGGGCGAAGATGTACTGGTTGTTGAAGTAGCTGCGGTGCAGGATCTTGGTCGTCACCGAGTTGAAGAAGGTCTCGGCCAGTTCCGGCTGTTTGTGTTCGAGCAGGTGACCGATGTAGTAGAGCTTTACCTGCTGCCAGGTGGCGTCGTCGAGGTGGGCGACGTCGAATTCGCGGCGCAGGCGCTCGACCGTCTCCTCGACGCGCTGGTCGTAGAATTCCACGCGCTCGCGCACCGCTTCGAGCAGTTTGGGCCAGTCGCCGGCCTCGAACAGCTCTTTGGCGCGGCTGGACGTCTCACGGAAGATGCGGTAGTGACGATCGAACCCTTCGATCATCACGCGGGCCATCGCCTCGGCGATGCGCTCGGACGGCAGGGATGGGGACATCGTTGTTCGCGCTCCGTGGCTCCTCGTGCTCATGGGGAAAATGATACAACGACGCCGTTGCGTCTCGCCCTTTCGGATCGTGGGACTTTATTGGATAATACGAAATGGCGGCGCGCGAAGGCGCTGGACGGTGCGGGGCGGTGGCGGCAGATCGCCAGGGCCATTGCATGGCTCCGCAATGATGACATCAGGGAGAAGAACCGTGAGTTATTCCAAGATCAAGGTACCTGCGGGTGGCCAGAAAATCGTATTGGGTCAGCCGATCCCCGACAATCCCATCGTGCCCTACATCGAAGGGGATGGCATCGGCGTCGACATCACGCCGGTGATGATCGAGGTGATCGACGCGGCCGTCGACAAGGCCTACGGCGGCAAGCGCAAGATCCACTGGATGGAAGTCTATGCCGGCGAGAAAGCCACGCGCATCTACGGTCCCGACCAGTGGCTGCCCGAAGAGACGTTCGCCGCGCTCAAGGAATTCGCCGTCTCCATCAAGGGGCCGATGACCACGCCGGTGGGCGGAGGCATCCGCTCGCTCAACGTGGCCCTGCGCCAGGAGATGGATCTCTACCAGTGCATCCGCCCCGTGCGCTACTTCAACGGCGTGCCCTCGCCGGTCAAGCGCCCTGAGCTCGTCGACATGGTGATCTTCCGCGAGAACACGGAAGACATCTACGCCGGCATCGAATGGCCGGCGCAGTCCGACGGCGCGCGCAAGCTGATCGACTTCCTGCAGAAGGAAATGGGCGTGAAGAAGATCCGCTTCCCCGAAACCTCGGGAATCGGCATCAAGCCTGTCTCCATCGAAGGCACCACGCGGCTGGTGCGCGCGGCCATCCAGTACGCCATCGACAACGACCGCAAGTCGGTGACGCTGGTGCACAAGGGCAACATCATGAAGTTCACCGAAGGGCTCTTCCGCGACGTGGGCTATCGCGTGGCGCAGGAGCAGTTCGGCGCCCAGCCCATCGACGGCGGCCCGTGGTGCAAGTTCACCAATCCGAAGACGGGGCGCGAGATCGTGGTCAAGGACGCCATCGCCGACGCGTTCCTGCAGCAGATCCTGCTGCGGCCGGCCGAGTACGACGTGATCGCCACGCTCAACCTCAACGGCGACTACATCTCGGACGCGCTGGCGGCCCAGGTGGGCGGCATCGGCATCGCCCCGGGGGCCAACGTCGGCGACCAGTACGCCGTGTTCGAGGCCACGCACGGCACGGCGCCGAAGTACGCCGGGCTCGACAAGGTGAACCCCGGCTCGCTCATCCTCTCGGCCGAGATGATGCTGCGTTTCTTCGGCTGGAAAGAGGCGGCCGATCTGATCATCAAGGCGATGGAGCGCACCATCCAGGACAAGATCGTCACTTACGACTTTGCCCGGCTCATGGAAGGGGCGACCGAAGTGAGCTGCTCCGGCTTCGGCAAGGCGATGATCGACCGCATGTGATTTTCCCCGTCGCCGTTACGCCACGACGAAACCCGCCGCAAGGCGGGTTTTTTTGTGACTTGTAAGTTTATTGTAAGCGACCATTCGTATAATTGATACGCCGGCCGCAGAAGTGCTCGGTCTCGGCTCGATGCTCTTTTGACACCTAAGAGGATGAAGGAGAGAGAAAATGAGTAAATCGCCACAAGCCTACTGGTCGGCAACCCTACGGTTGATCTCGATCGTACTGGTCATCTGGTTCATCGTGTCCTACGTCGCAGGGATCATTCTCGCGCCTGCGCTCAACTCGATCCATCTCGGCGGCTATCCGCTCGGGTTCTGGTTCGCCCATCAAGGGTCGATGTACGCGTTCGTCGCCATGATCTTCTACTACGCCTTCGCGATGGACAAGATCGATCACGAATTCGACGTGCACGAAGAATAAGGAGCGACGACCATGTCCGTACAAGCTTGGATTTACCTGATGGTGGGACTGTCGTTCGCCCTGTACATCGGCATCGCGATCTGGAGCCGGGCGGGGACGACGGCGGAATACTACGTGGCTGGCGGCCAGGTCAACCCCGTGATGAACGGTATGGCCACTGCTGCCGACTGGATGAGCGCCGCTTCCTTCATCTCCATGGCCGGTATCATCTCGACGATGGGCTACGGCGGGGCGCTGTTCCTCATGGGCTGGACTGGCGGCTACGTCTTGCTGGCGATGCTGCTCGCTCCCTATCTGCGCAAGTTCGGCAAATTCACGGTGCCGCAGTTCATCGGTGACCGGTTTTATTCGAAGAGCGCAGCGGTGGTGGCGGTGATCTGCCTGCTGGTGGCCTCGGTCACCTACATCATCGGCCAGATGACCGGCGTGGGCGTGGCGTTTTCGCGCTTCCTCAACGTGTCGAACGAGGTCGGCATTTACGTCGGGATGGGCATCGTCTTCCTCTACGCCGTGTTCGGCGGCATGAAGGGCATTACCTACACCCAGGTGGCCCAGTACGTCGTGCTGATCATCGCCTACACCATTCCGGCGATCTTCATCTCGATGATGCTCACCGGCAACCCGATCCCGCAACTCGGCCTGGGTTCCAAGCTCTCTGGCAGCGACGTATACCTGCTCGAGCGGCTCGACCAGATCGTCACCGATCTGGGCTTTGGCAAGTACACCACCTCGGTGCCTGGCAGCTACCTCAACATGTTCATGTATACGCTGTCGCTGATGATCGGCACGGCCGGTCTGCCGCACGTGATCATGCGCTTCTTCACGGTGCCCAAGGTGCGCGATGCGCGCATGTCCGCCGGCTGGGCGCTGGTGTTCATCGCCATCCTCTACACCACGGCTCCGGCGGTGGCGGCGATGGCGCGCTACAACCTCTTGGCGACCGTCTATCCGGCGGCGCTGGAGAACAAGCCGCTGGTGACGCCGGAGCAGGGCATCCGTTACGAGGAGCGTCCTGAGTGGTTCAAGCGCTGGGAGCAGACCGGTCTGCTGAAATTCCAGGACCTGAACGGCGACGGGCGCATCCAGCATTTCAACGACAAGAACGCCGCGGCGCAGGAGAAATTCGCCCAGGCGGGCTGGAAAGGCAACGAGCTCAACGTCAACGCCGACATCATCGTCATGGCCAACCCCGAGATCGCCATGCTGCCTGGCTGGGTGATCGGCTTGGTCGCAGCGGGGGCACTGGCGGCGGCGCTGTCGACCGCGGCCGGGTTGCTGCTGGCGATTTCTTCGGCGATCTCGCACGACCTGGTCAAGGGCGTGTTCAAGCCGGACATCGACGAGAAAGGCGAGCTGCTCGCCGGGCGCATCGCGATGATCGCCGCCATCCTCGTGGCGGGCTATCTCGGTCTGAATCCGCCAGGATTCGCCGCCGGCACCGTGGCGCTTGCCTTCGGCATCGCCGCCTCTTCGCTCTTCCCCGCCATCATGATGGGCATCTTCTCGAAGAAGATGAACAAGGAAGGTGCGATCGCCGGGATGCTTGCGGGGCTGTTCGTCACGCTCTTCTACGTGTTCGCGCACAAGGGGATCTTCTTCATCAAAGGGACCGAATACCTCGGTCTGATCGGCGGTGAGAACAGCTTCTTCGGCATTACGCCGGAAGCCTTCGGTTCGGTGGGGGCGATCGTGAACTTCATCGTCGCCTTCATCGTCGATAAATTCACCAAGGAACCGCCCGAGCACATCCAGGCCCTGGTCGAGAACGTCCGCACCCCGCGCGGGTCGACGGCAATCACGGGCGCCCACTGAGTGCACGACTGACCGGAAAAACCCGCCGGTCCGGCAACCCCGGGCCGGCGGGCCCATGAGGAGGATCATCCGATGGCCGATTTCCATGTCGTAGTGAGCCTGGTGCTGAACTGGGTGTTGTTCTTGTCGCTCTTCCCTCTCGCGTTCATCTGGTTGCGGCGAGCGTTTCGGATTCTGTTTCTGAAGGATTTTTCCGAGGTCGCGCTGCGGCGCGGCGAGCCGGCGCCCAATCCGGAGAAATACGCCCCTTATACGGCCGCGATCAATCTCGTGGCGGGAGCCATTCTGGTCTACGTCATTTTCGGGGTCGTCGCCACCGCCATGCCGTTCGCGACCTGGACGGCGATTGCCGGCAGCACCCTCTGGTCGAAACTCTTTCTCGATTTCGCCCTGGCGCGCCAGGCGCACTGGCAGGCGAAGCCGCGCTCCGCCGGGCAGGGACAGCGCCCGTCCCAGACGGTCTAGAAACTGTCGTCCCTGGGGTGGGAAGCATCGGGCGAATCAGTGGCCCGCTGCTGGTGCCAGGTTCGTGCCCGACGCTCCCAGGCATTGGTCAGCAGGGCATAGACGGTAGCGATCGCCGTGAAGAGTAGTAAGGACACCGTCGACAGGAGCAGGAACCCGAGCGGTACGCCTGCCACGATGACGGCGTTGAGCGCTTCGGCGTACCACACTACCCCGAGGTTGAACGCCAACCACAAGGCGAGCAGCGCGAGCGTGAGCCGGCGCGTGCGCCGCCAGTACCAGAGGGCGGCATCTTCCTGATCGTCAGGAGAAGAGGGAGCCGGCATCATTGGGCCTGTAGCCTCGTGCTGCTGCGCACGTACCACACGGTAGCCAGGGGCGCGATGAGCCCGATGGCGATCACGGCGGTGAGCAGCATCCCCATCTGGGAATAGTCGGCCGGCACGAGGATGGTGCCGTCGGGCGCGCGCACTTCACGCGTCACCACGAAGATCGTGTTGAGGTACTTGGTGCCGAGCTCGGAGGCCGACAGCGCCAGATTGGTGAAGGAAGCCATCACCGCGAAGAAAGTGGCCTTGAGGTGGGGCGGCGCCGAATGCGCGATCCAGGCGAGCATGGGAACCATCGACACCTGTCCCAATGGCGATTCGACGGCGGTATTGACGAGGGCGATGAAGCGCGCGTCGACCACGCCGTTGGTCAGCTGGCTGGTCCACTGGTGCAGGCCGTGATACATCCCCAGATAGGGCAGCGAGAGCAGCGACCCGATCACCGACAGGATCACCACGATGTCGAGGATGGAGCGCTCGGCCATGAAGCGGCGGAAGATGAAGAGTCCCGCCAGCGTGAGCACCGACCCGATCAAGGAGAGCTTGGCGAGGAAGGATTGATCGAAGCCGAGCACGTCGATCATCCACCAGCTGAGCCCTGGCCCGGCGGTGGGGGTGGCGCGGAAGACGAAGATCACCAGCGCCGTGCCGGCCAGTGTCCGCCGTGCTTGCGGCGAGAGTTCGTTCATGAGGCGGCGCATCAAAAAGAGGATCACCGCCAGCGAACCAACGAAGATCACTTCCTGGTTGCCGGGAAAATCCAGCAGCCCCATCGTCACGGTGAAGGCGACGAAGAAGAGGCTCCCCCACAGCAGCGGCCAGTTGGGCGCAGTCGCTTCCGTACCGAATTCCGGCCACAAGACCGGGTCGAGCCCCAGGCGCGCGTGGCGGCGCCGTTCGTGCCGCCGTAGCAGGGAAGCCAGCAAAACGCCGGAGAGCGACACGAGAGGGATGACGAGCGCCAGAGTATAGACGCGGGCATAGAGCGGGGCTTTCTGCGCTGCCGTGAGCTGCTCGGTGCCGGAGAAAACGAGCACGTTGGCGAGCGACACCAGCACGCTGCCGCCGAGAATCGCGATGCGCCCCAGCGTCTGCAGCGTGGTGTGCATGAGCTTGATCTGCGCCTCGGGCAGCGGCTCGCCGCGCTCGTCGCGCGTGGGAATTGCCTCCACCGTCATGGCATCGGCCACCACGTCCTGCAAGACGTAGCCGAGTGGCGCAAGCAACGTCGAGAGCACGTACCAGTAGGAAACGGGCCACAGCGCCGCCATTGCCTCCCGGTCGGTGGTGAGCCCGATCATGATGATGAGGCTCGCGGCGATCAAGGCGGCGCCCAGCCAGACGAAGAGCGCCTTGTGGCGCCAGAAGAGATCGACCAGATGCCCCAGGGGCATCTTCAGCGCCCACGGAATGCCCGCCCAGAAACCGAGCGCGGCGAGGAAGGCCGCGGAGAGATCGAGATATTCCTTGACGAAGAAGGTGCCGGCAATTCCGGTGAGCCCCGAGATGCCCGCCGCAACATAGACCATGAGCGGCGGCAGGAAGCTCCAGCGCCATTCCTTGGCCAGCTCCAGCACGTCGTCCCGCCACCAGCGGCGCAGGGCGAGGATCAGGCGCAAGGGCAGCGCGGGACGCATCGTCATGCCGGATCAGCCTTTGGCGCGAAGAGCGCCTGCCGCCCCGCTCGCCAGCGGGGCGGGTCCAAGTCGGTGCGATGCTTCCCGGGGAAGAAACGCACCGTGGCCAGGCTCAGGGCAACTCTTCGTAGAGCGGCAGCGTGAGGAATTCGGTGAATTCCGCGCTGAGCGCCATCTTCTCGAAGATCTTCGCCGCTTTGTCGTAGTTGGCGGGGTCTTCCCCTTGGGCCGTGACTTCGGCCTTGACCTTGGCGAGCTCTTCGGGGATGAGCGCGCGCACCAGCTCCGCCGTCACCTTGCGCCCGTCTTCCAGCACCCCTTTGGGGCTGTAGATCCATTGCCAGACCTGGGCGCGGGCGATCTCGGCGGTGGCAGCGTCTTCCATCAGGTTGTGGATCGCCACCGCGCCGTTACCGCCCAGCCAGGCGCCGAGATAATGGATGGCCACGTTGATGTTGTTGCGCAGCCCCCCTTCGGTGATGGGCTTTTCCGGCTGAAAATCGAGAAAGTCGCGCGCGGTGAAGGTCTCGTCGCGCTGCTTGTCCCACTGGTTGGGCCGATCGCCCAGCACGGCCTTGAACTCTTCCATGGCCACCTCGACCAGTCCGGGGTGGGCCACCCAGCCGCCGTCGAAGCCATCGTTGGCATCGCGCCGTTTGTCGTGGCGCACGCCAGCGAGCGCCCGTTCGTTCGCCTCGGGGTCGTTCTTGATGGGGATGAGCGCGCTCATGCCGCCGATGGCCGGCGCGCCGCGCTTGTGGCAGGTTTTGACGAGCGCGAGGGCATAGGCGCGCATGAAGGGCACTTCCATGGTGATCCGCGCGCGGTCGGCCAGGCAGAAGTCCTTATCTTTACGGAACTTCTTGATGCAGGAGAAGATGTAATCCCAGCGTCCGGCGTTGAGCCCGGCGGAGTGGTCGCGCAGCTCGTAGAGGATCTCTTCCATCTCGAAGGTGGCAAGGATCGTCTCGATGAGCACGGTGGCCTTGATGGTACCGCGCGGCAGGCCGAGTTCGTCCTGGGCAAAGCAGAAGACGTCGTTCCACAGGCGCGCTTCGAGGTGGCTCTCGAGCTTGGGCAGGTAGTAGAAGGGACCTTGGCCGCGCGCGAGCTGCTCTTTGGCGTTGTGGTAGAAGGCAAGGCCGAAGTCGAAGAGCGAGCCCGAGAGGCGCTGCCCGTCGACGGTGACGTGTTTTTCGTCGAGGTGCCAGCCGCGCGGGCGGATCTGCAGCACGGCGATTTTCTCGGCGAGCTTGTATTCCTTGCCGTTCTCGGCCACGAAGTCGATTTTGCGGCGGATGGCATCGTAGACGTTGATCTGCCCCTGCACCTGGTTGAACCAGTTGGGGCTGTTGGAATCCTCGAAGTCGGTCATGTAGCTGTCCGCCCCCGAGTTGAAGGCGTTGATGACCATCTTGCGGTCGGCTGCCGGGCCGGTGATCTCGGCGCGGCGGCACTCGAGCGCCTTGGGCAGGGGAGCGATTTTCCACTCGCCCTCGCGCACGGCGCGCGTCTCGGGCAGAAAGTCGGGTTTCTCGCCGGCGTCGATGCGCGCCTGGCGTTCCTGCCGTGCGCGCAGCAGCTCTTGGCGTCGGGGTTCGAAGCGGCGGTGGAGCTTGGCGACGAACGCGAGCGCTTCGGGAGTGAGGATCTCGTCGAAGCGAGGATGGAGCGGCGCGTGCAGTTGCACGCCCTGGGGTAAGGCGATGGTCATGGGGCTTCCCTCTCTTGTCTCGATCAAAAGATGAAATAATAAAGCGTGAGTGCCGTTCCCACCAAGAGGATGAAGCGGCGCAGCCAAATCGCCGGCAAGCGGCGGGCGACGCGCCCGGCGAGATAACCTCCCGCCGCGGCGGCAAGGAGCACTGCCAGCGTGTGCGGCCAGCTCACCGCCCCGCCCAAGGTGAAGGTGAGCGCAGCCACGCTGTAGATCACCGCCGAGAGCCAATTCTTCAGCGCGTTGATCTCGTTGAGGTCTTCGATCCCCTGCATGGCGATGGCGGCGATCATCACGATCCCCATGCCGGCGCCGAAAAAGCCGCCATAGACCGACACGAGGAGCTGAAAAAACGTGCCGCCCCAGCCCAGCGTCTGTCGCGGCCCGGCGCGGCGGCGCGCGTCCAGCCAGCGGTTGATGCGCGGCGCGAGCGCGAAGAGGAGCGTGGCCGTGAGCAGCAACCAGGGAACGAGGCGGGCGAAGAGCGCGTTGCTCGTCACCAGCAGGAGTCCGCCGCCCAGCGCGCCGCCGAGGAAGGCGGCGAGCGTCAGGCGCGGCAGGTGACGGCGGTAACGGGCGAGTTCGCGGCGATAGGCCCAGGCGCTGGCGAGACTCGCCGGCCATAGGGCCACCGAGTTGCTCGCGTTGGCGGTAACCGGCGGCAGGCCGATGGCGAGCAGCGCCGGAAAGGAAAGGAAGGTGCCGCCGCCGGCGATCGCATTCATCGCGCCGGCGCCGAACCCCCCGAGCGCGAGCAGGATCCAGTCGCCCATGGCCATCGTCCCCTCCCTTTCGTCGTTTGCGGAATCGGGATTTTAGCCGGGCTTGGCCATCGGGCGTGGTTTTTCTGCAGGGCGAGAAAGAGACTGGGCCGGATTCCAGTCGCGGGGGAAGCGCTCCAGCCAGGGACGCAGCGGTAGATCTTCCTTGATGATGTGATCGATGAGCCAGGATCGCAGCAGCGCGAGCAAGGCGCGGCGGGTGTCGTCGTCGAGGGCGTCGAGCGTGGTTCGCTCGACCGGCTGGGCGAGGATGCGGCCGGTGAGCTCTTGCAGCCGTCGCTTGAGATCCTCGTGCGCGTGATGGTGCTCGGCCAGGCGAGGATAGCCTGCCGCCCGCTGGATCGCCTCTTCGCGCGTGAAGTGCTCTTCGGTGTAGCGGGCGAGCTCGTCGAGGGCGAGCGTGAGCCGGGCGAGCGAGGCGCGCCTGAGGATCAGCGACTGGATGCGGTCGACGAGCGCGATCAGCCAGCGATGGTCGTGGTCGATGGCGTCGTTGTGCACCGAGAGGGCTTCGCGCCATTGAAGCTGGAACGCGGGCTCGGGTTGGGGACCCATGGTGGGCGAATTCATGGCGTTCGATTGCAGCGCAAGGAAGAGCGCATTATAGTGGTCGAATTCGCGTTTGGGGAATGTGCCATGCCGGCTTCTGCCGATCGTTTCGATAGTTGCCCTCTATGCCTTGGGGAAGGGGAAGACGTCCTGTGGCGCGACGCGCGCTGCCGCATCATCGACGCTCGTCAGCCCGACTATCCCGGCTACCTGCGCGTGATCTGGGAGGCGCACGTCACCGAGATGACGGAGCTCGCCGCGGCCGACTGCGCGCACCTGTGGCGGGTGATGCTGGGGACGGAGCGCGTGCTGCGCCGTCTCATGAGCCCGGACAAGATCAACCTCGCCAGCCTGGGCAACGTGGTGCCGCACCTGCACTGGCACGTGATTCCGCGCTACCGCGACGACGCCCACTTCCCCGACGCCATCTGGGCGCCGCCGCGGCCCGTCGCCGCGGGCGGTACAGCGGCTGCGCGAGGCGCTCATCGCCGCCCTGCGGGCAGAGCTGGGCGGCAGCGGGGCCACGGCATTCGCCTGAACTTGCGGTAGAATCGCCTGCGCCGGCGCGCAAGGCGCCGACACACGGAGGCGTGGCCGAGCGGTTTAAGGCAGCGGTCTTGAAAACCGCCAGGGGTTCGCGCCCCTCGTGAGTTCGAATCTCACCGCCTCCGCCAATTTATTTTTGTTTTCAATCGTCTGTCCACGGATCATCCTTTTTCTGCTTCGATCAGGATGATGTCGATGTCCATCACGTTCGTGCCCGTCGGTCCGGGGCGGAAGTGGTGCGGCTTGCCGCTGCGTGCATCGAGCAGGGCGAAAAACGTATAGGAGTCGCAGCGCGCGAGAAAATCGTCGGGGTCGAGGCCCTGTGCCCGGGCGCGGGCGCAGGTGTCGCCATCGACATAGGCGCCGGCGGCATCGGTGGGGCCGTCGGTGCCGTCGGTGCCGGCGGCAAGGAGCGAGATGCGCGGGTGTCCGGCGATTTCCCGCGCGAAGGCGAGCGCCAGGTGCTGGTTGCGTCCCCCTTTGCCGTTGCCGGCCACCTGCACCGTGGTCTCGCCGCCGGCGAGCAGACAGCGCCGCTGCCTCGTCGACTTTGCTTCTTCCAGCGCGATGCGCGCCAGATGACGGGCGGCAGCGAGGGCCTCGCCTTGCAGCGTTTCGGTGAGCAGGGTGCTGTGATAGCCCAGGCGCTCTGCCGCTGCCTGTGCCGCGACCAGCGCCTCGTGCAGGTTGCCGATCACCAGGGTGCGACTGCGGGTGAGACGGGGGTCGCCCGGTTTGGGCGACTCGGGAAGTTCGCCTCTCAGGCCGCGACGCAGGTGCGCCGTCACGCGCGGCGGCACCACGCCTGCCAGGCCATAGCGTTCGAGGATGGACCAGGCTTCGGCGTAGGTGGAAGGGTCCGGAACCGTCGGGCCGGAGGCGATGATCTCAGGCGGATCACCGATCACATCCGAGAGCACCAAGGCAAGGACCGTGGCCGGGTAGGCGGCCGCAGCGAGTCGTCCGCCCTTGACGGCCGAGAGGTGCTTGCGCACCGTGTTGAGTTCGCGAATGTCGGCGCCGGCGGCGAGCAGCAAGGCGGTGGTCTTTTGCACCTCTGTCAGCGTCAGGTCGGGTAGGGGGTGTTCGAGCAGGGCCGACGCGCCGCCGGTGAGCAGGCACAGCACCAAAGTCCGTTCGTCGGTTCCTTCCAGCAAGTGCAGGATGCGGGCGGTGGCGGCGATGCCGGCCGCGTCGGGGACGGGATGCGCCGCTTCGGCGAGTTCGATCTGGCGCAGAGGGACCGTGTGGCCGTATTTGACCACGACCAGCCCGGCGGTGAGCCGATCGCCGAGCAAGTCCTCCGCCGCCTGGGCCATGGCCGCTGCGCCTTTCCCCGCTCCGACGACGAGGAGGCGTTCGAAGCGCTCGAGCGCGTAGGCGCTGCCGTCGGGCAGCATCAGGCGATCGCCGTCGTATCGCAGGGCGCGCCGCAGCGCCGCGCCGGGGTCGACGGCGGCGATGGCGGCGCGGAAGATCGCTTCGTGCGGGTGGGCAGCGGCCATCGGGCTAGTGGATCACCATGAACGTGAAAGGTGGCACGTAGGCCTGCAACGTCACGAAGATTCCCATCAGGCAGGCCAGGGCGATCGAGTGGAAAAAGACGTAGCGCAGGATGTCGCCTTCGTGGTGGAACCAGCGCGTAGCGGTGGAGGCGACGACGATGGACTGGGCGTCGATCATCTTGCCCATCACGCCGCCGGAGCTGTTCGCCGCCCCCATGAGGTTGGGCGACAGACCCAGCTGTTCGGCCGCTACCTTCTGCATGCCGCCGAAGAGCACGTTGGAGGCGGTGTCCGAACCAGTGAGCGCCACGCCGAGCCATCCCATCAGGGTGCCGAAGAAGGGATAGAACACGCCAGTGGTGGCGAAGGCCAGGCCCAGCGTGGTGTCCAGCCCCGAGTACCGCGTCAGCGTGCCCAGGGCGAGCATCAGCACGATGGTGAGCAGTGAATAGCGCACGAGCCACAGCGTCCGGCCATAGGCCTGGAAGAGCGCGGGCAGGCGGTAACCCATCACCAGTCCGCCGATGATCGCGGCGACGAAAATGGCGGTGCCGGTCATCGACAGCACGCTGAAGACGAACTCGGCTGCTTCCGGCGTGGGTTTGGGGACGACGGGCGGCACCTTCTCCACCAGCTTGTGCAGTCCCTCGATAGTGAATTTCGGTGCCCACAAGGAATTGAACCAGGTTTTGACCGCCGGAAGGCCCCAGACGAAGACCGAGACGGTGAGGATGATCCAAGGCGTCCACGCCTTGATCACTTCGGCGCGCGGCGGGCGGGTAATCGGCATGGTGGGCGGTGGCGTTCCGCCGTCGTCCTCGTGACCGACGATGGAGGCCGAGGTCCAGAGGCGGCGCGGCTGCCACACTTTCAAAAAGGCGACCAGTGCAGCCATCGAGCAGATGGCGGCGATGACGTCGACCAGCTCAGGACCGATGAAATTTGACACGAGGAACTGGGGAATCGCGAAGCTCACCCCCGTCACCAGGATGGCTGGCCAGACCTCCTTCATGCCGCGCCAGCCGGCGAAGGCCCAGATGAGCCAGAAAGGAACCAGTACGGAGAAGAATGGCAGCTGCCGTCCGACCATGGCGCTGATCTCGTACACATCGTAGCCGTGGACCTTGGCGAGCGTGATGATGGGTGTGCCGAGCGCACCGTAGGCCACGGGGGCGGTGTTGGCGATCAGGCTCAAGCCCGAGGCAGCAAGTGGCGAAAAGCCCAGGCCGATCAGGAGCGCCGCCGTGACCGCCACGGGCGTACCGAAGCCGGCCGCGCCTTCGAAGAACGCGCCGAAGGCGAAGGCGATGAGCAGGAGCTGCAGCCGACGATCCTCGGTGATGCCGGCGATCGACTCCTGCAGCACGCGGAAGCTGCCGTTCTGCGTCGTGAGCTGGTGCAGGAAGATGACGTTCAGCACGATCCAGCCGATGGGGAAGAGTCCGGTGAGCGCGCCGAGGAAGGCGGCCTTGGTCGCCATCGCCGTGGGCATGCCGAAGGCGGCGATGGCGATCACCAATGCCGCGATCAATCCCAAACCCGCGGCGACATGGGCCCGCAGATGGACGATCCCGAGGCCAATCAGCAAAACCGCCACGGGAATGGCGGCGAAGAGGGTCGACAACAGCATGTTGCCGAAGGGGTCATAGACTTGTTGCCAGGGCATGTTTCGTCTCCTTGCTTGGTGTGGTTATTAGCGGCCAATTGTCTCTGGCGCCGTTTCATTGTACTCTAATCAAAAGGTTGTATCGTTCGAGAACTGCTAGCTTTTTCCGGCGCAGGGGGAAGGCGCGAAGGGCGTAGCCCGTAGCCCGTAGCCCGCAGCGCCTTCCCCCTGCAAACCTCGCCGCGGCGGGACCCTACGCGACGACCTCTAAGCCGGGCCCCATGAGCTGATCTTGGTCATCGTAACGGGCCAAACAGCGTGGACCGTGAGTAAGCGATCCTGGTGGGTGCGAAACATGCGCTCCGAGCGCCCCCGCGCCTGGGGGGAATAGGCTGAGATCATCTCAATGCCCAAGCGCGCCATGGCTCGTCCAAACTGGGTCGGATGGGTCTTGTCGACTTGGCCCCCCG
>JACRJA010000051.1 GCA_016235745.1 Rhodocyclales bacterium | reverse complement strand
GGCGGCCGATGGACTCACCATGCGTCCCGATCCTGCCGATCGTTTCATCGTAGCCACTGCCATCCACCACGGGGTTCCAGTCGTGACCAAGGACCGGTTGCTCCGCTTTGCGCGTAGCGTCAAGACGATCTGGTGATCGAGGGCGCGGCCGTCCGGCGTCGCCCGGCGGCACGTGCGCGCTGCGCTGCGGCGTATGCTGGAGGTTGTTCGTGTACCCGGTCGTCCGCGAGCGGGTTGAACGTCGCGAGTCCCGGGAAGCGCGTGAAGTCGCGGTCGGTTGTCCACAACTCACGCACGCCGTGCTGCCGACACAGCGCAACGATGCGCGCGTCATGAACCAGTCCGCCGGTGACGCGCGCGTCGCGAAGAATGTCGGCAAGCACCGGCCAGTGTTCGTCCGTCTCCTCGAGCAGTACGAGGCTCGGCGAGGCGAGCCAGACTTCCACCTGTTCCAGCGCGGCGCCCAAGGTGGTTGGTGGCCGGAAGGTTCTGGGATTGGTCACGACGGCGAGGAATTCGTGGATGCAGGGCCACGCGATGGCCCATGTTTCGCGGCCGGACGCGAGCGCGTTGACGGCGCGAAACGCGACCTCGTTGAGCGAGGAGTCGGAGCGATGCGCGTGGACGAGGATACTGGTGTCGACCGCGATCATCGCTGCTGCTCGTCGTCGTCATCGAAGAAGCCCGGGTAGGCTGCTTCCCTCAGGCGCGACCAGCCGCCCCTGGCTTCGAACTCCGGCGTGAGACCCTGGCCCTTGAACCTCGCGTCGCGCAGTTTGAAGGTCCGGTCGGGCTTCTTGCGCTGCAGGACTTCGCGCAGGCCCTCCTCGATGAGGGCGCGCAGCGTGGTCTTGTCTCGCGCGGCCACCGCCTTGGCCTCGGCGAGCAGGCGGTCGGCGATCTCTATCGTTGTCTTCATGTGGGTGCCCATACTAGGACGAAAGCGCCTGGTCAAGGCTGTCTGCGCAGCGAGAACGAGCGCAACCGCGTGGGCGAAGCGACGCGCGGGTTGGTGTGCGCGAGTGTGACCGGTGTCACCACCAGACGTCACCGTGTCTTGCTCTAGATCCGCCGCGAGGTGTAGAGGTCTCACATGTCGCACCGCTATCTACCTCGCGTCTGCGCCGCTGCGGCGCTGCTGCTGGTCGGCGTCTTCGCGTCGGCGTGCGGCGAGGGTGCGGGAAGCGGCATCGCCTCAGGAGATCCCGATCGCGAGGGTGAGCACTGCACCGTCAGGGTGCGCTACACCGGCAGTAGTCGCGTGGATCTCGCGGTCATATCGATCGACTACTCCAGAGTGGCGGGCGGGTTCGGTCCGCCGGGGGCCACCACGCGCTGTCGAGTGGTGCCGGCGGTCGCCAACGGGTCGGCCTACAACCGCTGCGAACGTGACTGTCGCGTTGGAGAAAAGCG
>JACRJA010000050.1 GCA_016235745.1 Rhodocyclales bacterium | reverse complement strand
TTGACTTTGCCCAAGCCACGCTTCCGTATGACGCCCTGATGAAGCTCGAACTGTGCAAGGAGGATTTCCTGGCCGCCCTGCGCGACGTGGAGCCATCCGCCCTGCGCGAGGTGTTTGTCGAGGTCCCCACCACCACCTGGGAGGATGTGGGCGGGCTCGAGCGGGCGAAGCGCCTGCTGCGCGAGGCGTTGGAATGGCCCCTGCAGTATCGTGATCTGTTTGACGCCGCCGGGGTCAGGCCGCTGAAGGGGATTCTCCTCTCCGGGCCTCCCGGCTGCGGCAAGACGCTGCTCGCCCAGGCGGCGGCCAGCGCGACCCAGGTCAATTTTATCTCGGTCAAGGGGCCGGCCCTGCTGTCGAAGTACATCGGCGAGTCGGAGCGCGCCGTCCGCGAGGTCTTTCGGAAGGCGAAGCAAGCGGCCCCGTGCCTGGTGTTTTTCGACGAGATCGATGCGCTGGTTCCACGCCGCGGAAGCGGAGCGTCAGAGGCGCATGTCAGCGAGCGGGTCGTGGGCCAGTTCCTGGCGGAACTGGACGGGATCGAGAAACTGACCGGGGTGCTGGTCCTGGCCGCCACGAATCGGCTGGACATCGTGGACCCGGCCTTGCTGCGCCCGGGTCGCTTCGACGTGGTGGTGGAGATCCCGCGTCCCGATCAGCCGGAACGCCTGGCGATTCTGCGCGTGCAGACGCGCAGCAAGCCCGTGGCCCAGGAGGTGCGTCTGGAGGCCATCGCGGCCAACACCGACGGTCTGACCGGCGCCGACCTCAGCGCCATCTGTCAGCACGCGGCCTTGAACGCCATCCGCGAGCGAGTCGAGCAGGCGAGAGGCGGGAAGGAAGCACATGCGGCCTCTGGCCCCTTGCTCATCGAGCCACGGCATTTTGAGGCGGCGCTGAACGAGATCCGGCAATGACCGATTCGCACGATGAGGTCTCAGGCCTCGGCACCTACCTCTACTGCCTGGCGCGGCCGGAATGTCTCTCGGTCGTGCAGGGGCCGGCTGAGCAGGACCTGCGCGGCGTGGACGAGCGCTATCCGGTGGCGGCGCTGGAAGAGGAAGACGCTGGGGTGGTGGCGGTGATCGGGGAGGTGGACCCCGGTGAATTTTCCGATCAGAACCTCCAGACCTTGTCCTGGATTGGGCCCCGGGCCTGTCGGCATGAGGCGGTGGTGGAACGGATCATGGGCGCGTCGCCGGTGCTGCCGGTCAAATTCGGCACGATCTTTCGTTCCCGCGCGAGCCTCAAGGAATTCCTCGGCCGGCATCGGGAGGACATCGTGCGGGTGCTGGATGAGTTGCGCGACAAGACCGAGTGGAGCGTCAAGGGCTATCTCGTCGAAGCGGAAGCCCGGCGGATCGTGGCCGCCGCAGACCCCGCGATTCAGTCCCGGCTTGCGGCGCTGTCGCCCTCGCCGGGAGCGCGGTACCTGGAGCAGAAGCAACTGGATGCCATGATCGAGACGGCGTTGCGCGCGTGGGTGGAGCGGGTGACCCATGACCTCCACGAGGTCCTGGCCCTCCATGCCGTGGCCTCAACCGAATTGCAGTGCCACGCCGGCGCGGTAACTGGACGTCCCGAACGCATGGTCTTCAACTGCAGCTTTCTGGTGACCCCTGCGGCCCTCCCCGATTTTCGCGCCGTGCTCTCAGACCAACAGCACGCCCACAAGGGGACCGGCCTGACCCTCGAATTGCGGGGGCCGTGGCCGCCGTACAATTTTTGCCCCACGCTTTCTGAAGGTGAGTCATGAAAAAGTCAGCCGGCACCGCCGACCGCTCTTCGACGAACAAGGACACGATGTCTCCGGCGACCGTGCCCTCGGAAGAAGACTGGTACAAAAAGCTGTACTACATGCTCTTGGGGAGCATCCCGTTTTCCCTCATTTTAATCGATCGGGCGTTGCGGGTGGTGTCGGCGAACCGGAACTTTCTCGAGAAGGCGCGACGCAGGGAGGCGGACACGATCGGGGCGCCTATCCGCGAAATCTTCCCCAGCGCGATCCTGGAGTATACGCGCTTGGAGGTCAAAGTCCGCGGCGTCTTCGACACCGGCCTGCCGCTGCGCGGGGCCCAAATGACCTACCGGGCGCCGGGCATTCCCACCCGCATCTATTACTACACCGTGATCCCGGTGAAATCGGGGAACGTGGTGGAGCACGCCATGCTCGTGATGGACGATATCACCGAGAAGGTGCAGTTGAGCGAGAAGGCCCGGATGATCGAACGCCACCTGGCGAGCGTGGTCGAAAGCGCCAACGATCTGGTGGTCTCCACCGACGCCGAAGGCCGCATCATCAGTTGGAACACGGCCGCCGAGCACATCTCGGGCTATCGGACCGACGAGGTGCGGGGACAACCGCTGACCGAACTGTGCGAGACTGCTCAGCGGGATGACATGACGGCGATCGTTCGGCGGCTGGTCAAGGGCGAGGTCGTGAAGTTCCAGGAGCTGAACCTCGTGGCTCGTTCCGGCAGGCTGGTTCCGGTCGATTGGTCCTGTTCCCCGATCCGTGACGATTCCGGCAAGGTGAGCGGCGTGGTCGCGGTCGGACGGGACCTGTCCGAGCGACACGCGTTCGAGGAGCGCCTCTACCAGAGCGAGAAACTCGCCGCCTTGGGGGTGATGGCCGGGGGCATCGCGCATGAGCTGCGCAATCCGCTGTCGGTCGGTTTCTCCGCCGCGCAGTTTCTCCAGAACCCGTCTCGCGATCCGGCGTTCCAGCAGGAGTGCGTCGGGAAGATTCTCGACGGCATTCAGCGGGCATCGACGATTATCGAGAACCTGCT
>JACRJA010000049.1 GCA_016235745.1 Rhodocyclales bacterium | reverse complement strand
GTCCGTACTCGGCTTCTTGCCGGCGCCGTACATGGCGCTTTACGCCGCGACCAAGCACGCCCTCGAAGGCTACTCGGAATCGCTGGACCACGAACTACGCACGAGAGGTATCCGTGTATCGGTTGTCGAGCCCGCGTACACGAAGACTCAGTTCGACTCGAACCTCCTCGAACCCGATTCGAAGCTTGACGAGTACCGCGAGGTCCGTGCGGCGTTGGGCGGGAGGATGAAGGAACTGCTCGCGGGCGCCGACCGGCCCGACGTCGTGGCCGAGATCGTCCTGCAGGCTGCCGGCGCCGCTCGTCCCAAACTCCGGTACACGGCAGGCAAAGTCGCGGGCCGCGTACGGCTGCTTCGCAGGTTTGCGCCCGCCGGCCTGGTGGACGCAGGGATTCGAAAAGACCTGCGGCTCGATGCGCCGGCGGAGTCGCCGCAGCCTGCTCCGCGCGGTGACAGGTAACCGGCAGAAGAGAAGACCATCAGGTTCAGGGCAGTGCTCGCGGCGAATCGCCGCTGGTGGAATCAGTAAGGAACTCCATGGAGAAGCACGACAACCACGATTCTGCTCGCTCTCGGGACGTCGCGCTCATCGTTGGAGGCGGCCCCGGCATCAGCGCGAGTTGCGCCAGGCTGTTCGCGAAGAATGCAATGCGCGTCGCTATAGCGGCGCGCGACCCCGACAAGCCGGTTCTAGCGGATCTGGAGAACATGCACGGCGTGCGCCGGTACGCCTGCGATGCAAGCGTGCCGGCCGACGTTGAGCTCCTCTTCCGGAATGTCGCTCGAGACCTCGGCGCTCCCACTCTCGTCGTGCACAACATCGACGGACGGGTGGCGCAGATCCTTCGCAAGGGAATCGCCGAAGCGGATCCGGCGCTGGCGCTGGCTACACTTCGGAACTCGCCGTTCAGCGCGTTTCTGGTAGGGCAGCAGGCAGCTCGCGTGATGCGAGCGAACGAGCCCGACGTCAACGGCGCCAGGGGGACCATCATCTTCACGAACGCGAGCGCGGCACTCAAAGGCTTCGCGCTCAGCGCTGCATTTGCCATGGCATGTCAGGCCAAGTCGGGCCTCGCACAGAGCATGGCGCGGGAGTTGATGCCGCAGGGTATCCACGTTGCGAACGTGCCGATCGATGCGGCGATCGGCTGGACACGCCAAGACGGTACCCGCGCGCATCAACTGGCGGGAACTTCCGTGGACGACAACATGGCCGACCCGGACTGCATAGCGCAGACCTATCTGCAACTACACCGCCAGCATCGCTCGACCTGGGCGTTCGAAATCGTGCTGCGGCCGTGGGTCGAGAAATGGTGACTGGCGCGTCCTCGAGATCGCCACGCAGAGGCGCAAATTCGAATTCGGAGGGGCTATGCCTTGTTGTGCGTTTGCTGCATTCCTGATCAGTCAGTTGCTGGTTGCGGTGGCCGCACTCAAGCAACTGGTGTTTCGGTCGGCGGCGCGTCCGGCGACCGCACTCGTGAGCAACCCGGTTGTCGAATGGCGCCTTGGCGCCCAGCCGACGGCGGTCGCCGCCGCCTCGGCGTGGGCTCAACCGGCGTGGAACCGGCGCCACGCCTTGGGTCGGGGACTGGCGGTCGCTGCGCTGATCGAGATGGCGCTGCTGACGGGTACGCTCTACAGCGCCCGAATCCACTTCGCGCGTGCGGAAACCTCGGCAGCGAACGCGGGTCAACCTGCGGCGCCGCACTGTGAGGGTCGGTGATGGGCGCGCCTTCGCATGACGTGACACAGGTGTGCGAGATTGCGGCGCCGTTCATCCACAAGGATGGCAGCGCCGGACCGATCACCGCAGCACGGTTGCGCCGCAGCAAACTGGTCTATGCAGGGCTGTGCGGGCTCGGCCTCGTGCCATGCATCATCGGCCTGTCGGCCGGGTGGCAAGCCGCCGGCCTCGGCCTCTTGTTCCCGGGAGCCGGCTTCCTCGCCGTCGGCGGTTGGGCGTTACTTCTGCTGGCCGTTACTCTGGTCGTCTTTGCGGTCACCTTGATCGCCTGGTTTGGCGCGGCGATGATCGTGGCGCCGATCGGCGTCTGGATCGGCACCGCGTTGCTGGCGGGCGCGATGGCCCACGGCCGCGTCTCGCCGGCGGCGCCTCTCGTCGCACTCGGCTTCGTCGCGGCCGGACTCGCTTGTGCGTATCGATTTGCGCAGCGGCAGAAGGCCGCCGAATTGGCGCTGCTCGAGGATCGCTGCCGCTATCTTCCGCGAGAGCTGGCGCAAGTGGCCGCCCGTGCCGCTGCCCCCCCGCAACCGGACGAACGCGAGTTGACGCCCGACGAGTTGGCGATGGCGCGCTATGTTCTCGAGCGAGCGCTGCAACCGGTCGGAGAGCTGGGCGGCTTCGACCGCATCGATCAATTCCAAACCGCGGCGCTGCGCTATCAGATCAATCACCTCGGGTACGCAC
Organism: Rhodocyclales bacterium; assembly: GCA_016235745.1. Taxonomy (GTDB): domain Bacteria; phylum Pseudomonadota; class Gammaproteobacteria; order Burkholderiales; family Rhodocyclaceae; genus Tepidiphilus. The sequence continues at coordinate 16 of JACRJA010000049.1, read as the reverse complement.
TGGCGTTGATGCAGTG
>JACRJA010000005.1 GCA_016235745.1 Rhodocyclales bacterium | reverse complement strand
CCGGGCCACGGCGTTTCCGTGGAAAGGATCATCATCAGGTTTTCCGGATGTAGTAGTGAAACTTGCCCGCTTCTTCCCGCGCCTCGAGCAATTCATTGCGGGTTGCCTTGGCGAACGAGGGGATGTCGTTTTTCGAGGCCGGATCCGTGGAAATGATATGCAGAACCTCGCCGCTGGCCATGCTCTCCAGCGCCTTCTTGGAACGCAAGGCGGGCATCGGGCAATGCAGGCCGGAAGCGTCGAGTTCTTTGTTAAAAGCGGTCATCGTTTTATCTCCTCTCCTGGTTTCAGTGTTATGTATCGAATAACGCCATCAGGTCGCGCGGCGTCATGCCGCCACTGCCGGGAGTTGCCGCGTCAGGCGCAGGGCGATCTCCCGGAAAGTCGAGGCCGTCGGCGAGTCCGGTCGCGCCAGCACCGGGGGCACTCCCAGGTCTCCGCACAACCCGATCTGCGGGTCGAACGGAATGCGGCCCAGCAACGGTATGCCGAGTTGTCCGCTCAGGTCTTGCGCGCCACCGGGAGTGAATAGATCCACGTGCCCCTGGCAGTGCGGACAGACGAGCCCGCTCATGTTCTCGATGAGCCCGAGCAGGGGGATGCCGAGTTCGCGGCAAAGCGCGGCAGCGCGCGTGGCGTCGGCCAAGGCCACCGCCTGCGGGGTCGTCACGAGCAGCGCGCCGCGAAAGGGAATCGCCTGATGCAGCGAGAGGGGAACGTCGCCGGTGCCGGGCGGCAAATCCACGATCAGGTAATCGCACTCGCCCCAATCCACGTCGTGGATGAAGTCGTGGATGACCTTGTGCAGGATGGCGCCGCGCCACATCAGCGCCTCGCCTTCGGGAACCATGAAACCGATCGAGACGATCTTGAGCCCGTGGATCTCGATCGGCCGGATGCGCCCGTCCGCGCCGGTGCGCAGGCGGCCGTCGCGCAGTCCCGTCATGAGCGGGACGCTGGGTCCGTAGAAATCGGCGTCGAGCAACCCACAGCGCGCGCCCGTCCGGGCGAACGCGGCGGCGAGGTTCACGGCGACGGTGGACTTGCCCACCCCGCCCTTGCCGCTCGCCACGGCGATGACGTGCCATGGCGCGGGCGCCCGGCCCGCCTCCGGCGCGGTCACGGCTTCTTCAACTGGTCCAGACATTGTTGCAGCCACAGGGCATGGGTGCGCCCGGCCTTGGCCAACTCCACGAACCAGCGCGCGATTTCGGGAAAGCCTTCCTGCGCCGCCACCTCGGCGTAGCGCGTGTAGAGCGCGGTGAACTCGTGGAGTTCGGCCTCGATCGCGGCGGTGAGATCGTCCTCGAGCTTTCCGCAGACGAGCTCCGGCGCCTCAGCGCCGTGCTCGACGAGCAGATCGAGGAAACCGAGCGCGTGTCCTCTTTCCTCGTCCGCGGCGGCGTGCAATACCCGCGCGATGTCGGGACGCCGCGCCATGTCCGCGAGGCGCGCGCCGAAGTGATAGCGCATGTTGGCCTGGGCCTCGCGCCGGTAGGCGTCCTTGAGATGATCCAGCGTCTGCGTTTCCCCGAGTTTCACGGCGTGTCCGGGCATGTTCGGTTACTCAGCGCAGCGCCTGTAGAAACGCGGCGATGTCGCGCCGTTCCTGTTCCGTTCCCTGGAACGGCGGCATGAGCGAAGCGCGCTTGCCGTCCTGCATCATCGAGTACCCCTTGCCGGGCACGACAACCTTCGAAGGTTCCATGATGGATTCGAGCAGATAATCGGCGCGATGAATGCCGCCGGCGTAGGAAAGATTGGGTCCCACCGCGGGCTGCGCGGGATTGCCGGGGAACGCATGACAGCCAGCGCAGCCTTTTTCCATCATCAGGCGTTTGCCCGTTGCGGGATCGCCGGTCACCGATGACACAAGTTGCCGCGCATATTGTTCATCCGCCGCGCCCTTCTCGAAGCGCAGCATCTGCCACGCCGACAAACGCTTGGCGCCATCGCGCTGCGATGCCGCCCCGTTCCAGACCGCGAGCGCCACCGGCACCAATCCCTGTTTGGCGGAATCGACGCGCACGCAATATTCACCGCCGGCGGCAAGCTTGCGCCGGAACACCACGCGCCACCGGCCGCCCTTCCACGCGCCTTTCGCCTGTATGCCGTCGGAGGCCAGCGCGGAGAGCGTGCCGAAACCTTCGGCAGCGAGCGTCTCCGCCGTTCCGTCGGCGCGCCACAGCCACAACGTCACGGGCTCGCCCGGATTGCCCATGCCGATATAGGGCAGGCGCACGCCGGGTCCGAATTGCACCGGCCATTGCACCGCCGCCGCGTCCGCGAACGTGCCGACGCCGCGCGTTTTCTCCACCGAGGCATCGGACCATTCGAGCCGCAGCGCCAGTTCTTCCGCGCTGTACAGCGCGCGCACGGTCACGGTTCCGGCTTCGGCGATCTCGCCCGGCAGACGTATCGTGTTCTGCGGGTAGACGCGGACCGTCGTTGCCGGCGCGGTCTGCCACGAGGCATCGTCCGGATCGAGCGGCAACGGAGCGGAAGCCTGCT
>JACRJA010000048.1 GCA_016235745.1 Rhodocyclales bacterium | reverse complement strand
TGTGCTCCAGCGTCTGGAGCCCTTGGGTCTTGAGGGTCACGATCATCATCCTCCGATGATGCCCAACCCCGGCCCCTTCAGGCTCACCTCACGTTGGAATCACGCGCCTCCTTCAGGCTCATGTGTCATTGGACAAGGCTCCCGTTTGCCCCCTGGCCCCGGAAATGCGAAAATTCCTTCTTTCGTTCGCCCAGACCCCGAGTCCTCCCATGACGGAACCGATGACCTCCGAGCCTTTCTCCCTCGCCGACGAGAACCGCATCATCGCCGAGCGGCGCAAGAAGCTCGCTGCCCTGCGCGCGCACGGCCCCGCCTTCCCCAACGACTTCGAACGGCTCAACCTCGCCGCCAAGCTCGACGAGGCCTACGGCGAAGCCGAGCCGGAAAAGCTGCAGGAACTCAAGCCCGCCGCGGTCGTGGCCGGACGCATCATGTTGAAGCGCGTGATGGGCAAGGCGAGCTTCATCACCATCCAGGATCTCTCCGGCCGCCTCCAGGTCTATGTGGCGCGCGACGCCGTGGGCGCCGCAGTCTATGAAGATTTCAAGCACTGGGACATCGGCGACATCGTCGGCGTCGAAGGTCATCTCTTCAAGACGCGCACCGGCGAGCTCACCCTCCACGCCGAATCGATCCGCTTGCTCACCAAGAGCTTGCGCCCCTTGCCGGACAAATACCACGGGCTCGCCGACCAGGAACTGAAGTACCGCCAGCGCTACGTCGATCTCCTCATGAGCGAGGAGACGCGCCGGCGCTTCGTCGCCCGCAGCCGCCTCATCCAGGCGATCCGCGACTACATGCTCGAATACGGCTTCCTCGAAGTCGAAACGCCCATGCTGCACCCCATCCCAGGCGGAGCCAACGCGCGGCCCTTCGTCACCCACCACAACGCGCTCGACCTGCCGATGTACCTGCGCATCGCCCCCGAGCTCTATCTGAAGCGCCTGGTGGTGGGCGGATTCGAGAAAGTGTTCGAGATCAACCGCAACTTCCGCAACGAAGGGATCTCGCCGCGGCACAATCCCGAATTCACCATGATGGAGTTCTACGAGGCCTATAGCGACTACCGCAAGATGATGGATTTCACCGAAGGGCTGATCCGTCATGCGGCGCGCGTGGCCTTGGGCGAGGAGCGCTTCATCTACCAGGGACGCGAGCTCGACCTGTCGCAGCCTTTCGCGCGGTGCACCATCGTCGAGGCGATCGAGAAACATCACCCCGGCTGGTCCCGCGCCCAGCTCGAAGACCCGCAGTGGCTGCGCGCCAAGCTCGCCGAGCTCGGCGTCGAAGTCAAACCGGACATGGGTCTGGGGGCGCTGCAGCTCGCGCTCTTCGAGGAGACGACGGAAGCCGAGCTCTGGTCGCCGACCTTCATCGTCGATTATCCAGCCGAAGTCTCGCCGCTTGCGCGCCGTAGCGACACCAAACCCGAGATCACCGAGCGCTTCGAGCTCTTCATCGTCGGGCGCGAGATCGCCAATGGCTTCTCCGAACTGAACGACCCGGAAGACCAAGCCGAACGCTTCCTCGCGCAAGTGCGGGCGAAAGAGGCCGGCGACGAAGAGGCGATGTACTTCGACGCCGACTACATCCGTGCGCTCGAATACGGCATGCCGCCCACCGGCGGCTGCGGCATCGGCATCGACCGGCTGGTGATGCTGCTCACCGACAGCCCCAACATCCGCGATGTCATCCTCTTTCCTGCCATGCGGCCGGAGGAGTAAAGCGCCTCTAGCGGCGGGCAAAGCGCGCCGGATCGGCCGCAAGCGCCGTGCCGCGCTCGAGCGGCCAGGGCTCGCCGCAGAGCATGGCGGCGACGAGCCGGGCAGCCGGCACCGCGAAGGCGAGCCCGCGCGCGCCGAAGCCCGAGAGAACGACTAGGCCCGGCGCCTCGCCCAGGGCGCCGATCACCGGCAGGCGATCGGGCACCGCCGGCCGGAACCCGACCCGCGCTCCGAGCGCAGCGGGATCGAGCCCCGCCGTATAACCGGGCAGGATGGCGTCGAGCTTGGCGAGGTTTTCGCGGTGATCGGCAGGACGCACGGCAGGGTCCGTGTCGCCCACGGCAAAGGTGGCGCCGAAAGCCCGCTGTCTCGAGACTGCCGGCGTCACGTAGCCGTTGCGGCACACCGTCACCCAGGGGGGAGAGCCCGCCTCGGCCGGAGCGAGCGACACCTGGCCGCGCGCCGGCTGGATCGGCAGAGTAGCCGCTTGAGCGAACGAGGGAACTTCCGCGCCCGCGGCGAGCACCACCGCGTCGGCCTCTTCGAGCACCCTGCCCTCGGTGTCGCGCACGCGCCAGCCCAGCGCGCACGGTTCGATTGAGTCCACCGCCGTGGCGCAGCGCAGCGTAAGCAAGGGCCCGGCGAGTTCGAGCAAACGCTGGCACCAGCGCTGCGGGCCGATCCAGCCGCCGAGCCCGAACCACCAGCCGCCCTGCACCACCGGCCAGCCGATGCGCTCCGAGAGGGTGGCGGCGTCGAGCCAGGTTAGCACCTCTGACGGCGGAGCGAGGCGCTCCAGCGTCGCCCGCTGCTTGCGCGCCTGCGCTTCGTCGCGCGCCAGGTGCGCCACCCCGCTCGGCCCCCAGGGCACATCGATCCCTCGATCCTCCCAGTCGCGCAGCATGGCGTGGGCGGCAAGCGTACCGGCGCGCGTCCAGCGCGAAAGCACATTGTCGTCGGCGCTCGGCAGCCAGCGCAGCACCCCGGCGAGGTTGCCCGAAGCGCCCAGCCCCGGCGAAGCCTCGCGCTCGAACAGCGTCACGGGCACGCCGCGGCGCGCGAGCGCATGGGCGGCATTTGCCCCCGCCATGCCCGCGCCGATCACCGCTACCCGTCCGGGACGGCGCTCCTCGACGAGCACCCCCTCGCGCCAGGCGACGGTCATCTCGCGTTTGCCGGCGAATCCCGCTGCCGGCCGCACGCTCAAGCCCGCAGCCGCCAGCCTGCGGCGCACCTCGCCCGCCGCACACCAGGTGGCAAGGCGCGCGCCCGGTTTCATGCGCTGTGCTACCGCGGCGATGAGCGCCTCCGACCACATGGCGGGGTTCTTCACCGGCGCGAAGCCATCGAGATAGACCGCATCAAACCGGCCCTCGATGTCCTCCATCGCGGCGGCGTCGTGGTAGACGAGAAAGAGCCGCACCCGCCCTTCGTCGAGCTCGAGGGTGTGGATGCCCGGCACGAGCGGCGGCAGACGCGAGGCCAGCGTCTGCGCGAGCGGGCGAAGTTCAGGCTCGCCTTGCGTCCATACGCGGCGCCAGTCTTCGACCGTGAGCGGATGCTTTTCCAGGGAGACGAAATCGAGCCGCCGAGCGCGGCGCGCATCCGAGCGCCAGGCGGCCCAAGTGGCGAGAAAATTCCCCCCCAACCCGAATCCCGTCTCCAGGATGGCGAAGTGCGTCCGTCCCGCCCAGGCTTGCGGCAGACCCGTGCCGCCGAGAAAGACGTGCCGGCTCTGGGCGAACGCCCCGTGCACCGAGTAATAGACGTCGTCGTAGTCGCCGTGCGCCGGCACGCCCTCGCGCCACTGCAGGCGCGCCGGAGTGAGTTCGAGCAGCCCCGCCATGGCGGCGCGCTCAGAGAGCGTGCGCCAGCCGCGCGAGCGTGCGCTCCCGCCCCAGCACTTCGAGCACCGCCTCCAGCGCCGGCGATTGCGGCACGCCCAGCAGCACCACCCGCAGCGGAATGCCGAGCTTGGGCATCTTCACGCCGGCAGCGGCGAGCGTCTCCTTGATCGCCGCGGCGAGCCACTCGCGCCGCCATTCTTCTGCCTGAATCGTCTCGAGCCGGCGGCGCAGCTCGGCCAGCGCCCGCCGCGCTTGCTCGTCGAGGTGTTTTTCCTGCAGCTCGGGCGAGGGGTGTACCTCGATCACGAAGGGCTCGACGCAGTCGGCCAGTTCCTCCAGGGTCTGCACCCGATCCTGATAGAGCGCCACCACCGGTTCGAGCACCATCGCATCGCGCACCGCCAAGCCGCGCCGCGCGAGCCGCTCGGCGCAATCGGCCGCGAGCCGGCCCACCTCGGCCTGCTTGAGGTAGTGGGCGTTCAGCCAGCGCAGCTTGTCGAAGTCGAAGCGCGCGGGCGACGGATTGACGTCCTTGAGGTCGAACCAGGCGACGAACTGCTCGCGGGTGAAGATTTCGTCGTCGCCGTGGCTCCAGCCCAGGCGGGCGAGATAGTTGATCACCGCCTCCGGCAAATAGCCGTCCTCGTGGTACTGCATCACCGACACCGCCCCGTGGCGCTTCGAGAGCTTCTGTCCGTCCGGCCCCAGGATCATCGGCAGATGGGCAAACTGCGGCAAGGGAGCGCCGAGCGCGAGGTAGAGGTTGATCTGGCGCGGAGTGTTGTTGACGTGATCGTCGCCGCGGATGACGTGGGTGATGCGCATGTCCCAGTCATCGACCACCACGCAGAAATTGTAGGTGGGCGTACCGTCGGCACGGGCGATGATGAAGTCGTCGAGCTCCTCGTTGGCGAATTCGATGCGCCCCTTGACGAGGTCGTCCCAGGCGACGGTGCCGGTGAGCGGATTCTTGAAACGCACCACCGGCCGCACCCCCTGAGGCGCAGGCGGCAGAATCTTGCCGGGCTCCGGGCGCCAGCGCCGGTCGTAGCGCGGCTTTTCCCCCCGGGCCCGCTGCGCCTCGCGCAGCGCTTCCAGCTCCTCGGAGCTCATGTAGCAGTAGTAGGCGGTGCCAGCCGCGAGCATCTGCGCGATCACCTCGCGGTAGCGCTCCATGCGCTGGGTTTGGTAGTAGGGCCCTTCGTCGTAATCCAGTTGCAGCCAGTTCATGCCGTCGAGGATGGCCTGGACCGCCTCGGGCGTCGATCGCTCGCGGTCGGTATCCTCGATGCGCAGGATGAACGCACCGCCGTGGTGACGGGCATAGGCCCAGGAAAAGAGCGCGGTGCGCGCACCGCCGATGTGCAGATAACCGGTAGGACTGGGGGCGAAACGCGTGCGGACGGTCATGATCGAAACGGTTCCTTGATGAACAAAGATTCAGCGCCCGCCGGAGCCGCGCGCGGCGCGCTCCAGGCGGTCGGCGATCGCCTGCGCCAGGGGCCCTTCCCCCTGTGGGCGCTCGATGACGATCTCGTCGACCCCGAGCCGGTCGAAGGCGCGCAGCTGCGCGTAGAGGCGGCGAGCGAGCACTTCGAGCTCGGCGGGCAGCTCCTGCCACACCAACTGCACGGCCGCAGCGGGATGGCGGCTCCACAGAGCGATGCGTTTGCCCTGGGCGAGCCGCTGGGCCACGACGGGCTCGATCTCTCCGGCGGCGGCCAGGCGCACGGGGGTCGCCGGCGCATAATGACCGGGAAGCGAGCCCGAGACGCGCGGCGCGGCGCCATCGGCCGCGGCAACGGGACGCTCCAGCGCCTCGGCCAAGGCTTCGGCGCCGATCGCCCCGGGACGCAGGATGACGGGTCCTGCGGTCTCGAGGCGGGAGAGATCGAGAATGGTCGATTCCACCCCCACCGGGCAGGGGCCGCCGTCGAGCACCAGCGCCACCGCCTCGCCCAGCTCTTCGAGCACGTCGGCGGCGGTGGTCGGGCTCACCCGGCCGAAGCGGTTGGCGCTGGGCGCGGCAAGGCCCGAGCCGAAGGCGCGCAGCAGCGCCAAGGCCACCGGATGGGCTGGCACCCGCAGCGCCACCGTTTCCTGCCCTCCCGTCACCTCTGACGGAACCTCGGGGCGGCGCGCGAGCACGAGCGTCAAAGGACCGGGCCAGAAACGGCGCCCGAGCGTCCAGGCCTCCTCGGGGATCTCACGCGCCCACTGCGGCAGATGCTCGGCCGCAGGCAGGTGCACGATGAGGGGATGGTCGCTGGGGCGCCCCTTGGCGGCGAAGATGCGCCGCACGGCCGCGGGATTGCCGGCGTCGGCGGCGAGGCCATAGACCGTCTCGGTCGGCATACCCACGAGTTTTCCGGCGCGCAGGGCCGCCGCCGCCTCGGCCAGGGATTCTTCGCTTGGAGGCAGGATGCGCGCGCTCATTGCGGCAAGGGCGGCAGAGGCGGCAGAGCCAGACGACGCCGCGCTTCGTTCGCCACGGCGCACGCCTCGTCGAGCGTGGCCGCCGTGACGGTGAAATGCCCCATCTTGCGCCCGCGCCGCGCCTCGCGCTTGCCGTAGAGATGTAGCCTCAGCCCCGGCAGGGAGAGGATCTCGTGCCAGGGCGGCTCGCGAAGCGTCTCGCCGGCGAACCATACCTCGCCCAGCAGGTTGACCATCACCGCCGGCGAATGCGCCTCGGGCACGGCGAGCGGCAGGCCGCACAGCGCGCGCACCTGCTGCTCGAACTGGCAGACGCGGTACGCATCCAGCGTATGGTGCCCGCTGTTGTGCGGCCGCGGGGCCATCTCATTGACGTAGAGCTTGCCGGCGGCGTAGAAGAATTCCACCCCCAGCGTGCCGACGTAGTCGAGCGCCTCGGCCACGGCCGCCGCGATCTCGCCCGCCTCGCGCAGCACGGCTGCAGGCAAGGGGGCCGGGGCGAAAGTGGTATCCAGAATGCCCTTGCGGTGCACGTTGAGCCCAGGCTCGAAGGCGGCGATGCGCCCGTCGGCGCCGCGGGCGAGCACCACCGAGAGCTCCGCCTCCAGGGCAAGCCGCGCTTCCAGCACGCAGTCGCGCCCGAAGCGGGCAAAGGCCGCACGCGCCTCATGCCGGTCGGCGACCACCGCCTGCCCTTTGCCGTCGTAGCCGAAGCGCGCCGTGTTGAGGATGCCGGGGAAAAGCGCCTCGGGTGCGCGCGCGAGGTCGTCTTCGGTGCGTACGGCGAGAAAAGGCGCGTGCGGCAAGCCATGGCGCGCGAGAAAGGACTTCTCCTCGATGCGATCCTGGCACACGGCGACCGCCGCCGCGCCCGGGCGCACGGGCATACGCGCGGCAAGCCAGGCGAGGCTCGCGGCGGGGACGTTCTCGAATTCGGTGCTCGCCGCGGCGCAATGGGCCGCAAGGTCCGCGAGCAGCGCCTCGTCGTCGTAGGCGCCGCACAAGTGCCGCTCGGCAATGCGCCCGGCTGGCGCCTCGGGATCGGGATCGAGCACCCACACGGCGTAGCCGAGCTCCTGCGCCGCCCGCACGAAGAAGCGTCCCAGCTGCCCGCCGCCGAGGATTGCGAGTCTGGCTGGCGCCTCGATGCGCCCCTCCGTCATTGCAGCGGCTCCAGGCGCATGGCAAGCACCGCTTCGCTCTGGCGGCGGCGAAAATCGGCAAGCCGTTGCCCGAGCGTCTCGTCGGTGACGGCGAGCATCGCCACGGCGAAGAGCGCCGCGTTCGCCGCCCCGGCCGCGCCGATGGCAAACGTGGCCACCGGCACGCCCTTGGGCATCTGCACGATGGAGAGCAGCGAATCCTGTCCGTGCAGGGCGCGCGACTCCACCGGCACGCCCAGCACCGGCACCGTCGTCTTCGCCGCCAGCATTCCCGGCAGGTGCGCCGCCCCGCCGGCTCCGGCGATGATCGCGCGCAAGCCCCGCTCGAGCGCCGTCTCGGCATAGGCGAACATCAGATCCGGCGTGCGGTGCGCCGACACCACCCGCGCTTCGAAAGGCACCTCGAACTGGCGCAGCACCTCGGCCGCAGCGCGCATCGTCGGCCAGTCGGAAGAAGACCCCATCACCACGCCGATGAGCGGCGCTCCGGCGCCGTAGCGCAGAACCTCCCCATTCACGGCGCGATCCCCCGGCGGCGCTGCGCCGCGAGCAAGGTGTTCTCCAGCAGCATGGCGATCGTCATCGGCCCTACGCCGCCAGGCACGGGCGTGATCCGGCTCGCCACCTCGCGCACGCCTGCGGCCACGTCGCCCGCCAGCCGGCCGTCGGGCAGGCGGTTGATGCCGACGTCGATCACCACCGCGCCGGGCTTGACCATCTCGGGCGTGATGAACTCGGGCTTGCCCACCGCCACCACCAGCAGATCGGCGCGGCGGGTGTGCGCGGCGAGCTCCCGCGTGCGCGAATGCGCCACCGTCACCGTCGCCCCCGCGTTGAGCAGCATGAGCGCCATGGGCTTACCCACGATGTTGGAGCGCCCCACCACCACCGCGTCCAGGCCCTGCGGCTCGATGCCCTCCCAGGCAAGCAGCTGCATCACCCCGTGCGGCGTGCATGGCCAGAAGCACTCCCGCCCCTGGACCAGTCGCCCGACGTTTTCGGCGTGAAAGCCGTCGACGTCCTTGCTCACGGCGATGCGCTCCAGCACCAGGGTCTCGTCAATGTGCGGCGGCAGCGGCAGCTGCACCAGGATGCCGTCGACTTCGGCATCATCGTTCAAAGCGTCGATGCAGGCCAAGAGCCGTTCGACGGAGACGTCGGCGGGAAACTCGTACTTGCGCGAGCGGATTCCAACCTCGGCGCAGGCCGCCACCTTGTTGCGCACATAAACCTGGGAGGCAGGATCCTCCCCCACCAGGACCACGGCGAGCGTGGGGACGACCCCGCGCTCCTGCAAGGCGCGCACGCGCTCGGCGATGCGGCGGCGCAGGGCCTGGGCGATGGCTTTTCCGTCGATGAGTTCAGCGGTCATCGGGCACCCGTCAAGAAAAATAGGCCGACGCAGGGCCGGCCTATTCGTGAAAACTGGGGCGACATACCGGATTCGAACCGGTGACACCTGGAGCCACAATCCAGTGCTCTACCAACTGAGCTAATGCCGCCGCCGAAAACCTTGCGTGGCCTGCCCGACAGGAATCGAACCTGTAACCCCCGGCTTAGAAGGCCGGTGCTCTATCCGGTTGAGCTACGGGCAGATTCCGCCCCGGGCAGTATTCCGGAAGTAGCGTGGTCGGGGTGGAGGGATTCGAACCCCCGACATCTTGCTCCCAAAGCAAGCGCGCTACCGGACTGCGCTACACCCCGGAAAGGCGATCATTATAACCCGATCGCCCTCCTTGTCAAAGCCTCACTCCCCTTCCTTGATCGCCTTGAGGCTGAGCTTGATACGGCCGCGCTCGTCGGTTTCGAGCACCTTCACGCGCACCTTCTGCCCTTCCTGCAGGTAGTCGGAGACTTTCTCCACCCGCTCGTCGGCAATCTGGGAGATGTGCAGCAGCCCGTCGCGGCCCGGCATGATGTTGACGATGGCGCCAAAATCGAGCAGCTTCAGCACCGTGCCCTCGTAGATCTTGCCCACCTCCACTTCCGCCGTGAGCTCCTCGATACGCCGCTTGGCCTCTTCGGCTCCCTCGGCGCTGAACGAGGAAATCGTCACGCTGCCGTCGTCGGCGATCTCGATGACGGTGCCGGTCTCTTCCTGCAGCGCCCGGATCACGGAGCCGCCCTTGCCGATCACGTCGCGGATCTTCTCGGGGTTGATTTTCATCTGGATCATGCGCGGCGCGTAGGCCGAGACTTCGCCGCGCGCCTCGCCCATTGCCTGGCGCATCAGCTGCAGGATGTGCAAGCGGCCTTCGCGCGCCTGGGCGAGCGCCACCTGCATGATCTCCTTGGTGATGCCCTGGATCTTGATGTCCATCTGCAGCGCCGTGACGCCCCGCTCGGTACCGGCCACCTTGAAGTCCATGTCGCCCAGGTGATCTTCATCCCCCAGGATGTCGGTGAGCACCGCGAAGCGGTTGCCTTCCTTGATGAGGCCCATGGCCACGCCGGCCACGTGCGCCTTGGTCGGCACGCCGGCGTCCATCAGCGCGAGCGAACCACCGCAGACGGTGGCCATGGAGCTCGAACCGTTGGATTCCAGGACCTCGGACACGAGCCGGATGGTGTAGGGAAAATCCTCCTGCTTGGGCAGCACGGCCGCCAGCGCCCGCTTGGCGAGGTTGCCGTGGCCGATCTCGCGGCGCTTGGGCGAACCGACGCGCCCCGTCTCGCCGGTGGAGAAAGGCGGGAAGTTGTAGTGCAGCATGAAGCTTTCGCGGTATTCGCCGGCGATCGCATCGATGATCTGCTCGTCGCGCCCGGTGCCGAGCGTGGCCACGACCAGCGCCTGCGTCTCGCCGCGGGTGAAGAGCGCCGAGCCGTGCGTGCGCGGCAGCACCCCGACGCGGATGTCGATCGGGCGCACCGTGCGCGTGTCGCGCCCGTCGATGCGCGGCTCGCCGGAGAGGATGCGCCCGCGCACGATGGAGGCTTCCAGCGTGAAGAGGATGTTCTCGATGTCGGGGATGGAAGGCAGCGGATCGAACTCGGCGAGCACCTTCTCGATCACCTGCGCCCGGATCGCCTTGATGCGCTCGTTGCGCGCCTGTTTGGCCGTGATACGGAAAGCTTCTTCCAGTTCGGCGAAGGCGATCTCGCGGATGCGCGCCACCAGCGCCTCGTTGGGCGCCGGAGCTTTCCAGTCCCAGGCGGGTTTGCCCGCGACCTCGACGAGCTCGTTGATCGCCTGGATTGCCGCCTGCATCTGTTCATGGCCGAAGACCACGGCGCCGAGCATCACGTCTTCGGGCAGCTCCTGCGCTTCGGATTCGACCATGAGCACGGCGTTCTCGGTACCGGCCACCACCAGGTCGAGCGCGCTCTTGTCGCGTTCGCTCGCCGAGGGATTCAAGACGTATTGACCGTCGAGGTAGCCCACGCGGCAGGCGCCGATCGGTCCGTTGAAGGGCACCCCGGAGATGGCGAGCGCCGCACTGGAAGCGATCATCGCCACGATGTCGGCGTTCACCTCCGGGTTGAGCGAGAGCACCGTGGCGACGATCTGCACCTCGTTGTAGAACCCTTCGGGAAAGAGCGGGCGGATCGGCCGGTCGATGAGGCGCGAGGTGAGCGTCTCTTTCTCGGAAGGACGGCCTTCACGCTTGAAGAACCCGCCGGGAATGCGGCCGGAAGCGTAGAACTTTTCGATGTAATCGACGGTGAGCGGGAAGAAATCCTGCCCAGGCTTGGCGTCTTTGGCGGCAACGACGGTGGCGAGCACCACGGTGTCGTCCATGGAAGCGAGCACGGCGCCGCTGGCCTGACGGGCGAGTTCGCCCGTTTCGAGCGTGACCTGATGACGGCCGTAGGTGAAGGTCTTTTTGATGGCGGTAGGCAAGGGACGATCCTTTCTCGGTGAGAGGGCCGACCCCCGCCTAGCCGGACGACAGCGATCGGCCCGGAAGAGGGAATTATTTACGCAGACCGAGCCGCTTGATGAGCTCGAGGTAACGCTCGGGTTCGGTGCGTTTGAGGTAGTCGAGCAGTCGACGGCGCTGCGACACCATCTTCAGCAGCCCCCGGCGGGAGTGGTGATCCTTCTTGTGCTCGCTGAAGTGCGGCTGCAAGCCCTCGATGCGGGCGGTGAGCAGCGCGACCTGCACTTCGGGCGAACCCGTGTCGTTGTCGCCGCGTTTGTATTCCGCAATGATGCGGGCTTTGATTGCGTTGTCTAGCATGGATGGGGTTCTCTCTCGTGAATCTGAACGCAAAAAATGAAACTAGCCGCGATCCGGAAAGGATCACTCGGCCGGGATGACCGGAACACGCGACGAAGGCGGCGTTATATTAGCAATGACGCGCTTCGGGGACAAGCCCCGCGTGGGGTCGTATTCGCCCAATCCGATGAAAATCGGCTTGTCTTCGTCATTCCTGCCGTAGACGCGCACCATCCCGGAGGAAGGAAAATCGCCGAGCGCGGCCCGGCCGATGCGCTGACCGGCAAGGAAGGCCTGAGCGCGGATCGCATCCAGCGCGACGCACGGCAGATCGCGCACCAGGGCGTCGGGCGGCAGAAGCCATTCCCGCCCCGCCTCCCCCGCCGCTTCCCACTCGGCGAGCGTTTTCGCTTCCTCGAGCGAAAAGGGGCCGATCGCCAGGCGCCGCAGCTGGTCGATGTGCGCGGGCACCCCCAGCGCCGCGCCGATGTCTTCGGCGAGCGTGCGGATGTAGGTCCCCTTGCCGACGCGGGCGTAGAGCGTGGCCGCCGCGAGCGCCTCGTCCCACTCCACGAGGCGCAGCTCGTGGATCGTCACCGGCCGGGCCGCGCGCTCGATCGTCACCCCCTCGCGGGCGTAGCGGTACAAGGGCTTTCCTTCGTGCTTCAGGGCCGAGACCATGGGCGGGACTTGCTCGATGGTGCCGAGAAAACGCGGCAGTACGGCCTGCAGCGCCGCGGCGCCGAAAGAAACTGGCGCGCGTGCGATCACCTCGCCTTCGGCATCGCCCGTGCTCGTGGCCACGCCGAAGCGCACGCGCGTGAGATAAACCTTGTCGGCTTCCAGCCAGCGCTGAGCGAACTTGGTCGCCTCGCCGAAGGCAAGCAGCATGAGACCGGTGGCCATGGGGTCCAGCGTGCCGGTATGCCCGGCCTTGGCCGCCCCCAGGGCGCGGCGCACGCGCTGCAGCGCGGCGTTCGCCGTGATGCCCTCGGGCTTGTCCAGCAGCGCCACGCCGTCAAGCGCCACGGTCTTCGCCCTCAGCGTCCTTTTGCTCCGGCGCTTTCCCCACGGCCTCGTCGATCAGATGCGCCAAGCGCACGCCGCGCTCGATCGATTCGTCGTAGACGAAGGTGAGCTGCGGAATGGTGTGGATGCGCAGCCGCCGGCCGAGCTCGCGGCGCAGGAAACCGGCGGCGTGCTGCAGCCCTTCGAGCAGCTCGGGGATGCTGGCCGGATCGGCGAGGGTAGAGACATACACCTTGGCATGGGCGAAATCCGGGCTCACCTCCACGGCGGTGAGGGTGACGAAGCCCACGCGCGGGTCTTTCACGTGCCGCGAGATCAACTCGGCGAGCTCCTCGCGGATGCCTTCGGCCACCCGCGGCAGGCGTGTGCGGTTTCCCCCCTTCATGCCAGTTCCCGCGCCACTTCGCGCACCTCGAACACCTCGATCTGGTCGCCCACCTGGATGTCGTTGTAGCCCTTGACCGACAGGCCGCACTCGTAGCCGGCCTTGACCTCGCGCACGTCCTCCTTGAAGCGCTTGAGCGAATCGAGTTCGCCCTCGTGGATGACCACGTGGTCGCGCAGCACCCGCACCCTGGCGCCGCGCCGGATCGTGCCCTCGAGCACGTAGCAGCCGGCCACGGTGCCGACTTTGGGCACGCGGAAGACCTGGCGCACTTCGGCCAGACCGATGATCTCTTCCTTGCGCTCGGGCGAGAGCATGCCGCTCAGTGCCGCCTTGATCTCGTCGACCGCATCGTAGATGATGTTGTAGTAACGGATGTCCACGCCGTAGCTCTCGGCGAGCTTGCGGGCACCGGCGTCGCTGCGTACGTTGAAGCCGATGACTATGGCATTGGAAGCCCGGGCGAGGTTCACGTCGCTCTCGCTGATGCCGCCCACGGCGCCGTGGATGACCTGCACCTTGACCTCGTCGGTGGAGAGTTTTTCCAGCGACTGCTTGAGCGCTTCGAGCGAGCCTTGCACGTCGGCCTTGATGATGATGGGCAGCGTCTTCACCTCGCCCTCGCTCATTTGCTCGAAGAGGTTCTCGAGCTTGAGCGATTGCTGCTTGGCCAGTTTCACCTCACGGAACTTGCCCTGGCGATAGAGGGCGATCTCGCGCGCCTTGCGCTCGTCGGCCAGCACGACGAATTCTTCGCCCGCCTGCGGCACGTCTTCCAGCCCCAGGATCTCGACCGGCATCGAGGGGCCGGCCGAGTCGACCGGCTTGCCGGTCTCGTCGAGCATGGCCCGCACCCGGCCCCAGGTCGAGCCGACGAGCACCACGTCGCCTTTACGCAGCGTGCCGCTCTGCACCAGGACCGAGGCCACCGGCCCGCGCCCTTTGTCCAGCCGCGCCTCCAGCACGATGCCTTTGGCCGACCCTTCGAACGGCGCTTTGAGCTCCAGCACTTCGGCCTGCAGCAGGATGCCTTCGAGCAGCTCGTCGATCCCCTGCCCCGTCTTGGCCGAGACGTTATAGAACATGGTGTCGCCGCCGTATTCCTCGGGGATCACCCCTTCGGCCACCAGTTCCTGCCGCACCCGTTCGGGGTGGGCGTCGGGCTTGTCGATCTTGTTGACGGCCACGATGATGGGCACGCCGGCGGCACGCGCGTGGTGGATCGCCTCGCGCGTCTGCGGCATCACCCCGTCGTCGGCGGCCACCACCAGCACCACGATGTCGGTGGCTTGCGCTCCCCGCGCCCGCATGGCCGTGAAGGCTTCGTGGCCCGGCGTGTCGAGGAAGGTGATGGTGCCGCGCGGCGTCTCGACGTGATACGCCCCGATGTGCTGCGTGATGCCGCCCGCTTCGCCCGCCGCCACCTTGGTGCGGCGGATGTAGTCGAGCAGGGAGGTTTTCCCGTGGTCGACGTGGCCCATGACCGTGACCACCGGCGGACGCGGTTTTTCTTCGTAGTGCTGCGCGCCGACCTCTTCGAGGAAGGCATCGGGTTCGTCCAGGCGCGCCGGCACGGCCTTGTGTCCCATCTCCTCGACCACGATCATGGCCGTTTCCTGGTCGATGACCTGGTTGATGGTGGCCATGATGCCCATCTTCATCATGGTCTTGATGAGATCGGTGGCCTTGACCGCCATCTTGTGCGCCAATTCGGCCACGGTGAGGGTCTCGGGCACGTGCACCTCGCGCACGATCGGCTCGGTCGGCGCCTGGAATTGTTGGCCATGCGACTCGGTACCGCGGGCGGCACGCCTTCCGGCCTTGCCTCCCTTGCCGCCGCCTTTCCAGCCGGCGCTGCCGTCGTCGAGCGCCCGCACCTTGAGCCCGCCGCGCTTGCTGGGCGCGCGCTCATCGACTTTCTTCTCGACCTTTTTCTCTTTGTCCTTCGCCTTGTGCAGGGTCGGCCGTTCCGCGGTGGCCGGTTTGGCCGCCGCGGAAGTGGCGGGAGCTGCGGGAGCGGCGGCTGCAGCGGTAGCCTCGGCGGCTTCTCTGGCCTTCGCCGCTTCTTCTTGCAGCTGCGCCTGGGCCCGCGCCTGGCGGGCGAGCTCGCGCTCGCGCTTGGCGCGCAGGTCGGCCTCCTGGCGGGCGCGCAGTTCGGCCTGGCGCTTCGCTTCGGCTTCCCGGCGCGCGAGCTCTTCGGGCGGCAGGATGGACGTCACGGGCGTCGCGGGCCGCGTGAGCTTCGCCTTGGGGGGGGCCGATTCCGCTCGGGGCTCGGCCGCCTTCGTCTCGGCTGCTTTGGGCTCGGCAGCGGGAGGCTGCTCCGCCGCGGCCTCGGCCACGGTCTCCGCGGAAGGCACTTCCCGCGCCGCCGGCACTGGCGCCTCGGCCGCCGTTTCTTCGGCCGCGGGAGCGGCAGGCGCGGCGGCGACGGAGTGCGCCTCGGCCGGCGAGGAAGCCGCAACCTCCGGCTGAGCCGCTTCGACCGCGGGAGCGGCAGGAGCCGCTTCTTCATGCGTAGGGGTCGCACGCGCGACCGTTTCCACCGCCTGCGCCGCCTTCAACGCCGCCTCGACCTTGGCCTGCTCTTCCTTCGCCTTGGCCAGCACTTCGTCTCGATTGACGAGTACCCGCTTCTTGCGCACCTCGACCTGTACCGTGCGCGCCCGGCCTTGGGCGTCGGTAGCCTGCAGCGCTGTGGTCTCCTTGCGCGTCAGCGTGATCTTGCCACTGGCGCTCTCGCCGTGCTGGCGCTTGAGAAAGGCGAGCAGCTGCGCCTTGTCTCTGCTCGTGACGGGATCCTCGGCGCTTCTCTTCTCCACTCCCGCCTGCCGAAACTGATCGAGCAGGCGCTGCACGTCGAGCCTGAGCTCGTCGGCGAATTCCTTGACGTTTTTTGCTTCCATCCTACTACCCCCTTACTCGAACCAGTGCGCGCGCGCCTTGGTGATCAGATCGGCGGCGCGCTCATGGTCGATGCCGGTCAATTCGGCGAGCTCGTCGGTCGCCAGTTCCGCCAGATCGTCGAGCCGAGTGAGGCCCTGGCGGGCGAGCTTCACGGCCAGATCCTTGTCCATCCCCTCCAGCGCCAAGAGCGCCGGCTCCACTTTTTCGAGCGCCTCCTCGATGGCGATCGCCTCGGTGAGCAGCGCCGTGCGGGCGCGCTCGCGCAGCGCCTGCACCGTCTCTTCGTCCAGACCTTCGATGGCCAGCATCTCGGAGAGCGGCACGTAGGCGACTTCTTCGAGCGAAGAGAACCCTTCGTCGATGAGCAGGTCGGCGAGCTCTTCGTCCACGTCGAGCTTCTCCATGAAGAGCGCGCGCAAAGCCTGGCGCTCCCCTTCCTGTTTCTGCTGCGACTCGGTCTGGCTCATCAGGTTGATGGTCCAGCCGGTGAGCTCGGAGGCGAGCCGCACGTTCTGCCCGCCGCGGCCGATGGCGATCGCCAGATTGGCCTCGTCGACCACCACGTCCATGGCATGCTTTTCTTCATCGACCACGATGGAGAGCACCTCGGCCGGCTGCAGCGCGGCGATCACGTACTGCGCCGGATCGGGCGACCAGACGATGATGTCGATCTGCTCCTGGGCGATTTCGTTGCGGACCGCCATCACGCGCGAGCCGCGCATACCCACGCAGGTGCCCACCGGGTCGAGCCGCGGATCCTTGGAATGCACGGCGATCTTGGAGCGCAGGCCGGGATCGCGGGCGCAGCCCTTGATCTCGATGAGCCCCTCTTCGATCTCCGGTACCTCCAGCTCGAACAGCTTGACGACCAATTCGGGCGAGGTGCGAGAGAGAATGAGCTGCGGCCCTCGGCCGCTGCGGTCGACCCGGATGACCACCGCCTTGATGCGATCGCCCACCCGCAGCGCCTCGCGGGGGATCATCTGCTCGCGCGGCAGAAGCGCTTCCAGCCGGCCGATCTCGACGATGGCGTTGCCGCGCTCCATGCGCTTGATGGTACCGGAGACGAGCGTCTCGTTGCGCGAGAGGAATTCTTCGAGAATCTGTTCGCGCTCGGCGTCGCGAATCTTCTGCAGCACGATCTGCTTGGCCGTCTGGGCGCCGATGCGCCCCAGGTCCTGCACCGGGATCTCTTCCTCGAGGTATTCCCCCACGCGGATGTCGGGGTCGAGCTCGCGCGCGTCGATCAAGCCCATCTCGCGCTCGTCGTTGGTCACCTCGGCATCGGGCAGCACCAGCCAGCGGCGCCAGGCGCGGTAGGCGCCGGTGGAACGGTCGATCTCCACGCGCACGTCGGCGTCTTCATGAAGGTGCTTCTTGGTGGCCGAAGCGAGCGCCGCTTCCAGGGCGGCGAAGACCACGTCCTTGGAGACGTTCTTTTCATGGGCCAGCGCATCGACCAGCAACAGCAGTTCGCGACTCATTGCTTCTTACCTCCAAACCCATCGAATTGAGGAACGAGGCGGGCCCGATCGATCTCCGCCAGGGCGAATTCGTGTTCTCCCAGCTCGCTCGCCACGCGCACCCGATCCGCCTCGATGCCCAGCAGCTGCGCTTTCAGGTTCTTGCGCCCCTGCCAGGGCTCGCGCAGCTTGAGCTGTACCTGAGAGCCGGCGAAGCGGGCGAAATCGCGCGGTTTCTTCAGCACCCGGTCGAGCCCTGGCGAAGAGACCTCCAGCCGGTCGTAGTCGATGTCCTCGACCTCGAAGACGCGCTGCAGCTGATCGCTCACCGCGGCGCAGTCGTCGACGGTGACGCCGCGCTCGATGTCGATGAACACGCGCAGGATGCGCGCCCGGGGCGAGACCTCGAAATCGACGAGTTCATAGCCCATGCCTGAGACCACCTGCTCGACCAAGGCTTCCAGATCCACCATGTTCCACCCGAGAAAAAAAAATGGGCTAGATGAGCCCATTTCCGTTTGCTTACCAACCGGAAATCCGGGCAACTTAGCAAGTTTGCCCGGACGAGATGACGGAATATATCACCATTGGGGGTGTTTCTACAAGATATTCGACCGTTTGCGGCTTTTTCACCCCACCCAACGCCGGGCGTTCACGAAGAGCTGGAACCACGGAGCCTCTTCGCCCAAGCCTGGGGGCGCCCAGGACCACTGCACGGTGCGGAAGGAACGCTCCGGATGTGGCATGAGGATGGTGAAGCGCCCATCCGGGGTAGTAAAGCCGGTCGAGCCGCCGGCGGAACCGTTGGGGTTGAACGGGTAGCGCTCGGTGGGCGCGCCGCGGTGATCGATATAGCGAAGCGTCGCGATCGCCCGCTGCGCCTGCTCGGGCGAAGCGAACTCCGTGCGCCCCTCGCCGTGGCTCACCACGATGGGTAACCTGCTTCCCTCCATGTCGGCAAAGAAGATCGAGGGGCTCTCCAGCACTTCCACCATCACGAAGCGCGCCTCGAACTGCTCGCTGCGGTTGCGCACGAAGCGCGGCCAGTGCTCCGCCCCCGGGATGATGGGAGAAAGCTGCGCCATCATCTGGCAGCCGTTGCACACCCCCAGGGCGAAACTGTCCTCGCGCGCGAAGAACGCCGCGAACTGCGCCCGCAGCGCCTCGTGGTAGAGGATGGCCTTGGCCCAACCGGCGCCCGCCCCCAGCACGTCGCCGTAGGAAAACCCCCCGCAGGCGGCGATCCCCTTGAATTCGTCGAGCCGTCGCCGGCCGGCGACGAGATCGGTCATGGGGACGTCCACGGCCTCGAACCCGGCGCGGGAAAACGCCGCGGCCATCTCCGCATGGCTATTGACCCCCTGCTCGCGCAGGATGGCCACGCGCGGGCGCGCGCCGCTCCCCACCATGGGCGCCTTGCCCACTGCAAACGTAAGGGTGCAGGAAAGCCCCGGATCCGCGGCGTCGGCAAGCGAGGCGAATTCCTCCTCGGCGCAGGATTCGTCGTCGCGCAGGCGGGCGATGCGCCGGCTCACCTCGCTCCAGCGCTGCCACAGCGCCGTGCGCGGGGCGGCGTAGAGGAGCTGTCCGCCGTGCCAGATCCGCAGTTCGTCGCGATCGTTGGGCGTGCCCACGAAGTGATGCGCCACGCCGTGCGCGCGCAGGATCTCGCGCACCTCCTCGCGCCGCTCGCGCTCGATCTGGATGAGCGCCCCCAGCTCCTCGGCAAAGAGCGCCGCGAGCACCGCGTCGTTGCGCCGTCCCAGCACGGTGTCGGCGCGCTTGGTCGAATCCACGTCCAGGCAGGCGCCGCCGATCGCCACCGTGTCGAGCTGCAGCGAAAGGCCACAGCCCGAAGCGAACATCATCTCGGCGGCGCAGGCGAGCAAGCCGCCGTCGGAACGGTCGTGATAGGCAAGCACCAGGCCGCGCTCGCGCAGCGCGCGCAGCGCGCGCCAGAACCCGGTGAGCGCCTCGGGACGCACGTCGGGCGCCTGCTCGCCCACCGAGGCATACACCTGGGCGAGGGCCGAGCCGCCCAGGCGGTTTTTGCCCTCGCCCAGATCGATCAGCACCAGTTCCGTCTCGCGCGCGCCCTCGCGCACGAGCTGCGGCGTGAGCGTGCGGCGCACGTCCTCGACCGGGGCAAAGGCCGTGACGATGAGCGACACCGGCGAGACCACCGCGCGCTCGCTGCCGTCGGCCTCGCGCCAGGCCGTCTTCATCGAGAGCGAATCCTTGCCCACCGGAATCGCCAGCCCCGCCGCCTGGCAGAAGCGGCTCACCGCAGCGACCGTCTCGTAGAGCCTCGCGTCCTCGCCGCGGTGTCCCGCCGCCGCCATCCAGTTGGCCGAAAGTTTCACCCGTCTGAGTTCCGCCACGTCGGCCGCGGCGAGATTGGTGATGGCCTCACCCACCGCCATGCGCCCCGAGGCGGCCGGATCGACGCAGGCCAGCGGCGTGCGCTCGCCCATGGCGAAGGCTTCGCCCGCGTATCCCGTGAAATCGGCCGAAGTGACCGCCACGTCGGCCACCGGCACCTGCCAGCGCCCGACCAGTTGATCGCGCGCCGTCAAGCCGCCGACGGTGCGATCCCCGATGGTGATGAGAAACTTCTTGCTCGCCACCGCCGGCAGCGCCAGCACCCGCTCGATCGCCTCCTCGAGCGCGATCGGGGTGAGGTCGAAAGGCGGCAGGTGGATCGCCCGGCGCGAGACGCTGCGCACCATCTTCGGCGGCTTGCCAAGGAGCGTCTCCATCTCCAGGTGCACCGGGTCGTTGCCGAAGAGCCGGTCGTGCACGATGAGCATGCCGTCATCACTGGCCTCGCCCACCACCGCAAAGGGGCAACGCTCGCGCGCGCAAATGGCGGCGAAGCGTTCGAGCTGCTGCGGCGCCACCGCCAGCACGTAGCGCTCCTGCGCCTCGTTGCACCAGATCTCGCGCGGGCTCATGCCCGGCTCCTCGATCGGGATCTCGCGCAGCGCCACGTGCGCCCCCAGCCCCGCCCCGTCGACGAGCTCGGGCAGCGCGTTCGACAGCCCGCCGGCCCCCACGTCATGGATGGAGAGAATGGGATTGTCAGCGCCCAGCTGCCAGCAGCGGTCGATCACCTCCTGGCAGCGGCGCTGCATCTCCGGGTTGCCGCGCTGCACCGAGGCGAAGTCGAGCTCGGCCTCGTTCGTGCCCGCGCTCACCGAAGAAGCCGCCCCGCCGCCCAGGCCGATCAGCATCCCCGGCCCGCCGAGCTGGATGAGCAGCGTACCCGGCGCGAAGCCGACTTTCTTCGCCTGCCGCGCCTGGATCGCCCCCACCCCGCCGGCGATCATGATGGGCTTGTGATAACCGCGCACCTCGCCGTCGACTTCGAGCTCGAAGGTACGGAAGTACCCGGCCAGGTTGGGTCGGCCAAACTCGTTGTTGAAGGCCGCCGCCCCGATCGGCCCCTCGATCATGATCTCCAGCGGCGACGCAATGCGCCCCGGGCGCCCTTAGGCGCGCTCCCAAGGCTGCTCGAAGCCGGGCAGGCACAAATTGGAGACCGTAAAGCCGGCAAGCCCCGCCTTGGGCCTGGCGCCGCGGCCCGTGGCCCCCTCGTCGCGGATCTCGCCGCCTGCGCCCGTGGCCGCGCCCGGGAAAGGTGAGATCGCCGTGGGATGGTTGTGCGTCTCCACCTTGCCGAGGAAATGCATGCGCTCGCGGTGGGCGCGCCACACGCCATCGGCGTCGGGATGGAGCACCTCGCACTCGCGCCCCTCGAACACCGCCGCGTTGTCGGCGTAAGCCACGATGGTGCCTTCGGGATGCGCCGCGTGCGTGTCGCGAATCCATTGGAAGAGCGACTTCTCCTGCTCCTGGCCGTCGATGATCCAGCGCGCGTTGAAGATCTTGTGCCGGCAGTGCTCGGAATTGGCCTGGGCGAACATCATGAGCTCGACGTCGGTCGGATCGCGCTGCAGGCGCCGGTAAGCCTCGAGCAGGTAGTCGATCTCCTCATCCGACAGCGCCAGGCCCATGGCGCCGTTGGCCGCCTCCAGCGCCGCGCGCCCCTCGCGCAAGAGTGGCACCGTCTCGAGCGGCCTGGGCGGGAAATGCGCAAAGAGCCTCGCCCCCTCGGCCGGATCGTAGACCACCGCCTCCGTCATGCGGTCGTGCAGCAGGGCCGCCACCGCCTCGCGCTGCGCCTGCGCCAGCCGCCCGAAGCCTTCCAGCCGATAGACGATGCCGCGCTCCACCCGGCGCACCGCGGCGATCCCGCATTGCCGCACGATGTCGGTGGCTTTGGAGGACCACGGCGAGATGGTGCCGAAGCGCGGCAGCACGACGAGCGCGTCCTCCAACGCCTGCGCCGGCGCCGGCTGCGCCGACATGAGCTCCATCAGGCGCGCCCGGGATGCCGCATCGAGCGGCTCATCGAGTTCGGCCCAGAACCACTGCCGCGCCGACAGCGTCGCCTCCCGGCCGATTGCCGCGGCCAGACGCCGCGCCAGACGCTGCAACCTCGGCGCCGACCAGGCAGCGCCTCCTGAGAACGAGACGATTTCGCTCATTGGATGACCGTCGACCCTTTGCGGAAAACGCCGATTATACCGTCCGCCGCACCCTTCCCTTCCGCAGCCGCATCGTCTATGATGCAAGGAAACCACGCCACATCGGAGCTGCGCCGACCCCCATGGCCAGGAAAAAGATTCGCCTGCGTCAGCTGTACTGGATCCTAGGCTTGACGCTGCTGGGCATCATCCTCGCCCCACTCGTGCGCCTCCTGTGGCATCCCACACCTCCCCCGCAGACCGCCGCTCCCGAACCGCCCCTGCCCTGGCGCGTCACGCTCGATGGGCGCGGCCACCCCGTCGTCTTCGGTCTTGCCGTAGAAGGCAGCACCGTGGCGGACGCCCGCCGCCACCTCGGGGAAGACGGACAGTGGGCGATCCTCGCACGGGAAGGAAGCGCGCCCGTGCTCGAAGCCTACTACCCCGACTTCACCGCCGGCTACATCGAAGGCAAGCTCATCCTGCGTTTCGCAGGCGAGCCTGCCCTCCTCGAACGCGAATTCGCCCGGCGGAGCAAAAAATCCCCCACGGCGGGCGGAGCGCGCAAAGTCGAACTCAAAGAGTCCGAGCTCGCACCTTTTGCCGGCCTCGAGCTCACCCTGATCACTTTCCTGCCCAAGGCGAGCCTCGACGAAACCGTGATCCGCGAGCGCTTCGGCCCCCCGGCCCACGTCTGGGAAGAGGAAGAAAGCGGCACGCGCCACTACCTCTATCCCGAACGCGGCATCCACGTGCTGCGCGAAGCGCGCGGCCGCACCGTGATCGAATACGCCGCGCCCGAGCGCCTGCGCCGCCACGCACCGGCGCAGCATTGATTCCTTTTCCCGAAGCCCGTATAATCCGCGGTTTTCGATCACTATCGCACATCGAGGAACACGCATGGTCGTCATCCGTCTCGCCCGTGGCGGCGCCAAGAAGCGCCCCTTCTACAGCCTCGTGGTCACCGATTCGCGCAACCGCCGCGACGGTCGCTTCATCGAGCGCGTCGGCTACTACAACCCGCTCGCCTCCGGCAACGAAAAAGGCCTGTCCATCGATTTCGGCCGCATCGACTACTGGACCAGCCAGGGTGCCCAGCTCTCCCCCACCGTGCTTCGTCTCGTGAAGCAAGCGCGCCAAAGCGCCGCCGCCTGAATCCCGATTTCATGGCCATCGTCGTGCTGGGGCGCCTCGTCGCCCCGTTCGGCATCAAAGGCTGGTTCAAACTCCACGCATACGGTGACGACCCCGGCGCCTGGGCCGAAATGCCCCGCTGGTGGGTCGCGCCTGCACCCGACGTTCCCCTCGAATCCTGGCAGACCTTGACGCTCGCCGAGCTGCGCCCGCACGGCCGCGGCCTCATCGTCAAATTCTCCGGCATCGACGATCGCACTGCCGCCGAATCGTACCAAGGCTGGTACGTCGGCGCGCCGCGCGAGGTGCTGCCCAAACCGGAAGCGGACGAATACTACTGGGGCGATTTGATCGGCGCCGAGGTATATACGCAAGACGGCGCCCCGCTGGGCCGCGTCACCGAGCTCATCACCACCGGCGCCAACGACGTCCTCTGCGTGCGCGACGAAGCCCGCGATCGCACCCACCTCATCCCCTTCGTGCGCGCCTACGTGCTCGACGTAGATCTAGCGCAGCGCCGCCTCACCGTCGACTGGAACCCCGACTGGTAGCCGATGCGCCGCTACGACGTCGTCACGATCTTCCCCGCCATGTTCGCCGCCCTCACCGAGCACGGGGTCACCCGGCGCGCGCGCGAGCGCGGCCTCTACGAACTCGCGCTACACGACCCGCGCGATTTCACCGACGACCCCCACCGGCGCGTCGACGACCGCCCCTACGGCGGCGGCCCCGGCATGCTCATGCGCCCCGAGCCCCTCACCGCCGCCCTGCGTCACGCCCGCGAGCAGCAACGCCGCGCCGCTGGCGCCCCCGGCCCGGTCATCTACCTCTCCCCCCAAGGCAGGCGACTCGATCACGCCGAAGTGATGCGGCTTGCCGCGCGGCCGGCCTTCATCCTGCTGTGCGGCCGCTACGAAGGCATCGACCAACGCGTGATCGAAGCCGAAGTCGATGAAGAACTCTCCATTGGCGACTTCGTCCTCTCCGGCGGAGAACTCGCCGCCATGGTCGTGCTCGACGCCGTGATCCGGCAACTGCCCGGCGCGCTGGGCGATGCCCAGTCGGCCGAAGCCGACTCCTACGTCGGCGGCCTACTCGATCACCCCCACTACACCCGCCCCGAAGTCTTCGCCGGCCGGGCGGTGCCCGAAGTGCTGCGCTCGGGCGACCATGAAGCGATCGAGCGCTGGCGCATCAAAGAACGCCTGCGCCGCACCCGGGCGCTGCGGCCCGATCTCCTCGCCGCCCGACCCCTTTCCGTGCTAGAATCGCGCCTGCTCGAAGAACTCGAGCAGGAAGAAAGCCGCGACGCATCAGCCTGAAACCGGGCTGCTCTGCGCGCCACCAGCCCCGCGAAGGGGCGTTTTTGCTACCAGGAGCTCCTGATGAACCTGATCGAACAGATCGAACGCGAAGAGATCGCCCGCCTCACCGCCGACAAATCCATTCCCGACTTCCGCGCCGGCGACACGGTCGCCGTGCAGGTCAAGGTGAAAGAAGGCAACCGCGAGCGGCTGCAGAGCTTCGAAGGCGTGGTCATCGCCAAGCGCAACCGCGGCCTCAACTCCTCCTTCATCGTGCGCAAGATCTCCTCCGGCGTGGGCGTGGAGCGCACGTTCCAGCTCTACTCGCCGCTGGTGGCCTCGATCCAGGTCGTGCGCCGCGGCGACGTGCGCCGCGCCAAGCTCTACTACCTGCGCGAGCGCAGCGGCAAATCCGCCCGCATCAAGGAAAAGATCGTGCGCAAAACCCAGGAAAGCGCGGCGCAATAATCCTGCCGGCTCTTCCTCCAAGAGAGCGCCGCGAACGACCGTCGCGAGCGGCTGCAGGGCAAGGCGCACGGAGCGCAGGAGGCGAGACATATCATGCAGATAGGCGAGCCTCCGAGCACCGCGCAACGCCGCCATGCGGCCGCGCAGTAGGTTGTTCGCGGCGCCCCAAAGGCCCTCACGGGCCTTTTCTTTCCCCCCTCAGCGCCGCTCCACCCAGTGCATCATCGCCAGCGCAAGCAGCATGAAAGCCATGCCTGGCAGCGCCGCCGCCAGCCAGGGCGACCAGCCGACGAGCATGCCCAGACTGCTCGAGAGCGAATTGAGCAGATGGAAGCCAACCCCCAGCAGCGTTCCCAGGAACACCTTGAAACCGACCGGCGCCCCCCGGGCATGGCCCAAGGCAAACGGCAAGGCCAGCGTCACCATCACGAAGGCCGTCAGCGGATAGACCAGCTTACGCAAAAGCGCCTGGAGATAGCGGTCCGCGTTCTGCCCATTGCGCAGTAGATGCCGGCTGAAGGTATAGAGCGCCCACATCGTCATGCGCGATGGCTCCATCGTCAGCACCGCCAACACGTTGGGCGTGAGCTCCGTCTTCCACTCGAGCTCCGGCAAGGATTCGGCCACGATCCGATCCGGCGCGAAGCGGCGCCGCTGCACCTCGTTCAAGCGCCAGACGCCGCGCTCCGGGTCGAATGCCGCCTCTGCTGCCCGGTCGATCGCCGTCAAGGTCCGATCCGGGCCAAAGCGGAAGATCTCCAAGGCGCGCAGCCGCCCATCCCGGCCGACACGCCGCACGTTGATGAAATCGTTCCCTTCCCGAATCCACAGCCCCGAGCGCAGATCGGTCGAGACCTCGCTGGACCCCAAGGCATTGCCGCGGAAGGTCCTCGCAGCCTGCTCCGACGGAGGCAGCAGCCATTCGCCAACGGCAAAGATCAGCAGCGCCATGATCGTCGCGGCCAGGGCCAGCTTGCCCCACAGCGCGCGCACCGACATGCCCGAAGCACGCAGCACCGCCAGCTCCGAATGGCGCGCCATTTGTGTCAGCGCCCCCAACGTCCCCACCAAGAGGGCGATCGGCAGCAACTCATAGAGCCGCGAAGGCAGGCGCAACACGACGTAGATCAACGCCTCTTTCAAACCGTAAGCACCGCGGCCGAGGTCTTCGAGCTGATCGATGAAATCGAAAAAAAGAAAGAGGGCCACGAACAGGCCCGTCACCAGCGCCGTGGCTCGCAAAACGTCCGACACGATCCAGCGCGTCAGCACCTTCATCCGCGCTTCCTCCGCCAGTACAACAAGGCCAGCCACGTAGCGAACGCCAAGCCGTGCGGCAGCAACAACCCCGAGACAAACGACAGCTTGCCGCGGGCGATCCAGCCATAGCTCACACTGATGAGGTTCGTGTACGACACGAAGATGAGCAAGGCCAGGATCAAGGTATACCCCCTGCTCGTGCGCGGATTCGATTCGCCCAAAGGCAACGCCATGAGAATGAAAAGGATCAGCGCCAACGGCAAGCCCAGACGCCGCGCGAGTTCGGCCAGTTCCTCTTTCCCTGGTTGCGCCAGCAGGTTATCGATGGGCCTCGATTTCAGGCGAAATTTCGGCTCGTCGGCCGTCTTCGACTGCAGGCGCAGCTCCTGCCAGGCGAACTGCACCACGCGAAAGGAAAGGGGCGTGTCGCTCTCGTCGTAGCGCCGCCCGTCCCGCAGGCGCACCCATTGCGCCCCATCGCGCTGAAAGAGTTCGGCCTCGGCCGCCAGCACCACCGAAGTCTTGCCCTCATCGTTCAGCAAGCGCGCAAAGAGCTGATTGCGGCCCTCTTCCGTCGCCATCACGAAAAACACCCGCCGCCCATCGCCCGACTCGCGAAACACGCCCGCAGCGACGCTCTGCGTCTCGTCGCGCGCCGCCGCGCTCGCCTCCAGCTCCGCCCGCTGCCGGTCGGCCCAGGGCGACACCCACAGCGTGAGCCACAGCACCACGGCCGTCAGCGGCAGCATGAAAGCGACCAAGGGATCATAGAACGCCGCCCGCGACACTCCGGCCGCGCGCCACACCACGAGTTCCGAATCGCGCGCCAGACGCTGGATCGTCAGCAAGGCGCCGGCGAACCCTCCCAGCACCAAGACCAACGGCATTTGAGCGAGCGTGCTCAAGCCCAGCGCCGGTCCCAGGATATCGGCCGGCAGATCGCCGCTTGCCGCCTGCGACACCAGCCGCACCACGAGCACGGTCAGAGCCACCGCCAGCAGCCCGACGGCCGTCATCACCGTGTTCTGTACGATCTCGGCTAAAATGCTGCGACGAAAGATCATCGAATCGACTGCCAGGAGTGAGCCCGTGGAATTTACCATAAACGTCCAACCCCCCGAAAAAATCCCTGCCGCCTCCTTCGTGCTCCCCGTCTTCGCCGACGAGCCCACGCCGCTCGCCAAGCGCCTCGACAAGCTCAGCAAAGGCAAGCTCACGGCGCTCATGGACGAAGAAACCGATCTCGACAAGGCCGGAAGTCTGCACACCTACACCACCCTCCCAGGGCTGGACGTCGAGCGGCTGCACGTCGTCTCGCTCGGGCCGCGCGCCAAGCTCGACCGTCGCGCCTGGATGAAGGCGCTGCGCGCGGCCGCCGCCGCGCTCGCCAACGGCCCCGGCGGCACGGCGGTCGTGCCGCTCGCCGAACTCGACGTCCCCGGCACCACCCTCGCCGAGCGCCTGCGCCGGCTCGCCGCTACGCTGGAAGACGCCACCTACCGCTTCGAAGCCACCAAAACCACCAACGGCAAGAAACCCCGCGGCGCCGAGCGCATCGAACTGACGCTGCCCACCCCGCTCACCCCCGACGAACTCGCCGCCCTCGAACAAGGCCGGGCGATCGCCGCCGGCATGGCGCGCGCCCGCGAGCTCGGCAACCTCCCGCCCAACCTCTGCACCCCGGCCAAGCTCGCCGAAACCGCCCTCGAACTCGGCAAGACCTACGGCCTCAAGGTCGAAGTGCTCGAACGCGAAGACGCCGAGCGCCTGGGCATGGGCGCCTTCCTCGCGGTAGCCGCCGGCAGCAAGACCCCGCCCAAGTTCATCGTGGCCGAATACCGTGGCAGCGGCGAGAAGCGCGGCAAGCGCCGCCCCATCGTCCTCATCGGCAAAGGCATCACCTTCGACTCCGGCGGCATCTCCCTCAAGCCCGCCGCCCAAATGGACGAAATGAAATTCGACATGTGCGGCGCCGCCGCCGTGCTCGGCACCCTGGAAGCCGTCGCCCGGCTCGAGCTCCCGCTCGACGTCGTGGCCATCGTCCCCGCCACCGAGAACCTCCCCAGCGGCACCGCCACCCGCCCGGGCGACGTCGTGCGCACGCTCGCCGGCCGCACGGTAGAGATTCTCAACACCGACGCCGAAGGCCGGCTCATCCTGTGCGACGCCCTCACCTACGCTCAGCGCGAATACCGCCCCGAGTGCCTCATCGACGTCGCCACGCTCACCGGCGCCATCGTCATCGCCCTCGGCAAGGAAGCCACCGGTCTCATGGCCAACGACCAAACGCTCGCGCAAGCGCTCCTCGAAAGTGGCGAGCGCGCCGCCGACCCCGCCTGGCAGCTTCCCCTATGGGACGAATACCAGGAAGCGCTCAAGAGCAACTTCGCCGACGTCGCCAACGTCAGCACCGACCGCGCCGCCGGCTCCATCACCGCCGCCTGCTTCCTCGCCCGCTTCGTCGATAACGTCCCCTGGGCACATCTCGACATCGCCGGCACCGCCTGGCGCTCCGGCGAGAAGAAAGGCGCCACCGGCCGCCCCGTGCCGCTGCTCGTCGAATTCCTCATCGATCGGGCTGCCGCTCGGCGCCAAGCCGACTGACCCCTTCCATGGCGCACGTGCGTTTCTACTACGACGTGCCCGAGCCGCTCGCGCTCGCCTACGAGCTCGTCGCCCGCGCCTACCGCGCCGGGCAAGAAGTGGCCGTGCGCCTGGAAGACGAAGCGGCGCTCGCCGTCTTCGCCCAGCGCCTGTGGACGCACCAAGCCGGCGACTTCCTACCCAACGTGCCCGCGAGCTCGCCGCTTGCCGAGCAAACCCCCATCGTCCTCCTTCCGGCCACAGCCCCCCTCCCGCCGCGCCCCGTCCTCATCCAGCTCGCCCGCTCCTACCCCGAGCTGAACCCATCCACCGACTGGATCCTGGAAGTCGTCAGCGCCCAGGAAAGCGACAAGGCCCCCGCGCGCGAACGTTTTCGCCGCTACCGCGCCGAAGGTCACGACGTCCAGGCCATCCCCCGCAAGACCCCGACCCCATGACCCCAGCCAACGACCCATCCCCTGCCACCCCGCCGCTTCCCGTAGACGACCTGCCGCTCCTCACGGAAGTCGTCGATCCCTCCCCCGCCGCAAGCGCCCCGCCCCCCGCTGCTACCCTCGCCCCCGCCGCCGAAGCGCAACTGCGCTGGATCGAACGGCGCCTGCCGCAAATCCTCGCCGAAGAAATGGCGCTGCTCGAAACGCGCGTCCTCACCCGGCTACGCCTCGAACTGGAACAAGGGCCGCCGAAATAACGTCGCTTTGCACCTTGTGGCGGGTAGGCCGTTGAACTACAATCACGCCATGAAAAACGTACGCATGAGGATTGACCCTGCAATTCCAGAATCGCTGGAGGTAGGGCGCATCGATCCAGAGCGGGTCGATGCCACGACGGAGACCGACATTGCCCGACAAGCCGCCGCCGATGAGGCCGAGGCAACGCAAGACGTCGCCCGCTTCGTGCGCCGCCTCCGCCTGCGCTTGGGCCTAAGCCAGGCGGAATTTGCCGAGCGGATCAATGTTCCGCTAGACACCATCCGCAACTGGGAACAAGGAAAGCGCTGCCCAACGGGTGCCGCCAAGGCATTGCTCAGAGTGCTGGACAAAGCGCCGGAAGCCGCACTTGCCGCCCTGCACTGACCTTGCCGAGATCCTGCCGCCGGGAAGGGTGGACCGGTGGCCATCCTCAACCGCAATGAACCCGCCTTCTATTGCGTGCCGGCAAAGGCATTCAAGGCCCTGATGGAAAAGCTCGAAGACCTAAGAAAACAAAGGGACACCCACTTATTGACGTAACGCCGCATTCCGACGCCCCCGCGCCCCCGCGCTCCCGCGCTCCGACACGCCGCTGCGCTGAGCAGCACAAAAATGCCCCTGCCCGGCTACAATACCCCCCATGAACGCCCGCCACGACGCCAGCTACAAGCACCTCTTCTCCTCGCCCAAGGTAGTGCAGCACCTCATCGAAGGGTTCCTGCCGGCCAAAGGGCTGGGGCGGCTCGAAGGCGAGGCCCTCTTACTCCAACGCATGCTCACCCGCCGCTTCGGGCCGCTGCCCGAGTGGGTGCAAACGCGCCTGCACTCGGCGTCGAGCGAGGAGCTCGAAACCTGGGCCGAGCGCGTGGTCGTGACCACCTGCCTGGGTGAGATGCGCGCGGCCAGGCTCCCGAGTGGGCAACCTCACCTCCGCCGCAGCACCCCCGGCGTGCGAAAGCGCACGATGCGCCGGTACAGCCACACGTACAGCGCCGCGAACCCGAGCGTGAAGCCCATCAGCACGTAGGTGTGCCGCCAGAAGAGCACCGCCGGGATCACCGCCCCCAGTGTCAGAATAGTTGGAACCTGAACTGTGTTTAGAATCCTCAACCACCAAGGGGCAGAGAAGGGGTTCCGATGAAGTACGCTGAAGAACGTCGAGAAGCGAT
>JACRJA010000047.1 GCA_016235745.1 Rhodocyclales bacterium | reverse complement strand
TAGGTGGCGATGCCGGTGTTGTAGAAGAGGTTGAGCGGCAGCGCGACGATGGCCTCGAGCCAGTCGTTCTCGATCAGCCAGCGGCGGATGTTGCTCTCGCCCTGCCCGGCGTCGCCGGTGAAGAGCGAGCTGCCGTTGTGCACCTCGGCGATGCGGCTGCCGAGGGCGGACCTGGCGTTCATCTTGGACGCCATGTTGGCGAGGAAGAGCATCTGCCCGTCGCTCGAGCGGGTGACGAGCGACAACTCCTCGCCCTGGTGCATCACCCTGAAGCGCGGGTCGCGCATGCCGTCCTTGCCGCCCATCGCTTCGAGGTCCTTCTTCCAGCTCTTGCCGTAGGGCGGATTGGCGAGCATGAAGTCGAACTCTTGGGCCGGGAAGGCGTCGTGCGCGAGCGTGGACCATTCCGCGCCGCCGACGATGTGGTCGGCGCTCTCGCCCTCGCCCTTGAGCAGCATGTCGGCCTTGCAGACGGCGTAGGTCTCGGGGTTGATCTCCTGGCCGTAGAGCAGGCACTTGACCTGCTGGGCGCGCTGCGCGCCGATCGCGGTGAGCGTCTCCTCGCCGACGGTGAGCATGCCGCCGGTGCCGCAGGCGCAGTCGTAGAGCAGGTAGGTGCCGGACCTGATCTGGGCCGCGATCGGCCGGAACACGAGGTTCGCCATCAGGCGCACGGCGTCGCGGGGCGTCCAGTGCTCGCCGGCTTCCTCGTTGTTCTCCTCGTTGAACTTGCGGACCAACTCTTCGAAGACGGTGCCCATGGAGTGGTTGTCGATGCCGGCCGGCGAGAGGTCGATGTCGGGATCGAGGAACTTGTTGATCAGCGTGCCGATGGCGTCGGCCTTGGAGAGCGTCTGCAGTTGGTTGCGGAACTTGACGTTCTCGAGGATGTCCTGGACTGTGGCGAGAAGCCGTTGAGGTAGTCCTCGAAGTCGGCGAGCAGTTGCTGCTGGCTGCCGCGGGACTTGAGATCGCGCAGGGTGAAGCGCGAGGTGTTGTAGAAGGCCTGGCCGGCCGCCTCGCAGAGCGCGGCGCGTTGCTCGGTGATGTGCGCCTCGTCGAGCATCTTCTTGGTGGCGAGCACCTTCGGCGAGATCGGCTCAAGCACGGCATCCATGCGTCGGATGACGCACATCGGGAGGATGACGTCCGGGTATTTGCCGCGCTTGAAAAGGTCGCGCAGGACGTCGTCGGCGATGCCCCAGATGAAGGCGACGATCTTGTTGTGGGTGGCTTGGTCCACGGGTCAGGTGTCTCCCTTGTCATCCAGGGCGCGCGCGACGGGTGGCCGCGGGCCGAGGCTCGGCGTCAGCGGCGGGGGCGCCACGGGACGGCCCTCGTCCTCCAC
>JACRJA010000045.1 GCA_016235745.1 Rhodocyclales bacterium | reverse complement strand
GAACTTCGTGGCGCCCGACCGCGGGCACGAACAGCCGCTCGCCGGCGGCGGCGATGTAGTCAAGGTGCGGCATCTTGTACACCGGCAACGGTTGCGTGCCACGCCCGTAACCCGCAAGCACCTTGCGCACACCCTGCCCCGGCTGCCACAGATCGAGCAGCGCCAGACCGTCCTCGCCGAACAGGCCGGCGATATAGAAACGTCCGTCCGACGTCACCGTGCCATCGTAAGGTTGGCGACCGGCGTTGACGAATTTCTGTACCACGGGCTTGCGCGGATCACGCGCGTCAACCATCCAGATTTCGCCGGCGTCGTAGAGCGCGAATACGAAGCGGTGGCCCGGCGCATCCACCAGCCCCACGACCTTGGAGCGCTTGCCGTCGGCGCCCACGGCCGGAATCTCGGCAAGCGGTTCGAGCGTGCCGGCGTCGAACAGCCGCACGCCGCCGGGCTCGTAATTCGACACCGCGACTACTTTGCCGTCCTGCGAAATCGCGCCGCCGATGGCATTACCCGCCTGCACGATGCGTTTTTCAATCGCACCGCGCAGCAGGTCCACCTTGGTGAGGCCGCCGTCGCGCCCGAAGACATAGGCATAACGCTGGTCGCGCGCGTACACCACCGAGGCGTGCGACAGGTCGCCGAGGCCGGTGACGCGCGCCAAGCGCGTGCGCGTGGTTGTCTCCACCACCTGCACGCTGCCGCGCGCGCGCTCGACGACCAGGCCGAGGTCGCCGCTGCCGCGCGGCGGCGTGGCGCAGCCCGGGAGCAACGCCGCCAGCAACACCGTCACACCGAGATAACGCTTCACGTTATTTCTCCGCAATCAGTTCGCCCCGCTGCAGGGCTTGTACCAGCCAGTCGGCCTCGGCCTCCGTGAGGAAACCGCGCCACGGCGGCATCGGCGTCCCGGGCCGCCCGTTGAGAATCGTGGCCCGCAACCCCTCCGCGGCCTTGCCAGCCAAAGCCGCAGGCGTCAGTGCCGGCCCCAACCCGCCCTTGAGCGTCAACCCGTGACACGAGCCGCAATCGTGCAGCACCAGATGCGTCAGCGCCACGCGCCGGGCGGGTTCAGGCGGGATCGACGTCGGCTCCGCCACCGCAGCCAGTGCCAGCCCGGTCAGGACCAGGCCCAACACCCCCCGCTTTCCATTCCCTATATATGGACAACGGCGGGCTAATTCTTTGACTCTGCTCAAGTCGGGCCTACTCCGCGACCTCGACCGTCCCGGTCATTTCGGGGTGCGGTCCGCAGACATACGGGTGGACACCGGGCTTGTCGAAGGTCCGGCTCCAGGATTCGCCGGGGAAGAACCGGTCG
>JACRJA010000046.1 GCA_016235745.1 Rhodocyclales bacterium | reverse complement strand
CTTCGGGGATAGGGAAGCCGATCTCGAACTGGGCCGGAATATCGTCCGCCCTGGCCAATGAGATGAAGAGGGCGTGAAAGTCGGTGCAGTTGCCATAGCGCGCACTGCACGCCCAGAAGGTGTCGCCGTTCCCCCAGCCCGAGCCCACCTTCTTGTACTCCATGTTATCGATCACATAATCGTAGATGGCTCGCGCACGGGCGAGGGGAGATGGATCGGTTTGAGGCAGTTCGGCTCGCACCCTATCGATGAGCGGGCCGGAGATCGGGACTCTTCGGTCCGGGCCCAAGGAAAGCGCCAACTCCTTCCGCTCACTTGGGCTGTATGCTCTGATGTCGGATGATGCCAGTCGCTGTCGCCTAAACACCCGGCGCTGAGCAATGTAGTCCACCACAACAGTGATGGGCTTGCCGTCCGAACGATCCACGTGCCCATGCCAGAACTTGTTGCCATACCGGCTCTCGATCGTCTCCCGACCAGGGATACTCGCCTTGACATCGCGGCGGAGGATCGCCTGGTGGGCATCGGATACGGCGAGCGGAATGAAGACATCGATAGAGCCGGTGCCGGCCGGCTGTGCCGGGACCTCCGCCTCATACGTGAAGGAGAAGGTGCGCGCGCTGTCTTGATCCGCGTCGCAAGCGCTGAGAGCGACGGCCATTGACATTCCTAGCACACCAGTGAGTATCGCTCGCAGGCTTCTTCGCGCACCTGACATGCCGTCCTCCTTTCAACAGCCGGTATGCGGCGGATCCAGCCGGTAATCCACGGTAATGCGCGCCGCGCCGGCCTGCATCTGTCCGATCACCGCGGCGCTGGCGAATCCCTCGTCGCGAAACAATGACAGCACCGCGGCGGCCGCCTGCGGCGCACAGGTGACCAGCAATCCGCCGCTCGTCTGCGGATCGCACAGGAGCGCCTGCTGCCAGGGCGCGAGATCGTCCGGCAGCCGTACGTCATGGCCGTAACTTGCCCAGTTGCGCGCGGCGCCGCCGGTGTTGTAACCCTGTTGCGCGAGCAACAGCGCCGCCGGGAGGACCGGCAGCGACTCGAACGCGACGCGCGCGCCGAGCCGCGAGCCGCGGCAGATCTCGGCGAGATGGCCGAGCAGGCCGAAGCCGGTGACATCGGTCATCGCGTGTATCCCCGCCATCTCCGGCAGCCGATGGCCGACGGTGTTGAGCTGCGTGGTGCTGGCCAGCATCTGCCGGTATCCCTCCTCCGGCAGCGCGCCTTTCTTGAGCGCGGCGCTGAGAATCCCGACGCCCAGTGCCTTGCCGAGCACGATGGCGTCACCGGCGCGTGCGGTACTGTTGCGTTGGACGCGCTGCGGGTGAATCACGCCGAGCGCCACCAGACCGTAAATCGGCTCGACCGAATCGATCGAGTGGCCGCCGGCGATGGGAATGCCCGCGGCCTCGCACACCGAGATCCCGCCCGCGAGAATGTCCTGAATCACGTGCACCGGCAGCTTGTCGAGCGGCATGCCGACGATGGCGAGCGCGAAGATCGGACGCGCGCCCATGGCGTAAATGTCGGACAGCGCGTTGGTCGCGGCGATGCGCCCGAAATCGTACGGGTCGTCCACGATCGGCATGAAAAAATCGGTGGTGGCGACGACCGCCTGCTCGTCGTTCAGGCGATACACGGCGGCATCGTCGCTGGTCTCGATACCCACGAGCAGCGCCGGATCGAGAAACGGGCGCGGGACCTTGGCGAGGATTTCCGTCAGCGCGGCGGGCGCGATCTTGCAGCCGCATCCACCGCCGGACGTCAAACTGGTCAATCGAACGTCTGACATAGCACACCTCTATGACATTGGCGGAAGATAGTGGGAGTCGAACCCACCAAGGACCGGCTGACGGCCCTTACCGGATTTGAAGTCCGTTCGCCCCACCGGGGTGCGAGTCTCTTCCGGAAACCTGTGCCTCGCGCCGGCCGCTGTCGGTGTCGGCGTTGTTCTTGATGCGTTCGACCAGCAGGGTCGGGTCGCGCACGCGGTGGGCGTCGCCGACGCGGCGCGAGAAACCGGTCTTGTCGAAATACTCGAGGATCCGGATCGCGAGCTTGCGACCCGTTCCGATGTGGTCGCGGAACTCCGACGCCGTCACCTCACCCTTTTCCGCCGCGAGTTCCGAGACAATGCGCGCGAGTTCGGCGATCGCTTCGCGCGTGAAGAAACGGTCGCGCATCACCTCGTAGGTGTCACCCAGCATCGTCACGCGCTGCAACAGACTGCGCACCTGCGGCTCGGGCGCCGCGAGCGTCCGCGCGATGTCGCGCACCCACGGCGGCTGAAATGGCGTGGTCTGAAGCAACGGCGCCACTGCGCGCCAGAGCTTCTCTTCCGCGCCGGTGAGTGTGATGCGATGCTCCGGCAGATGCAGCCACGGGCCGTGACGCGCCACGCGCTGCCCGGCCAGCATCTGATCGATCAACGCGGTGAACATCTCCCACGGCAGATCCGGGGTCGCCAGCCGGCGCAAGCGCCGGCCTTCGAGGCCGAGCACCTCCGGGACGCGAGCGTGTTCGACCGCGAGTGCCGCCAGCACTTCCTGCTGCGTCGTCTCCCAGCGCGGTGGCGCAAAACCAAAGCGGCCGGCGCCGGCGACGTTGACCACCACCATGGGGATCTCGCGATACAGCGTCTCGGCGGCCTTGGCGCGCAGATTAAAACTGCGCGCGAACCATGACAGATCCACACCCGCCGGCGCGTCGTTGAGCAGCTGTTGCAACGCATCGAACATGGTGGGACGCTCCAGTGCCGCGAGCACCGCCAGACGCGCGGGCGTACGCACCTTACGCGCCGGCGCAAACGGATCGAGCACCACCCCGCCTGCGAGCGTCTGCTGGGCCGACTGGTCGCGCAAGATAAAGCGGTCGCCGCGCAACGCGCCGATGGGCCGATCGAGCACGATCTGCGCACGGCCATTGCCGCCCGGCTCGATGCCCGTGGCTTGCAGCAGCGAGACGCGGCCCATCACTTCCGCGGCGCCGAGATGCACGTGCACCGGGGTCCAGTGCCGGAGCGCCCGCGCCGCGGACGGCGGCAGCGTGAGAGACGCGTCGAACCGCGCGGTCGGCGCGTGCGCGGCGGGCTCCCAGACCCCGTCGCCGCGCGCGATGTCCTTCTTCTCGACGCCGACGAGGCTGAGCGCGCAGCGCTGGCCCGCCGCGCCGCGCTCGGCCGCGCGGTTTTGCGCGTGGATGCTGCGCACCCGCACTTCCCAGCCGGGCGGCGACACCAGCAAGCGGTCGCCCACCACCACGCTTCCGGAAAACACCGTCCCGGTCACCACCGTGCCGCTGCCGGAAATCGTGAAGCAACGGTCCACGGCGAGACGAAAGCAGCCATCCGCCGCGCCTGTCGGCGGCGGTGACGCGGCCATGGCCTCGAGATGCGCGCGCAGCGCCGGCACGCCGTCGCCGGTCATGCTCGACAGTGCAAACACGGGGCTATCGGCGAGCGCCGTGCCACGGAGCAAGGCCTCGATCTCCGCCCGCGCCGCGGCCACGCGCGCCGGCTCCACGCGGTCGATCTTGGTGAGCGCCACCGCGCCGGCCTTCACACCGAGCAGATCGATGATCTCCAAGTGCTCGCGCGTCTGCGGCATCACGCCGTCGTCCGCCGCCACCACCAGCAGCACAACGTCGATGCCGGTCGCGCCGGCGAGCATGTTGTGCACGAAGCGCTCGTGACCCGGCACGTCGATGAAGCCGAGCACCTCGCCGTGGGGCAGCGGGTAGAAGGCATACCCGAGTTCGATGGTGATGCCGCGCGCTTTTTCTTCCGGCAAGCGATCGGCGTCCATACCGGTGAGCGCCTTGATGAGCGCGGTCTTGCCGTGGTCGATATGGCCCGCGGTGCCGATGATCATGCCCCACTCCTGCCGGCGTCGAGCAGGAGCTGCGCCAACTGATCGACGAACTCGCGTTCATTCTCCAGGCAGCGCAGATCAAACTTGAGCGCGCCCTCGGAAATGGTCCCGATCACCGGGACGGGAAGCGCGCGGAACGCGGCCGCCAATTGCCTGAGGGCGGTACCCTCGCCGCGCCCGCGCTTGAGCGGCGCGAGCGCGAGCGCCGTGCTCGGCAGCAGCTCCACCGGCAGCGCGCCACTGCCGATCTGGCTGTGGCACGGCACGACGCTCACGCGCGCCGCCTTGCGTACCGCTTGCGCCACCGCGGGCTCGACACGCCGGCACAGCACCTCGATGTCGGCCGCCGGGCGCGTGAGCAGCCGCAACGTCGGCAGACGCCGCGCGAGCTTCTCCGGCTGACGATAGAGCTTGAGCACCGCCTCGAGCGCGGCGAGCGTCATCTTGTCCACACGCAGCGCGCGCTTGAGGTGGTTGCGTTTGATTTTTTTCACGAGCTCGGCGCGCCCGACGATGATGCCGGCCTGCGGTCCGCCGAGGAGCTTGTCGCCGCTGAAGGTCACGAGATCGGCGCCGTGCGCCAGCGTCTCCTGCGGGGTCGGTTCCTTTGGCAATCCATATTGGCTCAGATCCACCAGCGTGCCGCTCCCCAGGTCCACCACGAACGGCAGCCCGCGGGCGTGCGCGAGCGCCGCGAGTTCCTGCTCCGGCACCGCCGCGGTGAAACCCCGGATCGCGTAGTTGCTGGTG
>JACRJA010000044.1 GCA_016235745.1 Rhodocyclales bacterium | reverse complement strand
CCCGGGGCGGTTCAATTCGTTGGAAAAACGTGATGAGGTCAACCGTGCCGTTTCCTCTGGTGTCCTGTGCACTTTCGTTCTTCGTGCTGACGCCCCCCTGAAGTGCGATTAGCGTGAACAGATCTTCCCGCCGCCACTCCCGCTGGAAGAACTTCCTTTGCGCATGAAGGTCGATGTAACGCTGAACCTGCTGACGCGGGTAGCTGTCAGCCGGCAGCTCCTCAAAGCCCTGGGCAATGGTGCGACCAAAGTTGAAGATGACGATTTCGCACATGGGGGTTATCACCCCAGTGTCAAGGTAGCCCTGAATCGACCAGTCACCCATACGGCCATGCTGCTCCGCGTTGTCGATGATCTCGCCGATGTATTGGCAAAGGCGGCTCCTAGCCGCTGGCGTTAAGCGTCGCCCAACACGCTTCAGGCAGTCGTTGATGTGGTCAGCGAATCGCTGGGTCACGCGTGACTTGCGGTCAGTCTGTGTTGGCTTTTCCGTTCGCGTGTAGTGCTTGCAGCGCTCGTTGAAGAGGACAATCGACGCTGCTTCCGACTCCTGCAAGTACTCGTGCGTGATCTGAAGTCGCTTGATGACGCCCATCGCACGCATGAACCGGCGATCCGCAGCGCTCTTGGGAAACGTACCTCGCCAGCGTAGTGTGCGGTTCGCGCGCCTTGCTTGAGTCTGCTGCTCATCGACGAGTACGTCGAGCAGCCCGTTGGCACCCAGGTCTTGCAACACAACCTTGGTGAAGTCGAGATAGATGCTCCCTAAGCGCTGCGCACGTAGTTGGCTAGCCAGATCGCTGATCGTTGCCAGAGCCGCATCCGGCCTGTCAAGCACCGAGAACGTACCTGGCATCTGAAACCGGAACGACCTGCGGCGAAGAACCTCCTCGCTAGGAGGCCCCGACGCGAGAAGCGCAACGATCTTCGACGACTTGCCGAACAGCCGATCCAGGTCGGCGTCGTGCTCGCTCGCCTCTGCCTTTGCCTTCCATGCCCGACGCCGGTAGCGCGCCTGCTTTCTTGCGCGCTTGTCTCGAAGGTAGAGGGGTACGTTTACTTTTGCGAGGTGTGCTGCCACTTCCGTTCTTGTTTAGTAGTTGTGAGCATGCGTGCAGTCGCGAGCTGTTGCTGCCGGAGTGACGAGCCATCTCGACCGTCCTCGGCCGCAGCCGGTGGCGATTTCCAGTATGCATGACGGCGCCGGCGATCGGCGCTGCTTCTTCGAAATGGTGCCCATCGTTCGACCGAACGATGCATGCTAGCTGCACTCAGCGGCGTTGGCCGTGGGGACATCGTCCAACAAAGGGGCCAGCGCCCAAGCCTCCGGTCTAGTGCGCTGCCAGAGAGATGGTGGGCAACTCGGGACGATCCGCCCGGTTGGAGACCTCACGGATCCCGACTGTTCAGCGCACGCCCACCGCCAGCCACCGGCGCTCGGCAGGCGCCCCAGAAGGGAGGCAACCGGGAGGGGTGGCCACTTTCATTGAGGGCGCTCAGCGGTCGCGCCGCAGCGGCCCGTACTCCACTGGCACCCAGGCGTAGCCCTGCGCGTCCTTGCGCACGTGCCCGATCCCAGGGAACGGCAGATGCGCCGCAGCCACCCACGCACCCGTGCGCGCCATCTGTTCGAAAACGGATTGGCGGGTCGACACCGCCTGCCGGGGATCCGTGTCGAACTCGATCGCGACCTCGGGGTGGGCGAACTGCACGGCGTGCGAATGCACGATGTCGCCCCACACGAGCAGCTGGCTCGCGCCCGAGCGGAACATGTACGAGCTGTGGCCGGGCGTGTGGCCATGGGTGTCGACCACCTCCAGGCCCGGCATCAGGGCCTGGCCCGGCGCGAAGGTCTTGAATCGCCCTTGGGCGCGGTACGGCGACACCGCATCACGTGCCATCTTGAACATGGGTCGCACACCGTCAGGCGCCTTCTCCGCCGTGCGCTCGTCGAGCCAGAAGTCGGCGTCCGCCTGGGCCACCCAGACGGTGGCGTTGGGGAACGCCGGCTTGCCTGCGGCATCGAGCAGGCCGCAGAGGTGGTCGGCGTGCATGTGTGTCAGCAACACCGCATCGACCTGCTCGGCGCCGTACCCGGACGCCTTCAGGTTCGCGCCCATCTGGCCCAGCGTCGGGCCAAAGCACTGGGCGGCGCCCACGTCCACGAGGACCAACTGGCTGCCCGTGTGCACCAGGAAGCCATTGACCGCCGTCTGCACGCCCTTGTCGTTGGCAATGAACATCCGCGCCAGCAGACTTTGCACCTGCTCAGGCGCCATGCCCTTGAGCAGTTGGGGCGGCAGGTCGACGAAGCCGTCGTACAGGGCCGTGACCTCGAGCGCACCCACCGCATGGCGATAGAAGCCGGGCACCTGGGTGCCCACGGGGGCCGGCGGAGCGGCCAACGCGGCGCCCAGGCCGAAGGTCAGCATCAGGGCCAGCGATCGAGCGGCCCGGGGGACGAAGGAAGAGGTGCGCATGGGACTCCTGTCAGGCAAGACGTGACGGTACCGAAAAGAAAAAGGCCCCGCCAAGCGGGGCCTCGTGCATTCACAGGGGCACGTCGCGCCATGCGCGCCGTGCCCGCCGAGAACCTCAGCGCACCACGGCGATCTGTTCGCGCTGGCCACCCTTGTAGGTGTAGAGCGTCAGGGCGCCGTTCTTGATGTCGCCCTTCTCGTCGAAGGCGATGGTGCCGGTCACGCCCTTGTAGCCGGCCGTCTTGGCCAGCACCGGCAGGTACTTGGCGGGTTCGGCGGAGCCGGCCTTCACCATGGCATCGACCATCACCATCGTGGCGTCGTAGACGTACGGGGCGTAGATCTGCACGTCGGCGTTGAACTTCTTCTTGAAGTCGGCCTTGAACTTGTCCATGGCGACCTTCTGGTTGCCCTCGACGCCACCGGCCTCGGCGCACACCACCTGACCGTCAGCCATGGCACCGGCCGACAGCTTGGGCAGCTCACCCGAGCAGATGCCGTCGCCACCCATGAACTTGGCCGTGATGCCCAGCTGCTTCATCTGGCGGATCATCGGGCCGGCCACCGCGTCCATGCCACCGTAGAACACCACGTCCGGCTTGGCCGCCTTGATGCTGGTGAGGATGGCGGTGAAGTCCGTCGCCTTGTCGTTGGTGAACTCGCGCTTGGCCACCGTGCCGCCCGCGGCCTTCACGCCCTTCTCGAACTCGTCAGCCACGCCCTGGCCGTAGGCCGTGCGGTCGTCGATCACGGCGATCGTCTTGCCCTTGAGCTGCTGCACGGCGTACTTGCCCAGCGTGCCACCCAGGTGCACGTCATCGGCCACCACGCGGAACGTGGTCTTGTAGCCCTGG
>JACRJA010000043.1 GCA_016235745.1 Rhodocyclales bacterium | reverse complement strand
TCAAGGAAGGCCCCTTCACCGACTTCAACGGTGCGGTCGAAGAGGTCAACTACGAGAAGTCCAAGGTGCGGGTCTCCGTCACCATCTTCGGCCGCGCGACGCCGGTCGAGCTCGATTTCTCGCAGGTCGAGAAGGTCTGAGGTTTTTCGCCGCTGGCGCGCCCGACCCGGCGCCAGTGGTCTGCACCCCACGGGTCGTTTGACGAGGAGCCGAGGCAGCCCACCGCCGCCGAAGCGTTCGCACTCGAGGAGCCATCATGGCAAAGAAGATCGTCGGCTACATCAAGCTGCAAGTGCCGGCCGGCAAGGCCAACCCCTCTCCCCCCATCGGTCCGGCGCTGGGTCAGCGCGGCCTGAACATCATGGAGTTCTGCAAGGCGTTCAACGCCCAGACCCAGGGCATGGAGCCCGGTCTGATGCTGCCCGTGGTGATCACCGCCTACGCGGACAAGTCCTTCACGTTCATCATGAAGTCGCCCCCGGCGACCGTGCTGATCAAGAAGGCCATCGGTCTGGGCAAGGGCTCTGACAAGGCGCACCTGAACAAGGTGGGCAAGATCACGCGCGCCCAGCTCGAGGACATCGCCAAGGCGAAGATGAAGGACCTGAACGCCGCCGACCTCGATGGCGCGGTGAAGATCATTGCCGGTTCCGCCCGTTCCATGGGCGTGATCGTGGAGGGCGTGTAAATGGCCAAGCTCACGAAGAAAGCCAAGGCCCTGCAGGGCAAGGTCGACAGCCTGAAGCTGTACCCGATCACCGAGGCGCTGTCGCTCGTCATGAGCTGCGCCACCGCCAAGTTCGATGAATCCAACGACGTGGCCGTGCAGCTGGGCATCGACGCCAAGAAGTCTGACCAGGTGGTGCGTGGCGCCGTCGTGATGCCCAACGGCACCGGCAAGACCAAGCGCGTGGCCGTGTTCGCCCAGGGCGCCAAGGCCGAGGAGGCCAAGGCCGCGGGCGCCGACGTGGTCGGCATGGAAGACCTGGCCGAGCAGGTCAAGGCCGGCAACATCAACTTCGACGTGGTGATCGCCTCGCCGGACACGATGCGCGTCGTCGGTACCCTGGGTCAGATCCTGGGCCCGCGCGGCCTGATGCCGAACCCCAAGGTCGGCACCGTCACGCCCGATGTCGCCACCGCGGTGAAGAACGCCAAGGCCGGCCAGGTGCAGTTCCGCGTCGACAAGGCCGGCATCATCCACGGCACGATCGGCCGCCGTTCTTTCGAGGACGACAAGCTCATCGGCAACCTGGCCGCGCTGCTGGAAGCCCTGAACAAGGCCAAGCCGGCGTCGTCCAAGGGCGTGTACCTGCGCAAGGTGGCGGTGTCGTCCACCATGGGCGTGGGCGCGCGCGTCGACATTTCGTCCGTCTCGCTGGCCCCGGCCAACGCCTGACGGCAAGCACATGGGGTCTGGCGCAGCGGTCTTCATGCGCCGACCGACCCCTTGAATTGGTGGGCCGCCGCCCGCTCCCCCCGGGGAACGGATGGCGGGCCATCCAAGACCGCTGGCGGCGCCGGCGCTTCCTGCCAAGGAAGGGCCGGGGCCTTAATCG
Source organism: Rhodocyclales bacterium (assembly GCA_016235745.1). Classification (GTDB taxonomy): domain Bacteria; phylum Pseudomonadota; class Gammaproteobacteria; order Burkholderiales; family Rhodocyclaceae; genus Tepidiphilus. The sequence goes on along the minus strand of JACRJA010000043.1, from coordinate 2,205 downwards.
GTGCCCTCGGGTGCCACCCAGCGCAGATGGCGTCCCCGCCGTGAGGAACGCGAGGTTCATTGTGTGTGGCACAGCGAGCCCCCTTTTCCGAAGCGGCAAGGTCGCTGCAACCCGTTGTGCCGGGTCGCCGCAAGGTGCCCGGCACGTCAGAAGTGAGGAGTAGACCTTGAGTCTCAACCGCAACGAGAAGGCGGCCGTGATCGAGGACGTGGCAGCGCAAGCCGCCAAGTCCCAGACGCTGGCGATCGCCGAGTACCGTGGCCTCACCGTCGAAGCCTTGAACAAGCTGCGCGTCGACGCGCGGTCCAAGGGTGTGTACCTTCACGTGCTGAAGAACACCCTGGCCCGTCGCGCCGTCACCGGCACCCCGTTCGAGGTCGCGGCGGAGAGCATGGTCGGCCCGCTGATCTACGGCTTTTCCGAAGACGCCGTGGCCGCGGCCAAGGTCATTGCCGATTTTTCCAAGGGCAATGACAAGCTGGTCATCAAGGGTGGGGCCTACGCCGGCAAGGTGCTGAACGCCGACGGCGTGAAGGCCCTGGCCGCGATCCCCAGCAAGGAAGTGCTGCTGTCGCAGCTGGCCGGGCTGCTCAAGTCCCCGGTCCAGCGCACCGCTGCCGTCCTGGCCGCCCTGGCCGAGAAGAAGGGTGGCGGCGCCGAAGCGGCCGCCCCCGCCGAAGCCGCTGCCTGAAGCCGCTTCGCACCACACACTGAACCATTGACATCGAGGTAATCCAAATGGCTTTCGACAAAGACGCCTTCCTGACCGCCCTGGACAGCATGTCCGTGATGGAACTGAACGACCTGGTCAAGGCAATCGAAGAGAAGTTCGGCGTGTCCGCCGCTTCCATGGCTGCCCCGGCCGCCGGCGGCGGCGGTGCCGCTGCCCCGGCCGCTGAAGAGAAGACCGAGTTCAACGTCGTGCTGCTCGAAGCCGGCGCGAACAAGGTCGGCGTGATCAAGGCCGTGCGCGAACTGACGGGCCTGGGCCTGAAGGAAGCCAAGGACATGGTCGACGGCGCTCCCAAGAACGTGAAGGAAGCCGTGGCCAAGGCCGACGCCGAAGCCGCCGTGAAGAAGCTGGTGGAAGCCGGCGCCAAGGCGGAAATGAAGTAATCGGGACGATGGGCCTTCGGGCCCGTTCTCGATGCGCTGCGAGAGCAGCGTGGAGTGGAGCGTGACTCCATTCCACAGTGTTCTCTGATCCGACTGCAGAAGAACCGGTTTGGTCGGGCTCCGGTGCAACGCCGGGGTTGTCCGCCAGCGGTTGGTAGTGGCCAACCACCAAGCCTCGAACGCCCTTGTTCGAGTAGCCAGTCGCCCCGAGGAGGTGCGTGCACGGCCGGCGCGCACCCTCACCACGGAGTCCTTCATGGCGCAAGCAACCCCCTACAGCTACACAGAGCGCAAGCGTATCCGCAAGAGCTTCGGCAAGCGCGAGAGCGTACTCAACGTTCCCTACCTGCTGACGATGCAGCGGGAGTCCTACGTCGCATTCCTGCAGAAGGACACCCCACCGCAGCAGCGCAAGCCCGAGGGCCTGCAAGCCGCCTTCCTGTCCGCGTTCCCGATCGTCTCGCACAACGGGTTCGTGGAGATGAAGTTCATCGAATACAACATCGCCAAGCCCACGTTCGACGTGCGCGAGTGCCAGCAGCGCGGCCTCACCTTCGCCGCCGCGGTGCGCGCGAAGCTGCAGATGATCATCTACGACCGTGAGTCGCACCCTGCGAAGGTCGTCAAGGAGATCAAGGAGCAGGAGGTCTACATGGGCGAGGTGCCCCTGATGACCGACTACGGCTCGTTCATCGTCAACGGCACCGAGCGCGTCATCGTCAGCCAGCTGCACCGCTCGCCCGGCGTGTTCTTCGAGCACGACAAGGGCAAGACCCACTCGTCGGGCAAGCTGCTGTTCTCGGCGCGCATCATCCCCTACCGCGGCTCCTGGCTGGACTTCGAGTTCGACCCGAAGGACATCCTGTACTTCCGCGTGGACCGTCGCCGCAAGATGCCGGTGACCATCCTGCTCAAGGCCATCGGCCTGAACCCGGAAGCCATCCTCGCGCACTTCTTCAGCAACGACACCTTCCGCCTGATGGACACCGGCGCGCAGCTGGAGTTCGTGCCCGAGCGCCTGAAGGGTGAAGTGGCCCGCTTCGACATCACCGACAAGTCGGGCAATGTCGTCGTCGAGAAGGACAAGCG
>JACRJA010000042.1 GCA_016235745.1 Rhodocyclales bacterium | reverse complement strand
GACAGCTACCGACTGCGTGCCAAGCGCAAGGCCGGGCTGATCAAGCCCGATTCCATTCACCATCATGAGCAGGTCGTCAGAGAATAAGGGGGTCAGATTTCACTGTCGCCAGGGGGTCACTTTCTGATGTCGCTTGACAGGGGGAGGTGCTGCGCCCTTGCTGGGCTGGACCCTGCCGGGAAGTCCATCCGTTGATGGGTCGGGGCCTTCCGATGAGGCGCGAAGGCCGGACGGCTGAGGTAACAGGGTAATGGGTAACACTATGGGTTCGTTTAGACACCGGGGGGCGGAAGACGGAAGAGGAAGAGGAAGCGCCCAGAGGGGCGAGGTGCCGCCGCTCCCCTTCCTCCGTTCTTCCGTTCCGGCCTTCCTAAGTTTCTAACCTTTACTGTTACCTCTTACCTGTTACCCTAAGCAGAAGAACAGGATGAGCCGGAGGAAGCGCCCTGCTTGGGCCTGTTGGCACTCCCGCGCCGCCGCCCGGCGTCATGGGCCAGCAGCGACCGGCACGCATACAAGATCGCGCCGCGCTGACTATGGCGGAGGATTCCTCCCCGCAGACCTCCATAGCCGCTGGAGTCTCCGCATGTTTAGCGGAAAAACCCGCCTATACCCCCGCCTAAAACGCTTTACCTCCCATGATCCGGTCGATAGAATCTATCGAAAATGCCTTCACGATAGGACTTGACCATCATGGCCCGCTTCATCCTGTACGCCCGCCGGGCACTCGACACCGACCCTGCCACCGAGGACCAGTTCGTCCCGCTCCGCGCGTGGTGTGCCGCTGCTGGGCATGAAGTGGTGGCAGAGTATGCTGACGAAAACATCGACACCCGTGCCGCCCGCGATCCGCGCCCGTACCTTGACCGCGCGATCTTCGACACCCTCCGGGGCGCAGCGGATGGCATCGCTGCTGTTTCGTTCGACCGGCTGGCCCGTAGCGTGGGCAACCTCGAAAAGCTGCTACGCGAGCTGTCCGTGGCTGGCGCTGGCCTGTACCTCGCTGACCTAGACCTCGACACCCGCACGCCCGCCGGGGCCGCGATCCTCCGCGCCGTCGCCGCCGTGGTCACATTCGACAAAGCCTGCCGCGTAGAAGCTCTGCGCCGCGGCCACCGCAAGGCGAGGGCCAAGGGCGTGAGGATCGGCGCACCTCGCATGTCCCGAAGCCTTGAGGACAAGATCGCCGCGCTGCTCAAGGCCGGGGTTAAGCCCGACCGTGTCCGCACGATCACGCACGCCGGCAAGTCCGCGATCTACCGCATCAAGAAGGACTTGGAGGTCGCGGCCACCCTCGCCACCGAGGAGGTCGAAGCATGAGCCGCAACACCCAACTCACCAAGGGTATCGTCCGCGACCTCGCCACGAAGGGTCTGCCCGCTGACGCGCTGAACATCGTGCGCGAACTCGCCGCCGAAGGGTGCCGTGAGCACGCCATCCGCCGAACTCTTGGGCTATCCCCCGCGCAGTGGAACGCCCTCAAGAAGGATGACGCGGAAGGCGAGATGTCACCGCTGGCGCTGGCAATCGAGGAAGGGCGGGCGGAGGGCGCGGGCGAGGTCATCGCCGTCATGCGCGCCCGGATGAAGGAAGGCGACACCCGCGCCGCCGAATGGCTGGGCGACAAGCTCTACAAGATCGGGCGCGAGGACGGCCCCGGCGAAGCGCCCCGCGTCCTCATTCAAATCAATGCGGCCCTGAGCCCGGAGGAATACGCGAGGGTGATTCATGTTCAAGATTGATAACGTGATCTGCCCGACTGCCTTTCAGGCCCGCGTGCTGGCGGTGCCGGAGGACGTGTTCTTGTTCCTTGGCGGGGGTCGCGGGGGCGGCAAGTCCTTTGCCCTGATGCTTCTGATCCTGCGACACGTCCAGCAATACGGCCCGCGCGCACGGGTCCTCGTGACGCGCCGCCGGTTGAAATCGTTGCTCCAGTTCGCGGAGGAGTTGCGCGGTCTGTTGCGGTCGGCCTTCGGGTCGGGCGTCAGCTACAACATGAATGACAACGTGTTCCGGCTCCCGAACGGCGCGGCGATCTTCATGACGCATTGCGAGTCCGTGAGCGCCCTACAAGACACGATTCAGGGCCACACCTACAGCCTCGTGATTGTGGACGAAGCGGGCGAAGGCCCGCCGCTGGAAGTCATCGACCAGCTCGGGTTGTCGCTGCGCGCTCCGGGCGTCCCGCTCCGCATGATCCTTGCCGGGAACCCCGGCGGGGCGAACCATTCCGCACTCGCGCAGCGGTACGTCACCACGCGCAACCCTTGGGCAATCTTCGAGTTCGCAGACCAGAAGTGGGTCTATGCGCCCTCAACGGTCGATTCAAACCCGCACCTCCCGGAGGCGTACCAACGCAACTTCGAGGTTCTGCGCACCACCGACCCAGCGTTGTACAAGGCGCACCGGCACGGCGATTGGTCAGCGATCACGGGGGACTTCTTCGCCGGATCGTGGCGGGATGATGAAATGGTGATCGACCACCATGACCTCCCGCCGCACCTGTTCGCATCGCTCAAGCTCGCCATTGACTGGGGTAGCGCCGCGCCATGCGTCGCCTTGCTCATGGGCACGCTCGCCTACGACGTGCGGCTCCCGGATGATCGGGTGATGCCGAAGGGAAGCGTTGTTGTGTACGACGAGCACGCGGAGTTCGACCCGCGCAACATCGCCCGCGGCACGGGCCGTTCGCCGTCGCAGATTGCGCCCGCCCTGCATGCCATGTGCGCCCGCTCCGGTGTCCGTGCGCGTGGCGTCATTGACGCCGCCGCGGAAGCTAAGACCGCCGGGCGTCACGAGGACAGCATCAGCGACTTGTTCCGCGCCGCCGGGGTTCGCGTCTCGCCCGCTCGCAAAGGTCCGCGCGTGCCGCGCTTCGAGGCGTTGAAGCAGAGGATGATTGCGCGGGAGTTCTACGTGGCGAGCCGCTGCACCGGATGGCTCCGCACCGTACCCAGCCTTCCACGTGATCCCCGCAACCCGGAGGATGTGGACACGAAGGCCGTGGATCATTGGCTGGATGCGACCAGCTACGGGCTGGCCGGGTCCGCTTCGGGCCTCGTGACCGTGGGCGACTTCGCCGGACCGCGGCCGCGCCTGCCCGATACCGGCGACCGTGTCATGTACGTTTGAGGAGGTCCCGCCATGCGCGTTCTTGTAGCCGTCGCGCTGCTGATTCTCGCCACCGTAGTGGCAGCGGAGGACCGCCCCCTGTACTCTGCCCAGGAATCCCTCCGCCGGGCGCAGATCGGTAGCTTCTCGCCGCGCCTCGCGCCTCCCGTCCGGGTTCAGGAGACGCCCCGAGAAACCGCGCGCCAGTTCGAGCGCCTGGAGTGCCGACAAGACTTGTCGCGTCCGCTGGACCGGATCATCATTTGCACCCCGACAGAACCTAAAAAAGTAAATTAAGCCATTAATATACAATATAAATTTCTTGCCGCGCGCTGGATCGGGACCTTATACTTACTGAAAGTGTGGTCATTGTTGCGGCCGCACCTTGATAGTGGGATGAGCCCCGCCGGTTACGTGACTTGGGCCATCCGGTTGTGATAACTGAGACAGGAGCCCAAAACATGGCAACCATCGACTTCAACACCGTTCCCTCCGGCGTGACGCTCAACGAGGAACGCGCGCAATACCTCAGCGACCGTGCTGCCGAAACGGCCGCCGCCTTCTCCCGCAAGGTTGAGAAGCTGCAAAACATGGTCATGGACGCCCGGAACAACTACACCCGGGAAGCCGAAGAATTCATCACCTCCGCCTCGCCCGAGGATCGCGCCACCGCTCGCGCTTTCGCCAAGAAGAACGCCGCGAACAAGGCCGCAAACCTTCACCGCCAGCTCATCGCCAGTTCCGAAGCGGAACGCGCCGCCATGCTCAAGGGACTGCAAGCCTACGCCGCGGAAGCCGCCGCCATCCAAGCCGTGTACACCTCGCCCGCGACGATGCTGGGCCGTGTCGCCTTGGGCGATCCGAAGCGCACCCAATACCAGCTCCAGCTCGAAGGCGCTGGCCCGGTCGAACTCGAAACTGCCGCCCGTACCGCGATCATGACCGGGGACATGGTGCTTGGCGCCGCCATCGCCACCGTGATCGACCGCCGCCCGAAGGATCGCCGCCCGTTCGCCGTGCAAGCCTTGGCGGAACGGATGCTGGGCGAGGTCTGGAAGCGCATGACGGCGAAGCTCGAAGGCGTCCAGCTCGCCTACAAGTCCGCTGTTGCGGCTGACCGCGAGTTTGTCCGCGGCAAGGCAGACGGGATCACGAACCTGTCGCTGGCCCTGTCCCGTCAAGCGATTGCCGAAGCCGAAGCCGAGGAGGTCTGAACATGGCACAGCACAACGTAGCAAAGGCGAAAGCCATCCACGAGCAGCGCCAAGCCCAGCGGGACGCCCGTGTGGCGGAGCTGACGAAGGCCGCGCAGCCGCTCCGGGGCTACGTGCCTCCGGCGCCTCGCCCGAACGCGAAGCCGCGCAAGGCCCGCTGATCCGGCGATGAAGGCCAAGGCGAAGAAGCCCGACAGGATTCGCCCCGCCCCGCGTGGCGGGGCGAATGCCAAGTTCTTCGGTGAGCACAACAAGAAGGTCGCCGCGCTGGGCCTGCCTGATGTGTGGCGAACCCTTCACCTCCGCGGGACCTCAGAACCGCCGCTGCACCCAGTCCGCCGCCGGGGTGTCTCTGGGCGGCTTTTTTATCGTCTCACAGGACCTTACCCCATCGCATCCCATCACTTCGGGAAAGGCGGGTTTTTAGGCGGGTGTTCAGTCAGAATCCTGCGGAACAGCAAGTAAAACTGGCAAATCTGGCGGAGAGGGCGGGATTCGAACCCGCGTCAGGGTATTCCCCTGAACACGCTTTCCAGGCGTGCGATTTAAACCGCTCATCCACCTCTCCGGCAAGCGCGGTATTATACCCAGGTTCGGCACGAAACGCCAGGCCCCGAGCCTGGCGGGCCGCCCTCTCGACGAAGGAGCCACCCAATGGGACACCGACTCTCCAGAATCACCACCCGCACGGGCGACGACGGCAGCACCGGGCTGGGCGACGGCTCGCGCGTGGCCAAGAGCAGCCGCCGCATCGCGGCGCTGGGCGAAGTGGACGAGCTCAACGCCGTGCTCGGGCTGCTGGCAAGCGAAACCGTGGACGACGACCTGCGCGCCGTGCTCGCCGAGATCCAGCACGCCCTCTTCGACCTGGGCGGCGAACTGTGCCTGCCCGGCGCGGCCGTACTCGGCGAGGCGCAGGTGGCGCGCCTCGAAGCGCTCGTCGAAGCCTACAACGCCGACCTCCCTCCGCTCAAGGAATTCATCCTGCCCGGCGGCTGCCGCGCGGCGGCGCTCGCGCATCTGGCGCGCACCGTGTGCCGCCGCGCCGAGCGCTCGGTGGTGGCGCTGGCGCAGGACGAAGCCCTCCACGCCGCCCCGCGGCGCTACCTCAACCGCCTCTCGGACCTCCTCTTCGTGCTCGCCCGCGTCTACAACCGCCGCGCCGGGGTGCCCGACGAACTGTGGCGGCGCGAGGGCAAAACGCCCCGGCCTGCCGCCGCAGACACAACCCCCTGAAGCGGCAAGGGCGGCGCGAAAAAATCCTCAAGTCCCGCCGCTGCATGCCGTAAACACACATACCAAACCCGGCAATCCACTCACGCAAGGAGAACTCTCATGGCTTCCGTCATCAACACTAACATTTCCTCGCTCACCGCGCAGCGCAATCTGCTCAAGAGCCAGAACGACATGCAGACCGCCATGCAGCGACTCTCGTCCGGCCTGCGCATCAACTCGGCCAAGGACGACGCTGCGGGCCTGGCGATTTCCGACCGCATGAGCGCGCAGATCAACGGCCTCAACCAGGCCACGCGCAACGCCAACGACGCCATGTCGATCGCCCAGGTGGCCGAAGGGGCGCTGGGCGAGGTTACCAATGCCCTGCAACGTATCCGCGTGCTCGCGGTGCAGTCGGCCAACGACACCAACACCGCCACCGACCGTGCCTCGCTGCAGAAAGAAGTCAACCAGCTGCAGCAGGAGATCACCCGGCTGGCCACGCAGACTTCGTTCAACGGCAAGAACCTCCTGGACGGAACGTTTACCGGGCAGTTTTTCCATGTCGGCGCCTATGCCGATCAAACCATCGGTTTTTCGATCGGAGATTCGCGCGCCGCCTCGATCGGCACCTACCAAATATCGACCAACGGCTCCGGTGCCGGAGGGATTGAAGCCGCTGTCGCTGCAGCCTCGGCCTACCCTACGGCGAACAACATGGTCGCTCAGGACATCGCCATCAACGGCCCGCGTGACAGCGTCACGCTCTCCTCGGCCACCACTATCACCGCTGGCGTAACGGCCAAACAGATTGCCGATGCGGTCAACAGCCAAAGCGAACAGACGGGAGTGACGGCCACCGCCCGCACGACCGTGACGATGAGTAGTCTTGCTTCGGCAGGCACGGTCAGCTTCACGCTACACGGAGCCAACAACGCAAGCGCGACGGTCACGGCCCAGATCACGGACAAAAACGACTTGTCCGCTCTCGCCAATGCCATCAACCAGACGACCGGCACCACCGGCGTGTCGGCATCGTTCGACAAGGAAACCGGGGAACTGACACTGGTTCAGGCCGAAGGCTACGATATCGGAATAGAAGGTTTCACCAATAGTGCAGGTGGATCTATTTCAGTCAAAGGAAGTGAAGGCAATGCAGTCAGCTTGAGTGGAACCACTAATAGTACCCGTGTTGGTGGTGAAGTTACCTTCAATTCGTCCGGACCTTTCAGTGTTACGGCAGGAAGTTTGTTCAACACCACAGGTGCAAATTACGGCGAGCTGAAGTCGGTGACCGAGATCGACATCAGCACGCAGCCAGGCGCCAACGACGCGCTCAAGATCGTCGATGGAGCGCTCGCCTACGTCGATGACCTGCGCGCCGACCTGGGGGCAATCCAGAACCGCTTCAGCTCGGTGGTCTCCAGCAACCAGGTGACGAGCGAGACCGTGGCGGCTGCCCGCTCGCGGGTGCTGGATGCGGACTTTGCCGCCGAAACGGCGAACCTGTCGCGGGCGCAGATCCTGCAGCAGGCTGGCACCGCTATGCTGGCGCAGGCCAACGCCTCGACGCAGAACGTGCTCACGCTCCTGCGCTGATCGGGGCTTGACACGGGCGGCGCAGGGTCTACGATGATCCTGGCGCCGCCCGTTTCGCTTTGAGGGGAATTGCCATGAACGTCCCGATTTCTTCCGTCTCCCTGCCGCAGGGCGGCGCGAGCGCCGTGATCACCGAGCCGCCGCGCGCGCCGATGGCAGTTGCGCCGAACGCGGCGGCCGATGCGGCGGGCGCAGCGCCAGCCGTAGAGGCAGGCGCCAGCGCGGCCGCGGCTGCTGCCGCGCCGGTCGACCGCGAGGCGCTGCAGGGCGCCGTCGAGCGGGTGCAGCAAACGGTGGAGAAGCTCTCCAGCGCCGGCATCCAGTTCACCATCGACCAGGATTTCGAACGCATGGTGGTGCGGGTGATCGATACGTCCACCAAAGAAGTGATCCGGCAGATTCCGTCCAAGGAGATGCTGGAGATCGCCCAGGCGCTCGACAAGCTCCAGGGTCTGCTCGTACACCAGAAAGCCTGATTCGAGGAGCGCACCATGGCTACCATCACTTCTTCCGGCATCGGTTCGGGGCTGGACGTCAACGGCATCATCGACCAGCTGATGGCGGTGGAGCGCAAGCCGATCGATGCGCTCGAGCAGCGCAAGAGCACGGTGCAGACGCAGATCTCGGCCTTCGGGCAGGTGAAGTCGGCGCTCTCCACCCTGCAGTCTGCCGTCAAGCGGCTCGACGACCCGAGCGTGCGCTATGCCACCACCGCCAACGTGGGCGCGGGGGCCGGTTTCACCGCCAGCGCGAGCGCCGGGGCGAGCACCGGCACCTACGACATCGGCGTGGAGCAGCTGGCCCAGGCACAGCGCGTGGCCACCAGCGCCACGCAGACTTTCGACCCGAGCGGTGGCGGCACGCTGACCATCACGATCGGCAGCCAGAGCGCGACCCTCACGCTCGGGGCCAACAGCACGCTCGCCGACCTTCGCAACGCCATCAACGACCAGGCCGGTTCCCTGGTGAGCGCGAGCATCGTCGACAACGGCACGGCGCAGCAGCTGGTCATTACCGGCCGGCAGACCGGCGCGGGGCAAGCGTTCTCGCTCACGGGAACGGAGGGGCTCGCAGGGCTGCAGTTCAACCCGGCCACCCCCGAGATCGAACCAGAAAGCTCCGTCTATCAGGTGCAGGCGGGGCAGGACGCCAAGCTCACGTTCAACGGCTTGACCGTCACCCGCGCCTCGAACACGATCGAGGACCTGATTCCGGGGGTGACGCTCACCCTGCAGTCGGATACGCCCGGGCAGACGTCCACGCTCAGCGTGCAGCGCGACGACTCGGCGCTCACCCAGGCGATGCAGGAGTTCGTGGATGCCTACAACGCGGTAAACAACACTCTCTACACGCTGAGCTACTACGATCCGCAGACGAAAACGGCCGGGCCGCTGTCGGGGGATGCGGCCGTGCGCACCCTCCAGAGCCAGCTGCGCAACACGCTCAATTCGCTCGGCGGCAGCGGGGACTTGCGCAGCTTCACCGATCTGGGGCTGTCGTTCGACGACAAGGGCACGCTCTCGTTCGACGCGGCCACCTTCGCGCAGGCGCTGCGCGAGCAGCCGCAGGCGGTGAACCAGATGCTGGTGGGCACCGACACCCGGCCGGGACTGGCGAGCCGGCTCGATGAGCTGCTTACCGCCGACCTGCAGACCGGGGGGCTGCTCGATGCGCGCGTGCGCGGGCTCGATGCCAGGGTGAGCTTCATCGACCAGCAAAAGGAACGGCTGGAGGCGCAGCTCGAGCGCATCCAGCAGAACTACCAGCGCCAGTTCAGCGCCATGGACAGCATCGTGGGGCAGTACACCAGCTTGGGCAGCTACCTGCAGCAGCAGTTCGCGGCGCTCACCGCGAGCGCAAAAAGCTGAAGCGAGGAGGAATTCATGTTCAACCGCAGGATGCGAGGCGCCAACGCCTATTCCCAAGTCAACCTGGAGACCGCCGTGCAAAGCGCCGACCCCCATCAGCTGATTCTCATGCTCTACGACGGGGCGCTGCTCTCGTTGGCGGAAGCCACGGTGGCCATCGAGCAGAAGGACGTGCCCAAGCGCGCCAAGGCCATCAGCCGCGCCATCGCCATCATCCAGGACGGGCTGCACGCTTCGCTGGACGTGGAGGCGGGCGGCGAGCTCGGGCAGCGCCTGGCCGCGCTCTACGACTATATGGTGGAACGCTTGACGCAGGCCAACGCCACCAACAACGCCGCGACGGTGCAGGAGGTGAGCGGCCTGCTGCGCACCTTGCGCGAGGCCTGGGCGGAGATGCCGCGCCAGCAGGCCGCGGCCGTGGCGGGGTGAGGCGATGAACGCGATCACGGCAGAAGAAGCGCCCTGGGTGGGGCTGGCGCACGGCTGCGCGGCGCTCGCCGCGGCCGCCAAGGCGAACGACTGGGGGCGCGCGGCGGCGATCCTGGGCGAACTGTTGCAGCTCGCCGAGGCCGATCGCGCCTGGTGCGCGGCGCACGACCCGGCGCTGCCCGAGCGGCGGGCGGCGATCGCGGCGGCGCGCGAGGCGCTGGAAGCGGCCGGCGCGCACCTGCTGCCGGCGCACGCGAGCCTGGCCAAGCTGCTCAGGGCCTGGGGCGCGCTGCCGCCGGGCTGAGGAGCAGAGCCATGGGGCGATCGCAGGGCCGTTGCGTGCCAGCACGCCGTAGGGCGTTCGAGGCGGCCTCATGATTCCGCCCGACGTCGTCGCCCGCCTGCGCATGATGCTCGAGGCGGATCTGCTGCGCCCCGAACCGCAGGTGGGCGGAGTCGAGCGCATCCGCCCCATTCCCGAGCGCCTGCCGGAGGTGCTGCCGGGGCAGGTGCTGCGCGCCACCATCCAGCGTCCCCTGCCCGATGGCACGTTCCAGGCGCTGGTGGCAGGGCGCGACATGACGCTGGCGCTCGATCAGCCGGTGAAGAGCGGCGACACCTTGGAGCTCGTCGTCGAGCGCCAGGTGGGGGGAACGATTTATGCCCGCTTGAACGAAGCCCCCGCGGGGGCGGCAGCGGCTTCGGCGCGCACCCAGCTCTCGCCGACGGGGGAGCTGCTGCGCCAGGTGCTGACCCAGCCCGCGCCCGAGCGCCTGCCCTTGCCCGTAGCCAGCGCGCAGGCGGCGCAAGCCCAGCCGCTGCTGCCCGCCGCGCCGCGCTCGCCGGCCGAGGCGTCGCAGCTGGCGGCGGCGCTGCAGGGTTCGCTGCAGCGCTCGGGGCTCTTCTACGAATCGCATCTGGCGCAGTGGGCGCAGGGGCGTTACCCCTTGGAGGCGCTGCGCGCGGAGCCGCAGAACGCGCTGACACCCTCCCCCGCGGCCGGCCGGACGGTTCCTGCTGCCGCCGCGCTCCCTGCCGAAGGGACTCCGGCGCTCCTGCTGCCGGCAGGAGGCCCCTCGCCGGCCGCCGCCGGAACGCCACCGGCAGAGGGGGCGCGCCTTGCCGCAGCGGGGTCGCTGCCGGCAGGCACGCAGGAGCCGGCAACCGGCCCCCCCGCGGCAGCGGTTCTTCCCCCCACCCTGTTGGCGGCGCTCGTGCAGCAGGCAGGGGCAGGGGTCATCCCCTCCGGCGCCGAGCGCCTGCTCGCCGCCTTGTTCAGCGCCGCGACGCCCGCGCCAGCAGACACCGAAGCGTCTCGCTCCGGGCCTGCCGCGGCGGGCGCGGTCGACGAAGCGACGCCCGCCGGAACGGAGATTCCCGCGCGCTTGCTGCCCATCGTGCAGCATCAGCTCGAAGCCTTGGCGACGCAGCAGCTCCACGTGCAGTTTTCTCCCTGGCCGGGTTGGACGGTCTTCTGGGACCTGGAAGCGCCGCAGGAGCGCGAGGGGCGCTCGTCGCCGGACGAAGAGGAAGCGCCGCTTTGGCGCTCGCGCCTGCGGCTGAGCCTGCCGGCGCTGGGCGAGGTGGCGGCGGAGCTGCAATGGCGCAGCGGGACACTGGAAGTGCGGGTTTCGTCTCCTTCCGAGGAAACCTCCGCCCTGCTGCGCGCTGCGGCGCCGGAGCTGGCCGCGAGGATGGAAGCGGACGGGATCCGGCTCGTGCGCTTCGAGGTGGCGCAAGGGGAGCGCGGCGATGAACGCTTTGCCGGAGGATGATCGTCCCCCGTCGGCCCGCCGCGCCGCGGTGGCGCTACGCTACGAGGCGGGAGAGCCGGCGCCGAAGGTGGTAGCCAAGGGCAAGGGCGTGCTCGCCGAACAGATCCTGGCGCGGGCGCGCGAGGCCGGGGTGTATGTGCACGAATCGCCGGAGCTCCTGGGGCTGCTGATGCAGCTCGACCTGGACGAGCGCATTCCGCCGCAGCTCTACGTGGCGGTGGCCGAGCTCCTCGCCTGGGTCTACCGCCTGGAGCAGGCCCAGCGCGGCGGCCCGCCGCCCGGGCCGTCCACGCCGGCATGAAACGTGCTATAAAGCCCCATATCCGCGTCCTTCGTCGTCATCATGTCCATCGCCCCCGCCCGCATCGAACTCTACGACCCGGAACGCTATCCCGAATACGTGCTGCGCCTGCCGCGCGAGATCGCAGTGCTTTTGCGTTCGCTCGCCGCGCGGCGCACGCCGGTCGCCGTCTTTGGCGGCGGACGCTATCTTTTCCCTTCCATGGTGCTGCAGGTCACCGAGGAGCACTTCTTCCTCGATCCGTGCGGCGACGAGCGGCTCAACGCCCTGGCGCTGGAGCGCGGCGTGGTCTGCCAAGGGAAACTGGAGGGAATCACGCTGCAGTTTGCCGCCGAACGTCTGCAGCGGGTGGAGCATCAGGGCGTGCTTGCCTTGGCGGCGCCACTTCCTGCGAATCTGCTTCGCCTGCAGCGCCGGGAGTTTTTCCGCGTGCCCGCGCCCGCGCCGACGTGGTGGTGCGAGCTACCGCGCGCGGCCGTGCTCCCTCTTTCACCGGGGGAAGCGGAACAGGTCCGGCTGAAATTGCGCATCCTGGATCTGAGCGTGGGCGGCGTCGCCCTGCTCTTCCCGCCGGAGGTTCCCTCCCCTGCGCATGGCACGCAAATCGCCGGTGCACGGCTCATCCTGCCGCTGACGGAATCGCTGGAAACGGTCATGGAAGCGCGCAACGTCCTGCCGCTCGACATTCCCGGCCCGGCCAAAGCGGTGCCGCTGCGGGTAGGATTTCGCTTCGTCGGCATGCCCACGGCGGTGGCAAACCGCCTTTACCGCTTCCTCTTCGAGATACAGCGGGAACAGCTGGCCGCGCGCACGTCGGGGCTGGGGGTGGATTGAGTCACACCGGCATGTTCATGATGTCTTGATAGGCGCTCACCAGGCGGTTGCGCACCTGCACCATTTGATTGAAGGCGAGCGAGGCCTTTTCCAGGTCGATCATGACGTTTTGCAGATCGACGCTGGGGTCGCCCGCGGTGAAGCGGTCGGCCTGCTCCCGCGCCTGGTTCTGCGCCTGGCTCACGTCCTTGAGGGCGGAGTCGAGCACTGAGGCGAAATCGACCTGACCGGCTTCCTGCGGCGCCTCGGCGGCGGCGGGTTTGCCCTGGGCGAGCGCCTGGGCGCGCTGCATCTCGGCAAGCAGCTGGTTGATGCCGTTGGTGTCCATGGTCGCGCCTCCTGTCCTTCACCGGCTCTGTTCATTCTAGCATGGGTTCGTCGCCCGGAATCGCGTAGCCTTGGGCGCGGTAGCGCTGCAGCTTGTAGCGCAGCGTGCGCTCGGAGATGCCGAGCCGCTCGACCGCGCGCTTGCGCGAGCCGCCCACTTCGCGCAGCACGCGCAGGATGTGCTCACGTTCGCGCTCGCGCACCGTCTGGGCGCTGCCCTCCCCTTCTTCTGCTGCCAGAGCAGCAGTTGCCGCCGCGCCTGCCGCTTCCCGCGGTGCGGCGGCGGGCGACGGCGCACGCAGCGGCAGGCAGGCGGCGAGCGCGGCAGCGTCGATCATGCTGCCGGGGGCGAGGATGAGGGCGCGCTGCAAGGTGTTCTCCAGTTCGCGGACGTTGCCGGGCCAGCCGTATTGAAGCAAGATCCGTGCCGCTTCGTCGGCGAGCGTGGCGCCGTTCTTGCCGAAGCGCGCGCCGTGCACGGCGAGAAAGCGCTGCGCGAGCGGCAGAATGTCGCCGGGGCGTTCGCGCAGCGGCGGGATGCGCAAGGGGAAGACGGCCAGGCGGTAGTAGAGATCCTGGCGAAAGCGCCCAGCGGCGACTTCCGCGGGCAGGTCGCGGTTGGTGGTGGCGAGGATGCGCACGTCGAGCGCGATGGGCTTGCGCCCGCCGAGGCGCTCGACTTCCTTTTCCTGCAGCACGCGCAGGAGTTTGGCCTGCAGCGCGAGCGGCATTTCGGAGATCTCGTCGAGGAGCAGGGTGCCGTGCTGCGCCTGCTCGAACTTGCCGGGCTGGGCGGCGCTCGCGCCGGTGAAGGCGCCTTTCTCGTGGCCGAAGAGCGTGGCTTCGAGCAGGTGCTCGGGAATGGCGGCGCAGTTGATGGCGACGAAGGGCCCGTCGTGCCGCGGCGAGTGGCGGTGCAGGAAGCGGGCATAGACTTCCTTGCCCACGCCCGATTCGCCTTCGAGGAGCACCGTGGCGTCGGTCTGGGTCACGCGTTCGGCCAGTTGCAGCAGCTGGCGGCTGACGGGGTCGGCGGCGACGAGTTCGTCGTCACCGCCGGGCTGGGCGTACTTGCGCACGAGGGAGAGCAGCGTCGCCGGCTCGAAGGGCTTGAGGAGGAACTCACAGGCGCCGCCGCGCATGGCGGCCACGGCGCTCGCCACGTCGCCATAGGCGGTCATGAGAGCCACCGGCAGCTGCGGCAGACGCCGGCGCACGGCCTCGAGCACTTCGAGCCCGTTCATGGGGGACATTTTGAGGTCGGTGAGCACCATGGCCACCGGTTCGCGCTCGAGCGCGGCGAGCGCCTCGGGGCCAGAGCCTACGGCGATCGGCCGGTAGCCGCCCACTTCCAGGGTGAGCGCGACGGCTTCGCGCAGGCTGGCGTCGTCCTCGACGATGAGGATCGGCAGCGGTTCGCTCATGCATCCTCCGTTGGCGGTTGAGAAAGCGGCAGGGTGAGCGCGAAGCGGCTGCCCTCGCCGGGGCGGGAGCAGGCTTCGATGTCGCCGCCATGGGCTCGGGCCACGCCGCGGGCGATCGCCAGCCCCAGGCCCGTGCCTTCGCTGCGGGTGGTGAAGAACGGCTCGAAAATGCGTTCGAGCTTGTCGGCGGGGATGCCGGGGCCATCGTCGCTGACGATGAGGCGGGCGCGATCCCCTTCGCGTTCTCCTTCCAGGCGTACCCTGCCGCCTTCGGCGATGGCCTGCAGGGCGTTTTCCAGCAGATTGGTGAGGGCGCCGGCAAGGGCCTTGGCATCGCCCTGGATCCAGGCACCGGCGAGCGCTTCGAGCCGTCCTTCGAGCCGGGCGCGTTTGGCCGCGGCGAGCGGTTCGAGCGCGTGCAGCGCGTCGCGGGCGAGCGCCGCCAGCGCCACCGGCCCGCGCGCCCCGCCTTCGCCGCGGGCGAAGAGCAGCATGTCACCAATGAGCCGTTCGAGGTGGCGCAGGCGTTCCTGGGCCCGGTCGGCGAGCTGGGCGCGGCGCTCGGGCGGCAGTTCTGCAGCGGCGAGGTTGCCGACGTAGAGCATGGCGGCGGCCAGGGGGGTGCGCAGCTGGTGCGCGAGTGCCGCCACCATCTCGCCCATGGCGGCAAGCCTCAGGTTGCGCTCCATCGCCTGGCGCAGGCGGTGCGCTTCGGTGAGGTCGTGCAGTAGCAGCAGCCGCCCGCCGTGGGCGGCGAGATCGGCCCAGGAAAGATTGAGCCGGCGGGCCGTGCCTCCGGGCAGCGGCAGCTCCACTTCCTGCGGGGTGTCGGTGGGCTGGAGCGTGACGGCGAGTTCCGCCCACGCGCGCCCTTCGAGTTCGCGGCCAGGCCACAGGGCTTTGGCCGCGCGGTTCGCCTGCACGACGCGATCCTGCCCGTCGAGCACCAGCACGCCGGCCGGCAGCGCCTGCAGCAGCACGTCCAGCCGCTCGGAGAGCATCTGGGCGCGCGCCTGCAGCGCCTCGTAGGAGCGCGTGAGGGCGTCGGAAGCGCGGGCGAACTGCTCGAAGGCGTGCGCGAGCTGTTCGGGCGTGAGCGAAGCGGCGGAATCGGCGGTCATGGTTCTTTACTATACGCGAAAGCGGCGACGGCAGGAATTGCCGGCGATTTTTGCCGTTATTTCCGCGACGGCTTGCCGCCCGAGGCGCGATAATGCAGCCTGAGACCGTTGCCCTCACGGCAGGAGACGACATCATGGCCGAGGCCGACACCACGCTGACCGCACCCGCCACCGCAGCAAGCCGCTTGCCGCCGGGGCTGGCAAACCTGCTCGGACGCCTCGAGGCGCTTTCCCTGCAGCAGAAACTCGCCGCTGGCGCGGCGCTCGCGCTGGCGATCGCCCTCGTCGTCGGGCTGCTCTTGTGGTCCAAGCCCGCCGACTACGCCGTGCTCTTCTCCAATCTGGATGAGCGCGACGGCGGGACGATCGTCACCACCTTGCAGCAGATGAACGTGCCCTACCGTATTTCCGACAACGGCAGCGCCATCCTGGTGCCATCCGGCCAGGTGCACGACCTGCGCCTGCGGCTGGCGGCGCAGGGGCTTCCTCGCGGCGGCAACGTGGGCTTCGAGCTGATGGACAACCAGAAACTGGGCATCACCCAGTTCGCCGAGCAGATCAACTACCAGCGCGCGGTGGAAGGGGAGCTCGCGCGCACGATTCAGAACATCGGCACGGTGTCGGCCGCGCGCGTGCATCTGGCCATTCCCAAGAAAACGGGGTTTCTGCGCGACAAGGAAAAGCCTTCAGCTTCCGTGATGGTCACGCTGCGCCCGGGTCGGGTGCTGGATGAAACGCAGATCGCCGGCATCGTGCATCTGGTGAGCTCGAGCGTACCGGAGCTCACGCCGGAGCGCGTCACGGTGGTGGATCAATCGGGCAATCTGCTGACCCGCTCGCCCGACAAGAGCAGAGACGAGCTCGACGCCAAGCAGCTTGCCTTCATCCAGGAGCTGGAAGCGGCCTACGTGCGGCGCGTCGAATCCATCCTCGAACCCATCGTCGGGGCGGGCAATTTCAAGGCGCAGGTGGCCGCCGACGTCGATTTCAACCAGACGGAACTCACCAGCGAATCCTACCGTCCCAATCCGGCGCCGGATCAGGCGATCCGCAGCCAGCACATCGAGGAGCGCTACGGCGGAGACCAGGGACCGCAAGGCGTGCCGGGCGCGCTCACCAACCAGCCGCCGGTGCCGGCCACCGCGCCCATCACCACGCCGGAAGTCGGCCAGGGCGCCGCTGCGGCTGCAGCAGCAGGGGGCAAGCGCGAACGCACCGCCACCATCAACTACGAGCTCGACCGCACGATCCAGCACACGAAAAAGGCGCTGGGCGAGGTGCGCCGCCTCACCGTGGCGGTGGTCATCAACCAGAAGACCGAGACCACGCGTGAAGGCGTGAAGACCATCCCTTCGGACGAAGAGCTCGCCCAGCTGGAGAAACTGGTGCAAAATGCGGTAGGGCTCAATCCCACGCGCGGCGACAGCATCACCGTCTCCGGGGCGCTCTTCGCCGGCAAGATCGAAGAGCCGCCCGTGCCGTGGTGGAAGCGCCTGTGGAGCGACCCGGTCATGGTCGGCATCGTGCGCGAAGTGCTGCGCTACCTGCTCATCGCCGCCGCCTTGGGGCTCGTCTATTTCGGCGTGATCCGGCCGCTGGTGCGCACGGTCGCCACCAAGGCCGAGACGGCGGCGCCCGGCGCGCCCGCCGCAGCGCCGCCGTCCGGCGCGGAGGAAGAGGAAGAAGGCGCGATCGTGCAGCTGGGGGTCAGGCCCGGCGACCCGTTCGAGCGCAAGGTGGCCGAACTGCGGCGCCTCGCCCAGAGCAATCCCAAGTTGCTCGCCAACATGATCAAAGAGTGGCTCGGTACCGCGGAGAAACGCTGAGATGAGTGAAGATGCCGTCCAACGCGCCGCCTTGCTGCTGCTCACCCTGGGTCCGGCCGAGGCCGCCGAGGTGCTCAAGAACCTCGGCCCCAAAGAGGTGCAGAAACTGGGCACCGTCATGGCCTCGCTGCCGGCCAAACCGCGCGAGGCCGTGGAACCGGTGCTCGACGAGGCCATCCAATACGTGCAGCGCGGCGCCCCGATCGAACCCGATCCGGAAAAAATCCGCGAGATGCTCACCCAGGCGCTGGGCGACGACAAGGCGAGCCACATCATCGCCCGCATCATGCAGGGCTCGGACACCGCCGCCATCGAAAGCCTGAAATGGCTCGATCCGGCCACCGCGGCCGATCTCATCAAGAACGAGCACCCGCAGATCATCGCCACCATCCTGGTGCACCTGGAATTCGACCAAGCGGCGGAGATCCTCAGGCACTTCCCGGAGCGGCTGCGCAACGAGGTGATTTTACGCATCGCTACCCTCGAAGGCGTGCAGCCGCTGGCGCTCAAGGAGCTCAACGAGGCGCTAGGCAATCTGCTGGCCAATGCCGCCTCCACCACCAAGAGCAAGGCGATGGGCGGAGTGCGGCACGTGGCCGAGATCCTCAACTTCACCGGCGCGCAGCTCGAGAACGAAGTCATCGAAGCGGTGCGCGAATACGACCCCGAGCTGGCGCAGAAGATCCTCGACGAGATGTTCGTCTTCGAGAACCTCATCGACATGGACGATCGCAGCCTGCAGACGGTGCTGCGCGAAGTGCAGAACGACCAGCTCGTCATCGCGCTCAAAGGAGCTTCACAGCAGCTGCGCGAGAAAATCTTCAAGAACATGTCGCAGCGCGCCGCCGAGATGCTGCGTGAGGATCTGGAAGCCAAAGGTCCGGTGCGCGTCTCCGAAGTCGAAGCGGCGCAGAAGGAAATCCTCAAGATCGTGCGCCGTCTGGCCGAGGAAGGGCAGGTCGTCCTGCCTGGCAAAGGCGGCGAAGAGGGGTTCGTGTGATCCGGAGTGCGCGCTGAATGCCGATCGACCGCCACCAGGCCACCGGCCTCTACCGTCCCTGGCAGCCGCCTTCCTTCGACGAGGGCGAGAACCGTCGCAACCCGTCGACGGCCGCAGAAGTAGCGCATCCCGGCGTGCAGCTGCCCACGGTCGAGGACCTCGAAGCCCTCTATGAACAGAGCCGCCGCGAAGGGTTTGCCGCCGGCCACGAGGAAGGCTTTGCCGCCGGCCGCGCCGAAGGTCTGGCGCAAGGACGGGAAGAAGGCCGGCGCCAGGGCCAGCAAGAGGGCTATGCCAAGGGCGAGGCCGAAGGGAAAGCCCAAGGGGAAGCCCGGGCCCGGGCGCAGTACGAAGCGCAATGGCAGCAGCGCCTGGCGCTGGCCAATTCCCTGATCGAAGGGCTGGAGCATCTGGCGGAGCACACGCGAGAGGCGCTCGCCGAAGAGCTCGCCGCACTGGCCGTAGAGATCGCGCGGCGCGTGCTGCAGGACGAACTGCGCATCGCCCCCGAGCGCATCGTCGTCCTCGTGCGCCGTCTGCTCGAGGAAGAGGGCGCGATGCATGTCACGATTCGCCTCCACCCCGAGGATCTTCCTTTGATCCGCGAAGCGCTCGAAGCGGAACTCGCCCGGGGCGGGCACTGGCTCGTCGCCGATGCCGCCATCGCCCGCGGCGGCTGCCTCATCGAATCGGATTCCCGCGTGCTCGACGCCACCGTGCCCACCCGCTGGCGCCGCCTCGTCGCCAGCCTCTGGCCCGAAGGCGCGACCTGGGAAGATGGCTCCGACACCTCGGACGGCGCTCGGGAAAGTGCCCCATGAGCGCAACCGAGGACCTCGTCCTCGACCCTTTGCAACGTCGCCTGCGCCTCTGGCGCGAGGCGCTGCGCCGCACGCCGGTGCTCACTTCGGCCGGGCGGCTCGTGCGCATCAACGGCCTGGTGATGGAGGCCATGGGCCTCAAGCTGCCGCTGGGCGCAAGCTGCCGCATCGAGACCCCCACCGGCGGCAGCGTGGAAGCAGAAGTGGTGGGTTTTCAGGGGGACAAACTCTTCCTCATGCCCACGGAAGAGGTCTACGGCCTCGCGCCCGGGGCGAGGGTCCTGCCGCCCGAACCGCCGCCCATCCCGCTACACGCCGACGAGCTCCCCGAAGCGCCTTCGCCCGATCGCGCCAAACACCTCCCGGCGGGCGCAGCGCTGCTGGGGCGCGTGGTCGATGCGGCGGGCCGTCCGCTCGATGGCAAAGGGCCGCTCGTCGGCGCCACGCTGCGTCCGCTCTTCGCCCCGCCGATCAATCCGCTCGCCCGTACCCCCATCGACACGCCGCTCGACGTGGGCATCCGCGCCATCAACGGGCTGCTCACCGTCGGCCGCGGTCAGCGGCTGGGGCTCTTCGCCGGTTCGGGGGTGGGCAAGTCGGTGCTCATCGGCATGATGGCGCGCTTCACCGTGGCCGAGGTGATCGTCGTGGGGCTCATCGGCGAGCGCGGCCGGGAAGTGAAGGAATTCATCGAACATAACCTCGGCGCTGCGGGCTTGGAACGGGCCGTCGTGGTGGCCGCGCCGGCCGACGTAAGCCCCCTGCTGCGGCTACAAGGCGCGGCCTATGCCACGGCCATCGCCGAGCAGTTCCGCGACGAGGGGCGCCACGTGCTTCTCATCATGGACTCCCTCACCCGCTACGCCATGGCGCAGCGCGAGATCGCGCTCGCCGTGGGCGAGCCGCCGGTGACCAAGGGTTATCCGCCCTCGGTGTTCGCGCGCCTTCCCGCGCTCGTCGAGCGCACCGGCAACGGCGCCGACGATCAGGGATCGATCACCGCCTTCTATACCGTGCTCACCGAAGGCGACGATCAGCAGGACCCGATCGCCGACGCCGCCCGCGCCATCCTCGACGGTCACTTCGTGCTCGCGCGCGCGCTCGCCGACAGCGGCCACTACCCGGCTATCGACATCGAACAGTCGATCTCGCGCGTGATGCCGCAGGTGGTGAGCGAAGAGCACCTCGGGCTCGCGCGCCGCTTCAAGCGCCTGTGGTCGCGCTACCAGCGCGCGCGCGATCTCATCGCCGTAGGCGCCTACCAGCCCGGCGCCGACTCGGAGCTCGACGAAGCGGTAAAGCGCCAACCGGCCCTGGCCGCCTTCTTGCAGCAGGGCATGAACGAGCGGGTACCCTTTGCCGAGGCGCTCGAAGCCTTGCGCCGCGCGCTCTCCTGAGCCTTGCGATCATGGCCGAGAACCGCTTCCGCCTGTTGAAAGAGCTGGTCCAGCGCGAGGAGGACGAGGCGGCCGAACGCATGGGCGCCTGCAGCCGCCGCCATCGCGACGCGCAGGACAAGCTGGCCTTGCTCGAACGGTTCCGCGACGAGTACGAAGCAAGGCTGCGCCAGGCCCTGCACGAAGCAGCCGCTCCCGAACTGATCCTCAACCATCGCGGCTTCCTCGCCCGCCTCGACGACGCCCTGATCCTGCAGCGCGAGGAGCTCGCCCGCCTGGCGCAACGGCTGGAAGAATCCCGCCGCGACTGGCAGGCCGTGCGCACCCGGCGGCGCGCCTTCGAGGTGCTGGAAGCACGCGCTGACGCCGAGGCGTTCGCCCAGGCCCAGCGCCTGGCGCAGAAGATGCTCGACGAACACGCCGCCCAGAAATATCTTCGCCGCGCCCGCGAAGAAGAAACGGGCGAGCGCTGAGTGGAAAATTTGGCATCTTTATTGCTATTTCCCTGATGACTCTTCCCTTGCGAGGCTGCCATGAACCTTCAAACCGTCGCCTCTGCCCGCATCGACCCGGTTTCAGGCATGAACTCCCCGGGCAGCACGCCGAGCTCATCCTCCGCCGGCTCCTTCGATACCTTCGCCCGGATCCTCGATCGGCGCGTCAATGAGGCGCAAGAAACTTCATCCTCGGCGGCAACGCCGACCCCCGCTGACACGGCGCGCGCCGCGCCGTCCGAGGTACGCGCGACGACGAACGCTCCGCAGTCGTCCCCCAACGACGATGCTGCCACCGCGCCCCCCGCGAAGGCCGAGACGGCGCAGGAAGAAGCCCCCTCTTCTGCCGCCGCAGACGAAACCGCTCCCAAGAAAGCAAAACCGGCAGAAGAAAGCGGGACGGCGGCAGAAGTTGCCCCTCCTGCCGACGTAGCGGCAGCCCTTGCCGCAGCCGCTGCTCTGCCGGCGGCAGCAAACGCAGAGCCTTCGGCGGCGCTTCCCCCTGCGGACGGTAACGAAAAGGCCCGCCCTGCAGCACAAACCCCCACCGTTTCCCCGGTCACGGAGGACACCGCATTCCCTCCTTCCTCGGGTGCCGCCCCCGATGCAGGTCTGGCGCAACCAGGCACGCCTTCCCTCTCCTCGACGCCGTCGAACGACGACGCTGCGGCCGCACCGGCGAGCAGTGATCCCGCTGCCGGGCCGGGCTCGCCTCTGGCGATGCTGCGCGCGGCGCTCGAGAAACTGTCCAACCCTGCAAAGGAACCCGCTCCTCCCCCGGAGGCGACTCAAAGCGGTGAACCTGCGCCAACCGAATCCCACGCCGAGGCCGGTGCGACCCTAAAAAGCTCTCCTAACGGAAAACACGACCCATCCCCGTTTCTCGATGCGGCCGCCTCCTCCGCACCCAGCGAAAAATCTCCAGCCGATGCCCTCAAACCTGAAAAAACGTTGACCAGCGAAACGTCATCCTCTGTCCGAGGGGAACATGCCGATTCGATGCAATCCCCCTCCCCGACCGTACGCAACGACGGATTCACTCACTCCCAGCCTTTTTCGAGCCGCACCGATTCTCCCGCGCCGAGCATCCTCACCGTCCACACCCCGCCGGCGGACGCGGAACGCTGGGCCAGCGAGACGACCCAACGCCTCGTCTGGGTGGCAGGTCGCGGCGAGACCAAGGCCGAATTGCAGCTCACCCCGCCCTCGCTGGGTAAGCTCGAAGTCAGCTTGCAGCTCAACAACGACCAGCTCACCGCCCATTTCGTCGCCGCCAGCCAGGCCGCACGCGACGCCCTCGAACGCGCCCTGCCGCAGCTGCGCGAACAGCTCGCCCAATCCGGTCTGTCGCTGGGTCAGACGAGCGTGAGCACCGGAGGAAGCGATTCGAATCCGCAATCTCAGAAAGACCCTGCTTCTGGCCGCAGCGTGCCCGGCACGACGTCACGCGTGAGCACAGCGCCCGACTCCCTTTCCCTGAAGATCACGCGCGCCGGCTCCAGCCTGATCGATCACTACGCCTGAACGGGAATTGCGCCGGAGAAGGGGCGCTTTTCCGCCTTCGGTGGGGGATAATGTTCCGCTATCCTGTCTCTTGACGAGGGCAAGCGAGAAAACCCATGGCCAAACCGGAAGAAAAACCCGACACCGAAGTCTCTGCCGAACCCGTCCCGGCCATGAGCAAGAAGGTCAAGCTGCTCATCCTTCTGCTCATCGTTCTTCTCGGTCTCTCATTGGCAGCGGCAGGCACGCTTACGCTGCTGCTCATCAAACAGCGTGCGGCCGCGTCAGGTGACGATACCGTCGCAGCCCATGGTGGCGCCACCGCCCAACCTGCCAGCCATCCTCCCGTCGTCGTCACGCCTGGCGCCCCGCCCGTCTTCGTCACCCTCGACCCCTTCGTCGTCAACCTCGCTCCGGGTGAAGGCGAACGCTACCTGCAGACCATCATCGTCCTGCGGCTGGCCGATGCGAAGTTCGACCCCATCCTCAAGCAGTACCTGCCCGAGGTGCAGCACCGCATCAACCTGTTGCTGTCGAGCAAACTACCCTCCGAGCTCGTCACCCCGCAAGGGCGCGAGCAGCTCGCGCGCGAGCTCACCGACGAAATCAACCGCGTGCTCGGCTATCCTCCTGCCACCGGTCAGCAGCCGACCGGCCCGGTACAAGCCGTGCTCTTCCGTTCCTTCATCATCCAATAGCCGCAGCGGACGCGTACCATGGCCGGCACAGGCGAATTCCTCTCTCAGAAAGAAGTCGATGAACTTCTGAGGGATGTCACCGGAGAGAACGAGGAACCGGAGACTTCTCCGCAGGAAGAAGGCGGCATCCGGCCGTACAACCTCGCCACGCAGGAGCGCATCGTGCGCGGGCGCATGCCCACGCTCGAGCTCATCAACGAGCGCTTCGCCCGCAACCTGCGCATTGGGCTCTTCAACCACATCCGGCGTAACGTCGAAGTCGCCGTGGGCGCCCTGCACGTGCAGAAATACGCCGAATTCCTGCGCAACCTGGTCATCCCCTCCAACCTCAATCTCGTGCAGATGAAGCCCTTCCGCGGTACGGGGTTGATCGTGATGGAGCCCAACCTCATCTTCCTCGTGGTCGACCTCCTCTTCGGCGGCGACGGGCGCTTTCGCACCCGCATCGAAGGGCGCGACTTCAGCCCCACCGAGCAGCGCATCATCCTGGGGTTGCTCAACGTGGTCTTCGAGGAATACCAGAAATCCTGGGCGCCGGTCTATAAGATCGAACTCAACTACGTGCGCTCGGAGATGAACCCCCAATTCGCCAACATCGCCACCCCCTCCGAGATCGTCGTCACTTCCCAGTTCGCTCTGGATTTCGGCATCGGCCAAGCCAACCTGCTCATCTGCTGGCCCTATTCCATGCTCGAACCCGTGCGCGACCTGCTCTACTCGACCATGCAGAGCGACCAGATGACGCAGGACACGCGCTGGACGCGTAACCTCGGCCGGCGCCTGATGGAAGCGGAAGTCGAACTGCGCGCCGAGCTGGGCTATGCCGACATGACCCTGGGCGATCTCGTCGAGCTGCGCGTGGACGACGTCATTCCCCTCGACATGCCCGAGCTCACCGCCCTCTTCTGCGAGAACATCCCGGTGCTGCGTGGCCGCTACGGCACCCGCAACGGGCATTACGCCCTCGAGGTCGACCATTTCGTTGCCGAAGAAGAACCGGAAGAGGAAGAAGTCTCCTCCCGGCCACCTACCCTGACGGGAACGGCTTCCTCTACCCCCTCATGATCCCCGTGCGAGGATTTTCCCCATGGCCGAGAACGAAACCCCGCAGGAAGAAGACAAGGTCAGCGCCGAAGACTGGGCCGCGGCCATGCAGCAGCAACAGGCCACGGCCGGCGAAGGCGGCGCCGCCAACCCTGAAGACGAATGGGCGGCCGCGCTCGCCGAACAGGCGCAGCAAGACGCCGAGATGGCGCGCGTCGCCCAGGAGCTCAAACAGGCGAGCGACCCCTACCAAGCCAAGCCGGCCAAGGATCTCTTCCCCGAATTCGGCACCGGCGGTAGCGAGACCGACAAGCTCAACGACTTCAAGATGATCCTCGACATCCCGGTGCGCGTCACCGTGGAATTGGGACGCACGAAACTCGCAATCCGCGACGTGCTGCAACTGGCGCACGGCTCGGTGATCGAGCTCGAAGGGCTCGCCGGCGAACCGATGGACGTGCTCGTCAATGGCACCTTGATCGCCCAAGGCGAAGTGGTCGTCGTCAATGAAAAATTCGGCATCCGCCTCACCGACATCATCACGCCGGCCGAACGGATGCGCAAGCTGCGCCAGAACGGGTGAAGCGGCGAGGCATGGCGCCTCGCCCTGGCGGCATCACGCCGTGAGCAGCAACCGGTTCATGCGCTGCACGAAGGCCGCTGGGTCCTCCAGCTTGCCACCCTCGGCGAGCAGCGCTTCTTCATAGAGGAGCAGCGCCCAGTCGGCAAACGCGTCATCGGAAGCCGTCTGTAGCCGCGCGATCACCGGGTGCGCCGGGTTGAGCTCGAGGATGGGCTTGTGCGCCGGCACCTCCTGCCCGAGCTCGCGCAGCAGCCGCGCGAGCTGCATTCCCGGCTCGTGCTCCTCGACCACCAGGCAAGCGGGCGCTTCGGTGAGCCGCGAGGAGACCCGCACCGCCTTGACGCGCTCGCCCAAGGTCGCCTGCAGCCGCTCGAGCAGCGGCTTGAGCTGCTCGTCGGCCTTCTCGCGCGCCTTTTTCTCATCTTCCGAGAGCAATGCCGCGTCCATCTCGCCCTTGGCCACCGACGCCAGGGGTTTCCCCTGGTACTCGGGCAGATAGGCCACCCACCATTCGTCGATGCGGTCGGTGAGCAGCAGCACCTCGACCCCCTTGCTGCGGAACGCCTCGAGGTGCGGGCTGTGCCGCGCCGCGGCAAAGGATTCGGCCGTGAGATAGTAGATGCGCTCCTGACCCGGTTTCATGCGTGCCAGATAGTCGTCGAGCGCGACCGTCTCTTCGGGCGAGTCGCTGTGCGTGGACGCGAAGCGCAAGAGCGCGGCGATGCGCTCGCGGTTGGCCGGATCCTCGATGATGCCTTCCTTGAGCACGCGTCCGAATTCACGCCAGAAACGGGCGTATTTTTCCGGCTCGTTCTTGGCGAGCTGCTCGAGCAGCCCCAGCACGCGCTTGGTCACACCGGCGCGAATCGCCTCGATTTCGCGCGAATCCTGCAGCATCTCGCGCGAGACGTTGAGCGGCAGGTCGGCTGCGTCGACCACCCCGCGCACGAAGCGCAGGTAGCGCGGCAGCAGCCGCTCGGCGTCTTCCAGCACGAAAACGCGCCGCACGTAAAGCTTGAGCCCATGGCGCGGCGTGCGTTCGAAGAGGTCGAACGGCGCGCGCTGCGGCAGGTAGAGGAGCATCGTGTATTCGTGCCGTCCCTCCACCTTGGCATGCACCCAAGCGAGCGGCGCCTCGAAGTCATGCGCCACGTGTTTGTAAAATTCGACGTATTCCTCTTCCGAGATCTCCTGTTTGGGGCGCGCCCACAGGGCGGAGGCGCGATTGACCTGCTCCCATTCCTCTTCCTTGACGAGCTCGCCGCGGCTTTCGTCCCAGCGCTCCTTGCGCATCAGGATGGGCCAGAGAATGTGATCGGAATACTGGCGGATGAGCTCGCGCAGCCGCACCCCCGAGAGGAACTCGTCCTCGCCTTCGCGCAGGTGCAGCACCACCTCGGTGCCCCGCTCGGGACGTTCGATCTCGGCCACCTCGAAAGCGCCGGCGGCATCCCCCGTCATGGCGCATTCCCACAGAACCCCGGCGCTCGGCGGCAGCCCGGCGCGGCGCGAGCGCACGGTGACGCGATCGGCCACGATGAAGGCGGAGTAGAAACCGACGCCGAACTGCCCGATGAGCCGCGCGTCGGCCTGCCCCTCGGCGCCGAGCCTTTGCAGGAACTCGCGCGTGCCCGACTTGGCGATGGTGCCCAGATGCGCCACCGCCTCCTCGCGGCTCATGCCGATACCGTTGTCGCGTATCGTCACGGTGCGCGCGTCGCGGTCGTAGTCGATGCAAATTTTGAGCTCGCCGTCGCCCTCGAAGAGCTCGGGATGCTGCGCCGCCTCGAAGCGCAGCTTGTCGCAGGCATCCGATGCGTTCGAGACGAGCTCGCGCAGGAAGATCTCCTTGTTCGAATAGAGCGAATGCACCACCAGGTGCAGCAGCTGCTGCACCTCGGCCTGGAACGCCATTTTCTGGCGGGCTGCGCCGTTCGTTTCAGCCATCGTGTCCCCCCTGTCGATCGTCGTTCGCAATCCGTTTCTGGGCATGGAAGGGAAAATTTTCAAGGGGAAGGTTCGTAGCGGATGTCGACGATCTCCAGCTCGCGCACGCCGCCCGGCGTGGAAATGCGCACCACTTCCCCTAATTCAGCCTTGAGCAGCCCCCGGGCGAGCGGCGCAATCCAGCTCACCTTGCCCTCGCTCGCATCGGCCTCGTCGACCCCGACGATCTGCCAGGTTTCCTCCCTCTCGGTATCGAGATCGCGGACCGTCACCCTGGCCCCGAAGAAGACGCGGTCGGTCTGGGTCTGCTCGCGCGGGTCGACCACCACGGCCGACTCCAACCGTTTGGTGAGATAGCGCAAGCGCCGGTCGATCTCGCGCAGGCGCCGCTTGCCGTAGATGTAGTCGCCGTTCTCCGAACGGTCGCCGTTGCTCGCCGCCCAGGCCACCGTCTCGACGAGCTGCGGGCGCTCGACCTTGAGCAGCCGTTCGAACTCCTCGCGCAAAGCGCGATAACCCGCCGGCGTCATGTAGTTCTTGAAGCCGGGAAAGCTTTGGACCTCGACGAGCTCTTCGTCCTCGTCGACCTCGCTCTCGCGCACGAAGGCCTTGCTCATGCGTGCTCCTCCTGCAACACCAAGAAAAACGGTAAAGTATAGCCTTCGATTCCGCTGGAGGGTTCCGTCATGACGTTCGCCACCGATCCGCTC
The DNA here is from genome assembly GCA_016235745.1 of Rhodocyclales bacterium. GTDB lineage: Bacteria > Pseudomonadota > Gammaproteobacteria > Burkholderiales > Rhodocyclaceae > Tepidiphilus. Next base: position 8,113 of record JACRJA010000042.1, on the reverse strand, counting down.
GTCGTCCTCATCCACGGCGCCGGGCACGACCGGCGCATCTGGTGGGCCGTCACTCTGGGTCTGAGCCGCCTGGGTTGGCAGGTGAGCGCCCCCGATCTTCCCGGCCACGGCGCCGATGAGCGCGCGCCCTGCGCCACCATCGAAGAGTACGCCGCGGCGCTCGCTGCCGGGCTCGATGCCGAGCGCCCCGTCGTCGCCGTCGGCCACAGCATGGGCTCGCTGGTGGCGCTGGAACTCGCCGTGCGGCTGGGCGAGCGCTGCCGCGGGCTCGCGCTCATCGGCACGGCGCTGCCCATGGCGGTGAGTCCGGAGTTGCTCGAGCGCGCCGCCGAGCCGCGCGCCGCCTGCCAACTGATGGAACCCTGGGCGTTCGGCGCACGCGCCCGCGGCACGGGGCTGCCGCGCGCAGTGCAGGAACTCGTGCTGGAGCAGCGCCCCGGCGTGCTCGCCAACGACCTGCGCGCCTGCCATGCCTACGCCGCCGAACCGGCGCTGGAGCGCGCCAAAGGGATGACCGCCCCGGCGCTCTTTCTCACCGGGGCGCAAGACCGCATGACGCCCGTCAAAGCCGCCGCTCGCCTGTGGGAAACGCTCGCGCGGCGCGAAGCTGCCTGTACTTGGCACACCCTGCCCGGCGTGGGACACACGCCCATGCTGGAAGCGCCGCTTGCGCTGCGCTGGCTGCTGCACCGCTTCCTGCGTCGCTGCCGCTGAGCGCAACGCTTCAGGGCGCCGCGAACAACCGTCGCGAGCGGCTGCAGGGCAAGGCGCCCGGAGCGCAGCAGGCGAGACCTATCATGAAGATAGGCGAGCCTGCGAGCACCGCGCAACGCCGCCATGCGGTCGCGCAGCAGGTTGTTCGCGGTGCCCTTCAGAATTCGAGCTCGAGCACGATGGGCTGGTGGTCGGAGGCCGCAGTGTCGCCGACCACGAAGAAATCGCGCACCGCCGGGCGCAGCGCCGCGCTCACCCAGGCGTAGTCGCAGCAATAAGGGTGATCGGGCCATTCGGCCCCGTGCAGTCCCACCGTGTGCGCGTGCGGCGCTTCACCATGAACTAGGCGCCAAGCGTCGAACCACAGACCGCTTTGCGCCAGCAGCCGGTACTCATCGTCTTCGGGAGCGAAGTTCCCGTCCCCCAGCCACACCGCCTCCGCCGGGCGCGGCCAGGCGCGGAAAGTCGCCTCATCCTCATCCCCGCCGCCCTGCGGCCAGGCGAGGATTTCCCGCTGATGTTCGACGAGGGCCGCCACCTGCGCCAGACGCTGGCGTTGCGAATAATATTCCAAATGAGTCGTCGCCACGCGCAGGCGCCGCTCGCCCACCCGCAGCGTCGCTTCGAGCAGCACGCGCGGCATGCACCGGCTCGTCTCTGGCGGCGGATAGGGCAGGCTCACGCGACACACCTGCTCCACCGGCAGGCGGCTGCCCAGCCAATTGCCGAAGAGCGCCCGGCCGCCGTGGGCGCGCGGCACATCCAGCGCCGGGGCGTAGAAGCCGCGATACTCCGGCAGGGCACCGCGCAGGATGGCCGGCCCGTCCTCGCCGCGAGAGCCGGGCAGCTCGTCGAAGCGGCTCGCCACCTCCTGCAGGCAGATCACGTCCGCCTCGAAGGCGCGCAGCGCCGCAAGCAGCCGCGCCCAATCGACCCGCCCGTCCGCCCCGCGTCCCCACTGGATGTTCCAGCTGACGATGCGCATCGCCCCTCCTAAGCATCCACCACCGGGTTGATCTGCACCGCCGCGATGTAGGTCATCAAAGCGACGGTATCCTCGGGCGTGAGGTCGACGAACTCGATGCCGTATCCCTTGGCCCCTTCGAGGGTGCGATCGTCGATCTCGCGCACCGAACGCACGATGGCCGGCAGCGCCAGGATGATCTCGGAGCCAGCGATTTCCAGCTTGAACTTGATCTGGATACGCTGCCCCACCTTCAGCGGATGGCGCGTAGCCAGCAGCCCCCCGCCCACCGACAGATCGAGGATGACCCCGCCGAAAGCCTGGTTGTCGTCGGAAACCACCGCCGCCACCAGGCGCACGGCGATGCGCTCGCTGCGCCGCAGCCGTACCGCCCCCACCGCCAGCGGATAGGTCAGATGCAGATGCGGATAGGGGCGCGAGGCGTTGACCAATATGGACGAAGAAAAGGCGAAGGCATAGGAACCGACGCTGCCGCGTACCTGCAAGGCGGTGCCATCGGGCACGAAAAGCGGCAGCCCGCCGCGCTCCAAGGCATCGATGATCACCGACTTGCCGCGCAGCGACCCGATGTAGCGCACGAAATAGCGATCCTCCTCCTTGCCCAGCTGGATCTGAAGGACGGCGCCAGGCAGCAGGCGAAGTTCATCGAAGTCCAGGCGCACGGCCTTGTTCTTGTCCGGTTCTTCTTCCCGTTCCACCACGTTCAAGGCCGCGCCGATCGCCCGACGGAAACGCTCGTCGGTGGACAGATTGCGCTCCGCCCCATGGCGCAGGATGATCCGTTCCTTCTCCTCGGCCGAAGCGATCACATAGCCCTTGGCGAGCAGCAGGCGGCCATTCCGATCGTAGACGTCGAACGGGATCGGCTTGCCGACCAGAAATTCGCTAGGGCGGACAGGGACACGGAGCACCTCGGCTTCTCCTCTCGGCCATGGTGACGCAGGTGAATGATTCTAACGCGACATGCTCAGGCCGAACCGCCCGCCGCCTTGCCTTTTTCGCTCTCGGCTGGCAGATAGAGGCCGAGCAGATACCAGTCCGGACCGGGGCGGGAGGTGAACTCCGGCCCGACGCCCTGCAAGCGTCCCTTGGCATCGATCGCCAGCAGCAGATGCCCCCGGCCGGAAAACTGCTCCTGGTAGGCCTCGAAGGCAAAGGCCTCGCTCAAGCGCGTGGTATAGATCTTCGCGCCGCGCTCGAAGAGCGCCTGCAGTTCAGCCAGACCGGTTTCCCTCCCGGCCAGAAGACGGGCATAGCGCGGATCGGCCACCTGCTGCCCCTTCTTCGCCACCTCTTCGGGCGTGAGCACGACGTAGACGTTGCCCCGGCCGAATTCGCGCTGGTAGCGTACCGCCGCCAGCGCGTTCAATTCCGGATACGGCGACATCGCCAGCAGATAGCCCATGCCGACCAGATCCAGCCGCCGGTCGGCTTCCTTCGAGACCACGTTGCCGAAAAACGTCTCCAGTCCTGCCATGCGCGCCTCGCGCGCGAGGGCGTAATCGGTGTCGGCCACGATCGCCCGAAAACCCAGCCGGGCGAGCGCCAGACCCAGCTCCCGTCCCAGGCGATGCGCCCCCACGATCAACACCCCGCGCGCCTGCGGCTCTGCCACCCCCAGGCGCTGCGCCGCCAGGCGGGCCGTGCCGCCAGCGAAGAGCACCGTGCCGATGATGACGGCAAAGGTGAGTGGCACCAGGACCTCCGCCCCAGGATGCCCCATCTCACGCAAGCGCAGCGCAAAAAGCGCCGACACCGCCGCGGCCACGATCCCTCGCGGCCCGATCCAGGCGATCAGCACCTTCTCCTGCCACCTCAGTCCGCTGCCCCAGGCCGAGACCCACACCTTCAGCGGCTGGGCGACGAACTGGATGGCCATGAAGACCAGCACCACCCCCTTGCCGACCTCGGCGAGCTGCGCCACGTCCAGGCGCGCCGCCAGGACGATGAAGAGCACCGAGATCAGCAAAAGGGTGAGCGTCTCTTTGAACGAAAGGATGTCCTCGAGCGGCACCCCTTTCATGTTGGCCAGACGTATGCCCATCACCGTCACCGCCAACAATCCCGCCTCGTGGGCGAGCATATTCGCCGCCGTGAAGACCCCGACCACAAAGGCGAGCACGACGACGTTGTCGAGATAATCGGGCACCAGGTAGCGGCGCAACATCCGCCCCAGCGCCTCGGCCGCGATCCAACCGGCGGCGAACCCCACGCCCACCGCCTTGACGAACACCCACAGCGCCGACCAGACCGGCAGATCGGGCAGCGCGCGGCTGACGAGAAACTGATAGACCAGCACCGCCGCCAGCGCCCCGATCGGGTCGATCACGATCCCCTCCCAGCGCAGTACCGTGGCCACCTTGCTGCTGGGACGCACGAAGCGCAGCAGCGGCACGATCACCGTGGGCCCCGTCACCATCACCAACGCCCCAAAGAGCGCCGCCAACCCCCAGTCGAGATCCGCGAACAGGCGGGCCGCCACGGCCGCCACCGCCCAGGTCAGCAGCGCCCCGAGGCTCACCAGGCGCAACACCACCGTGCTCATGCCCCGCAGCTCGCTGAAACGCAGGGTGAGGCTGCCCTCGAACAGGATCACCGCCACTGCCAGCGACACCGCCGGAAAAAGCACCGGGCCGAAGAGGCGATCCGGATCGAGCCAGCCCAATCCCGGACCGGCTGCAAGCCCCAACACCAGCAGAAAGACGATCGCCGGCACCTGGGTACGCCACGCCGCCCACTGCGCCGCCGCACCAGCGACGACGATGAAAGCGAGCGTAAACAAGATGTTCTCATGCACCGATCTTTCCTCCCGGGTTCGCTTCGTTTCCCATTATAAAAGGTCGAAGGAACCGACCCGCTTGACCAAAGCCCATCGAGCCGCTAACGTTACGGGTTTACCCGATCCTTGCACGGATCATCCCCACGAGGTACACCCCCATGCTCCTCACCGGCGCCGAAATCGTCGTCCAGTGCCTGCAGCGAGAAAACGTCAAATACGTCTTCGGCTACCCCGGCGGCGCGGTCCTGCACATCTACGATGCCTTCTTCCAGCAAGACGAGATCCGTCACGTGCTCGTGCGCCACGAGCAGGCCGCGGTCCATGCCGCCGACGGCTACGCGCGCGCGAGCGGCGAAGTGGGCGTAGCGCTCGTCACCTCCGGGCCCGGAGCCACCAACGCCGTCACCGGTATCGCCACCGCCTACGGCGACTCCATCCCGGTGGTGATCCTCTCCGGCCAGGTCCCCACCGCCATGATCGGGCAGGACGCCTTCCAGGAAGTCGACACGGTGGGCATCACCCGCCCCTGCGTCAAGCACAACTTCCTCGTCAAGGATGTCGCCGAGCTCGCCGAGACGATCAAAAAGGCCTTCCACATCGCCCGCACCGGCCGCCCCGGTCCGGTGCTGGTCGACATCCCCAAGGACGTCTCGGCCGCCAAGTGCGAATTCCACTACCCCGAAACGGTGACGATGCGCTCCTACAACCCCGTCGTCAAAGGGCACCAGGGGCAGATTCGCAAGGCGGTCAAAGCGCTGCGCGAAGCCAAGCGTCCCATCCTTTACGCCGGCGGCGGCGTGATCCTGGCCGATGCCGCCGACGAGCTCACGGCCCTCGCCCGCCGGCTGGAAGCCCCGGTCACCACCACCTTGATGGCGCTGGGCGCCTATCCCGCGAGCGACCGCCAGTTCCTCGGCATGCCCGGCATGCACGGCACCTATGAAGCCAACCTCGCCCTGCATCACGCCGACGTGGTGCTCGCGGTAGGCGCGCGCTTCGACGACCGCGTCATTGGCAGTCCCGAGCACTTCGCCGCCGAGCCGCGCACCATCATCCACATCGACATCGACCCCTCCTCCATCAGCAAGCGCGTCAAGGCCGACCTCCCCATCGTGGGCGACGTGCGCCACGTGTTCGCCGACTTCCTGCGCATCCTCGACGAAGAAGGCCTCAGCGCACCGAGCGAGGCGCTCGCCCCGTGGTGGGAGCGCATCGAGCAGTGGCGCGCCCGGCGCTGCCTCGCCTACGAGCAGCCGTCCGATGGCCTGATCAAGCCGCAATACGTCATCGACACGCTGTGGAAAGTGACGAAGGGCGAAGCCATCGTCACCTCCGACGTGGGGCAGCACCAGATGTGGGCGGCGCAATACTACCGCTTCGATCACCCGCGCCGCTGGCTCAATTCCGGCGGACTGGGCACCATGGGCGTGGGCCTGCCCTACGCCATGGGCGCGCGCTTCGCCCGGCCCGAGGCGCCGGTGGTGTGCGTCACAGGCGAAGCCTCGATCCAGATGTGCATCCAGGAACTGTCCACCTGCAAGCAGTTCCGCCTGCCGCTCAAGATCGTCAATCTCAACAACGGCTACCTCGGCATGGTGCGCCAGTGGCAAGAGCTCTTCCACGGCGGGCGTTACTCCGAATCCTACATGGATTCCCTGCCCGATTTCGCCGCGCTCGCCCGCGCCTACGGCCACGTCGGCATACGCGTGGATCACCCCGCCGATCTCCAGCCGGTGCTCGAGCGCGCCTTCACCGAGCACGCCAACGAGCTCGTTTTCCTCGACGTGCGCATCGATCCGCGCGAGAACGTCTATCCCATGATCCAGGGCGGCAAGGGGCTCACCGAGATGATCCTCTCGGCCGACGACCTCTGACCCACGGCACAGGAACGAACGCCATGCGACACCTCATCTCCGTGCTGATCGAAAACGAATCCGGGGCGCTGTCGCGCGTGGCCGGCCTCTTCTCCGCGCGCGGCTACAACATCGAATCGCTCACCGTCGCGCCCACCGAAGACCCCTCGCTGTCGCGCATGACCATCATCACCAGCGGCTCGGACGAAATCATCGAGCAGATCACCAAGCAGCTCAACAAGCTCATCGAGACGGTCAAGGTGGTCGATCTCTCCGAAGCGCCGCACCTCGAGCGCGAGCTGATGCTGCTCAAAGTGCGCGCCACCGGCAAGGACCGCGAGGAAATGAAGCGCATGACCGACATCTTCCGCGCGCGCATCGTCGACGTCACCGACACCACCTACGTCATCGAGCTCACCGGCAACCAGGGCAAGCTCGACGCCTTCATCCAGGCGATCGACCCGGCGCTCATCCTCGAAACCGTGCGTAGCGGCGTGTGCGGCATCGGCCGCGGCGAGCGCGTGCTGCGCGCCTGATTCTTTCAACACCACAACGACGAAAAAGGAAACGCCATGAAAGTGTATTACGACAAGGACGCCGACCTCTCGCTCATCAAGGGCAAGTCCGTCACCATCGTCGGCTACGGCTCCCAAGGCCATGCGCACGCGCTCAACCTGCGCGACTCGGGCGTGAACGTCACCGTGGGGCTTCGCCGCGACGGCAGCTCCTGGCACAAAGCCGAAGCCGCCGGGCTTACCGTCAAGGAAGTGGGCGAAGCGGTCAAAGGGGCGGATCTGGTGATGATCCTGCTGCCCGATGAGACCCAGCCCAAAGTCTACGCCCGCGACATCGAACCCAACCTCAAGCAGGGCGCGGCGCTCGCCTTCGCCCACGGCTTCAACATCCACTACAACCAGATCGTGCCGCGCGCCGACCTCGACGTCATCATGATCGCGCCCAAGGGCCCGGGGCACACCGTGCGCTCCGAATACGTCCGCGGCGGCGGCGTGCCTACGCTCATCGCCGTGCACCAGGACGTCTCCGGCAAGGCGCGCGATCTGGCGCTGTCCTACGCCGCGGCCAACGGCGGCACCAAGGGCGGCGTGATCGAGACCAGCTTCCGCGAAGAAACCGAGACCGACCTCTTCGGCGAGCAGGCCGTACTCTGCGGCGGCGCGGTGGAGCTCGTCAAGATGGGCTTCGAGACGCTGGTCGAGGCCGGCTACGCCCCTGAAATGGCCTACTTCGAGTGCCTGCACGAGCTCAAGCTCATCGTCGACCTCATGTACGAGGGCGGCATCGCCAACATGAACTACTCGATCTCCAACAACGCCGAATTCGGCGAGTACACCACCGGCCCTGAAGTCATCAACGAGCACTCGCGCGCCGCCATGCGCCGCGCGCTCGAGCGCATCCGCAACGGCGAATACGCCAAACAGTTCATCCTCGAAGGCCAGCTCAACTACCCCAGCATGACGGCGCGCCGCCGGCTCATCGCCGAGCACCCCATCGAGCAAGTCGGCGCCAAGCTGCGCGCGATGATGCCGTGGCTCGCCAAGAACAAGCTGGTCGATCAGAGCAAGAACTAACCGCAGCGCCAGGCGGCGTCGCACCCCCGCGGCGCCGCCTCCACCCACAGGCCAGGGCCTTTGCACTCGAACATCATAGTCAGCCAAATATGCCAATAGAGTTGATTTGTTGAGAAAATCGTTAGTCTTCATTGGCTTATGCTTTCGTATTGTAAACTCATGAAAAATCCGGTCTACTCTCGTCTTTTGGACG
>JACRJA010000041.1 GCA_016235745.1 Rhodocyclales bacterium | reverse complement strand
GCCGAGCTCGAAGGAGCGGGTCGCGTTCTCGTAGTGGATGCTTGCGGCCGTCGAGCTGACGAGCAGGGCGATGGGGCCTTCGACTTCGGTCTCCTGGGTGGTCATCTGGCCGGTGGCGGGATCCTTGATGGTGACGAGGTTCCTCAAGGAACGGTCGCTCTGCATTACCCGAAGCGGGTAGTCGGCGTCGGTGGCGCCTTCGGCTTCCTCGATGAGGACGAGCTTGTGCTTGAGGGCGTCGGTCTCCTTGTAGAAGAGGGCCTGAGCGGAGATGCGGGTATAGCGAAAGACCTGTTCCGATGGCATCAAGTCGGTGATGAGCTTGAGGAGGAAGGACTTCCCGGCAGAGGAGCCGGAGAGCAAGACCGCGGAGAGAGGGCGAAAGAGCAACCGCGAGGTCGCGATGAGATAGAGGAGCACCTTGTTGACGGTCTCTCCGACGAGGCCGACGATCTCCAGGTCGCGCACCAGGTCGGCGAGCAGCGCTGGACTCCGAAGGAAGGCGAGCGCCTCGGCTTCTTCCTCGGCGCTCATGTCCGGGGCTTGTGGAGTGAACGAAGCTTTTGAGTTTTCTTTCTTTAGTTGACGTTCTTCGAGCTGGTCGATCAGAGCGAACAGGTCCTCTTCGAAGGTGCGGCGCTCGATGGAGGGAAAGAGTTTTGCGGCTCGGCCGACAAAGAAGGATCGGGCGCTGTCGTTGGTCAGGTCGAAGCGGTGGAGAAACGCCTTGCCCTCGATCTCCAGTCGGAGCGTGACTCGCAGTCCCGGGCTGCCGAAGCGCGGCGGGGCCATTCGGTAGACGCGGGGGCCGAAGGCGGTCACGAGCGAGAGCGAGGAGGCCGCCGTCGCGGCGCTTGCGGCGTTGGTGGGGCTGGTCGGGCTGGCGGCCGCGGGCTCGGGCTCGGGATCGCCGGGAACGGACGCGGCCTGCTGTGGCGGCTGATCGGCTGCATCGGTTCTGGGCTCTTGCGGAGCCGTTTCCGGAAGCTTCGGAATCGGGGTCGGCTCCGAAGCGGTCAACGTCGGCGTCGGTTGGGGGCTGGGCGTGGATTCGGCCGTCTGGGCCTGGGGGGCCGGGGATGCGGCCAGGCGCGGAAGATGGGTCGCCGGGGTCAGGTCGCGGGCGACGGCCAGCAGGGTGGCGAACTCTTGGGCCGTGTGGCCGGCGACCAGGAAGGCGTTGGGGTCCTTCTCGGGCAGCTCGATGCGCCTGGTGGTGATGCCGTGTGGGGCGAGGCGGTAGGCGAGCTGCTCGGCGGCGGGATTGCCGGCGTGGTCGTTGTCGTAGGTGACGAAGACGGTGGCCACGTGATTGCGCTGCAGGGCGGCCAGGATGTCGGCGGTGAAGCCGTTGGTGCCCCAGGCGCAAGTGGTGTTCGCAAAGCCGAGCTGGATGAGCGAGAGGGCATCCAGGATGCCTTCGGTGAGGATCACGGAGCCATCCGAGCCCTTGATGCCGGGATAGTTGAAGACTCCCTTGCGAGGGCCGGGCAAGTAGAGATGCGGGATCTCGGTATCGGGCCGGGTGTTTCGTCCGTAGAGATTGACGATGCGGCCTTCGGGATCGAGGATCGGGAAGACGAGGCAGAGGTAGAGCATCTCGTTGCCG
>JACRJA010000039.1 GCA_016235745.1 Rhodocyclales bacterium | reverse complement strand
GACCGACGTCACCGGCGCGATCAAGCTGCCCGAAGGGGTGGAGATGGTGATGCCGGGCGACAACGTCAAGCTGGAAGTGAAGCTGATCGCCCCGATCGCGATGGAAGAAGGCTTGCGCTTCGCCATCCGTGAGGGCGGCCGCACCGTCGGCGCCGGCGTCGTCTCCAAGATCATCGAGTAATTGCCTTGCCCATACGACCCGGCGGGGATCGCTCCGCCGGGTTTTTCTTCCTCTCGCTCTTTGGAATGAATCATGAACAACCAGAAGATCCGCATCCGCCTCAAGGCATTCGACTATCGGCTGATCGACCAGTCCGCGCACGAGATCGTCGAGGCGGCCAAACGCACCGGCGCCGTCGTCCATGGTCCGATTCCTTTGCCGACCAAGATCGAGCGCTACAACGTGCTGCGCTCGCCGCACGTCAATAAGACTTCGCGCGACCAGTTCGAGATTCGCACGCACCGGCGCCTGATGGACATCGTCGAACCCACGGACAAGACCGTCGATGCGCTGATGAAGCTCGATTTGCCCGCCGGTGTGGACGTCGACATCAAGCTGATGTAACCCTCTCGCTTGCATGCGGGATCGAACCGCCTTATAATGGCGTGTTTTCCCCGCTGCGGCGGGTCGTTTTTCGTAAACGTCCGGTCAATCGTAACCGGTTCGAGGAGAACAACATGAGTCTAGGCCTTGTCGCTCGCAAGGTGGGCATGACTCGGATTTTCACCGAAGATGGCCAGTCCATCCCGGTGACCGTGCTCGAAGCCTCCGCCAACCGTGTGACGCAACTCAAAACGCCCGAGACCGACGGCTATGCCGCCGTCCAGATCGGGTTCGGGGCGCGCAAGCCCTCGCGCACCACCAAGGCGCTCGCCGGGCATTTCGCCAAGGCGGGAGTCACGGCAGCGCGCGTGCTGCGGGAATTCCGCGTCGATCCTGCCGAGCTCGCTTCGCTGCAGCCCGGGCAGGAACTGTCCGTCACGATGTTCCAGCCGGGGCAGAAAGTCGATGTCACTGGCCGCTCCATCGGCAAGGGCTTCGCCGGTGCGATCAAACGTCACAACTTCAGCTCCAACCGCGCTTCGCACGGTAACTCCGTCACCACGCGCGCGCCCGGCTCCATCGGCATGGCGCAAGATCCCGGCCGGGTCTTTCCCGGCAAGCGCATGGCAGGGCATCTGGGCGACGAGACCGTCACGGTGCAGAATCTCGAGATCGTGCGCGTCGATGCCGAACGCAATCTCCTGCTCGTCAAGGGGGCGGTTCCCGGTGCCAAGGGCGGCGACGTGATCGTCCGCCCGGCGGTCAAAGGCTAAGGCGAGGTGGATATGGAACTCAAGCTATTGAATGCGCAGGGCGAGCCTGCCGGAACCGCGCAGGTCTCCGATACGCTCTTCGCCCGCCCCTACAACGAGGCGCTGGTGCATCAGGTCGTGGTCGCCTATCAGGCCAATGCCCGGCAAGGCACGCGCGCCCAGAAAGACCGCTCGCAGGTGCATCATTCCACCCGCAAGCCGTGGCGACAGAAAGGCACGGGCCGCGCGCGCGCCGGGATGAGCTCCAGCCCCTTGTGGCGGCATGGCGGCAAGATCTTTCCGAGCTCGCCCGAGGAAAACTTCAAGCAGAAGGTCAACCGCAAGATGTTCCGTGCGGCCATGGCCACCATCCTGTCGCAGCTCGCCCGGGAAGACCGCTTGGCGGTGATCGACGACTTCCGCGTCGAAGCGCCCAAGACCAAGCTCGTCGCCCAGAAGATCAAGGACATGGGGCTGGCCGGCACCCGCGTGCTGCTCGTCACCGACGAACTCGACGAGAACCTGCTGCTCGGCAGCCGCAACCTCAAGGACGTGCTGGTGCTGGCGGCGCACGAAACCGACCCGGTGGCGCTGGTGCATTTCCCCAAAGTGTTGCTCACCAAAGGCGCCGTGGCCAAATTCGAGGAGATGTGGCAATGACGATCAGCGAAGAACGCCTCTATCAGGTTCTGCTCGGACCGCAGATCTCGGAGAAGGCCACCATGCTCGGGGAGCGCCTCAACCAGGTGGTGTTCCGCGTCGCTTCCGATGCGACCAAACCCGAGATCAAGGCCGCCGTCGAAAAGCTCTTCGAAGTCGAAGTCCAGGGCGTGCGGGTGCTCAACGTCAATGGCAAGGAAAAGCGGACGGGGCGCATCACCGGCCGTCGTTCCGGTTGGAAGAAAGCCTTCGTCTCGCTCAAGCCGGGCCAAGAGCTCAGCTTCATGGCCGGGGAGTAAACCATCATGGCAGTGATCAAGATGAAACCGACTTCGCCCGGCCGCCGGGCCATGGTGCGGGTCGTCAACAAGGAACTCTACAAGGGGCGGCCGTATCCCTCGCTCGTCGAAGCGATGACGCGCCTGGCGGGCCGCAACAACGCCGGACGCATCACGACGCGGCACAAGGGCGGCGGGCACAAGAAGTTCTACCGCATCGTCGACTTTCGCCGCAACAAGGACAACATTCCGGCCAAGGTCGAGCGCATCGAATACGATCCGAACCGTTCGGCGCATATCGCGCTGCTGTGCTACGCCGACGGCGAGCGCCGTTACATCCTCGCGCCGAAAGGGCTGACGGTGGGGCAGACGGTGATGAGCGGCCCGCAGGCGCCGATCAAGCCCGGCAACGCGCTGCCGATCCGCTCCATCCCCGTGGGCTCGACGCTGCACAATGTCGAGCTCGTGCCGGGCAAGGGCGGGCAGCTCGCCCGAGCCGCCGGGGCGTCGGTGCAGCTCGTCGCGCGTGAAGGCGCCTATGCCCAGGTGCGGCTGCGCTCGGGCGAGGTGCGCAAGGTCCACGTCGAGTGCCGCGCCACCATCGGCGAGGTCGGCAACGGCGAGCATTCGCTGGAAAAACTCGGCAAGGCCGGCGCTTCGCGCTGGCGCGGGATCCGCCCGACCGTACGCGGCGTGGCGATGAACCCGATCGACCACCCGCACGGCGGCGGCGAAGGGCGCACCGGCGAGGGCGGCGTGCCGCGCAGCCCGTGGGGTCAGCCGACCAAGGGATATCGCACTCGCCGCAACAAGCGCACGGACAACATGATCGTCCAGCGCCGGCACAAGCGTTAAGGGGTAAGCCATGGCACGTTCAGTCAAAAAAGGGCCGTTCGTCGATGCCCATCTGCTCAAGAAGGTCGAGCAAAGTCGCGCGACCAACGACAAGCGTCCGATCAAGACCTGGTCTCGTCGCTCCACGATCCTGCCTGAGTTCATCGGGCTGACGTTCGCGGTGCACAACGGCCGGCAGCACGTCCCGGTCTTCATCACCGAGGCGATGGTCGGGCACAAACTCGGCGAATTCTCCTTCACCCGCACCTTTCGAGGGCACGCCGCGGGCAAGAAGGCCAAACGCTAACGCTCGAGGATACAGGATATGGAAACCAAGGCTATCGTGCGCGGCGTACGCCTTTCTCCCCAGAAAGGCCGACTCGTCGCCGACCTCATCCGCGGCAAGCCGGTGGCGCAGGCGCTCGACATTCTCGCGTTCTGCCCGCAGAAAGGTGCGCATCTGATCCGCAAGGCGCTGCTGTCGGCCATCGCCAATGCCGAACACAACGACGGTGCCGACGTCGACACGCTCAAGGTCAAACGCATCATGGTCGAGAAAGGCGTGGTGCTCAAGCGCTTCCGGGCGCGGGCCAAAGGGCGCGGGGCGAAGATCCTCAAGCCCACGGCGCACATCATCGTCGCGGTCGGAGAATAAGGAGCAAACATGGGACAGAAAATCCATCCGACCGGCTTTCGCCTCGTCGTCACCCGTGACTGGGCTTCGCGCTGGTTCGCGCCGAGCAAAGATTTTCCGCGCCTGCTGCAGCAGGACGCCGAGGTGCGCAGCTACCTGAAGAACAAGCTCAAGCACGCCGCGGTGAGCCGCATCGTCATCGAGCGGCCGGCCAAGAGCGCCAAGATCACGATCCACTCGGCCCGTCCGGGCGTGGTCATCGGCAAAAAGGGCGAAGACATCGAGCTGCTCAAGGCCGATCTCAACCGCCGCATGGGCGTGCCGGTGCACCTCACGATCGAAGAGATCCGCAAGCCCGAGCTCGACGCGCAGCTCATCGCCGAGTCGGTCGCCACCCAGCTCGAGAAGCGCATCCAGTTCCGCCGGGCGATGAAGCGCGCGATGCAAAACGCCATGCGGCTCGGCGCCAAAGGCATCAAGATCATGACTTCCGGCCGTCTGGGCGGAGCCGAGATCGCGCGCTCCGAATGGTATCGCGAAGGCCGGGTGCCGCTGCAGACGCTGCGCGCCGACATCGACTACGGTTTTGCCGAGGCGCAGACCACCTACGGCATCATCGGCGTCAAGGTCTGGCTCTACAAAGGCGACATCCTGGCGCGCAACCAGGCGCCGCAGGAGCCCGTCGAACGGGAAGCCCGGCGTCCTTCGCGGGGCCGTCGCGAAGAAGGAGAGGGCGCGCGTCGTGGTCGTCGCACCCGCGCCGCCAAAGCGAACGTAACTTCGGGAGTGGGCGATGCTGCAGCCGAAACGAACTAAATTCCGCAAGGTCCAGAAGGGCCGCAACAAGGGACTGGCGACACGCGGGGCTTCCGTTTCCTTCGGTGAATTCGGTCTCAAGGCCATCGGTCGCGGGCGGCTGACTGCCCGCCAGATCGAGGCGGCGCGGCGCGCCATGACCCGTCACATCAAACGCGGCGGACGCATCTGGATTCGCGTGTTCCCCGACAAGCCCATCTCCAAAAAACCGGCCGAAGTCCGGATGGGAAGCGGGAAAGGGAACCCCGAATACTGGGTCGCCGAGATCCAACCGGGCAAGGTGCTCTACGAGATGGACGGCGTGAGCGAAGCGCTCGCCCGCGAGGCCTTTGCGCTCGCGGCCGCCAAGCTGCCCTTCAAGACCATCTTCGTCACCCGCAAGCTGGGAGCGGCATGATGAAAGCCAAGGAACTGCGCGAAAAAAGCGTTGCCGAGCTCGAGCAGGAACTGATTGCGCTGCGTAAGGCGCAATTCTCCCTGCGCATGCAGCAGGCGACGCAGCAACTGACCAATACCGCGGCGATGCGCGCCACGCGGCGTGACATCGCCCGCATCAAGACCCTGCTGCGGGAAAAAGGGGTGCGTAAATGACCGAAGAAGTGCAAAACAAGACCCGGCAGCGTATGGTCGGGCGGGTCGTGAGTACGGCCCGGGCCAAGACCGTCGCCGTGCTGGTGGAGCGTCGCGTGGCGCATCCGCTCTACGGGAAGATCGTCACCAAGTCGCGTAAATTCCATGCGCACTGCGAGGATCCGGCCGTCGCGCTCAACGATATCGTAGAAATCGAAGAGTGCCGTCCGATCTCCAAGACGAAGACGTGGAAAGTCGTCCGGCTCGTCGCCAAGGCGGCGTTGGCCTGATTTTTCCCTTGCATTTTCCTGCCGCATCGGTTATAGTGCTGGACTCTCGCCCCGTCGTACGGCGGGGCGCTTCGCTTTCCCGTTCCTCCGTCGATGAAGCCGGGCGAACGTGCGAGTCCAAGACTGTCCGCGCTGGCGGTATAAGTTGGAGAAATTCATGATCCAGATGCAGACCCTCTTGCAGGTCGCCGACAATAGCGGCGCGCGCAAGGTTATGTGTATCAAGGTGCTTGGCGGCTCCAAGCGCCGCTACGCCAATATCGGCGACATCATCAAAGTGTCGATCAAAGAGGCTGCTCCGCGCGGTCGCGTGAAAAAAGGCGACGTGTATAACGCTGTCGTGGTGCGCACCGCCAAGGGCGTGCGCCGCCCCGACGGTTCGCTCGTCAAGTTCGATGGCAATGCGGCCGTGCTGCTCAACAACAAGTTCGAGCCGATCGGTACGCGCATCTTTGGCCCCGTCACGCGCGAGCTGCGGACCGAGCGCTTCATGAAGATCGTCTCGCTCGCCCCCGAAGTCATCTGAGGTGTCGCAATGAAGAAGATCCGTAAGGGCGATCAGGTGATCGTGATCGCCGGCAAAGACAAAGGGCGCCGGGGGGTGGTCGCGCGCCGCGTCGACGACGAGAAGCTTATCGTCGAGGGCATCAATCGCGTCAAGAAGCACGTGCGCCCCAATCCCTTGCGCGGAATCCCCGGCGGCATCGTCGAAAAAGAGATGCCGATCCACATCTCCAACGTCGCCTTGTTCAATCCGCAGACCCAGAAAGCCGACCGGGTCGGGATTCGGGTGCTGGAAGACGGCCGCAAGGTGCGCTTCTTCAAGAGCACCGGCGAATTGGTGGATGTCTAAGGAGCGAACATGGCCCGGTTGCTGCAACAGTACAAAGAAAAGATCGTGCCCGAACTCATCAGCAAGTTCGGCTACAAGTCGATCATGGAAGTGCCGCGCATCACCAAGATCACGCTCAACATGGGTGTGGGTGAGGCGGTGGCCGACAAGAAGGTTCTGGAAAATGCCGTGAAGGATCTTGCCGCCATCTCCGGCCAGAAGCCGGTGATCACCAAGGCGCGCAAGTCGATTGCCGGCTTCAAGATCCGCGAGGGCTATCCCATCGGCTGCAAAGTGACCCTGCGCGGGGAGCGTGCCTACGAGTTCCTCGATCGGCTCATTTCCATCGCGCTGCCGCGTGTGCGTGACTTTCGCGGCGTGGGCGGAAAGGGGTTCGATGGCCGTGGCAACTACAACCTCGGGGTGCGCGAGCAGATCATCTTTCCGGAAATCGAATACGACAAGGTCGATGCGCTGCGCGGCATGAACATCACGATCACGACCACGGCGAAGACCGACGAAGAGGCCAAGGCGCTGCTGGCCGCGTTCAAATTTCCCTTCCGGAATTGAGGCTGACATGGCAAAGAAATCGATGATCAACCGCGAGGAAAAGCGTCGCAAGCTCGTGGCCAAGTACGCGGCCAAGCGTGAAGCGCTGCTCGCCAAAATCCAGGACATGAGTCTGTCCGAAGAGGAGCGCATGCAAGCGCGCCTCGAGCTGCAGCAGCTGCCGCGCAACGCCAGTCCCACGCGGCTGCGCAACCGCTGCGCCATCACCGGCCGTCCGCGCGGAACCTTCCGCAAATTCGGGCTGTGCCGTCACAAGCTGCGCGAGATGGCCTTCCGCGGCGAAGTCCCCGGCATGACCAAGGCGAGCTGGTAAGGGAGTCCGAAGATGAGCATGTCTGATCCGATCGCCGATATGTTGACGCGCATCCGTAATGCGCAGAAGGCGGAAAAGCCCACCGTCGAGGTTCCTGGCTCCAAGCTCAAGGCCGCGATCGCCCGGGTACTGCACGAAGAGGGCTATATCGAGGGGTTTGAGGTGCGCCAGGAAGGGCCGAAGTCGACCCTGGTGTTGAATCTCAAATACTACGCCGGTCGTCCCGTGATCGAACACATCGAGCGGGTCTCTCGTCCCGGTCGCCGCATCTATCGTCCGGTTGCCGAGCTGCCCAAGGTCATGAACGGCCTGGGCGTGGCCATCGTGTCGACCCCCAAAGGGGTGATGACCGATCGGGCCGCCCGCAAGGCACAGGTCGGCGGCGAAGTGCTCTGTTACGTCGCCTAAGGGAGATCGAGATGTCGCGTATCGCAAAACAACCGGTCGAGGTTCCAGGCGGCGTCGAGGTGAAGATCGACGGCAGCCGCGTGGCGGTCAAGGGACCGCTCGGTGCGCTCGAGTTTGCCTTCAATCCGGCCGTGCGCATCGTCAGGGAAGGCAACGTCCTGCGCTGTGAGGCCGACGAGAAACTTCCTGGCAGCGATGCCCAGGCCGGCACCGCCCGTGCCATCCTCGCCAACATGGTGCATGGCGTGGCCAAGGGGTTCGAGCGTCGTCTCACCCTGGTCGGCGTGGGCTACCGGGCGCAGCTCCAGGGCAACAAACTGAACCTTGCCTTGGGCTACTCGCATCCGATCGAACACGAGCTGCCTGCCGGCATCAAGGCCGAAGTGCCTCAGCCCACCGAGATCATTCTCAAAGGGGCCGACAAGCAGCAGCTCGGTCAGCAAGCCGCCAAGATCCGCGCCTATCGTCCGCCGGAGCCTTACAAGGGCAAGGGCGTGCGCTATGCGGATGAAATCGTGGTCTTGAAAGAGACCAAGAAGAAATAAGGGCATTCGATCATGAACAAGAAACTTGCACGTCTGCGCCGCGCCCGCAAAACCCGGGCGAAGATCGCGCAGCTGAAGGTGCCGAGTCTGACGGTCTACCGTTCCAACTCGCACATCTACGCCCAGATCATTTCCCCTTGCCGTTCGCGCGTCCTCGCTGCGGTGTCCACGCTGGACAAGGACCTGCGCGAAAAAGTGAGCAATGGCGGCAACAAGGCCGCTGCGGCGCTCGTCGGCCGCGCCATCGCCGAGAAGGCCAAGGCGATCGGCATCGAGACGGTCGCGTTCGATCGCTCGGGGTATCTCTATCATGGTCGCGTGCAAGCCTTGGCTGAGGCCGCGCGCGAAGCCGGGCTCAAATTCTGATACGGGAAAAGCGATGGCCAGGAATCAGCAAGACAAGCGGCGGCCTGCGGAGGAGCGGCAGGACGAGCTCAATGAAAAGATGGTGTCGATCAACCGCGTCAGCAAGACCGTCAAGGGCGGCCGCATTCTGAGCTTTGCGGCGCTGACGGTCGTCGGTGACGGTGACGGCGGCATCGGCATGGGCAAGGGCAAGGCGCGCGAAGTGCCCGTGGCGGTGCAGAAGGCGATGCAGTCGGCCCGGCGCAGCATGGTCAAGGTGCCCCTGAAAAACGGCACGATCCAGCACACGGTGATCGCCAAGCACGGCGCCTCCACGGTGATGATGAAATCCGCCCCTCCGGGGACCGGGATCATCGCCGGCGGCGCGATGCGCGCGGTGTTCGAGGTGATGGGCGTCAAAGACGTCATCTGCAAGATCGTCGGCTCGACCAATCCGTACAACGTCGTGCGCGCCACGATCAAGGGGTTGACGGCCACCCGCCGCCCCTCCGAGCTCGCCGCCAAGCGCGGCAAGACCATCGAAGAAATCGTGGAGTGAGCCATGGCGAACGATAAAGTCAAGGTGACGCTGATCAAGTCGCTGATCGGCACCCGCAAGGATCATCGCGCCACCGTGCGCGGGCTCGGCCTGCGCCGCCTCAACCACACGGTGGAACTGGCCGACACGCCGCAGGTGCGCGGCATGATCGCCAAGGTCTCTTATCTCCTGAAGGTAGAGGGCTGACACATGCAACTCAACACCATTCAACCGGCCGCGGGGGCCAAGAAGGCGAAGAAGCGCGTCGGGCGCGGCATCGGCTCCGGTCTGGGCAAGACCTGCGGCCGCGGCCACAAGGGCCAGAAATCGCGCTCGGGGGGCTTCCACAAGGTCGGCTTCGAGGGCGGTCAAATGCCGCTGCAGCGGCGCTTGCCCAAGCGGGGCTTCGTCTCGCTCACGGCCGGCGACGTCGCCGAAGTGCGCCTCTCCGACCTCGAGCGCCTCCCGGTCGATGACATCGATCTCGTGGTGCTCAAGCAGGCGGGTGTAGTGCCGCGCGCGGCCAAGGCGGCCAAGGTGATCCTCGCCGGTTCGCTCACGCGCAAACTCACCCTGCGCGGCATCGCCGCCACCAAAGGTGCCAGGAACGCGATCGAGGCGGCCGGCGGCACCCTCGTCGACGCCTGAAGTGGGTAGCCCGTCGTGACCAAAGCGACCCAACACGCCTCGGTCGGGAAGTTCGCCGATCTGAAACGCCGCCTCTGGTTCTTGCTGGGAGCGCTGGTCGTTTTCCGTATCGGCGCGCACATTCCCGTGCCGGGTATCGACCCGGCCAAGCTCGCCCAGCTCTTCCAGACGCAGGGCGGCGGCATCCTCGGCGTCTTCAACCTCTTCTCCGGCGGGGCGCTGTCGCGCTTCACGATCTTCGCGCTCGGGATCATGCCGTACATTTCGGCCTCGATCATCGTGCAGCTCATGTCCTACGCCTTTCCCGCGCTCGAAGCATTGAAGAAAGAAGGCGAAGCGGGGCGGCGCAAGCTCACCCAGTACACCCGCTACGGCACGGTGGCGCTGGCGCTGATGCAGGGCTTGGGGATCGCGGTCGCGCTCGAATCCCAGCCGGGCCTGGTGCTCGAGCCGGGATTGATGTTTCGCTTCGTCACGGTGGTGACGCTGGTCACGGGGACCATGTTCCTCATGTGGCTGGGTGAACAGATCACCGAGCGCGGCATCGGCAACGGCATCTCGCTCATCATCTTCGCCGGGATCGCCGCTGGTCTGCCAAACGCGCTGGGCGGACTCTTCGAGCTCGTTTCGAGCGGCGCGATGCATCCACTCTCGGCGCTCTTCGTCTGCGCCCTGGTGGTGCTGGTGACGGCCTTCGTCGTCTTCGTCGAGAAAGGGCAGCGCAAGATCCTGGTCAATTACGCCAAGCGGCAGGTGGGCAACAAGATCTACGGCGGCCAGAGCTCGCACCTGCCCTTGAAGCTCAACATGGCCGGCGTCATTCCGCCGATCTTCGCCTCGTCCATCATCCTTTTCCCCGCCACGCTCGCGCAGTGGTTCGGGGCGGGTGATCGCTTCGCGTGGCTGAGGGATCTCGCGGCGGCGCTCTCGCCGGGGCAGCCGGTGTATATCCTGCTTTATGCCTTGGCCATCGTCTTTTTCTGCTTCTTCTATACTGCGCTCGTCTTCAATGCGAAAGAGACGGCGGAGAACCTGAAGAAGAGCGGTGCCTTCGTGCCCGGCATCCGGCCGGGTGAACAGACGGCGAAGTATCTCGACCGGGTGCTGATGCGGCTCACGCTCGCCGGGGCGATCTACATCACCCTGGTGTGCCTGATTCCCGAGTTCCTCATCCTCGAGTGGAACGTGCCGTTCTACTTTGGCGGGACGTCGCTGCTCATCATCGTGGTCGTGACGATGGATTTCATGACGCAAGTGCAGTCGTACGTGATGTCGCACCAGTACGAGAGTTTGCTCAAGAAGGCAAACTTCAAGACCGGCGCGCTGCGGAGAAAGTAAGGAATGTCCAAGGAAGACGTCATCGAAATGCAGGGCGAGGTGATCGAGACGCTGCCCAATGCCACTTTTCGCGTGCGCCTCGAGAACGGTCACGTGATCCTCGGCTATATCTCGGGCAAGATGCGCATGCACTACATCCGCATTCTTCCCGGCGACAAGGTGACGGTGCAGCTCACGCCGTACGATCTCACGCGCGGTCGCATCGTATTCCGTTCCAAGTGAAGAATCCAAGGAGAACTCCATGAAAGTCCAAGCTTCCGTGAAGCGGATCTGCCGCAACTGCCGCATCGTGCGGCGCAAGGGCGTGGTGCGGGTCATTTGCAAGGAAGCGCGCCACAAGCAACGCCAAGGTTGAAGCCGGGGCGCGAATCTTTTATACTTGAGAATTTCGTTTTTGGGGTGAGTGCAGATGGCCCGTATCGCTGGGGTGAATGTCCCGAATCACAAGCATACCGAGATCGCCCTCACGGCGATCTACGGCATCGGTCGTTCCCGTGCCCGCAAGATTTGCGAGGCCGCGGGCGTGCAGCCGACGGCCAAGGTCAAGGATCTGACCGAGGCCGAGCTCGAGCGCTTGCGCGAGGAAGTCGCCAAGTACAAGGTCGAGGGTGACCTGCGGCGCGAGATCACCATGAACATCAAGCGGCTGATGGATTTGGGCTGCTATCGTGGTATGCGCCATCGCCGCGGACTGCCCGTGCGCGGACAGCGTACCCGCACCAACGCGCGCACCCGCAAAGGTCCGCGCAAGACCATCGCCGGCAAGAAGAAATGATGAGGTCGTTCCATGGCTAAGACTACGACGAAAGTGCGCCGCAAGGTCAAGAAGAACGTTGCGGAAGGCATCGCCCATATTCACGCGAGTTTCAACAACACGATCATCACGATCACCGACCGTCAGGGCAACGCTCTGTCATGGGCGACATCCGGTTCGGCCGGCTTCAAGGGCTCGCGCAAGAGCACGCCGTTCGCCGCCCAGGTGGCGGCCGACGCTGCCGGCAAGGCGGCCCAGGAATGCGGCATCAAGAGCCTGGAAGTGCGCGTGCAGGGCCCTGGCCCGGGACGCGAGTCCTCGGTACGGGCGCTTGCCGCGCTCGGGATCCGCATCTCCAGCATCCAGGACGTGACGCCGATCCCGCACAACGGCTGCCGTCCGCCCAAGAAACGTCGGATCTAACAGGAGTCGAACGTGGCACGCAATCTCGATCCCAAGTGCCGGCAGTGCCGGCGGGAAGGCGAAAAGCTCTTCCTCAAAGGGGAAAAATGCTTCACCGACAAGTGCGCGATCGAGCGCCGCAGCTATGCCCCGGGTCAGCACGGGCAAACCTCCGGCCAGCGCCTGTCCGAATTCGGTCAGCAGCTGCGTGAAAAGCAGAAGATCCGTCGCCTCTACGGAGTGCTGGAAACCCAATTCCGCCGCGTCTATGCCGAGGCGGCCCGCCGTCGCGGTCAGACGGGCGAGAACCTGCTGCAGCTGCTCGAAGGGCGGCTCGACGCCGTGGCCTACCGCATGGGCTTCGGCGCCTCGCGCGCCGAGGCGCGCCAGGTCGTGCGCCACAACGGCGTGACGGTCAACGGTCGCCGCGTCAACATCCCTTCCTACCTCGTGCGCCCGGGCGACGTGATCGAGCTCACCGAGAAGGCACGCGGCCAGCTTCGCGTGAAGGCGGCGCTGGAAGCGGCGGCGCAGCGCGGTTTTCCCGAGTGGATCGAAGTCGACGTGCAAGCGGGCAGAGGGGTGTTCAAGGCCTATCCGCAACGCGCCGAGCTCTCGCCCACGCTCAACGAAAACCTCGTGGTCGAACTCTACTCGCGATAAGCCCCTCGCAGCGACGAGAAACTGAGGATACGCATCGATGTCTTTGGATAGCCTGCTGAAACCGCGCAGCATCGACGTGGAAAATCTGTCGCCGGTGTTGGCGCGCGTCACGATGGAACCGTTCGAGCGCGGCTTCGGCCATACGCTGGGCAATGCGCTGCGGCGCGTGCTGCTGGCGGCGCTTCCCGGTTGTGCCCCCACCGAGGTGCGCATCACCGGACTGCTGCACGAGTATTCGACGATCGACGGCGTGCGCGAAGACGCCGTCGATCTATTGCTCAATCTCAAAGGCGTCGTGTTTCGGCTGCATGAGCGGGACGACGCGACCGTGCGCCTCGAAGCCGTGGGCCCCAAGGTGGTACGCGCCGCCGACATCCAGCTGGGCCATGGCGTCGAGGTCATCAACGGAGACCACGTGATCGCCCACGTCGAAGAGGGCGGACGCCTGGAGATCGAGATTCGCGTGCAGCGCGGCCGGGGGTACGTTCCGGCCTCCGCGCGCAAGACCGAAGGGGATCGCGCCATCGGCCACATCCTGATGGACGCGTCCTTCAGTCCGGTGCACCGCGTCGCCTATACGGTCGAGAGCGCTCGCGTCGAGCAGCGCACCGACCTCGACCGTCTGGTGCTCGAGCTGGAGACGAATGGCTCGATCGATCCGGAAGAGGCGATCCGTTACGCCGCCCGGGTGCTGGTCGACCAGCTCTCCGTCTTCGCCGATCTCGAAGGGCGGCAACCTGCCACCCGTTCCGAGAGCGGCGCGGCGATCGATCCGCTCCTGCTGCGCCCGGTCGACGATCTCGAACTCACGGTGCGCTCGGCCAACTGCCTCAAGGCCGAGAACATCTACTACATCGGCGATCTGATCCAGCGCACCGAACAAGAACTCCTGAAAACCCCCAACCTCGGCCGCAAGTCGCTCAACGAGATCAAGGAAGTGCTCGCTGCGCACGGTCTGACGCTGGGAATGAAACTGGAAAACTGGCCCCCGCCCGGTTTGGAAAAACTCGGCTGACGGTCAACCCACGAGGAAAGAACAATGCGTCACGGAAACGGATATCGCAAGCTCAACCGCACGACGAGCCATCGCCAGGCGTTGATGCGCAATCTGGCCAACGCCCTGCTGCGCGAGGAGGTCATCAAGACCACCCTGCCCAAGGCCAAGGAACTGCGCCGCTTCGTCGAGCCGCTCATCACCCTGGCGAAGAAGCCGACGCTGGCCAATCACCGGCTCGCCTTCGCCCGTCTGCGCGATCGCGAGATCGTGCTCAAGCTCTTCAACGAAATCGGCCCGCGCGTGCAGAACCGCCCCGGCGGTTACACCCGCGTGCTGAAGTTCGGCTACCGTGACGGCGACAACGCCCCGATGGCCATCATCGAGCTCGTCGACCGCGCCAGCGCCGAAACCCAGCCGACGCAGAACGCGGCCTGACCCCTCTCTCCTTGGCGGGGAGCCGACCGAGCGCCGCACCGCTTTCCGGGTGCGGCGCTTCGCTTTTGGGTGCCGCGAACACCTTACTGCGCGGCCGCATGGTGGGGTTGCGCGGTGCTCGCAGGCTCGCCTATCTTCATGATAGGTCTCGCCCCCTGCGCCTTGTCCTGTAGCCGCTCGCGACGGGTGTTTGCGGCGTTCTGTTTTCAGCCCTGCGCCAGCCGCCCGGCGAGGTAGCGCCCGGTGGCAGAGTCCGGATGTTGGGCGATCGCCTCGGGCGTGCCGCAGGCGACGATGCGGCCTCCGTCTGCGCCCGCGCCAGGACCTAGGTCGATGATCCAGTCGGCGTGGGCGATCACGTCGAGCTGATGCTCGATCATCACCACCGTATTCCCCCGGTCGCGCAGCGCGAAAAGCGCGGTGAGGAGCTTTTCGACGTCGACCCAGTGTAGCCCCGTGGTCGGTTCGTCGAGCACATAGAGGGTGTGCCCCGTGTCGCGGCGCATCAGCTCGGCGGCGAGCTTCAAGCGCTGGGCTTCGCCCCCCGAGAGCGTCGTGGCCGGCTGATTCAACGGCAAGTAACCCAGACCCAGCTCGTGCAGGATCTCCAGTTTATGCCGCAGTGCCGGGTGCGAGCCGAAGGGGTGCAGCGCCTCCGCCACGGTGAGCGAGAGCGCCTCATGGATGTTCAGTCCGCGGTAGCGGATCTCCAGCGTCTCGCGGTTGTAGCGTTTCCCGCCGCAGGCCTCGCACGGCAGGTAGACGTCGGGGAGGAATTGAAGGTCGAGGCGCCGGTAGCCTTCGCCTTCGCACACTTCGCAGCGCCCTCCCTTCACGTTGAAGGAAAACCGGGCGGCGCGATAGCCCCGGGCGCGCGCTTCGGGCGTTGCGGCGAAGAGTTCGCGCACCCCGTCCATGATCCCGGTGTACGTGGCCGGGTTCGAGCGCGGCGTGCGTCCGATCGGCGACTGATCGACGAGGATGAGTTTGTCGATCGCCTCAATCCCCGAAACCCCGTCGCAGGGAACGCGGCATGGGCGGCCCGCGAGGTGCCCGAGTACGGCGGGTACCAGCGTTCCCTCTACCAAGGAAGATTTTCCCGAACCGGAGACCCCGGTGACGACGACCAGCCGCCCCAGGGGAACTTCGACGTCGATCCCTGTGAGATTGTGGGCGCGGCAGCCGTACAGCCGCAGCGTCGGTTCGCCTTCCCGGGGCGGAAGGGGGCGATGCGCCACCTGCAGCGGCCGCTTCAGATAGGGGGCGGTACGCGAGCGCGGCGAAGCGAGCAGCGCCGGCAAGGGTCCCGAGACCAGGATCTCGCCGCCTTCGCGCCCGGCGCCGGGGCCGACCTCCACCACGTGATCGGCGCGGCGGATCGTCGCTTCGTCGTGTTCGACCACGACCACGGTGTTGCCCAGATCGCGCAATGCCTCCAGCGTGCGCAGCAGGTCGTCCTGATTGCACGGGTGCAGCCCGATGGAGGGCTCGTCGAGCACGTAGAGCACCCCGGTCAGTCCGGAGCCCACCTGGCTTGCGAGGCGGATGCGTTGGGCTTCCCCGCCGGAGAGGGTGTGCGAGGCGCGATCGAGCGTCAGATAGGACAGCCCGACGTGCAGCAGAAAGCGCAGGCGCGAGCGGATCGCGCCCAGCGTCAGCTCGGCCACCGGATGGGCGGCGCAGGCGGCAGAGATTTTTTCGATCGCCGTGGCGCAGTCCGACAAGGGCAGCGCGGTGAGCTCGGGCAGGCTCACGCCCGCGACGCGCACGGCCCGGGCAAAAGGCTGTAAGCGGCTGCCGCCGCAGGCAGGGCAGGGGATGGCTTGCCAAGGCAGCTCCGGCCCTTTCGCCTTGCGCCCGCCTTCTTCGTCGGGACGGTGGCGCCGCTCCAGATACGGGATCCAGCCCTCGAACCGATGGGACTGGCTTACCGTGCGCCCGCCATCGAGCGGATAGCGGAACGGGATGGCTTCTCCGTCCGAACCGAAGAGCAGGACCCGACGCACTGGCTCCGGCAGTTCCTGCCACGGCGTGTCCAGGGAAAAACCGTAGTGCGCCGCCAGATCCTCCAGCAGCCGCGCCGAGAAGGCATTGGCCGCATCGAGCCCGGGTAAGGCCCCCTCGCGCAGGCTGCGTTCGCCCGCCGGCAGACGCTCGGCATCCAATGTCCATTGCCGTCCCGTGCCCTCGCAAGCGGGACAGGCGCCGGCCGGATGGTTGAAGGAGAAGAGCTGGGGTTCGAGCGCCGGGGCGGTGAAGCCGCAGCGAGGGCAGGAGGGCGTGGCGCTGAAGATCGCTTCTGCGCCGGCGTCGATGTCGCGCACGATGCAGCGTCCGTGTCCCATCTTGAGCGCCAGTTCGAGCGAATCGGCGAGCCGGGCCCTGGCCTCGTCGCGCACGCGGATCCGGTCGATCACCAGGCGCAGCGGTTCGGCGGGCGCTTCTTTCAAGCCGTCGAGCTCGAGAAACTCGCCGCCGGCTTCGAGGCGGGTGAACCCCTGCGCCCGCAAGGCGGCGAGCGTGCCGCCGGCTTCGCCTTCGATCGCGATCGGAGCGAGCAGGGCGATACGCCGCTCGGCCAGGGTGTGCAACAGCTCATCGACGAGCTCGCTCACCGGGCGATGCGTCAGTGCCACCTCAGGATGTTCCGGACAGTGCGGCGTGCCCAGGCGGGCGAAGAGCACGCGGAGGTAGTCGTGGATCTCGGTGAGCGTGCCCACCGTCGAGCGCGGGCTGGGGGTGAGCGTCTTCTGCTCGATGGCGATGGCGGGCGAGAGCCCATCGATTGCATCGACCTCGGGTCGCGGCAACTGATCGAGGAACTTGCGCGCCTGGGTGGAGAGCGATTCGACGTAGCGCCGCTGCCCTTCGGCGTAGAGCGTGTCGAAGGCGAGCGAAGACTTGCCGGAACCGGAAACGCCCGTGATGACGATCAGCCGATGTTGGGGAAGATCGAGATCGACGTTCTTAAGATTGTGGGTGCGCGCGCCGCGAATACGGATGAAGGCCATGGAGGGGCGGCTGGCGATGCAGGTGCATCGGGAAATTCGTGCGCTGGAGATGGGTCGTGCAGGATTCGAACCTGCGACCAACGGATTAAAAGTCCGCTGCTCTACCGGCTGAGCTAACGACCCGTCGAAGAAGACGGGATTATAGAGAATCGTCCGAAGAACTGTCAAGCGATTTCGGCGTCTTTCTCTTCTGCGCGGGGCAGAGAAGGGCGCGAGGCTGCGCTTTCCTTTGACGCCTCGTTATGGAACAATAGCAGCAACGAAGAATCGAGGAAACGACCATGCTCGACCGGGAAGGATATCGCCCGAACGTCGGCATCGTGCTCGTCAACGCGCGCAACGAGGTATTCTGGGGCAAACGGATCCGCGAACATTCCTGGCAGTTCCCGCAAGGCGGCATCAAGAAAGGGGAGACGCCGGAAGAGGCCATGTACCGCGAGCTGCATGAGGAGGTCGGGCTGCTGCCGCAGCACGTCCGCATCTTGGGGCGCACGCGCGACTGGCTGCGCTACGACGTGCCGCGACGCTGGGTAAAGCGCCAGTGGCGCAACGTCTATCGGGGGCAGAAGCAGATCTGGTTCCTGCTGCGCCTGGTGGGGCGGGATTCCGACGTCTGCCTGCGCGCCACCGCGCACCCCGAGTTCGATGCCTGGCGCTGGGCGCACTACTGGGTGCCGCTCGATGCGGTGATCGCCTTCAAGCGCCGCGTCTATCAGCTCGCCCTCATCGAACTGTCGCGCTATCTCGACGTGCCGCCGCCGCACACCCAGCCGCAGTATCGCGAGCTGATCGAGGAGCTGCCGCCCGACTTGCCTGCCGCGCCGCGAATGGAGGAACGCCATGGACACTGAACGGCTCGACGCGTTCGACCGGATGATTCTGGAATTCGATCGCGCTTTGCGCACCGTGTTCGCGCCGGCAAGGGGCGCCCGACCCATGCCCGGGGCCGATTTGCCCGGCGGGCCGCTCGACGAGGCCGAGCGCCGGCACGTGGAAGGGCTGTTGCGGGTGGATCATAGTGGCGAGATCTGCGCCCAGGCGCTCTACCAGGGGCAGGCGCTCACCAGCCGCGACCCCTCGATCCGCGAGGCGCTACGCCGCGCCTCCGACGAAGAGATCGATCACCTTGCCTGGACCGAGGCGCGTCTGCACGAGCTCGGCGGACGAACCAGCCTGCTCGATCCTTTGTGGTATCTGGGTTCCCTGGCGATCGGCGTGGCCGCGGGGGCGGCGGGAGACGACTGGAACCTGGGCTTTCTCGCCGAGACCGAGCGCCAGGTCGAGCGCCACCTCGAAGGGCATCTGCAGGCGCTGCCGGCGGCGGATCGGCGCAGCCGCGCCATCCTCGAGCAGATGAAAGAAGACGAGACGGGGCATGCGCGGCTTGCCAAGTCGCTGGGCGCCCGCCCGCTGCCAGCGCCGATTCGCGGCGCGATGCGGCTCGCTTCCAGGGTGATGACCACGCTCGCCTACCGCCTGTAAACCCGCCCGCGGCGGGGTCATTCTTCCTCGACGATTTCCCAGGTGTGCTCGAGCTCGGCGGTCTTGCCGAGCATGATCGAGGCCGAGCAGTATTTCTCCGCCGAGAGCTTCACCGCCCGCTCGACGCGGTCCGCCTCCAGTCCCCGGCCGCGCACGACGTAGTGGAAGCGGATGCGAGTGAAGACCTTGGGGTCGCTGGCGGCGCGTTCGGCTTCGAGCCGTACTTCGCAGCCGCGCACCGCCTGCCGCCCTTTTTCCAGGATCATCACGATGTCGAAGGCGGTGCAGCCGCCAGCGCCGGCGAGCAGCAGCTCCATGGGGCGCGGCGCAAGGTTTCGTCCGCCCGCCTCCGGGGCTCCGTCCATGGCCACCAGGTGGCCCGAGCCCATCTCCGCCAGAAAAGTACGCCCCTCGACCCAGCGAACCGTGCATTCCATGGCAAACCTCCTCTGTGTTTTGCGCAGTGCAAGATTGTATGAGATTTATTGATAAGATGGCCTGATTTGCCGATCGAAAAGTTTATTGTGCAGTGCGCCATTTTTCTCTTGCTTTTTGCGCCGGACATCCCTATCATACGCATCAACGGATCACGGCTCGTGTGGTTCGACCGGTGTCTCCTCCACCCTCCTCCTTTGGTGTGGATTGAACGCCGCCTCTTCGAGGCGGCGTTTTTTTTGTCTGTTCCAGAACCTGCGATTGACAAGGATACTCTCCTTGCGCTAACATCACCTGCTTTACAAAAGGGCCGGACTCGGGCCTGAGATGATCGAGGATACGCATGAAAACGTTCTCCGCCAAGCCGCACGAAGTCACGCGTGACTGGTTCGTCGTCGATGCGTCGGGCAAGGTGCTGGGTCGGCTCGCGGCCGAGATCGCCCGCCGCTTGCGTGGCAAGCACAAAGCGATCTACACCCCCCACGTCGATACCGGTGACTACATCGTGGTCGTCAACGTCGACAAGATCCGCGTCACGGGCAACAAGGCCACCGACAAGAAATACTACCGCCACTCGGGTTATCCTGGCGGTATCTATGAGACTACGTTCGAGAAGCTGCTGCAGCGCCATCCCGAGCGTGTGCTCGAGAAAGCGGTCAAGGGCATGCTGCCCAAGGGTCCGTTGGGTTACGCGATGCTGAAAAAGCTCAAGTGCTACGCCGGTGCCGAGCATCCGCACGCCGCGCAGCAGCCCAAAGTGCTGGAAATCTGAGGAGTCAGCGATGGCGGTGTCGTACAATTACGGAACGGGGCGGCGCAAGGAAGCCGTCGCTCGCGTGTTCATCAAGCCGGGTTCGGGCAATATCGTCGTGAATGGCAAGCCGCTCGACGAATTCTTTTCCCGCGAGACGGGGCGCATGATCGTGCGTCAGCCGCTGAGCCTGCTCGAAGTCGAGAATCGCTTCGACATCATGGTCAACGTCGACGGCGGCGGTGAATCTGGTCAAGCCGGCGCGGTGCGCCACGGCATCACCCGGGCGCTCATCGACTACAACCCCGAATGGAAGGCGCAGCTGCGCGCCGCCGGGTTCGTGACCCGCGATGCGCGCGAGGTCGAGCGCAAGAAAGTCGGCCTGCGCAAGGCCCGTCGCGCCAAGCAGTTCTCCAAGCGCTGACTGTCTTCGTCGCTCCGGTTTCATGGGAAGCCACCCTCGCGGTGGCTTTCGTCGTTTTCGGGCGGCGCTCTCGATTTTTGGCCGCGGCCGGGTGATAATCGCACCTGGCGCTTCTTGGAGGTCGGACGATGATCAAGGTAGGGGTTGTCGGTGGCACGGGCTATACGGGCGTGGAATTGTTGCGTCTGCTCAGCCACCATCCCGAGGTGTCGCTCGAAGCGATCACCTCGCGTACCGAGGCCGGCATGCCGGTGGCCGAGATGTTTCCCAGTCTGCGCGGCCACGTGGGCTTGCGTTTCGCCACGCCCGACGAGGCGGGGCTCGATCGCTGCGACCTCGTCTTCTTCGCCACTCCCAACGGCGTGGCGATGAAAGAGGCGCGGCGACTCCTGGATGCCGGGGTTCGCCTCATCGATCTCTCGGCCGATTTTCGCTTGACCGACGTCGACCAATGGGAGCGCTGGTATGGCATGACGCATGCCGCGCCCGAGCTCCTCGGGGAAGCCGTCTACGGCTTGCCGGAAGTCGAGCGCGAGGCGATCGCCCGGGCGCGTCTGGTGGCCAACCCCGGTTGCTATCCCACCGCGGTGCAGCTCGGTTTCCTGCCGCTGCTCGAGGCCAATGCCGTCGCGCGCGACTGGCTGGTGGCCGATTGCAAGTCCGGCGTCTCCGGCGCCGGGCGCAAGGCCGAAGTGCACACGCTCTTTGCCGAAGCCGCGGACAACTTCAAGGCCTACGGCGTGGCCGGTCACCGTCATCTACCCGAGATCCGCCAAGGGCTGCAGCGCATCGCCCGCGGCCTGCCGGTGGAATTGACCTTCGTGCCGCACCTCACGCCCATGATCCGCGGCATCCACGCCACCCTCTATGCCCGGCTCACCGATCCGTCGCTCGACGTGCAGGCGCTCTTTGCCGAACGCTACGCCGGCGAGCCTTTCGTCGACGTCTTGCCGGCCGGTGCGCATCCGGAGACGCGCTCGGTGCGCGCGAGCAACCTGTGCCGCATCGCCGTCCATCGGCCGCAGGGAGGGGACGTCGTCGTCGTGCTCTCGGTGATCGACAACCTGGTCAAAGGGGCGGCAGGGCAGGCAGTGCAGAACATGAACCTGATGTTTGGTTTTCCGGAAACCCTGGGGCTAGACCTGGTGCCGGTGAGCCCCTGAAATAACGGGAACGGCGCGCGCCGTTTCCGGTCCATAACGACGTCGCGCCCGCGACGACCCTGACGAGGAGCTCCAATCATGACGACCGAGACCCAGACCGACGATGTGCTCATCTTCACCGACAGCGCCGCCGCCAAGGTGCGCGAACTGATCGAAGAAGAGGGCAACCCGGAACTCAAGCTGCGCGTGTTCGTGACCGGTGGCGGCTGTTCCGGCTTCCAGTACGGCTTCACTTTCGACGAGGAAGTGGCCGAAGACGACACCGTGATCGAGAAGGGCGGGGTGATGCTGCTCATCGATCCCATGAGCTACCAGTATCTCGTCGGCGCCGAGATCGACTACGTGGAAGGCATCGAGGGAGCGCAGTTCGTGATCCGTAACCCCAATGCCACCACCACCTGCGGCTGCGGGCAGTCTTTCTCCGTGTGACGCTGGCGGCAAAAATCCACGAACGACCAAGGAGGGAGCGATGCAGATCGCAGGGGGAGTGTTTCTCATCACTGGCGGTGCTTCCGGCCTGGGGGCCGCCACCGCCCGCATGGTCGTGGCCGGTGGCGGCCGGGCGGTGCTCGCCGACCTCGACGAGGCGAAGGGCGAAGCGCTGGCCGCCGAACTGGCCGGCAACGCCCATTTCGTGCGCACCGACGTCACCGACGAGGCGAGCGCCCAGGCAGCCGTCGCGGCGGCAGACGAGCGCTTCGGCCGGCTCGATGGGCTGGTCAATTGCGCCGGCGTCGCGCCGGCGGAGAAAATCGTCGGCAAGGAAGGGCCGCATCGGCTGGAATCCTTCGCGCGCACGATTCAGATCAACCTCATCGGCACCTTCAACCTGATGCGCCTGGCCGCCGCCCGCATGAGCGCCAACGAGCCCAACGCCGAGGGGGAACGCGGCGTCATCGTCAATACGGCCTCCGTGGCCGCTTTCGACGGCCAGATCGGGCAGGCGGCCTATGCGGCCTCCAAAGGCGGAGTCGTATCGCTCACCCTGACGGCGGCGCGCGAGTTGGCCCGCTGGGGGATCCGGGTGATGACCATCGCCCCAGGGATCATGGAAACGCCCATGTTGCTGGGGATGCCGGCCGAAGTGCAGGAGTCCCTGGGCAAGATGGTGCCTTTCCCTTCGCGCATGGGCCGTCCGGCTGAATATGCCGCTCTGGTGCGGCACATCGTCGAGAACGCCTATCTCAACGGGGAAGTGATCCGGCTCGACGGCGCCATCCGCATGGGGGCGAAATGAAGCGTAGCGGAGACGAACGAAGGCGGGGATGAACGAGACCACCTTGGAGCGAGCACAGAGCGCCGCCGGCGCAGAGGAAAGCTGCTATCACTGCGGCCTGTCGATCCCGCCCCAGACGCATTTCACCGTGCTGATCGACGGTCAGGCGCGGCGCATGTGCTGCGCGGGCTGTGCCGCCGTGGCCCAGGCCATCGTCGATAACGGCTTGTCCGACTATTACCGCCACCGCGATGCCCTGCCCGAGCCGGTGCGCGAAGCCTTGCCCGAGGTGGTGCGCGAGCTCGAATCCTTCGATCTGCCCGAGCTCACCGAGCAGGTCTCGCGGCCGGTGGGCGAGCACGAGCGTGAGGTCACGCTCATCCTCGAAGGCATCACCTGCGCGGCCTGTGTCTGGCTCAACGAACAGCACCTGCGCCGCCAGCCGGGCGTCACCCACGTCGAGATCAACTACGCCACCCGCCGTGCGCTGGTGCGCTGGGACCCCGGGCGTACCAGCCTGTCGCGCATCCTCACGGCGATCGCCGAGATCGGCTATCGCGCCCATCCCTTCGATCCGAAGAAGGCCGAGGAAGTGGCGCAGCGCGAACGCCGTTCCATGCTGTGGCGCGTCTTCGTGGCCGGCTTCGCCTCGATGCAGGTGATGATGTACGCCATCCCCACGTACCTCGCGGGGGAAGGGGACATGCCGGCCGACATCGAGCGCCTGCTGCATTGGGCAAGCCTCGTGCTGACGCTGCCGGCGGTGTTTTATTCCTGCGGACCCTTCTTCGTCAACGCCTGGCGCGACCTGAAGCTGCGGCGCATTGGCATGGACGTGCCGGTGGCGCTGGGTATCGGCGTGGCGTTCCTCGCCAGCCTCTGGGCCACCGTCAGCGGCCAGGGCGAGGTCTACTTCGATTCGGTGTCGATGTTCGCCTTCTTTTTGCTGGGAGGGCGTTTCCTCGAGATGCTCGCGCGCCAGCGGGCGGTGCGCGGCTTGGAGGAGGTCGCCCGCGTCATCCCCGCGGTGACCGAACGGCTCGAGGCTGGCGTCTGGGAACGGGTGCCGGTGGCGCGGCTCGCGCCGGGAGATCGCATCCGCGTGCGTCCCGGACAGACCATCCCCGTCGACGGACGCGTGGGTTTGGGGCACAGCGAAGTGAGCGAAGCCATCCTCACTGGGGAGAGCCGCCCCATCCCCAAAACCGAAGGGGATCTGGTGCTCGGCGGCAGCCTCAACGGCGGTGGCGTGCTGGAGATCGCGGTGGAGCGCGTCGGCGAGGAGACGCGCCTTGCCACCATCCGCCGGGCGATGGAGCGCGCCCAAAGCGAGAAACCGGCGCTTGCCTCGCTCGCCGACCGCTATGCCGGCCGTTTCATCGTCGCGGTGCTGGGGCTGGCCGTGATCACCCTCGGGCTGTGGGCCTGGATCGATCCCTCCCGTATCGTTCCCATCGTCGTCTCGGTGCTCGTCGTTGCCTGCCCCTGCGCTCTGTCGCTGGCCACCCCGGTGGCCTTGACGGCGGCCACCGACGCCTTGATGCGCTCGGGGGTGTTGGTGACGCGCGGCCATGCCCTCGAAACCTTGGCGCAGCTCACCGACATCGCCTTCGACAAGACCGGTACGCTCACGCGCGGGCAGCTGAGCGTGGTCGAGATCCTGCCGGCTCCCGGGCGCGACGCACGGCAGGCGCAGGCGCTCGCCGCGGCGCTGGAGGCGGCGAGCGAGCATCCCATCGCGCGTGCCTTCGCCGGGACGGTCCCTGCAAACGCGCCCATCGTGGCATTCGAGGCCGTCACCGGCCACGGCTTGAGTGCCCGGGTCGCCGGCAAACGGACCTGCATCGGCCGCCCCGACTGGGTGGCCTCCACGCTTGGGCTGCCTCTCGAGGCGATGCCGCGCACCAGGGACGATCGCGCCCTCACGCGCGTGGCGCTGGGGGACGAAGCCGGCTGGATCGCCGTTTTCGGCCTGTCCGATGTCCTGCGCGAGGAAGCTCCGGCGTTGCTGCGTGAGCTCCATGGGCTTGGCCTGCGCACGCATCTGCTCTCCGGCGATGCGCCGGAGATCGCGCAAGCGGTGGCGCGCTCGCTCGCCATCGACGAGGTCCGCGCTGGGCTCACGCCCGAAGGCAAGATCGATGCCCTGCGTCAAGTGATGGCGCAAGCGGGGCGGGTGGTCGCCATGGTCGGTGATGGCGTCAACGACGCGCCGGTGCTCGCGGGGGCGCATGTCTCGGTGGCCATGGGCGGAGGGGCGGATCTCGCCCGGCTCAATGCCGACGTCGTTCTGCTCGGGGACGATCTTTCCGGCATCGCGCGCGCCATACGTCATGCGCGTCGCACGCTGGCGATCGTGGCGCAAAACCATCGCTGGGCCTTTGCCTACAATCTGCTGGCCATCCCTTTTGCCATGGCCGGCTGGGTGACGCCGTGGATGGCAGGGCTCGGGATGGCGGCGAGTTCCCTGGGCGTGGTGCTCAATGCGTTGCGCCTGCAGCGCGTGAGGTGAGACCATGGAAAGCCTCTACATTCTGATCCCTTTGTCGGTGGTGCTGGTGTTCGTCATCGGCCTCGTCTTCTGGTGGTCGGTGAAGAGCGGGCAGTTCGACGACCTGCAGGGGCCGGCCTACCGCGTCCTCTTCGACGATCGGGACGAGGCCGGCCCCAGCGATGCGGCGCCTGCTGCAGCCAAGCCGGTGGACGAAGAAAAAAGTGATGTTGTTTGACTTGCGTCAAAACCCTCTATGAAGACGAGGAATAGAATTCCCCTCGGTTTGGGTGTGAGTCCAAGCCGTTTTTGGGTTCCTTGTCTCTCTGTTGGGGTTGGGGCACGCTGGGGCGTGCCCCTTTTTTTGTCCCTGCCGCCACACTTTTCCCGTGTTTTCTACGTCATCGACTAAAATGTTGACTGAAGTCAACACGACTTTGCACGTGCGGCGTATCCTACCGCCTGTCGCAGTCGGCGGACGCGCCGGGGTGATTTCGGTAAGTTCTCTATCTTGGAGAGGTGACCATGCAAACGGAAACGACTTATAACTACAAAGTCGTGCGCCAGTTCGCCATCATGGCGGTGGTGTGGGGCATCGTAGGCATGCTGGTCGGGGTGTTGATCGCCGCCCAGCTGGTCTGGCCGCAGCTGAATTTCCCGCAGCTCGGCGAGTGGTTCCACTTCGGGCGCTTGCGCCCCTTGCACACGAACGCGGTGATTTTCGCGTTCGGCGGCTCGGCGCTCTTCGCCACGTCCTACTACGTGGTACAGCGCACCTGCCACACCCGGCTGTTCGCGCCGGGCCTGGCGGCCTTCACCTTCTGGGGCTGGCAGCTGGTGATCGTGCTCGCCGCATTGTCGCTGCCGCTCGGTTTTACCTCCGGCAAGGAATACGCCGAGCTCGAATGGCCGATCGACATCCTCATCACCCTGGTTTGGGTGGCCTACGCCGTGGTCTTCTTCGGCACCATCGCCATGCGCAAGGTGAGCCACATCTACGTGGCCAACTGGTTCTACGGTGCCTTCATCATCGCCGTGGCGCTGCTGCACGTGGTCAATAGTGCCGAACTCCCGGTGCTCTCTGCCGGTCTTCTCACGCCGAAGTCCTACTCGGCCTACGCCGGGGCGCAGGACGCCATGGTGCAGTGGTGGTATGGCCACAACGCCGTGGGCTTCTTCCTCACCGCCGGGTTCCTCGGCATGATGTACTACTTCGTGCCCAAGCAGGCCGGCCGTCCGGTGTATTCCTACCGCCTGTCGGTGGTGCACTTCTGGGCCCTCATCTTCACCTACATGTGGGCCGGTCCGCACCATCTGCACTACACCGCGCTGCCCGACTGGACCCAGTCGCTCGGCATGATCTTCTCGCTCATTCTGCTCGCGCCGTCCTGGGGCGGGATGATCAACGGCATCATGACGCTCTCCGGTGCCTGGCACAAGCTGCGTGACGACCCGATCCTCAAGTTTCTCATCGTGTCGCTCTCCTTCTACGGCATGTCGACCTTCGAAGGTCCGATGATGTCGGTGAAGACGGTCAATGCCCTGTCGCACTACACCGACTGGACCGTGGGTCACGTGCACTCCGGCGCGCTCGGCTGGGTGGCGATGGTGACCATCGGTTCGCTCTACTACCTGATCCCGCGGCTCTACGGCAAGGTCGAGATGTATTCCAAGGATCTCGTCACCGCCCACTTCTGGATCGCCACCATCGGCATCGTGCTCTACATCGCCTCCATGTGGATCTCGGGCGTGATGCAGGGCCTGATGTGGCGCGCCACGAACCCGGATGGCACGCTCACCTATGCCTTCGTCGAGGCGGTGAAGGCCTCCTATCCCTTCTGGACCATCCGTGTGCTCGGCGGGCTGCTCTTCCTGGTTGGGATGCTGGTGATGGCCTACAACGTGTTCAAGACCGTCGCGGGTGCCAAGCCCGTCGATGCGCCGGTGCTGGCTCCGGCTCATGCGTGAGGGAGAATGAGTCATGGCAAATTCCAAACACGAAATCCTCGAGCGCAGCGTCACGCTGCTCATCATTGCGACGCTGATCACCGTGAGTATCGGCGGGTTGGTCGAAATCGTGCCGCTGTTCTTCCAGCATTCGACCACCAAGCCGATCGACCGGCAGGGCAACCCGCTCGACGTCAAGCCCTACGACGCGCTGCGCCTCACCGGCCGCGACATCTACATCCGCGAAGGCTGCTACAACTGCCATTCGCAGATGGTGCGTCCCTTCCGGGCCGAGACCGAGCGCTACGGCCACTACTCGGTGGCGGGTGAGTACATCTACGACCGTCCCTTCCAGTGGGGCTCCAAACGTACCGGTCCCGATCTGCACCGTGTGGGCGGGCGTTATTCGGACAACTGGCATTTCGCGCACCTGCGTAATCCGCGCGACGTGGTGCCGGAGTCGAACATGCCGGCCTTCCCTTGGCTCGACCGGCCGATCAGCCAGCGCGACATCACCTCCATCCAGGACAAGATGAAGACGCTTCGTGCCTTGGGTCATCCTTACACCGACGAGGAGATCGCGCAGGCGCCGTCCATGCTCGAGGGCAAAACGGAGATGGAGGCCCTGGTGGCCTACCTGCAAGGTCTCGGCCGGGCGCTGTCCAATTTCCAGTGAGTGAGAGGAGGGCGTGATGGACATCAACGACCTGCGTAGCGCGGTGACGGTGGCAGCGTTCTTGTGTTTCCTCGGAATCTGTGTCTGGGCCTACAGCCGCGCCGCCAAGCCAGGGTTCGAAGAGGCCTCGCGCCTGCCGTTCCTCGAGGACGACGAACCGGTGCTCGCCAACGATCACAAGGAAGGGAACTAAAATGGCTGACTTCGTGAGTGGATTTTGGAACGCGTACGTGATGGTGCTGATCGCACTGAGTTTTGCGTTCTGCATCTTCATCATCGCCTTCAACATGCGGGCGAGCGGCAAGGTGGGTGAGCTGCAGCCGCACAAGTGGGACGAGACGCTGCAGGAGTGGAACAATCCGCTGCCGCGCTGGTGGATGTATCTCTACTGGCTCACCATCTTTTTCGGCATCGCTTATCTCATTATTTATCCCGGCTTCGGCTCCTTCCCCGGCATGTCCAAGTGGACCTCGGTGGGGCAGTGGGAGCAGGAGCTGAAGAAGGCCGATGAGCAATATGGTCCGAAGTTCGCCAAATACCGCACCATGGACGTGAAAGCGGTGGCGGCCGACCCCGAGGCGATGGGCATGGGTAAGCGGCTCTTCCAGACCTACTGCATGCAGTGCCACGGGGCCGATGCGCGCGGGGCCAAGGGCTTCCCCAACCTCACCGACCGTGATTGGCTCGGCGGGGACGGCTCGCCCGACTACATCAAGACCACTGTCACTGCGGGGCGAATCGGCGTGATGACCCCCTTCAAGGACATCCTCTCCGAGGAGCAGATGAAGGACGTGGCCAATTACGTGCGTTCGCTCTCGGGTCTGTCGCACGACGCGCAGCGCGCGCAGCGTGGCACCCAGGTTTTCGCCGAGAACTGCGCCGTCTGTCATGGGCCCGATGCCAAAGGCAATCCGCTGCTGGGCGCGCCCAATCTCACCGACGACATCTGGCTGTGGGGCTCGTCCGAGGCCCAGATCATCGCCAACGTGACCGACGGCATCCAGAACCGCATGCCGGCCTTCGGGGAATTCCTGGGTGAGGACAAGGTCCATATCCTCACCGCCTACGTGTGGGGCCTGAGCAACAAGCAGTGATGATCTGAAGGCAGCAAAGCCTGCGGCGGGGCGTGGAGACGCCTCGCCGCATCTTCCCTTTTGGCAGGGAATGCCCTATAAAGGGTGCGGGTCCTGACGACGAGACTTCCTCCCCATGAACGAACCACTGAAAACCGCTGAAGCGCGCCCTGCCGCGAAGACTGCTGCTTCCGAAGAGGCGCCTTCCACGCTCTACGCCAAGCGCAAGAAGCTCTATGTCCGTTCCACCACGGGGCCCTTCCAGCGGCTGCGGTGGTTCTTCGCCTTTCTCACCCAGGCGATCTTCTACGGTTTCCCCTGGCTCACCTGGAACGACCGGCAAGCGGTGCTCTTCCATCTCGTCGAGCGCAAGTTCTACTTGTTCGGCTGGGTGTTCTGGCCGCAAGACGTCTTCTACCTCTCCCTCATCCTCATCATCTCGGCCTATGCGCTCTTCCTCTTCAGCGCCGTGGCGGGACGCGTGTGGTGCGGCTACACCTGTCCACAGACGGTCTATACCGAGATCTTCCTGTGGTTCGAGGAGAAAATCGAAGGCGACCACATCAAGCGGCGCAAGCTCGACGCTTCGCCCTGGACCATGGAGAAAATCCTCAAGCGCGGGGCCAAATATGCCGTATGGATCCTCTTCTCCCTCGTCACGGGGTTTACGCTGGTGAGCTATTTCACGCCACAAAGGGAGCTGTGGCATGAGCTGCTTTCCTGGAGCTTTGGCCCCTGGGAGACTTTCTGGATCTTCTTCTACGCCGGGTTTACCTTCCTGCTCGCCGGGGTGCTGCGCGAGCAGGTGTGCAAGTACATGTGCCCTTACGCCCGTTTCCAGGGCGTGATGTTCGACCCGGACACCCTCATCATCACCTACGACGCCGAACGCGGCGAGCCGCGCGGGCCGCGCAAGAAGGGGGTCGATCCCCGTTCGCAGGGGCTGGGGGATTGCATCGACTGTGGCATCTGCGTGCAGGTCTGTCCTACCGGCATCGACATCCGCAATGGCTTGCAGTATGAGTGCATCGCCTGCGCCGCCTGTATCGATGCCTGCAACCAGGTGATGGACAAGATGGGTTATCCGCGCGGCCTCATCCGCTATACCACCGAGAACGCGATGGCGTACCACTGGGACCGCGCCCAGACGATCAAGCGGGCGCTGCGCCCGCGGGTGCTTATCTATACCGCCATCCTCATCGTGGTGGCTTCGGTGCTCTTGTGGAAGATCGCCACGCGTCCCGACGTGCGCGTCGACGTGATGCGCGACCGGGCTGCGCTCGCGCGCGAGATCCGCGGCGGTTTGATCGAGAACGTCTATACGCTCAACATCATGAACATGGTCGAGCGTCCCCGTCGCTTCTCGCTCACGGTGGGCGGTTTGCCCAACCTCAAGCTCGAAGGTCCTGCCGAGTTTGACGTGCCGTCGGCAACGAGCTTGCCGCTGACGGTGCAGGTGCAGGCGCCGGCGGAGACGACCCCCGTAGGAACGCATAAGATCTATTTCGAGGTCAAGGTGGTGGGAGAGTCCGAGAACGTGACTCGGGAGCTGGCTACCTTCATCATTCCGGAGTAAGACGATGGAAGCTCGGATCCCTTCGCGCAAGGCTACGCAAACGCCTCCCTGGTATCGCCAGAAATGGCCGTGGCTGTTGATGCTGCCGCCGGCGGCAGCGGTGGTGGGCGGGTTCATCACCCTGTGGCTGGCGATCAAGACCTGGGATGGCCTGGTCACCGATGACTACTACAAGGAAGGTCTGGCGATCGGTATGACGATGGATCGCTCGCTGAAGGCCGGCGAGCTCGGTCTGACCGCCTACGTGAGCATCGACGCCGAGCGTCTGCGTCTGCGCTTCGACGAGGAGCGCGCCAAGGCGAGGCCGCCTTTTCTCGTCGTGACGCTGACCCATCCGACCCGTTCCGGCATGGATCAGGTGGTGCATCTGGTCCGCGACCAAGGGCGCTATGTCGCCCCCATTGCACCGCTCAACGCCGGGCGTTGGCTGGTGCAGATCGAAGATGAGTCCCGCGAGTGGCGTTTGAACGGGACCGTGCATGTTCCCACAGAGAGCGAGGTGAGAATCGAACCGTTCGTACCTGCAGCAGACTGAAAGGAGGGACGTGCCATGTCCGACGCACTGCGTGAGTTGTTTTCTTCGGGGATCGGCTTGCTGAGCCTCTTCACCATCGCCTTCATCATCGTGATGGCGTTCTACATCTACCGCTACGTCAAGCAACAGATCCGGGAAGAGGAAAAAAGCGGCAGTACAACCGCTTCTTCGGGGCAACAGCCGCACCGTTTGTCGTAGCACGAAACGAAAAGGCCGCATGCTGCGGCCTTTTTTGTGCGCAGCAGGCAGGTGGGCTCAGCGGTAGACGAGCACCGGCAGCTTGCTGTGGGTGAGCACCTTTTGCGTCTCGCTGCCGAGCAGCAGGCCCGCCAAGCCGCGGCGGCCGTGCGAGGCCATGAAGATGAGGTCGCAGCCGTGGCGTTGGGCGCAGTCGATGATCGACTCCCACGGCGTGTCGCTCACCACGGTATCGGTGTCGCACGGCACGTTTTCCTTGTCCGCCATCGCCTTGGCTTCGGCGAGGATCCGGTCGGCTTCTTCCTTGGCCGCGCGGCGGAATTGATCTGGGGTGGTCGGATCGATCAGGGCGCCTTCGCCGTAGACAGGGAGCGGAAAATCCGGTTGGGCATAGAAAAAGGTGACCTTCCCGCCGATGCTTTTGGCAAAGGCGACGGCGCGCTCACAGGCGCTGCGTGAAAGATCCGAGCCGTCCGTCGGCACCAGAATGTGTTTGAACATCGTGCTCCCTCCTCGAGTGGGTTAACATCGACCCATTATAACCACGCTCGGCCGAGGTGCAAGATGACGAAGGATGTCACAGGTCATGAAGAACGCAGGGCGCAGAGGGGGCGCCGCGAACCGCCCTATTTTTTGCAGCGCCCTCTTCCCCCGTGTCCCGAGGTGCGTTTCCTCGGGGGCGTGCAAGAGGTCACGGGGTCGTGCTACCACGTGGCCACGTCCGGCGGGGAGTTCCTCGTCGAGTGCGGCATGTTCCAGGGGGGGCGCGAGGCGCAGCGCAAGAACCTGGAAGCTTTGGCGTTCGATCCTTGGGCGTTGCAAGCGGTGATCGTCACCCATGCGCATCTGGATCACTCGGGTTTACTGCCTCGCCTGGTGGCTTTGGGCGCACGGGCGCCGATCCACGTGACGGGGGCGACCGCCGACCTGTTGCGGGTGATGCTGCTCGACAGCGCCCACATCCAGGAAAAGGAATGGGAGTGGCTCTCGAA
Organism: Rhodocyclales bacterium; assembly: GCA_016235745.1. Lineage (GTDB taxonomy): Bacteria > Pseudomonadota > Gammaproteobacteria > Burkholderiales > Rhodocyclaceae > Tepidiphilus. The sequence continues at coordinate 54,127 of JACRJA010000039.1, read as the reverse complement.
GCAGTCGCACCGTACCCGCCGCCGTTTGATGGTCACCGATGCGCCGCTGTACACGGTGGCGCAGGCGCAGGAGAGCTTGCGCTGGCTGCGGCGGCACGATTACGGCCGCTGGTTTCCCGTCGTGCCCGGTGTGCGGGCAAGGTTTCATGACGCGGGGCACATCCTGGGTTCGGCCATCGTCGAGCTGGAGATCGAACGGGGCGACGGGGCGCTGCGCCGCTGGGTGTTCAGCGGGGATCTGGGCATGCCAGGGCGACCCTTGGTGCGTGATCCAACCCCGATTCCCGAGGCCGACGTCGTCTGGGTCGAATCGACTTACGGCGATCGGGCGCATCGCCCATGGGACGAGTCGGTGGTGGAACTCGAGGCGGTGCTGCGCCAGACGCTGCCGCGGGGCAACGTCGTGATCCCGGCTTTTGCCGTTGGCCGTACCCAGGAGATGATCCTGGTGCTCGCCGATCTGGTACGCCGCGGCCGGTTGAGTGCGCTCAACGTGGTGGTCGACTCGCCCATGGCCACCGAGGCGAGCGAGATCTCGGCGCACCACCTCGATCTGTGGGATGAACCCAGCCGTGAGCTTTTTTCCTGGATGCGGCGCAACCGCGATCGTTTCCGCCTGCGATTCACGGCCAGCGTGGAGGAATCGATGGCGCTCAACGGCGTGCGTTCGGGCCTGGTGATTGTTTCAGCCAGCGGCATGTGCGAGGCCGGGCGCATCAAATATCACCTAAAATACAATCTACCCCGACCGGAGTGTGCAATTGTCATTGCCGGCTTCCAGGCGGCGGGCACCCTGGGGCGGCGGCTCGTCGACGGGGCGCAGCAGGTGACGATCTTCGGGGAACGAATCGCGGTGCGCGCCGGTCTGCATACGATAGGCAGCATGTCGGCGCACGCAGACCGACACGGTCTGCTCGGCTGGTTGCGCGCTTTCCGGCACGCGCCGCAGCAGTGTTTCGTCACGCATGGCGAGTCGGGGCAATCTCAGGCGTTCGCTCATACGATTCGTAGCGAGCTCGGGTGGTCCAACGTCGAGATCCCGGTTCGCGGTCAGACGTGGCAGGATTCCTGGCAACGAGGAGGTCATCATGGTCAGAGGTAGGGCCCGCAATCCGCGGCAGGAGCCGCGCGATGAAGTGGAACGCCGCATCGAGGAGACGCCCGAACAGGTGGCGGAGATCGTGCATCACGCCATGGAGGGCAGTTTCGACCCCTTGGGCAACATTGCCCCCATTTTGCACGCGCAGGTGCTTTGGGCCTTGCATCCGGTGGCGCTGTGGTCGAAGGAGACCGAACTGGGCAAGCGCAACGTCGCGCTGATGCGCTATGTCGCGCAGCGCCTCTCGGGTCAGCCAGTCGAGCCGCCTTTCGTTCCCGAACCCTATGACATCCGTTGGGACCACCCGGTGTGGACCGAGTCGGCCTGGTGGTCGGCGTTGCAGCAGGGCTACCTCGGCTGGGGGCAGTCCCTGGTCGAGATGGTGCGCCAGACCCCCGTGCTCGATGAGCGTGAGCGACGTCGCGCCGTCTTCTGGACGGGGGAGTTCGTCAATGCGCTCGCGCCCACCAATTTCTTCTGGACCAACCCCAAGGCGCGCGAATTGGCGGCTAAGACCTGGGGCTTGAGCCTCTTCGAAGGGGTCAAGAACTTCTTCGCCGACCTGGCGGCAGGCCAGGTGCGGCTGACGCGGCCCGATGATTTCCACGTCGGGGTGAACCTGGCCACCACGCCCGGGGACGTGGTGCATCGCAACGATCTGGTGGAGATCATCCGCTATGCGCCGACCCGGCCGCAGGTGCATCGCCGTCCGGTGGTGATCGTGCCGCCGTGGATCAACAAGTTCTACGTGCTCGATCTCACGCCCGACAAGAGCATGGTGAAGTACCTGTGCGATCAGGGGTTCGAGGTCTTCATCATCAGCTGGAAGAACCCTACGCGCGAGATGGCCAACACGAGTTTCGACGACTATCTCATGCAGGGAGTGGACGTGCTCGTCGAGACGGCGCGCTCCATCACCGGCGCCGACAAGGTCAATGCCGTGGGCTACTGCATCGGCGGTACGGCCCTGGCGAGCTACTTGGCGGTGATGAACCGCAAGGTGGGGGCGCAAGCCTGCCCCGTGGCGGATGCGACGTTCTTCACCTCCCTCGTCGATTTTTCGGCCCCGGGCGACATCGAGGTCTTCATCGATCCGGCTACGGTCGATTTCCTCTGCCGCAAGATGCAGGTCGACGGCTACTTGCGCGGCGAGGACATGGCCGAGGCGTTTCGCTTTTTGCGCTCCAATAGCCTCATCTGGCGCTACATCATGCACGGTTGGCTCTATGGCGAGGAGCCAGAGCCCTTCGACGTGCTCTACTGGAACATGGATCCGACGCGCATGCCGGCGAAGATGCACTGCTGGTACCTGCGCGAGTTCTACCTCAACAACCGCCTCATCCAGCCCGATGCCCTGACCCTGGCCGGGGTTTCCGTGGACCTGCGCCAGATCGTGCAGCCGGTCTATGCCGTGGGCACCGAGGACGATCACATCGCCCCCTGGCAGCAGACCTTCAAACTGATGCGGCACGTGCGCGGCCCGCGGCGCTATGTGCTGTCGAGCTCGGGGCATATCCTTGGCATCGTCAATCCGCCGCGTACTCCGCCCAAACGCACGTATTGGGTGAGCGATCTCTCCGATCCGGTACCGCGGGCCGATTCCTGGCTCAAATCGGCCAGCGAGCATCCCAACAGCTGGTGGGAAGATTGGGTCGAGTGGCTCAGGCCGCAGGCGGGCGAGCTGGTGACGCCCAAGGACCGGGTGAGCGTGCCGTCACTTGGGCCGGCGCCGGGAACCTACGTGCTCGAACCCTGACGGATTGCCGGATTCGCGGTTCGTTTTCAGTGCGAGAGGGGGGCCTGGATGAGGGCGCGCAGGCGCTCCCGGTCGCGCAGGCGGATGTTCTTGTGCTGCACCTCGATGAGCCCTTCTTCCTGGAAGTGCGACAGGGTGCGCGAGACCGTCTCGAGTTTGAGCCCGAGGTAGGAGCCGATCTCTTCGCGCGTCATGCGCAGCCGGAATTCCGTGCCGGAGAATCCGCGGGCGGCAAAGCGCTGGGCGAGGTTGAGGAGGAACACGGCGAGCCGCTCTTCGGCGCGCATGGTGCCGAGCAGCATCATGACGCTTTGTTCGCGTACGATCTCGCGCGAGAGCACCTTGTGGAATTGCGCTTGAAGCCCCTGGATCTCGCGCGCGAGCGCTTCGAGGCGGGCGTATTCGATCACGCACACCTCGCTGTCTTCGAGCGCGATGGCGCTGACGACGTGCAGCCCCGTGCTGATGCCGTCCAGCCCCAGCAGCTCGCCGGTCATCTGGAAGCCGGTGACTTGTTCCCGACCGTCCTCGAGCACGATGGTGGTCTTGAACGAGCCGGCGCGGATGGCGTAGAGTGCTTGGAAAGAGCTGCGCACCTCGTAGAGCGCTTGATGGCGTTTGAGCTTGCGCCGCGTTCCGATGAGTTCCTCGATGCGGGCGACGTCTTCTTCGCTCAGCCCGACCGGCAGGCACAGTTCCATGAGGTTGCACTGGGAGCAGGCCACGCGCAGCTGGCGCAGGGTGGGCGGAAGTTGGAGGTCCATGGCGCTTCTCTGGGGGTAAAAGGAAACGTTTTCGTTGATGGCGGTCAACTCATCGTCGGCCGTTTCGTGCCATATTATGGAGGTTGCCGCAGGCGTTCATGAGCACCGCGATGCAGGAAACCCATCGTCTCGTCGTCGACCCGGAACTGATCCGTCGTTTCGACATCAGCGGGCCGCGCTACACCTCTTATCCCACGGCCGATCGCTTCGTCGAAGCCTTCGGGCCGGCGCAGTATGCCCGCTGGCTTGGCAGCCGCGAAGTGGGGGGGCTCAACCGGCCGTTGTCATTATACGTGCACATCCCCTTCTGCAATACGATTTGTTACTATTGCGCCTGCAACAAGATCATCACCAAGGATCATTCCCGCAGCGCGCGCTATCTCGATTTCCTCGAGCGCGAGATCGAGCTGGTCGACCGCCATCTGGCCGGCGGGCGCGAGGTCACCCAGCTGCACCTGGGCGGCGGCACGCCCACTTTCCTTGCCGAAGACGAGATGCGCCGCTTGATGGCGGCGATCCAGGCGCGTTTCCAGCTCGCCGAGCATGGCGAATTTTCCATCGAGGTCGACCCGCGCAAGGTGGATGCGGCACAGGTGGCGCTGCTCGCCGAGCTCGGATTCAACCGTATGAGCATCGGGGTGCAGGACTTCGACCCGCTGGTGCAGGCGGCGGTCAATCGCATCCAGAGTTTCGACGAGACGGCCTCGGTGCTGGAGGCGGCGCGCGGCAATGGCTTCAAGTCGGTGAGCATGGACCTCATCTATGGCTTGCCGCATCAGACGGTGGAGCGCTTTGCCGCCACCCTCGAGCGGGTGATCGAACTCTCGCCCGATCGCCTCTCGCTCTACAGCTACGCGCACCTGCCGCGCCTCTTCAAGCCGCAGCGGCGCATCGAGGAGGCGGCCCTGCCCGCGGCGGCCGACAAGCTCGGCATCATGAAGTACGCCATCGAGCGCCTGGTCGATGCCGGCTACGTCTATATCGGCATGGACCACTTCGCCAAGCCCGACGATGAGCTGACGATCGCCCAGCAGCAGGGGCGCCTGCACCGCAATTTCCAGGGCTACTCGACCCAGGCCGAGTGCGACATGATCGCGTTTGGCATCTCCTCCATCAGCAAGCTGGGCGCCATTTACGCGCAAAACCACAAAACCGAGGAAGACTACTACGACGCGCTCGAGCGCGGTGAGCTGCCGGTGCTGCGCGGGGTGGAGCTGACCGCCGACGACGTGTTGCGCCGCTCCATCATCCAGGCGTTGATGTGCCATTTCGAGCTGTCGATCGAATCGATCGAGATCGCGCACCTCATCGACTTCCGCCATTATTTCGCGCCGGAATTGCAGGACTTGGAGCGTATGGCCGAGGCGGGGCTGGTGGAGATCGGGGAGCGCTGGATCACAGTGCTGCCGCCGGGGCGGCTGCTGGTGCGGGCGATCGCCATGGTGTTCGACCGCTATCTGCGCCACGACCGCGAGCGGGCGCGCTATTCGCGCGTGATCTGAGGCGGCGGCGTGGCTTGGGGCGGTTTTCTCGCGGTCTTCCTCATCGGGCTCCTGGGCGGGGTGCATTGCCTGGGCATGTGCGGCGGCATCGTCGGCGCCCTGTCGCTGCAGACGGCGCCGCAGGGGGCGAAGTGGCCGCTGCATCTGGCCTACAACTTCGGCCGTATCACGACCTACACCGTCCTCGGGGCGCTGTTGGGTTGGCTGGGGGCGATCGGCGGAATGCTCGAAGGGGTGCTGCCAGTGCAGCTCACGCTCTACGTGCTCGCCAACCTCATGCTGGTGGCCATGGGGCTCTATTTCCTCGGCCAGACGCGCTGGCTCGCGCCGTTCGAGCGCGCCGGTCACCGCCTCTGGCGCCGGGTGCAGCCGGCCACGCGCCGTTTCCTGCCGGTGCGTTCCGTGGCGCAGGCGTTTCCGTTGGGCTTGCTGTGGGGTTTTCTGCCTTGCGGGCTCGTCTATAGCGTGCTCGCCACGGCGCTGCTCTCTGGCGATGGCGTGCGCGGCGCCGGGGTGATGCTCGCTTTCGGCTTGGGGACGCTGCCGAACCTGCTCGCCGCCGGGCTTCTGCTGCGCCGCTTTCGCGACGTGGCGGGACATCCCTGGGTGCGCCGCGCCGCGGGCCTCTTGGTGATCGCCTTCGGGCTGCTCGGCCTGTGGCGCGCGCCGCAGATGGGGGGAATGATCTGGCAGGGCGTGGTCTGTCACATCTGAACGATGCGCATACGCCTGGGGCGAGCATGGCGGCGAGACCAAAGCCGCTAGCGTGGCAACGCGCTCGCTCAAAGTCTGCGATCCGCAAAACCCCCGCTACAGCGCCATGAGGCGTTTGGCGGCGGGCGCGTTCATGCGGCAGGGGGCGTTATATAATCCTCTCCGGTCAGGCCGGATTGTTTCCGGCCGCGGTTTTTTTGTACGAGGGAGGAGTTTCCATGGCTTTCGAACGCGTTTCCGCCGGCAAGGACGTGCCCAACGACATCAACGTCATCATCGAGATCCCGGCGCAGTCCGATCCGATCAAGTTCGAGGTGGACAAGGATAGCGGCGCCATTTTCGTCGATCGCTTCATGGGCACGACGATGCGCTATCCGCTCAATTACGGCTATGTGCCGCACACGGTGGCCGGGGATGGCGATCCGGTCGACGTGCTCGTGGTCACGCCGTTCCCGCTGCAGCCGGGGGTGGTGATCCGCTGCCGCCCGGTGGGTCTGCTGAAGATGGAGGACGAGTCGGGTGTCGATGCCAAGGTGGTGGCGGTGCCGGTGTCCAAGCTCACGCCCCTCTACGACAAGGTCCAGTCGCTCGAGGACCTGCCGGAGCTGCTGCTGAAACAGACCGTGCATTTCTTCGAGCACTACAAGGACCTGGAGCCGGGCAAGTGGGTCAAGGTGCTCGGCTGGGCGGGCGTCGAGGAAGCCAAGCAGGAGATCCTCGCCGGCGTGAAGAACGCTTCGTCGGCGCAGTAAAACGGTGCAGACGGGATGAGCGCGCTGCGCCTGGGCTTGGCCCAGATCGATCCGGTGGTGGGCGATTTCGCCCACAATGAAGCGCTCATCGCCGGGGCGTTCGCTCGCCTCGCGGCCCAGGGCGCAGAGCTCGTACTCACGCCCGAGCTTGCCCTGAGCGGCTATCCGCCGGAAGACCTGCTCCTGCGCCCTGATTTTTATCGCACGGCGAGGCGTCATCTGGAATCCTTGGCGGCGCACACCGCCGGGGATGGTCCGGCGCTTCTCGTCGGGGTGCCTTGGGCCGACGAGGACGGTCGCTTCAATGCGGCGGCGCTGCTGCGCGGCGGCCGTATCGAGGGGATCTATCGCAAGCGCCTGTTGCCGAACTACGCCGTCTTCGACGAGAAACGCTACTTCGCCGCCGGCAGCGCGCCGTTCGTCTTCACCCACCGCGGCGTGCGGGTAGGGGTGGTGATCTGCGAGGATGCCTGGTCGGCCGGGCCGGTGGAAGAGTCCGTGGCGCAGGGGGCCGAGCTCGTCGTGGCGCTCAACGCGTCGCCCTATCACCAGCAGAAGTGGCGCGAGCGCCAGGACGTGATCGCCGAGCGGGTTCGGGCTACCGGCCGGGCGCTGCTCTACGCCAACCTGGTGGGCGGTCAGGACGAGCTCGTCTTCGACGGCGCTTCTTTCGCTGTCGACGCGCACGGGGCGGTGGCTTGGCAGGGGCCGTTCTTCTGCGAGGACGAGGCGGTGCTCGAGTGGCGCGAGGGGCGCTGGCAAGCGCGTTCTCCTGCCGTCGCCCCGCCGCCGCCCGAGGAGGAGCTCTATCGGGCGCTGGTGCTGGGGGTGCGCGATTATCTCGGCAAGAACGGTTTTCCCGGCGCGATCATCGGGCTCTCCGGCGGCATCGATTCGGCGCTCACCCTGTGCCTCGCCGTCGATGCGCTGGGGCCGGAGCGCGTGCGCGCCGTGATGCTGCCTTCGCCCTATACGGCGGCCATGAGCCTGGAAGATGCGTCCACGCTCGCTGCCCGGCTCGGGGTGCGCTACGACGTCATCCCCATCGAGCCGGCGATGAACACCTTTGCGGCGATGCTGGAGCCTTTTTTCGCCGGTCTGCCTCCGGATACCACCGAAGAGAACCTGCAATCGCGCATCCGCGGGGTGCTGCTCATGGCGCTCTCCAACAAGACGGGGGCGCTGGTGCTCACCACCGGCAACAAGAGCGAGATGGCCACCGGCTATGCCACGCTCTACGGCGACATGGCCGGCGGCTTCGCCGTGCTCAAGGACGTCTATAAGACCCAGGTCTATCGGCTCGCGCGCTGGCGCAACCGTGAGGGTGAAGTGATCCCCGAGCGCATCATCACCCGCCCGCCCTCGGCCGAGCTCAAGCCCAACCAGTGCGACCAGGATACTCTGCCGCCGTACGAGGTGCTCGACCAGATCATCGAGCGCTACATGGAATGGGAGTGCTCGCCGCGGGAGATCATCGCCGCCGGGTTCGATGCCGCAGCGGTGCGCCGTACCGTCACCCTTTTGAAACGCAGTGAGTACAAACGGCGCCAGGCGCCGATCGGCGTGCGGGTGAGCCGCCGTGCGTTTGGCCGCGACTGGCGCTATCCCATCACGGCGCGCTATGCCGACGAATACGACGAGGGGAGCGGATCATGAAGAAGATCGAGGCGATCATCAAGCCGTTCAAGCTCGACGAGGTGCGCGAGGCGCTCTCCGAGATCGGCGTGAGCGGCCTGACCGTGACCGAGGTCAAGGGGTTTGGCCGGCAGAAGGGCCACACGGAGCTCTATCGCGGTGCCGAGTACGTGGTCGATTTCCTGCCGAAGATCAAGGTGGAGGTGGTCGTCACCGACGATCGCGTCGCCCAGGTGGTCGACGTCATCATGGAGACGGCGCGCACCGGCAAGATCGGCGACGGCAAGATCTTCGTGCTGCCGGTCGAGCAGGTGATCCGCATTCGTACCGGCGAGACCGACGGCAACGCCATCTGAGCCGATTCACTCGCGGGGCGCGCGCAGCAGCACGATGAGCGCGCCGCTGCCGCCGCGGGTGGGCGGGGCTTCGCAGAAGGCGAGAATCTCGTCGCGCTGCGCCAGCCAGCGCCGCGATAGGTGGCGCAGCACGGAAAAGCCGCCCGGCGAGCGCAGCCCCTTGCCGTGGATGACGCGGATGCAGCGCAGCCCCTGGCGCCGGGCGCGGGCGAGGTAGGCCGAGAGCTCCTCGCGCGCCTCGATCCGCGTGAGGCCATGCAGGTCGACTTCGCCTTGCAGCGCCCAGCGGCTGCGCCGTAGGTCGGTGAGCACGCGCCGCGGTACGCCGGGACGCAAAAAATGCGTCTCTTCGTCCGCTTCCAGCCAGTCTTCGAGGTCCAGCGGGGCGAGCAGCTCTTCGGCGAGGATGGCGCGTTCGTCGGCGAGTTTTTGCCGCGGCACCGGCGCCGGGCGCGGGCGTTCGGGCTCCACCCGGGGGGTGAAGGAGAGCGGCTTGACGCCCGCGCGCCAATCGGCGTCTTCGCCAGGCGCCGGCGGGGGAGCGGAGCCGGGCGGGGCGGTCTTTCCCTTTTTGAGCGCGGCCAAGGGGGCCGCCCAGGCCGGCGGGCGCGGGCGGGCCATGGGATTCAGCTGCCCAGGCCGTCGAGGTAGCGTTCGGCGTCGAGCGCGGCCATGCAGCCGCTGCCAGCGCTGGTGACGGCCTGACGATAGACGGGGTCTTGCACGTCGCCAGCGGCGAACACCCCTTCGATCGAGGTGGCCGTGGCGTTGCCGTGACGCCCGCCGCGCGTGACGAGGTAGCCGTTCTCCATGTCGAGCTGCCCGACGAAGAGCTCGGTATTGGGCTGGTGCCCGATGGCGACGAACACGCCCTTCACCGGGAGCTCGCGCGTGCTGCCGTCGACGACGTTCTTCACCCGCAGTCCGGTCACGCCGGAGTCGTCGCCCAGGATCTCGTCGACTACGCTGTCGAGCACCAGCTCGATCTTGCCGGCGGCGACTTTCTCCATGAGCTTGTCGACCATGATCTTTTCGGCGCGGAACTGCCGGCGGCGGTGCACCAGGCTGACTTTGCGCGCGATGTTGGCGAGATAGAGCGCTTCTTCGACGGCGGTGTTGCCGCCCCCGATCACGGCCACGTCCTCGCCCTTGTAGAAAAACCCGTCGCAGGTGGCACAGGCCGAAACGCCCCGGCCCATGAACTTCTCCTCGGACGGCAAGCCGAGGTACTTGGCGGTGGCGCCCGTGGCGATGATGAGCGCGTCGCAGGTGTAGCTGCCGGCATCGCCTTCCAGACGGAAAGGGCGCTGCGTGAGGTCGGCCGTATGGATATGGTCGAACACGATTTCGGTGCCGAAGCGCCGGGCGTGTTTCTCGAAGCGTTCCATGAGCTCGGGGCCTTGTACGCCCTCGGGCTCGGCAGGCCAGTTGTCTACCTCGGTGGTGGTCATGAGCTGGCCGCCTTGCGCGAGCCCCGTGATGAGGACGGGCTCGAGGTTGGCGCGGGCAGCATAGATGGCGGCGGTGTAGCCGGCGGGACCGGAACCGAGGATGATGAGGCGGCTGTGACGGGGATTCATGCAAGGACTCCAAAGAAGGAAGCATAGCGGGCGCGAAGCTGTGCCCACGCGTCCAATTATAGAATGCTTACGCTTGCCGCTGCCCTTGCCGCGCCGAGGGGGATGGGCGCTGGCGTATAATTTCCTTTCTTTGACGTGCGCTACGGCCTTGCCAATGAACTGGATCGCCTCGTTGCGTGCTTCCCGCGGTGCGCGAGAACTCGTCTGGGTGCTGCTCGCCGCGCTCGGGGTGTATTTCGCCCTGATCCTCATGGGGTATTCCCCCTCCGATCCGGGTTGGTCCCGCGATGTAGCCGTGGAGTCCATCGCCAACCCTGGAGGGCGGATCGGGGCCTGGCTGGCGGATTTCTTCCTGTCGCTGTTCGGCATTTCCGCCTGGTGGATGCTCGCGTTTGCGGTGCGAGGGTTGTGGTCTGCCTGGCGCCTGTGGCACGGGCTCGCAGGCCCGGAACGTGGCTGGAGGGCTTCCTTCGCGGTGGCGTCCGCTGGGTTGATTCTCTTGCTGCTGTCCAGTAGCGCCCTGGAGGCGCTGCGCTTTCACGCCCACCCCTTCCCTCTGCCTCAGGGCTCGGGCCCCGGAGGGGTGATCGGGGTGAGCTTGGCCGAGACGATCGGTCGCGAATTCGGTTTTACCGGGGGAACGCTCCTACTGCTCGCGCTGTGGATGGCCGGCGTCAGCTTGACCTTTGGGATGTCCTGGCTCGATGCCTGTGAGCGCATCGGCGCCGGCGTGGAAGCGCTCGCCGCTCGCTTGCAGCGGCATTGGGAGCGGCAGCGGGCCGCGGTGCCCGGTGGCGGGGACGGATTCATCGCAGCGCCGGCCGCCGGGGAGGGGCTGGGCCGATTCTGGCGTCGTCCATGGGAGCGCGTCCTTGCGTGGGCGGGCGCATGGCGCGACCGCTGGACAGCATGGCGTGCCGCCTCGGTGCGAAGCGACGCGCCGCTGCGCGTCGAACCGAGTTTGGGGGCGGAAGAAAGCCCCGCGCTCGCGCCGCGCGCTTCCGCTGGGGCAGAAGGCGCTCACGCCGCCGCCAGCAGGCCGGAGACGTCTGCCGACGCAGTGCAGCAGCCGCCCTCGCCGAAGAAGCAGGCCGAGCAGGGGCGCAGTCGTCCGGGTGTCGCGCACCTTCGGGAAAACGAAGGGGCGCTCGAACCGCTGCCGCCCCTGGCATTGCTCGATGCGCCTGCGGCCGCCGCGGTGTCGGTGAGCGCCGAGACGATGGCGGCTACCGCCCGGCTCATCGAGAGCAAGCTCGCCGAATTCGGCGTGCGCGTGCAGGTGGTCGGCACGATCCCCGGGCCGGTGGTGACGCGCTACGAGATCGAGCCGGCCACGGGCGTGAAGGGCGCGCAGATCGTCAACCTGGCCAAGGATCTGGCGCGGGCCCTGTCGCTGGTGTCGATCCGCGTGGTCGAGATCGTGCCGGGAAAATCCTGCATGGCGCTGGAGGTGCCCAATCCCAAGCGCCAGATCGTGCGTCTGAGCGAGGTGCTCGATTCGCGCGCCTATCGCGAGATGGCCTCGCCCCTGACCCTCTGCCTGGGAAAAGACATCGCCGGGCAGCCGGTGGTGGCGGATCTGGCCAAGATGCCGCACCTGCTGGTGGCCGGTACCACCGGCTCGGGCAAGTCGGTGGGCATCAACGCCATGATCCTGTCGCTCATCTACAAAGCGACGCCGGAACGGGTGCGCCTCATCATGGTCGACCCCAAGATGCTGGAACTGTCGATCTACGAGGGGATCCCGCACTTGCTCGCGCCGGTGGTCACCGACATGCGGCTCGCGGCCCAGGCCCTCGACTGGTGCGTGGGCGAGATGGAGCGGCGCTACAAGCTGATGGCCGCCTTGGGGGTGCGCAACATCGCCGGCTACAACGCCTTGCTCGAACGGGCGCAGCGCGAGGGGGAATATCTCGGCAATCCCTTCTCGCTCACGCCGGATGCCCCCGAGCCCTTGGAGAAGATGCCCTACATCGTCGTGGTGGTCGACGAGCTCGCCGACCTGATGATGGTGGTGGGCAAGCGCATCGAGGAGCTCATCGCCCGCCTCGCGCAGAAGGCACGGGCGGCTGGTATCCACCTCATCCTGGCGACGCAGCGCCCTTCGGTCGACGTGATCACCGGGCTCATCAAGGCCAACGTCCCCACGCGCATCGCCTTCCAGGTCTCTTCCAAGGTGGATTCGCGCACCATCCTCGACCAGATGGGGGCCGAGACCTTGCTCGGCATGGGGGACATGCTCTACCTCGCGCCCGGAACCGGTCTGCCGCGGCGGGTGCACGGGGCTTTCGTCGCCGATGACGAGGTGCATCGGGTGGTCGAATACCTCAAGCGGCTGGGGCCGCCCCAGTACGTCGAGGCGGTGCTCGCCGAGCCCGAGGAGGGAGAGGAAGGGCTGGAAGGCTCGGACGGGGGCGAGGAGAACGACCCTTTGTACGATCAGGCGGTGGAAGTGGTGCTGCGTACGCGCCGCCCATCGATCTCTCTGGTGCAGCGGCATCTGCGCATCGGCTACAACCGGGCGGCGCGGCTCATCGAGGCGATGGAGCGCGCGGGCTTGGTGTCGCCGCCGGAGCACAACGGCAACCGCCAGGTCTTGGTGCCGGCGCGGGGAGAAGAGGCGTGAAGCGCGTTTTTTCGGGATGGGTGCTGGCGCTGTGGGCGACGCTGGCTGCCGGAGTGGCCATCGCCCAGCCGGGCGTGGCCGAGGAGGCGGTGCGGCGGCTCGAATCTTTCGTGACGCAGACGAGCGCAGCGCAGGGGCGTTTCCGCCAGGAGGTGCTCGACCCGCAGGGACGGGCGGTGCAACGCTCCGAGGGGCGGTTCGTCTATGAGCGGCCGAGCCGTTTTCGCTGGGAGGTGACGGCGCCGGCGCAGCAGCTGGTGGTGAGCGACGGCAAGACCGTGCAGGTGTGGGACGCCGATCTGGAGCAAGTGGTGGTGACGCCGCTTACGCAGGCGCTCTCGGGCTCGCCGGTGGCGATTCTCGCCGACGCTCAGGCGTTGCACCGCGAGTTCGCCCCCGAGGGGGGAGAAGTGGAAGGGGAGCGCTGGGCGGTGCGCCTGCGGGCGCGCTCGGCCGAAGCCGGCATCGTGCGCGTCGTGGTAGAAGGCGAAGGGGAGCAGTTGCGGCGCATGCGCATCGAGGATCATTTCGGCCAGACGAGCGAGATCGTGTTCACCGAGTTCCGGCGGATGTGGTCGGTGTCGCCCGAGGAGTTCGCCTTCACGCCGCCGCCCGGCACCAAGGTGCTGGAAAACCGCCCGGGGCGCCGATGAGCGGGGAAGCGCGCGCGCCGCTTGCCGAGCGCATGCGCCCGCAGCACCTCGACGAGGTGGTGGGGCAGGAGCACTTGCTCGGGCCGGGCAAGCCGCTGCGGGTCGCCTGGGAGCAGGGGCGGCTCTTCTCCATGATCCTGTGGGGGCCGCCCGGCGTAGGAAAGACGACGCTCGCGCGTCTGCTCGCGCAGGCGGTAGGGGCGCGCTTCATCGCGCTTTCGGCCGTCATGGCCGGAGTGAAGGAGATCCGCGCGGCCATCGACGAGGCGCGCGCCGAGCGCGAGCGCGGCGGCACGACGGTGCTCTTCGTCGACGAGGTGCACCGCTTCAACAAGGCGCAGCAGGACGCCTTCCTGCACCAGGTCGAGGAAGGGCTGGTCACCTTCATCGGCGCGACGACGGAAAATCCTTCCTTCGAAGTGAATTCGGCCCTGCTGTCGCGCACCACAGTGCTGCGGCTCGAGCCTCTGGACGCAACGGCGCTCACTGCCCTGCTCGCCCGGGCCGAGGCGCGGTTTCCGCAGGATGCGGTGCCCTTGGACGAGGCGGCGCGCGTCATGCTCGTCGAACTCGCCGATGGGGACGCGCGGCGGCTGCTGAACGACGTGGAATGGCTGTGGCAGGCGGCCCGCGCCCGCGGGCAGGCAGTGATCGACGTGCCGTTCGCGCGCTCGGTGATGGGCGAGCGGCTGCGGCGCTTCGACAAGGGGGGCGACGCTTTCTATGACCAGATCTCGGCCCTGCACAAGGCGGTGCGCGGTTCCGACCCCGACGCAGCCCTTTACTGGTTCGTGCGCATGCTCGACGGCGGGGCCGATCCGCTCTATCTGGGACGGCGCATCGTGCGCATGGCCAGCGAAGACGTGGGGCTTGCCGATCCGCGGGCGCTGACGCTCGCGCTCGATGCCTGCGCCGCCTATGAGCGGCTGGGGTCTCCCGAAGGGGAGCTGGCGCTTGCCGAGGCGGTGGTGTATCTGGCCTGCGCGCCGAAATCGAACGCCGTCTACCTCGCCTACAACGCGGCGCGCGCTTTCGTGCGCCAGGACGGCTCGCGTCCGGTGCCGTTGCATCTGCGCAACGCCCCCACCCGGCTCATGAAGGAACTGGGTTTCGGCAAGACCTACCGCTATCCGCACGACGAGCCGGAAGGGTACGCTGCCGGCGAGCGCTATTTCCCCGACGGGATGGCGCCGCAGCGCTGGTACCGACCGGTGGAACGGGGGCTGGAAGCGAAGATCCGCGCCAAGCTCGAACACCTGCGCGAACTGGACGCGCAGGCGCAGCGGCGCCGCTCATGAACCGGTGCCGGCAGAGGCTCGCAGGGGGTGATCGGCGAGCAGCCGCTTGCAGGCTTCGTGCGCCTGCCGCGCCTTGGCGGCGTTGCCGTCTTCGATGGCGCGCTCGGCGATCTCGAGCAGCCAGTTGGTCAGCACGACGATGCCTTCGTCGGATTGGGAGAGGCTGCAGGCGATGAGGCCGGCGGCTTCGGCGGGGAGGTCATGATGCTCGGCCAGCAGCCCGATTTCTTCTTCGGTGAGGCTGCAGTAGTCGAGGCAGTCGCGTAAGGTCAACATGGCTTTGTCCTGCCTGGGTTTACTGTGTCCAGCGTAGGTTCTGCCAGGCTTTCTGTCCAATCGAATTTTCTTTTTGTTTTCAGTCCGTTTCGTTGTTTGATCCTATCGGGAAAATTTTTTACGGATCATTTCGTGGATGCCCCGCTCGGGCTCGGGGTTTGCTACACTTCGCGCTTGTCCGCGTCGGCCGAATCCAGGCGCGTGCGAGGCGAGCGCAAGCCGTGGGGGCACGGTTTTTTCCCTTTTTCAGCAAAGGAGGCGACGAGATGTTGCAGACCTTTTTCGGACGGTTGCCGTTCGTGAAAGCTGCCGCCGTGTCGTGGCGGCGCGTGGCGGCAGCGGCGGCGTTGACGTGCTGCGCGGCGGTGGGTATGGCGCAGGCGGCTTCGGACGACCAGCAGCTCAATATCTACAACTGGTCGGATTACATCGCCCCGAGCACCCTGTCCAATTTCGAGAAGGAAACCGGAATCAAGGTGCGCTACGACACCTTCGATTCGAACGAGACGTTGTTTGCCAAGCTCGCCGCGGGTAACACCGGCTACGACATCGTCGTGCCTTCGGCCAACTGGGCGGCGATCGAGATCAAGGCGGGATTCTTCAAGCCGATCGACAAATCCAAGATCCCCAACTACAAGAACCTCGATCCCGAGCTCATGAAGCTGCTCGCGACGATGGACCCCGGCAACCAGTACCTCATTCCCTGGATGTGGGGCTATACCACGGTGGGGATCAACGTCGACAAGGTGCAAAAGGCGCTCGAGGGGATGCCCATGCCCGAGAATCCCTGGGATCTGCTCTTCAAGCCCGAGTATGCGAGCAAACTGAAGAGCTGCGGCATCTCCCTGCTCGATTCCGGCGGCGACATCATGGAAGCGGCGTTCAATTACCTGAACATCCCCGTGGAGAGCCACGATCGGGAGGACTTCCGTCGCGCCTGGGAGATGGTCGGCAAGATTCGACCCTACGTGACGCAGCTCTCCTCGAGCGGCTACATCAACGACCTGGCCGGCGGCAATCTCTGCCTGTCCTTCGGCTGGTCCGGCGACATCGGCATCGCCGCCAACCGGGCCAAGGAAGCGAAGAACGGGGTGAACATCAAGGTGTTCCCGCCCACGCACGGCGGGGTGCTGCTCGTCGATACGGTGGCGATCCCGGCCGATGCGAAGCACGTCGACAATGCCTACAAGTTCCTCGACTATCGCTTGCAGCCGGAGGCGATCGCTGCCGATACCAATACCGTTTTCTATGCCAACCCGGTGCCGGCTTCCTTGCCGCATGTCGACGCCTCGATCAAGAGCAACGACGCCGTCTTCCTCAAGCCGGAACTGATGCGCAAGCTCCGTCCGCCGAAAGTCTATAGCAACGAGGAAAGGCGCTTGGTGACGCAGTACTATACGAAATTCCGTACCAATCGCTGAATGAAGTTTCGCATGAAGTGAGCCGCACGCGCCCTGGTCTAGGCCGGGGCGCAAATCTTTTTCCCTTCGTTTTCCGAGGAGTTTCGGCACCGTCATGAACCAGACCGTCGCTGCTCGCGCCGATGCCGCCGGGGGGGCGCCCGATTTCCTGAAGATCGAGTCGATTCGAAAAGAGTATGACGAAGTCGTTGCCGTCAACAATGTGAGTCTGGCCATCGAGCAGGGCGAGATCTTTGCCCTGCTCGGTTCGTCGGGCTGCGGCAAGACGACGCTGCTGCGGATGCTGGCCGGTTTCGAGGTGCCGACGGCCGGGCGCATCGTACTCGACGGGCAGGACATCACGGCTCTGCCGCCTTACGAGCGGCCGATCAACATGATGTTTCAGTCCTACGCTCTCTTCCCGCATCTGACGGTGTATGACAACATCGCGTTCGGCCTCAAGCGCGAGGGGATGCCCAAGGCGCAGATCGCCGAGCGCGTCGAGCAGATGCTGGATCTGGTGCAGCTCAAGCCTTATGCCAAAAGAAAGCCGCATCAGCTCTCGGGGGGGCAGCAGCAGCGCGTGGCGCTGGCGCGCAGCCTGGCCAAGCGTCCCAAGCTGCTGTTGCTCGATGAGCCGATGGGGGCGCTGGATCGCAAGCTGCGCGAGCGTACCCAGATGGAACTCGTGAGCATTTTGCGACAGGTGGGACTCACCTGCGTCATCGTCACCCATGACCAGGAAGAGGCGATGACGATGGCCGATCGCCTCGCGGTGATGCGTGAAGGGCGTTTCTTGCAGATCGGCACGCCCAGTGAGGTCTATGAGAACCCGAAGAACCGCTTCGTGGCCGATTTCATCGGCAGCGTCAACCTCTTCGACGGTGAGCTCGTGGTCGATGAGCCGCATTACTGCGAGATCCAGACGCCGGAGTGCCTGTTCCACGTCGGGCACGGTGTGGAGGGGCAACAGGGGATGAACCTCACCGTGGCCTTGCGCCCCGAGAAGATCTCGCTCGAGCCCGGCTGGCAGGATTATCCCTACAACGCCGTACAGGGGACGGTGGCGGCGCGCAGCTACATGGGCAGCTATACCGCCTATGAGATCGAATCGTCCACGGGACGTCGCGTGCGCGTCACCGTCGCCAACGTCGATCGCTACGAGGAGCCTCATGAGCCCGGAGCGCGCGTGACGGCGCATTGGATGCCGTCGGCGCCGGTGGTCATCGTCGAGTGAAACGTCCGCTGCAGGAGATCGCCATGCTGCGTCGTTCCTGGTTGCCGTCCGGTCGCTGGTTCGTGATCGGCGTGCCGCAGTTTTTCCTTTTCGTCTTTTTGTTGTTGCCCTTTCTCATTTTGCTCAAGATCAGCTTCTCGCACGCCGATGCCGTCGGGGTGGGATTCGAGCCGCTGATCTCGTGGCTGGAGGAGGGCACGCTCAGCATCAAGCTGCATTTCGATGCCTATCTGAGCGTGATGCAGGACGACGTCTATCTGCTCACCTATCTCTCGTCGGTGGGATATGCCCTGCTGACGACCTTGCTGTGCCTTCTCATCGGCTATCCCTTCGCTTATTTTCTGGCCCAGAGTTTTCCTACGCTGCGGCCGGTGATGCTGATGCTCATCATGCTGCCATTCTGGACGCCGTTCCTCATCCGCATCTATGCCTGGAAGAACATTCTCGATGCCAACGGCTTGATCAACCAGTTCCTGTTGTGGGCAGGCATCGTCGATGAGCCGCTGCAGCTGATGTTTACCAAGTTTTCCTTCATGGTGGGCATGGTCTATGGCTATATCCCCTTCATGATCCTGCCGTTGTACGCCAACCTCGTCAAGCTCGACCGGCGGCTGCTGGAGGCGGCGGCCGACCTGGGGGCGCGGCCGTGGCAGCGTTTCTGGCTGGTGACCGTGCCCTTGTCGCGCGAGGGCATTCTTGCCGGCTCGCTTCTCGTCTTCATCCCGGCGGTGGGGGAATACGTGATCCCCGAGTTGCTCGGCGGCATATCGATCCTGAACATCGGCCGCATGATGTGGAACGAATTCTTCATCAACCTCGACTGGCAGCGGGCCGCGGCGGTGACGATGCTGATGTTGCTCATCATCCTCTTCCCGATCTGGCTCTTCAACCGCTACCAGATGCGCCTGATGGAGGCCCGGCGATGAGACGTTTCCCTTGGCTGGCGACCTTGTGGACGGTACTCGTCTACGGCTTTTTGTACCTGCCGATCGTGGTGCTGGTGATCTATTCGTTCAACGATTCGCGCATGGTCACGGTCTGGGGCGGGTGGACCTTGCGCTGGTACGCCGAGGCGGCGGCCGATCAGGTGCTGATCGACGCCCTGGTGCTGTCGCTGGAGATCGCGGTGGCTACCGCCACCACTTCCGTGGTGCTGGGCACCTGTGCCGCCTACGCCTTGACGCGCTATCGGCGTTTCCCCGGCAAAGGGCTCTTTACCCTGCTGCTCAACGTGCCGCTGGTATTGCCGACGGTGGTGCTGGCGATGGTGCTGCTGCTCTTTTTCGTCAGCATGGAGCATCTCTTCGGCTTTCCACAGAAGGGGTTTACGACGCTCTTCATCGGCCATACCGTGATGTGCGTCTCGTACGCCGCGATCACCATCATGTCGCGGCTGCGGGAAGTGGATACGGCGCTGGAGGAAGCGGCGATGGATCTGGGGGCGCGCCCGTCGCAAGTGTTCTTCCTCGTGACCTTGCCGGCCATCTTTCAGGCCGTGGCCTCGGCCTGGTTGCTGACGCTGACGCTGTCGCTCGACGAGGTGGTGATCTCGGCCTTCCTCTCGGGGCCGGGGACTTCGCCGCTGCCGGTGGTGATCTTCTCGCGCGCTCGTCTCGGGCTCAACCCCGAGATCAACGTCATCGGCGCCGTCACGGTCTATCTGGTGGTGGCCGGCCTGCTCCTGTCCAGCGTCTGGATGGCGCAACGGGCCAAGCAGCGGGCGCGTGAGAACGCGGCCTTGCTGCGCCAGGCCAAAGAGGATGAGGCGTTGACCTCGTCTGCGGCGTCCTGACGGCCCGCTGGCGTTGCCGGGCGGGCGGGGTTGCTGGTATCGTTGCGTCTTCTTGTTCGTGACGTTAGGATGGTGCGATGCTCGACGTTCAGTGGTTGCGTTCCCGGCTCGACGAGGTGAAGGCGGCGCTCGCCCGGCGTGGCGCGAAGATCGACTGGTCCCGCTTCGAGGCGCTCGAGGCCGAGCGCAAGGACCTGCAGACCCGTACCCAGGAGCTTCAGGCGCAGCGCAACGCCCTGTCGAAGGAAGTGGGACGGCGTAAGGGCCGGGGCGAGGACGCGTCCGAGGTGCTCGCCCAGCTCGGGGTGGTCACCGCCGAGCTCGACACCTGCGAAGAGCGCCTCTCGGCGTTACTGACGGAGCTGGAATCCTTTCTCGCCACCCTGCCCAACATGCCCCATCCTTCCGTTCCCGAGGGGGCGAGTGAGGCCGACAACCTGGAGGTGTCGCGCTGGGGCACCCCGCGGGCATTCGATTTCCCAGTGCGCGATCACGTCGACGTGGGCACGTCCCTGGGGCTGGATTTCGAGGCCGCGGCGAAAATCGCCGGGGCGCGCTTTGCCGTGATGCGCGGCGACGTGGCGCGGCTGCATCGGGCGCTGGGGCAGTTCATGCTCGATCTGCACACGCGCGAGCACGGCTACCAAGAAGTGTATGTGCCCTATCTCGTCAATGCGCGCAGCCTCTTCGGTACGGGGCAGCTGCCCAAGTTCGCCGAGGATCTCTTTGCCGTGCCGCGCGAGGCGGGGAATTTCTATCTCATTCCCACGGCCGAGGTGCCGGTGACCAACCTGGTGCGTGACGAGATCGTGGAGGAAGCGGAGCTGCCGCTGAAGTTCGTCGCCCATACGCCGTGCTTTCGCTCGGAGGCCGGCGCGTATGGACGCGACACGCGCGGCATGATCCGCCAGCATCAGTTCGACAAGGTGGAGCTGGTGCGCATCGAGCATCCGGACCGTTCCTGGGAGGCGCTCGAGGAGCTCACCGGACACGCGGAAACGGTGCTGCAGCGCCTGGGGCTACCTTACCGCAAGGTGGCTTTGTGCGCCGGGGATCTTGGGTTTTCCTCGGCAAAGACTTATGATTTAGAAGTGTGGCTGCCAGGGCAGAATACCTACCGTGAGATTTCTTCGTGCTCGAACTTCGAGGCGTTCCAGGCCCGTCGCTTGCAGGCCCGGTTTCGGCCGGCCGGCGGCAAGGGCAAGCCTCAGCCGGTGCATACCTTGAACGGCTCGGGGCTGGCGGTGGGGCGAACGCTGGTGGCGGTGCTGGAGAACTACCAGCAGCGCGACGGCTCGGTGATGGTGCCCGAGGCGCTGTGGCCGTGGATGGGGGGGCAAGAGGTGATCGAGCCCCGTCGATGATCGAAGGCACAAAGGGGGGAGCATGGGCGTGATCGTGGGGGTGGCGAGCGCACCGCAGCCGCAGGAGCGGCGGGTGGCGCTGGTGCCGGACCTGGTGAAGAAATACGAGGCGCTGGGGGCCAAGCTCGTAATGGCTGCGGGCATGGCCAAGCGGGCGCATTGGGCCGACGAGTCGTTCGCGGGGGTGGGGATCGTGTCCGAGCCGGCGGAGGTGTTCCGCCGCGCGCAGCTCGTGCTGTGCGTGCAGCCGCCCCGCGACGAGGAGCTCGCGCTCATGCCGGAAGGCTCGGTCCTGGTGGGGGCGTTGCAGCCCTGGGGCAGCCGCGAGCGCCTCGAGCGCCTGCTCGAGCGGCGCATCACCGCGTTTGCGCTCGAACTCCTGCCGCGCATCTCGCGCGCGCAGAGCATGGACATCCTTTCTTCCCAGGCGACGGTGGCCGGCTACGAGGCGGCGCTCATTGCCGCCGATCACAGCCCGAAGTTCTTTCCCATGCTCACCTATGCCGCCGGTACCATCCGTCCGGCCAAGGTGCTGGTGATCGGCGCCGGCGTGGCGGGGTTGCAGGCGATCGCCACCGCCCGGCGCCTGGGGGCGGCGGTGGAAGCCTACGACGTGCGCCCCGAGACGCGCGAGCAGGTGGAATCGCTCGGGGCGAAGTTCCTCGATACGGGGGTGCGCGCCGTGGGCGAGGGCGGCTACGCGCGCGAGCTCACCGAAGAAGAGAAGGCGCAGCAGGCGGAGAAGCTCGGCAAGGCGGTGGGGCAGGCCGACGCGCTCATCACCACCGCTTCCATTCCGGGGCGGCCGGCGCCGCGCATCATCACCGCCGACATGATCGCGCGCATGCGCCCCGGCGCGGTGGTGGTGGATCTGGCCGCGGAGACGGGCGGCAACGTCGAGGGAACCGTCGCGGGAGAAAAGACCTGGATCGGCGAGGTGCTGCTGATCGGTCCGACCTTCGTGCCGAGCCGCATGCCGGTGCATGCCTCGGAGATGTTCGCCAAGAACGTGTTCAACTTCGTTTCGCTCTTCCTGCGCGAGGGAGCGCTGGCGTTGTCATGGGACGACGAGGTGCTTGCCGGCACCTGCATGACGCACGCCGGTGAGCTCAAGAGCGAGCGGGTACGCCAATGGCTGGGTTTGTGAGGAGGGGGCGGCGATGGACGGCATGAGCGCATTGTTCATTTTCATGTTGGCGGCGTTTACGGGCTACGAGGTGATCGCGCGCGTGCCGGTCATCCTGCACACGCCCTTGATGTCCGGTTCCAACTTCATCCACGGCGTGGTCTTGATCGGGGGGATGGTCGTGCTCGGGCAGACGCCGTCCGACGATGCGGTTTCGCTGACCATCGGCTTCATCGCCGTATTGCTGGGCGCAGCCAATGCTGCCGGCGGCTACGTCGTCACCGAGCGGATGCTGGCCATGTTCAAGTCGAACAAAGGCGCCGGGGGGAGCGGACGATGAGCACTGTCATCCAGTTCGTCTATTTCCTCGTCGCCATCGCCTTCATCGTGGGCTTGAAGGCGATGAGCTCTCCGGCCACGGCGCGCCGCGGCGTGCAGTGGGCGGGTTACGCCATGCTCGCGGCGGTGCTCGTCACCTTCTATTTGCCGGGGATGCACAATTACGGCCTGATGATCACCGCGATCGTCATTGGGGCGGCGATCGCCTGGTATCTGGGCAAGACGGTGAAGATGACCGACATGCCGCAGATGGTGGCCATTTACAACGGCATGGGCGGCGGGGCGGCGGCGGCGATCGCGGCGGTGGAGTTCCTGCGGCAAGGAGCAGCCCATCATGCCTCGGTCGGTTTGCTCGCGGCTTTGGGGGCGATCATCGGCGCGGTGGCCTTCTCCGGCAGCTGCGTGGCCTTTGCCAAGCTGCAAGGGCTCTTGAAGAAGACGTACCAGGTGCCGCAGCAGAACAACGTCGTCTTCTTCCTCGCGCTCTTCACCTTCGGCATCGGTCTGACGATCGGCTTTTCCGCGCAGCCGGGCGGTTTGGAGCTCATGATCTTCTTCCTGCTGGCGCTCGCTCTGGGGGTGCTGCTGACCCTGCCCATCGGCGGGGCGGACATGCCGGTGGTGATTTCGCTGCTCAACGCCTTCACGGGTCTGGCGGTGGGCTTCGAGGGGTACGTGCTCGCCAATCCCTTGCTGATCGTGGC
The DNA here is from genome assembly GCA_016235745.1 of Rhodocyclales bacterium. Taxonomy (GTDB): domain Bacteria; phylum Pseudomonadota; class Gammaproteobacteria; order Burkholderiales; family Rhodocyclaceae; genus Tepidiphilus. The sequence goes on along the minus strand of JACRJA010000039.1, from coordinate 31,154 downwards.
CGGTACGGTGGTCGGGGCTTCGGGGACGCTGCTCACGCTTCTCATGGCCAAGGCGATGAACCGTTCGATCCGCACCGTGATCTTTGCCCCGATCACCGGGGAGGCGCAGGAGACGCAAGGGGAGGTGGCCGGTTCGCTCAAGGAGCATTCGCCCGACGACGCGGCAGCTACCCTGCGCTATGCGCAGAAGGTGATCATCGTTCCCGGTTACGGCATGGCGGTGGCCGGGGCCCAGCACAAGGTGTGGGAAATGGCCCAGCTGCTGGAGGAAGCCGGGGTGGAGGTGAAATTCGCCATCCATCCGGTGGCCGGGCGTATGCCGGGGCACATGAACGTGCTGCTGGCGGAGGCTGGCGTGCCCTACGACAAGATCTTCGACCTGGAGGAGATCAACGCCGAGTTCGCCCAGACCGACGTCGCCCTGGTGATCGGCGCGAACGACGTGGTCAACCCCGCGGCGCGTACCAACAAGTCGAGCCCCATCTACGGCATGCCCATCCTCAACGTGGATCAGGCGCGCGAGGTGCTGGTGATCAAGCGCGGCAAGGGTACGGGCTACTCGGGCATCGAGAACGAGCTTTTCTACCGCGACAACTGCCACATGGTCTATGGCAGCGCGCAGGAGGTGGTCGCCCGTATCATCCAGCGCCTGAAGGAACTGGAGGCCTGAAGCGCACGGCGATGCGCTATGCCTTGGCCGTGACCGCGGCGTGCGTGCTCTGCGGCGGCGTGTTCGCGCAGGGCAGCGTGCCGCCGCAGGCGGTGCCGCCACTGGCCGCTCCAGAGGTGCGGCGGGACTTGCCCAAGCCGCCGCTGCGTGAAGGGCCGGATCCGGGCTTTGCCGGCATTTGGGCGACTTCGATCGACCTGCAGACGCTCTCCCTGATGCTACAGCTGCGCGACTGGTGTCTGAACCGCAGCATTCCGGACGAAGTGCTGGAACGCCAGCTCGGGGGGCTCGCGGCGCTCACCGGCCGCAAGGAGGATTGCCAGACGGTGTTGTCGCGCTGATGGCTTCGCGGACTCCGCCCTCGGTCAATCCATTCCTCTGACGTGCAATGGTTCGCCCGCGCTCACGGCCGGGCCGAACCAGGGCCCCTGTTGCAAGTGTACGCCCAGGGCGGCGAGGAAATCGCGTTGTCCTGCCGTGGCCACGCCCTGGGCACGCACTTCGAGCTGCATCGCTTGCGCGAGCGACACCGTCCCGCCGACGAGCGCTTCGAGCCGCTCGTCCCGTCCCAGTCCGGCGATCCACGAGGCAGGCAGCATCAGCCCGCTCCAGGGCAGCCGGGCGAGCTGTTCGAGCGGCAAGGCGGCCTCGTCGAGGCCGGCGGCGATCCAGCGGATACCGCGTTGGGAGAGGGCGAGCAGCGTCGCTGCGGCTTCGGTGTCGAGCGCGGCGCAGGCGGGAAGATCAAGGGCGAATTCGAGCGCCTCGGGGCGGATGCCGGCGGCAAGGGCCGTCTCCACCGCTGTGCTCAGAGCCGGGTCGCGCAGTGCCTCGGCGGCCAGCGTGAGCGTGAGGCGCCCGGGAACGCGCGCCGCGAGCGCGGGTAGTCTGGCGAAGGCGATGCGGGTGAGGCGCGGTATGGCGTGCGCCCGGCGTGCGAGTTCGGTGAGCCGTTCAGGGGCGAGTGCGACGCAGGCGGGATGATTCCATGCGAGCCGGGCGTGGGCTCCGGCGAGCCGGCGCGGCCCCAGATCGACGAGCGGCTCCAGCTGCAAGGCGAAGGAGTCCTCCGGGCTTTCCGCCAGCGCTACGGCCAGCGGGTCGGGGGACGGCGCGGTAGAGGAAGGGGCTGGGAGGGGCGCAGCTGCGAAGAGGGGCAGGCGCTCGAAGACGAGCACTCGCCAGCCGGCCTGTGGTCCGCCGAGCACGCGGGCGCGCACCGGCGCTTCGCCCAGTCCCTCGATCCGGGCAAGCGGCGCTTCGCCTTCTTCCGGCCAAGTGACGGCGGCGAAACGCGAAAGCGGCTGCAGCAGCCATTCGCGCCGCTCGGCAGGGAAGAAGGCTCGGGCGGCGTCGTTGAGCGCGGCGATGCGTCCGGCGTCATCCAGCACCACCACCGGCTGCGGCACGGCGGCGGCGAGCCGGGGCCAGAAGGCGTCGGCGTGGGCGGCGTCGCGATACACCTCGCCGATCAGGTCGGGCGAGAAGAGGATGGCGTGCAGGCCGGGGCGCAGGCGGGCGGCGGCGATGAAGCGAAAGAGGCGCGAGCGGCCGCCGGGTAGCGCGATGCGAATGCTGCCGCGGCTCTGCCCCTGGATGAACCAGCGGGCCCGTGCCTGCAGGAATTCCTTGTCCGAAGGGAAGAGGCTGGCGAGCGGTTGCCGGATCAGGTCACGGTATTCGCGCTCGAGCAGCCGGCAGGCGGCGGTGTTCGCCTCCAGGATGGTCTCGTCGCTGGTGAGGATGAGCCCCTCGTCGATGAGTTCGAGGAGCGCGAGGTACAGGCCCGTTTCTATGCCCTCGGAGAAATCGGGCCGAAAGGGTTCGGCGGGCGGTTGGGTTCCCATGATGGCGGAGGCTCGGGCGCAATGGGCGATAGGCGCACGATATCACCGTCGGTCAATGCTCGGTGATGAAATAAGACGGGCGTAATGGGCGTTTATTCGTCCTTGGAACGGGACGGAGCAGCGGGGGGCACCCGTGCGGTTTGGGTTGGCAAGGGGCGAGGGAAGCGATTTTTGTTGCGCTGCAGCATGAACGTGGTAAACTGGTTTTCCCCAATCTCGATCAAAGGAGAAGAAGAATGGCAAGGGACTTCAATGCGATCATGGGTTATCGCTTCGAGGAGCTGCACGTCGGGATGACGGCCGAGACGAGCCGCACCGTTACCGACTCCGACATCCTCATGTTCGCGGGCGTCTCGGGCGACATGAACCCGGTCCACATGGACGACGAGTTCGCCGCCACGACCATGTTCAAGGGGCGCATCGCCCACGGCTTTCTCACCGTGAGCTTTGTCTCGGCGGTGCTGGGTACGAAGATGCCGGGCCCAGGGGCGGTGTATGTGTCGCAGACGGTGCGCTTCCTCGCCCCGGTGCGCTCCGGCGACACGGTGGTGTCGCGGGCGACCGTCATCGGGCTTTTGCCGGAGAAGCGGCGCGTCACGCTCGATACGCGTTGCATCGTGCGCGACAAGGTGGTGCTGGAGGGCGAAGCGGTGGTGTTCATTCCGCCGCGTTGATGTGGCGCAGCAGGTGCGAAAAGACGCCGGGCGGTTTGGCCGGCGTCTTTTCGTGTCAACGGGGTCGGGTTTTGTCGCGCTCGATCAGGGCGTAGGCCGAATGGTTGTGGATGGACTCGAAGTTCTCCGATTCGGCAATGTAGTGCACGATGCGCGGATCGGCGTCGAGCCGGGCGGCGACGTCGCGCACCATGTCTTCGACGAACTTCGGGTTGTCGTAGGCGTGCTCGGTGACGTACTTCTCGTCGGGGCGCTTCAAGAGCCCGTAGAGCTCGCTGGAGGCTTCTTTCTCGGCCAGTTGTACGAGCTCTTCGATCCAGACGTGATCGATGGTGCGGGCGGTGATGGTGACGTGCGAGCGCTGGTTGTGCGCGCCGTAGGCCGAGATCTTCTTCGAGCAGGGGCACAGGCTCGTGACCGGGACCACCACTTTCATGGTGAAGCGGTACTCGCCGCCGGCGAGGATCTCGCCGATGAAGGTGACGTCGTAGTCCATCAGGCTCGCCACGCCGGTGACGGGGGCGCGCTTCTCGATGAAGTAGGGGAAACTCATCTCGATGTGGCCGGTCTCGGCTTCGAGGCGCTTGACCATCTGCCGCAGCATGGGTTCGAAGTTCTCGACCGAGATCTCGCGCTCGTGGGCGTTGAGGATCTCGACGAAGCGCGACATGTGCGTGCCTTTGAAGTTGTGCGGCAGCCCCACGTACATGTTGAAGGTGGCTATCGTGTGCTGCACGCCGCCGCTGCGGTCGCTGACGCGGATGGGGTGACGGATGCTCTTGATGCCGACCTTGTCGATGGCCATGTGGCGATGATCGGCGAAGGATTGCACGTCGGGGATGGTTTGGAGGGGTTCGTTCATCGTCGGGTTCTCTCGTCTCGTTCTTGGGGTGATCCTATCGTAGACCGATGCCGTGACGGGTCAAGTATCGCCGCCATCGAAGCGCTCTATCGCCGCCTGGATGCCTTCGGCGTCGAGCCCTACCAGGTGCAGCAGTAGCCCCGGGTCGCCGTGCTCGATGAAGCGGTCCGGCAGTCCCAGGCGCAGCAGCCGCGGTGGGGTGTCCAATGTTTGGGCAATGCGCGCGACTTCGGCTCCGACTCCGCCGATGACGGCGTTCTCTTCCAGCGTCACCAGTACGTCATGGGTGGCGGCTATGGCGCGCACTGTGGTCTCGTCGAGCGGCTTGACGAAGCGCAGGTTGACCACCGTGGCGTCGAGCCGCTCGCCGACTTCGCGTGCCGGCGTCACCATCGAGCCGAGGGCGAGCAGGGCGATGCGCCGGCCCTGGCGCAGGAGTTCGGCCTTGCCGATGGGCAGGGGCGCGAGCTCCGGGTCGAGGGGCACGCCCGGCCCGTGGCCGCGAGGGTAGCGTACCGCCGCCGGGCCGTCGTGCAGGAAGGCGGTGGTGAGCATGCGGCGGCATTCGTTTTCGTCGGCCGGGGCCATCACGACGAGATTGGGCACGCAGGCAAGGAAGCTCAGGTCGAAGGCGCCGTGGTGGGTGGGGCCGTCGGCGCCCACCAGCCCGCCGCGGTCGATGGCGAAGACTACGGGCAGGTTCTGCAGCGCGATGTCGTGGATGAGCTGGTCGTAGGCGCGCTGCAGGAAAGTGGAGTAGATCGCTACCACCGGCTTGAATCCCTCGCAGGCAAGGCCGGCGGCGAAGGTGAGGGCGTGCTGCTCGGCAATGCCGACGTCGAAATAGCGCTCGGGGTATTCCTGGGCGAAGCGCACCAGGCCGGAGCCTTCGCGCATGGCCGGGGTGATGCCGATGAGGCGCGGGTCGCGCGCGGCCATGTCGCAGATCCAGTCGCCGAAGACCTGGGTATAGGTGGGGCGGCTGGCCTTGGCCGGCTCCAGCCCCTTGGCGTGGTCGAAGCGCGACACGCCGTGATAGAGCACGGGGTCGGCCTCGGCGAGCTTGTAGCCGCGCCCTTTCTTGGTGACGACGTGCACGAAGCGCAGGCCGCCGAGCTTGCGCAGGTTGGCGAGCGTCGGGATCAGCACGTCGAGGTCGTGCCCGTCGAGGGGACCGTAGTAGTGGAAGCCGAATTCCTCAAAGAGCGTGCCCGGCGGCGAGATCATGCCCTTGACGTGTTCTTCGACGCGCCGGGCGAGCGCCTTGATCGGCGGGGCGGCCGAGAGTACCGTCTCGCCCATCCGGCGGGCGGTGTTGTAGGTCTCGCCGCTCAACAGACGCGCAAGAATCTGGGTGAGCGCCCCCACCGGCGGTGAGATCGACATCTCGTTGTCGTTGAGGATCACCGTGAGATCGACCCCGTCGAGGTCGCCGGCGTGATTGAGCGCCTCGAATGCCATGCCAGCGGACATTGCCCCGTCGCCGATCACCGCCACGCATTGGCGCTTCTCGCCGCGGGCACGGGCGGCAACCGCCATGCCCAGCGCCGCGGAGATGGAGGTGGACGAGTGCCCCGTGCCGAAGGTGTCGTAGGGGCTCTCTTCGCGCTTGGGAAAACCCGACAGCCCTTCGTACTGGCGCAGCGTGGCCATGCGCTCGCGCCGGCCGGTGAGGATCTTGTGGCCATAGGTCTGGTGTCCCACGTCCCAGACGATGCGGTCATAGGGGGTGTCGTAGACGTAGTGCAGCGCGATAGTGAGCTCGACGGCGCCAAGGTTGGAAGCCAGGTGCCCGCCAGTGCGTGCCACCGTTTCGAGGATGAACTGGCGCAGCTCGGCGGCGAGCCGTTTGAGCTCGGGCAGCGACAGGTGGCGCAGCTCGGCGGGATCGTCGATGCGGGTGAGCAGGGGGAAACGTTCGCTCATGGGAGTCAGTGCCGGCGGTTGGCGACGAAACGGGCGAGCTCGCGCAGGCGTTCGGCGCGTTTGCCTAGGGGTTCGAGTGCGCCGAGGGTTTCGTCCAGGGTGCGCCGGGCCGCCTCGCGCGCCCCCTCCAATCCCAGGAGCGTGACGTAGGTGGCTTTGGCGTAGCGCTCGTCCTTGCCGGCGGTCTTGCCCAGCGTGGCGCTGTCGGCGGTGGCGTCCAGGAGGTCGTCGGTGATCTGGAAGAGCAGGCCCAGCGCCTCGGCGCCGCGTTCGAGCGCGGCACGTTCTTCGGCCTTGGGTTCGCCGCAGTGCGCACCGGCGAGTACGGCGTAGCGGATGAGCGCCCCGGTCTTGCAGCGGTGCAGCGCCTGCAGCGCCTCCAGGGAGATCTTACGGCCAGTGGCAGCGAGGTCGAGCGCTTGGCCGCCGGCCATGCCGCGCGAGCCGGCCGCGCGGGCGAGACCGTGCACGAGGCTGAGCTGACGATCGGGGCTCAGACCGGGAAGCGGGGTGGCGAGCAGCTGGAAAGCGAGCGTCTGCAGCGCATCCCCCGTGAGCAGGGCCGTGGCTTCGTCGAAGGCCACATGGACGGTGGGGCGGCCGTGGCGCAGCGCGTCGTCGTCCATCGCGGGAAGGTCGTCGTGCACCAGCGAATAGGCGTGGATGAGCTCGACCGCCGCGGCGACGGGCAGCAGCGCTTCGGCGGGGGCTGCGAATGCCTCGCCGGAGGCGAAGACGAGCAGCGGGCGGATGCGTTTGCCGCCGCCGAGTACGGCGTAGCGCATCGCTTCGTGCAGGCGAAGGGGTTCGGCTTCGGCGGCGGGCAGGATCTGGTCGAGAAAGTGTTCGACGCAGGCGCGGCGGCGTTCGCACCACGTCTCGAACGGTTCGCGCTCGGCTGAGGTCATCGTTCGGCGGGCGGGTCGAGGGGCACGAGGGTGCCGTTTTCGATGGCGAGCAGCCGCTGCTCGGCTTCGTCGAGCACCTGGCGGCAGCGGCGCACCAGCGCCACGCCGTGCTGATAGCGCTGTAGCGCCGTCTCCAGCGGCAGGCGGCCGGTTTCCAGCGCCTGGACGATGCGCTCGAGTTCGCTGAGCGCGGCTTCGAAATCGAGGTGCTCGGGTGCGGCAGTGGGTTCGCTCATGTCGCCTCCGTGAGGGTTTTGGGAAGGGTGAAGCGAACGTTTTCCGCTACGCCCGGCATTTGGGCGATCTCGGCGGCGCCCAGTTCCTGCAGCCGGGCGAGCACGCGGCGCACCAAGGATTCCGGGGCCGAGGCGCCGGCGGTGAGTCCGATGCGCCGCGCGTCCCTGATCGTCTCGGCGGTGAGCGCCGTTTCATCCTCGATGAGCAGCGCCGGAACCCCCAGCGCCGCGGCGACTTCCCGCAGGCGGTTGGAATTGGAGCTGTTGGGCGAGCCGATCACCAGCACGAGGTCGCATTGGGCGGCGAGACGCTTGACGGCGTCCTGACGGTTCTGCGTGGCGTAGCAGATGTCATCCTTTTTCGGACCGAGGATGCGCGGATAGCGCGCGGTGAGCCGCTCGATGAGGCGCCGGGCGTCGTCGACCGACAGCGTCGTCTGGGTGACGTAGGCACAGCGTTCGGGATCGAGCGTGAGCCGGGCGACGTCGTCCTCGGTCTCTACGAGGTGGATGCGATCGGGCACCTGTCCCATGGTGCCTTCCACCTCGGGGTGCCCGCGGTGGCCGATCATCACGATGTCGTAGCCCTGACGGTGCAGGCGCCGCACTTCGTGGTGCACCTTGGTGACCAGCGGGCAGGTGGCGTCGAGCACGGTGAGGCCGCGCGCGCGCGCACGCTCGTGTACCGCCTGGGCCACGCCGTGGGCGCTGAAGACGACCACGGCCCCGTCGGGTACCTCGTCGATTTCGTCGACGAAGACGGCGCCGCGCGCGCGCAGAGCTTCGACCACATGGCGGTTGTGCACGATCTCGTGGCGCACATAGATGGGGGCGCCGAAGCGCTCAATCGCCCGCTCGACGATCTCGATGGCGCGATCGACCCCGGCGCAGAAGCCGCGGGGATTGGCGAGGAGCACGAGGGGGGCGGTGTCCATGGGCGTTAGCTGATGCCGATGATGCGCACTTCGAGCCGGATGGTCTTGCCGGCGAGCGGATGGTTGAAGTCCACGACGCCGTATTCCTCGGTGAGTTCCCGCACCAGTCCCGTGTAGCGCGAGCCGTCGGGGGCGGCGAACTCCATGAGTGTCATCGCCTCGGTGACTTCCGGCGGAAAATCGGCGCGCGCCACCCGCTCGACGAGCTCGGGGCGATACGGGCCGAACGCCTCTTGCGGCGGCAGCGTGAAGATACGGTGTTCGCCCACCCGCAAGCCCGCCAGGCAGCGCTCGAGCGCCGGCAGGACTTCGCCCGTGCCCAGCTGCAAAGTGGCGGGGGTGGCCTCGAAAGTGCTCACCACGGCGGTGCCGTCTTCGAGGAGGAAGCGGTAGTGCAGGGTGACGAGGCTGTCGGGACGGACGGTGTCGGTCATGTCGATCTCTCGGGCGGAGGGCCGTTTGCGGCGGTAGAGGGTGCCCGCCAATGGTGCCACAGGAGCAAGCCCACGCCGACGGTGATGGCGCTGTCGGCCAGATTGAAGGCGGGCCAGGCCCAGCGGCCGGCGTGAAAGAGCAGAAAATCGTAGACGGCGCCGTGCGCCAGCCGGTCGATGGCGTTGCCCAGGGCTCCGCCGACGATCAGTCCGTAGGCGAGGCGCTCCAGCCGGCCTGCCTGCGGGCTTGCGGCGAGCCACAGCAGCCACACGCTCATGCCGAACGCGAGCGCGAGGAAGAGCCCGCGCTGCCAGCCGCCGGCCTGGGCGAGGAAGCTGAAGGCCGCGCCGGTATTGTATACCGAGACGAGCTGCAGGAAAGGCGCGAGCACCAGGCGCTCGCCCTCGGGGATCCAGCGCGACAGGGCGAGCTTGCTGCCCTGGTCGAGCGCCATCACCGCCAGGGCGATGGCGAGCGTCGGCCGCAGCCGGGTGAAAAGACTCATGTCCAGCGGCGCGTCTCGCCCGCGCCGTGCAGGTTGTCGACGCAGCGCGCGCATAGGGTGGGGTGCTCGGGATCTTGGCCGACGCTGGCCTCGTAGTGCCAGCAGCGCTCGCATTTGGCGTGCGGGCTCGGCGCGACCTCGATGCCCTCGGCTTCGGGCGAGTCGACCTCGATGAGGCGCGTTTGCGAGGTAATGAGGGCGAACTTGAGCTCTTCGCCCAGGGCGGCGAGCGCGGCGTAGCGTTCGCCGTGGGCGCGGATCGTGACTTCGGCCTGCAGCGAGGGGCCGACGCGGCCCTGCATGCGCACCGCCTCGATCGCCTTGTTGACCGCTTCGCGCGTCTCGAGCACGAGCGACCAGCGCCGTTCGATCGCCTCAGCCTGCGGCACTGCCGGGATCTCGTGCCAGGTGTGCAGCATCACGCTGTCGTCGTCGCTGCCGGTGAGGTAGGTCCAGATCTCTTCGGCGGTGAAGGCGAGCACCGGCGCCATCAGGCGCACGAAGGCGTGCAGGATGTGGTGGATCGCCGTCTGCGCCGAGCGCCGCGGCCGACCCTCGGCAGGCGTCGTGTAGAGGCGGTCCTTGAGGACGTCGAGGTAGAACGCTCCCAGATCCTCGGCGGCGTAGTTCTGCAGCGCCTGCACCACTTTGTGGAATTCGAAGCGCTCGTAGTCGGCGCAGACCTGCGCCTGCAGGCGCGCCAGGCGCAGCAGTGCGTAGCGGTCGAGTTCCACCATGTCTTCCACTGGCACCGCATCGCGCGCGTACTCGAAGTCGGCCACGTTGGCGAGCATGAAGCGCAGGGTGTTGCGCAACCGCCGGTAGACCTCGACGACGCGATCGAGGATCTCTTTGGAGATGGTGAGCTCGCCGGAATAGTCGGTGGCGGCGACCCACAGGCGCAGGATCTCGGCGCCGAGCGTGTCGGCCACCTGCTGCGGCGCGACCACGGTGCCGCGCGACTTCGACATCTTCAGCCCCTGGCCGTCGACGACGAAGCCGTGCGTGAGCAGCCCCCGGTAGGGCGGATGCCCGTCGATGGCGCAGCCGGTGAGCAGCGACGAATGGAACCAGCCGCGGTGCTGGTCGGAGCCTTCGAGGTAGAGGTCGGCCGGATGTTCCAGCTCGGGGTGCGAGCCGCGCAGCACGTGCACGTGGGTGGTGCCGGAGTCGAACCACACGTCCAGCGTATCGAGCACTTTCTCGTAGCGGTCGGCTTCCTCGCCGAGGAGGTCGCGGGGATCGAGCCGGAACCAGGCGTCGATTCCCTCGCGCTCGACGCGCCGGGCGACTTCCTCGATGAGCTGTGGCGTGCGCGGGTGCGGCTCGCCCGTGGTCTTGTCGACGAAGAAGGCGATCGGTACGCCCCAGTTGCGCTGGCGCGAGATGCACCAGTCGGGACGGTTGGCGATCATGGCGTGCAGCCGCGCCTGGCCCCAGGCCGGGTAGAAGCGCGTAGCGTCCACGCCGCGCAAGGCCTTGTCGCGCAGGGTCTCGCCATCGGGCAGGGCGCGACCGGGTATCGTGTCCATGGCGATGAACCATTGGCCGGTAGCGCGGAAGATCGTCGGGCTCTTGTGGCGCCAGCAGTGGGGATAGCTGTGGCGGATCGGCGCGTGGGCGAAGAGCGATCCGACTTCTTCGAGCTTGGCCACGATCTTGGGGTTCGCGTCCCAGATCGAGAGCCCGCCGAAGAAGGGGAGCGCAGGGTCGTAGGTCCCGTCGCCGCGCACCGGCATGAGGATGTCTTCCTGGCGCATGCCGGCCTTGAGGCAGGTGAGAAAGTCATCGACCCCGTAGGCCGGCGCCGAATGCACCAGGCCCGTGCCGGTGGACGTGTCGACGTAATCGGCCGCGATCACCAGGCTGTCGCGGGCATAAAACGGGTGGCGGAAACGGAGCCGGTCGAGCGCCGCGCCGTGCGCCGCGCCCAGCACCTGTCCTGCGAACCCGTAGCGCGCGAGCGCCTGCTCGCGCAGCGCCGCGGCGAGGATGAGCGCGCCGCGGGGCGTGGCCACCAGCTCGTAGACGACTTCGGGGTGTACGTTGATCGCTTGGTTGGCGGGGATCGTCCACGGCGTGGTGGTCCAGATCACGGCGTAGATCGGCCCTTGCGGCGGCTCGCTCAGGCCGAAGGCGTGGGCAAGGCGGCCGCGCTCGGCGGGGTCTTCCAGGGGAAAGCCGACGTCGATCGCCGGCGAGGTGCGTTCGGCGTATTCAATCTCGGCTTCGGCCAGGGCCGAGCCGCAGTCGAAGCACCAATTGACCGGTTTCAGCCCCTTGTAGAGGTAACCGCGCTCGTAGATCTTGCCCAGCGCCCGGATCTCGTTCGCCTCGTTGGCGAAATTCATCGTGAGATAGGGGTTTTCCCAGTCGCCGAGCACGCCCAGGCGGATGAAATCCTTCATCTGGCGCTGGATCTGTTCGGCGGCGTATTCGCGGCAAAGGCGGCGGGCTTCGTCCGGCGGCAAATGCTTGCCATGGAGTTTCTCGATCTGATGTTCGATCGGCAGGCCGTGGCAGTCCCAGCCCGGGACGTAGGGGGCGTCGAACCCGGCCAGGGTCTTCGAGCGGACGATGATGTCCTTGAGGATCTTGTTGACCGCGTGCCCGATGTGGATGTCGCCGTTGGCGTAAGGCGGGCCGTCGTGCAGCACGAACTTGGGCCGGCCGCGGCAGACTTCGCGGATCTTGCGGTAGAGCTTTTTCTGCTGCCATTGAGCGATCCAGCCGGGCTCGCGCTTGGCGAGGTTGGCGCGCATGGGGAAGGGGGTGTCGGGCAGATTGAGCGTGGCGCGGTAGTCGGTCATGGATGATCCTCGGGTACGGGAAACGCCGCACGGTGGTGCCGGTGCCATTGCCGGGCATGGACGACGTCCTCGGCGATCTGGGCGCGCAGGGCGTCCAGGTCGGGGAACTTGCGTTCCTCGCGCAGTTTGTGGAAAAAGGCGACGCACAGCCGGCGGCCGTAGCACTCGCCGCTCCAGTCGAGCAGATGGACTTCGAGCCGCGGCAGGAGCCCGCCCACGGTCGGGCGCAGGCCGATGTTGGCCACCGCGGGCAAGGGCGAGGCGGCAAGCCCCGCGACGCTGCAGACATAGACGCCCGGCGGGGCGAGCCGGCGCGGCGACAAGGGAATGTTGGCGGTAGGAAAGCCGAGCGTGCGCCCGAGCTTCTCGCCGTGCACCACCCGCCCCTCGATGCGGTAAGGGCGGCCGAGCAGGCGCGCGGCCTGTTCGAGCTTGCCCTCGGCCACCAAAGTACGGATGAGGCTACTCGAGACGCGCAGTCCGTCGATGCGCACTTCTGGCACCGGCTCGACGGTGAACCCGAACCGCTCGCCGGCTTCGAGCAGTTCGGCCAAGCCGCCGCCGCGCCGGGCGCCGAAGCGGAAATCGTCCCCGATGACGAGGTGCTGGACGTTGAGGCTGCGCACGAGCAGCGTCTCGATGAAGTCCGCGGCCCCGAGCCGGGCAAGGCGCAGGTCGAAGCGCAGCACGTGCAGGCGGTCGAGCCCCGAGTCGGCGAGCGCGAGGAGCTTTTCGCGCAGGGTGCTCAGCCGCGGCGGGGCGGATTGGGGGGTGAAGAATTCACGCGGATGGGGCTCGAAGGTGAGGGCGGCGGCTTGAATGTGGGCTTCGTCGGCGCGCTCGCGCACCAGGCGCAACAAGACCTGGTGCCCGCGATGGACGCCGTCGAAATTGCCGATCGTCAGCACGGTGGGCGGATGGGGACCGCCGATGCTTCGGATGACGCGCATGGCCGCTGTGCCGGAAAAAACTTCAATTATATCGGCTGTACAGCGAAACGGCGCCGTTTCAGCCTTTGCCGTCGCGGGCGGCCATCAGGAGCCGCGGCGTCGGTGCAGCGGCCTCGAGGTAGCGCTGCAGTCCCTTGTAGATCGCCTGCGCCAACCGTTCCTGGTAGGCGGGGTCGTTGAGGCGGCGCTCTTCTTGAGGGTTGCTGATGAAGGCCGTCTCGATGAGCACGGCGGGCACGTCCGGGTTACGCAGTACGGCGAAGTTGGCATATTCGATGTCGCGCTTGTGCAAGGGGTTGATCTCGCCGAGCGAAGTAAGGAGGTGACGGCCGAGCTTGGCGGAATCCTGCAGGGTCGCGGTGAGGGAGAGATCGAGCAGGGTCTTGGCGACGTGCTCGTTTTTTTGCCCCAGGTTGACCCCGCCGATGAGGTCGGCCTGGTTTTCCTTGTTGGCGAGCCAGCGGGCGGTGGTACTCGAGGCGCCACGATCGCTCAGGACGTACACCGAACTGCCGCGCGGGCTAGAGGAGACGACGGCATCGGCGTGGATGGAGACGAAGAGATCGGCCTGGGCGGCGCGGGCACGGCGTACGCGTTCACCCAGCGGAACGAAATAGTCGCCATTGCGCGTGAGGGCGCAGCGCAGCTTGGGCTGCGCATCGAGAATGCGTTTCAGCCGGCGGGCGATGGCCAGCGTCACGTCCTTTTCGCGCGAGCCGAGGCGACCGATCGCGCCCGGATCCTCGCCGCCGTGACCGGGATCGATGACGATCACGTAGGGGGCGCTGGCTGGAGTCCGGCTCTTGGCCGGAGGAGAGGGGGACGCGCCAGGGGGAATGTCGGGGGTCTCGCTCAGCTGGGGGGTGCCGACCGTCGATGAGGCTCCATGCTTGTTGCTGAGCTCGGCAAGCAGGGCTTGGATCGGATCGCGCGGGGTTTGGGGATAGACGTCGATCACCAGGCGATGGCGGTATTGCGCCACCGGATCCAGGGTGAAGATCTGGGGTTCGGCTTTCTGCTTGAGGTCGATGACTACCCGCACGACGTCGGGGCGGAACTGGCCGAGGCGAACGCCCTGGATGTAGGGGTCGTCGGCCGTGATCTTGCCCGGCAGGCTCTTGAGGACTTCGTCGAGGCTCATGCCCGGCAGGTCGATCACCAGGCGGTCGGGATCGGGCACGAACTGGTACTCGAAATGCAGCGGCTGGCTCGCTTCCAGCGTGATTCGCGTATAGTCTTCGGCCGGCCAGGCGCGCACGGCGACGAAGGCTGCTCCCTGCGCCCGGCCCAAGCGGGGCGTGAGGGTGAAGGCGGCAAGGAGCGCGCCAGCCTGGCCGAGAAAGCGCCGCCTGCGGGGCGCGACGGCATCGGTCAGCGCGATGGGGCGAGACGGTCGAGGCATTGGCTGGCCCTCGGGGTCGAAGCGGTGAGTCGGGCTTCGCGGCTGCCATCGGGGCGCGGCGCGAGCGCAAGCGTCAGATCCGGCGCGGGCGTGTACGGTGCGGCCTTTTCCGGCCATTCGACGAGGCACACGCCCGTACCGTCGAAGTATTCGTCGAGTCCGGCGCCGAAAAATTCTTCGGGCGTCGCGAAGCGGTAGAAGTCAAAATGATACAGGTTTAATCCCGAAACGGTGTACGGTTCGACGAGCCCGTACGTCGGACTCTTGACGGGGCCGGTGTGCCCCAAGGCCAGGAGGAGGGCGCGTACGAAGGTAGTCTTGCCGGCGCCCAGCGGGCCAACGAGATGGATGACCCAGCCGGGGGCGAGGCAAGGGGCGAGGCGCAGGGCGAGCGCCGCCGTGGCGGCTTCGTCGGCAAGGGGAAGGAGGAGTTCGCGGTGCAAGGACATGAGGAGTCTCGGACGGTGGAACCGATCGACTGGGCGGCGCGCAAGCGTGCGATCGCCGAGGCGGCGGCCCGGCTCGGGTTTTCGGCGATGCGCGTGGCCGAGCCCGACCTGTCGGCGTGCGAGGCGGGCCTGCTCGCCTGGCTGGAAGCCGGATTCCACGGTGAGATGGATTATATGCGCCGGCACGGGCTTTTGCGCGCGCGCCCTGCCGAATTGCTGCCGGGCACGGTACGGGTGATCACCCTGCGCTTCCCCTATTGGCCAGAGCATGCAGCCCCGGCGCAGGACGTGCTCGCCGATCCGCGGCTCGGCTACGTGTCGCGCTATGCTCTGGGGCGGGATTACCACAAGGCGGTGCGCGCGCGCCTGGCGAAGCTCATTGCCTCGATGGAGGCGATGGGGCCGCATCGGGGGCGGGCCTTCGTCGACTCGGCGCCGGTGATGGAAGTGGCGCTCGCCGAGCGCGCAGGCTTGGGCTGGCGTGGCAAGCACACCCTGTTGTTGAGCCGCGAGGAAGGGTCGTTCTTCTTCCTCGGCGAGATCTTCACCGACTGGCCCCTGCCGGTCGACGCGCCGGTCGATGCCCACTGCGGCCGCTGCACCCGCTGCCTCGACCTGTGCCCCACCCGGGCGATCGTGGCCCCCTATCGGCTGGATGCGCGTCGCTGCATTTCTTATTTGACCATCGAGCATCCGGGCCCGATTCCTGAAGCGCTGCGCCCGATGATCGGCAACCGCATCTACGGCTGCGACGATTGTCAGCTCGTCTGCCCGTGGAACCGCTTCGCGCGACGCGTCGATCTGCCGGAATTCATGCCGCGCCACGGGCTGGATGCCCCGGCGCTCACGGCGCTTTTTTCCTGGAGCGAGGCCGAGTTTCTGGAGAAGTTCGCCGGCAGTCCCATCCGGCGCATCGGTTGGGAGCGGTGGCTGCGCAACCTGGCCGTGGCCCTGGGCAACGCCCCGCCGAGCGCGGAGGGGGTTGCAGCGCTCATGGCGCGGCGCGAGCATCCCTCCGCCTTGGTGCGCGAGCACGTCGCCTGGGCGCTGGCGCGGCATGGAGCGTCTCGAGGCGCGGTGCTACACTCGCGCTTTTCCGGGAGTGCGACAGGATGACGAAGGCGCAGCGCCCCATCGGGGTATTCGATTCCGGGGTGGGCGGCTTGACGGTAGTGCGTGCGCTCATGGAGCGGCTGCCGTTCGAATCCATCGCCTATTTCGGTGACACGGCGCGCGTGCCCTATGGCATCAAGTCGCCGGATACCATCGCGCGTTATGCGGCGCAGCTCACGCGCTTTCTGCTGGCGCAGGACGTGAAGATGCTGATCGTGGCCTGCAACACCATGGCGGCGGTGGCGCAGGACGTGGTGCGCGCGCTCGCCGGGCCGAACGTGCCGGTGCTCGACGTGATCGAGGCCGGCGCCCAGGCGGCGGTGGCGGCCACGCGCAACGCCACGGTGGGGGTGATCGGCACGCCGACCACCATCAACAGCAACGCCTACGCGCTGCGCATCCACGCCCTGCGCAGCGACGTGCGGGTGCATTCGCAGGCCTGCGCCCTCTTCGTGCCGCTGGTGGAAGAGGGCTGGCTCGATCATCCGGTGACGCGGCTTGCCGCCGAGGAGTACCTCAAGCCGGTGCTCGCCGAAGGGGTGGACACCCTCGTGCTCGGCTGTACCCATTATCCTCTGCTCAAGCCGGTGCTCGCCGACATCGCCGGGCCGCAGGTGCGCATCGTCGACTCGGCCGTGACCACGGCCGAGCAGGCGGCGCGAGTGCTCGATCGTGCGCCGGCTCTGCGCGCCGGCGCCGGCAGCGTGCCGCGGCACCACTTCTACGTCACCGACGTGCCGCTGCGCTTCCAGACCATCGCCGAACGCTTCCTTGGGCGGGCCTTGCCGGAGGTGGTGCGGGTCGAGGTGCCGGAGCTGTAAGACGTTGGCGTGAAAGAGCTGAGTTGGCGTGCATCGCCCCCTGCCGCTTCCTCCCGACTTTGGCCTTGAACCCGGCACTGTACACCTTGCATTTCTTGACCGCACTCATGCTATCATCCTCTTGGGGCGACAGCCTGAACCAGTGTCTCAAATCCGGGGACCACGATAGTTATGCGGATCCAAGTTTGGCCGCCCAACTCATAGAAGCTGTTTTGAACGATGGATTCCAGAGTTTTATGCTTGAAATAGCCTTTTGCACAGGAGGCGCACGCTGATGCAGCGCTTCTCCATTTCGCCGTTTGAAATGTTCAGCAGCCTATGGCGCAACCGCGGACTTATCGCGGCATTCGCCAAGCGCGAAGTGCTGGTGCGCTACCGTGGTTCCGTGCTTGGTCTGCTCTGGTCGTTTTTCAACCCGCTCTTGATGCTCGCCGTTTATACCTTCGTCTTCAGCGTGGTGTTCCAGGCGCGGTGGGGTGGCGGGTCTGGCTCCAAAACCGAGTTCGCCCTGGTGCTCTTCGCTGGCTTGATGATGTTCAATCTCTTTGCCGAATGCATCAACCGCGCACCGGCGCTCGTGCTCAACAACCCCAACTATGTCAAGAAAGTGGTCTTCCCGCTGGAAATCCTGCCCGCCGTCACGCTGCTGGCAGCCCTGTTTCACCTGCTGATCAGCCTTGGCGTGTGGCTGCTGGCGTATGTTGTTTTTTTTGGCGTGCCTCATGCGACCGTGCTGTACCTTCCGCTGATCGTCCTGCCCCTTGCGTTGTTCATCATGGGCCTTAGCTGGGCGCTGGCATCGCTGGGCGTGTATCTGCGTGACGTCTCACAATTCATCGGCGTCATCACTACGGTGCTCATGTTCCTCAGCCCCATTTTTTACCCGGCCACTGCGCTGCCCGAAGCCTATCGCCATCTGCTCTACCTGAACCCGCTGACGCCCGTCATTGAACAAACGCGCGATGTGCTGTTCTGGGGCAAGAACCCTGACTTTTTGATGCTGGGTTTTTACTGGCTAATAACGGCCATCATCGCCTGGCTGGGCTTTGTCTGGTTCCAGAAGACCAGGAAGGGGTTTGCCGATGTCCTCTGAAATCGCCATCAAAGTCGAGGGCCTGAGCAAGTGCTATCAAATCTACGACCAACCGCGCGACCGGCTCAAGCAGTTCATCCTGCCGCGTCTGCAACGTTTGGTGGGGCAAACACCCAAACAATATTTTCGTGAATTTTGGGCACTGAAGGATGTTTCCTTCGAAGTCAAAAAAGGCGAAACCGTCGGCATCATCGGTCGCAATGGCAGCGGCAAATCCAC
Organism: Rhodocyclales bacterium; assembly: GCA_016235745.1. Classification (GTDB taxonomy): domain Bacteria; phylum Pseudomonadota; class Gammaproteobacteria; order Burkholderiales; family Rhodocyclaceae; genus Tepidiphilus. The sequence goes on along the minus strand of JACRJA010000039.1, from coordinate 13,299 downwards.
GCTGCTGCAAATGATTTGCGGCACGCTCAACCCCACCAGCGGCAGCATTCAGACCAACGGGCGCATCGCAGCACTGTTGGAATTGGGTTCTGGTTTTAACCCCGAATTTACCGGGCGCGAAAACGTCTACATGAATGGCGTCGTACTGGGCCTGAGCAAGGAAGAAATAGACGCACGTTTTGACAATATTGCCGCTTTTGCAGACATCGGCGAGTTCATCGAACAACCGGTCAAGACCTACTCCAGCGGCATGATGGTGCGTCTTGCCTTTGCAGTCCAGTCGCAGGTTGATCCCGATATTTTGATCGTTGACGAGGCGCTATCAGTCGGTGATGCCAAATTTCAAGCCAAGTGTTTCGAGCGTCTACGCCAGCTTAAAGAGAATGGCACCAGTATCCTGCTTGTAACTCACTCAAGCGAACAAATCGTTACGCATTGCTCAAACGCCATTTTGCTTGATAAAGGTATCCAGTTTGAGACTGGCGAACCCAGGCATGTCGTGAATCGGTATATGGACCTGTTGTTCGGGAAAGAAAAAGAAACAATAAGCGGTAAATCAGAACAGGTCTTAGCCATGCCAGGGGAAATTGCTGTCGAATCCGCCTACCAGCTTAGCTGGCAGGAAGATAACTTTTCTAAACGCAACGGCTACAACCCTCATGAATACCGTTGGGGAGATGGTTCGGTAACGATTTTGGATTTCTACTTGGCTGCAGATGACGAGCCTTATCCCTCGGCAGTCAACATAGGGCAACGAATCACATTGGCGATATCCATAAAATTTCACAGGAATGTTTACCGTCCCATACTAGGAATCACGATCAAGACAAAGGAGGGTGTCACTGTATATGGCGTTAATTCAGAAACCCTTGAGTGTGCTGATTTTGCAAAGATGGGCCAGCAGGAATCAGTAATTCAAGCTAAGGCAGTCTTTATATGTCGCCTAGCCCCCGGAGACTATTTCATTTCATTGGGTGTTGCCACCAAACATGGTGAAGACGTCACACCGCATGATCGGCGATACGACTCCATTCATTTGCAAGTTCGCCCAAACAACAGATTTTTCGGGCTTGCAAACCTTGAACTCGATCTCAGCGCACGGCAGATTAAGGCATGAAAGAATTTTTACAACAAGCAGGCTATGTGCTCGAACCATTGAGCAATATTTGGAGCAGGTCTGGCTATGGTGGCATTGCTTACAGCGACGGCGACGAAGTGGAACAACGTATTGCTGACATCATCAGCCATGCTTTTGATGTCACAGTTCTTTCCACAGAGCTTCGCCAGCATTGTACCGATTGGGCTTCGCTTTACCATTTGAGCGGCGCGCGCGCCAATATCCTGCGGCCCTTCAAGAATGTTTTACAAGGCGATGTCCTGGAAATTGGTGCGGGCTGCGGCGCTATTACGCGCTACCTTGGTGAATGTGGCGCAAATGTCTTGGCACTTGAAGGTAGTCCCCGCCGTGCGGCCATAGCTAGGTCTCGAACCCGTGACCTTGATAATGTCACGGTTTTGGCCGAGAAGTTTGACCAGTTTCAATGCGATCACCAATTCGATGTTATTACGCTGATTGGCGTGCTTGAATACGCTAACCTCTTCACAACTGGAGAAAACCCCGCGCTGTCGATGTTGAAGCGGGTGCGCTCGCTGCTCAAGCCTGAAGGCAAGCTTATTATTGCCATCGAAAACCAATTGGGCTTGAAGTATTTTGCTGGTGCTCCAGAGGATCACCTTGGGCAGCCCATAGTTGGAATAGAAGGCCGCTACCGCAAAGACCAGCCGCAAACCTTTGGACGCAAAGTGTTGGCAGGCATGTTGGAGCAGGCAGGGTTTGCTGCGCAAGAGTTTCTCGCCCCATTCCCGGATTACAAATTACCTGTTTCAATCATCACTGAAGAGGGGTTTTTGAACAAGAAATTTGACGCTGCCGCTTTCGCTTGGCAAAGTGCACGGCGTGACCCGCAGTTGCCAACCTATTGCAACTTTTCCTTAGAATTGGCGTGGCCTCAGGTTTTTCAAAACGGGTTGGGCCTGGATGTTGCCAATTCATTCCTGATTATCGCTGCCCCCAATTCCCAAAAACTTATCGCTACAGGAGAATTGGCCTACCACTACAGCGTGGACCGTATTCCAGAATACTGTAAAGAAACGGTGTTTACCCTTGGAGATGGAGGGGATATTTGTGTGGGATATCGACGCTTGGACACGCGTAACGGAAACGCTGACGAAGCGAACGGTCTGATCAGGTTTGTTTTCCCGGAGGCGGACAAATACGTTGTTGGCAGACCACTTTCCTTAGAGTTTATTGGTATCGTAACGAATGATGGATGGACGTTTGATCAGCTGGCTCGATTTGTACGGCGCTATCTGTTAATAGTCGGAACATTTTTCAGTCCGGCAAACGTGCAAGAATGCATGGCATCCCCCTACGCCGAGCTGCCAGGCGAACTTTTTGATGCGGTGCCGCAAAACATCATTATTTGTGAGGACGGTAACGCTTCTTTAATCGATAAAGAATGGCAACTGACCTCACCGATCGAAGTTGCGTATCTGTTATTTCGCTCGTTGCTGTTGCTGATAAATTCAATAACCCGATTCGGTCTCCCTGCCTCTCAAGCAGTCATGACTCGCTATCAATTTATCGATGGAGTATTTGAGGCTTCCGGCTTGAGGGTGCAAGAAAGAGATTACATCCGCTATATCAGCCTCGAAGCCACCATACAGCAAAGCATAACCGGTCGTGCGGCAGAGAATTATTTAACCTGGGGGAAAGATCAACCTCTGCCGATTTTGAATTTGAGCCAAGCGTTGGCCGAGCGCGACGAGCAGATCGCCAGCCTCAACCAAGCGGTGACCGAGCGCGACGAGCAGATCGCCAGCCTGAGCCAAGCGGTGATCGAGCGGGATGAGGCGATCAGGACGATCAGATCGATGCGCGCGTCCAAGTCGTGGCGCCTGACCGCGCCGCTGCGTTTCGTCGGGCACCTCGCGCGCGGCAACTACGGTCTCGCCGCGCGGCTGGTTGCTCATGGAATGCGCCAGATCGCGAGCCGCTTGCCGCAGCCCATCGTTCGACCGCTGCGGCGGGGGCGCGACTGGCTGCTTAACGTGACCGGAATCCTGCCCAATTCCAGTGCCAACTTCCCGGCGATTGCCGCAATAGTTGAGGAACGCTGCGAACGCACCCGCGCGCCGATCGCTGTCGATCCGATGTGCCCACCAGAGCCCGCCGACTGGCCAGCGATCGACGTGGGTGTGGTCACCTACAACAGTCGGTGCTGGATCGAAGCCTTTGTCGACAGCCTGCTCGCACTCGACTATCCCAAGGATCGCGTGACGATTCGCTTTGTCGACAATAGCTCCACCGACGACACGGAGTCGGCGCTGCGCGCCGTTGCGCCACGCCTGCAAGCGGCGGGCTTCGCCGTCGACGTGATCCCACAACCGAACCTCGGTTACGGCGCTGGTCACAACGCAGCCATCCGCGCCGGGCGTGCGCCGTTCTGTCTGGTCACCAACATCGACCTGACCTTCGAGCGGGACAGTCTGCGCCAGGTGGTCGCCATGGCGGTGGCCGATGCCCCCCAGGCTGCTGCCTGGGAGCTGCGCCAGAAGCCATACGAGCATCCGAAGTACTATGACCCGGTCACCGGCACCACCAACTGGAACGCCCACGCCTGCGTGTTGCTGCGCCGCTCGGCGGTCGAGGCGATTGATGGCTACGATGAGACGCTGTTCATGTACGGCGAGGACGTCGAGCTGTCGTACCGCTTGAGGCGCGCCGGGTATCTGCTGCGCTACTGCCCCGCTGCCGTGGTGTGGCACTACAGCTACGAGTCCAGAGACCAGGTCAAGCCGCTGCAGTACATCGGCAGCACCTTCGGCAACCTGTACCTGCGCCTGAAGTTTGGTCGGCTCGCCGACATCGTCGTGGTGCCAATGCTGGCGCTGCGGCTGCTGCTGTCACCCGAAGTCTTTCCCGGCTCGCGCCGCCGGGTCGCCCGCAGCCTGCTGCGGCTGATCGCGGTCGCGCCCAAGGCGCTGTTGTCGCGGCGATCCTCGCAGGCGCACTTCCCGTTCCGAACTTGGGACTACGAGCTCATTCGCGACGGCGCTTTCGTCGAGCAGCGTTCGTTGCCAGTCGAGCAACCGCTGGTCAGCATCATCACCCGCACCTACCGCGGCCGCGACCTGTACCTGCGCCAGGCTCTGATGTCTGGCGCCCACCAGACCTGGTCCAACCTCGAGCATATTGTGGTCGAGGATGGTGGCGACACGATGCGCGGCCTTTGCGAAGAGGTGGCGCAGGCTACGGGACGCACCATCCGTTTCATCGCCAATGACAAGCCCGGCCGCTCCAAGGCGGGCAACGCGGGGCTGGCGGCCGCGCGCGGCCGCTGGTGTGTGTTCCTTGACGACGACGACCTGCTCTTCGCTGAGCACATTGAGGTGCTGGCCAACGCGCTGCTGACCGATCCCGAGGCGGTGGCTAGTTACTCGCTTGCGTGGGAGGTCATCACCGACACCACATCGCTGGCCGAAGGCCGCTACGTTGAGGTGTCCCACAACCTACCGTTGGTGCTTTGTCAGCCCTTCGATTTCGACGTGCTGCAGCACCACAACTACTTCGCGATCCAGTCGGTGCTGTTCGAGCGGCAGCTGTTCGAGCACCGCGGCGGTTTCTACGAGGACATGGACGCGCTTGAAGACTGGACTCTGTGGATTCGCTACGCGTGGAACCACCGCTTCGTCTACGTGCCGAAGGTGACCTCGTTGTTCCGCACGCCGGCCGATCCGGCCAAGGCGCAAGAGCGCTCGGTGGCTTTCGAACGCGCCTATCCGCTGGCGCTGTCGCGGGTGCAGGCCTGGATCGCGCAGTATCGGCGGGCCTCTCCCGCCGCCCGGCAGCCGACGTGGCTGCAGACCCGTTCGCCCCGACCAGAAGAACACGGAGAATCGATATAATTCCCAACAACCTAAACGCGATTCATCTCGCTGCCGCTTGGATGGTGCTTTACGGCCATTCGTTTGTATTACTGGGCTTGCGCGAGCCGCTGTTCATGTCATGGCTGCCATTGGGGCCGTTGGGCGTGTTCATTTTCTTCACGATCAGCGGTTACCTGGTCAGCGAGAGTTGGGACCGCGATCCGCACCTGCTACGCTTCTTCCAGCGCCGCTTACTGCGCATCCTGCCGGGGTTGGCGGTGTGTGTACTGCTGACCGTCGGGGTGCTGGGGCCGCTGCTGACCACGCTGCCGCTGGCCGACTATTTCTCTAACCCGCACACCCTCGGCTACCTGCGCACCATTGGGCTGTACATCACCTATTACCTGCCAGGCGTGTTCGACGGCAACCGCTATCCCAACGCGGTGAACGGCTCGCTGTGGTCCCTGCCGGTCGAGTTTCTGATGTACATCGTGGTGGCGCTGGTCGGCGTTCTGCACGGTAACCGCTGGGTCATGGCGGGCCTAGCCGTCGCGTCTGCGCTCACCTGTCTGCTGTGGGCCCAGGTCTCGCAGAGCGCGGTCGTCGTCTACGGCTTCGACCTGCGTCAGGCGTTCATCTGCGGCACCTACTTCTGGGTGGGCGCTACCATCCAGAAGTTCGGTCTTGTGCGTCACCTTGTGGTGCGGGCCTTCCTGGAGTTCAACACCGCATGGCAGTTGATCTGGGCTGCCCACTTCATGGGCACCCGCTACACGACATCGGTGCAGGCCACATTCCCCCGCTATCCTCTACTGGGCGGCGGCAGCAGCATCTGGTTACGAAGGGTCACCAAATAGGAAAGCACGGGTGGTCGTGGATTTTTTGGATTATGTTCTTGGCAGGCTTTCCATAAGGTGGTAAGCATGGGGGTTGTGAGTTGATCGATTTGCGTCAAAAGGCATCGCCAAGGGTTTCTGTCGTCGTCGTCAACTGGAACGGCGAGGCTTTTCTTGAGCGATGCCTGAATGCATTGCTGGCGCAGACGGTCAGGCCGCACGAGATTCTGCTGCTGGACAACGCCAGCACAGATGGATCGCTCGAAATCGCGCGGCGCTTTCCGGCGGTGCGAGTCATTGCGCTGACGCAGAATACCGGTTTTGCTCGGGGTAATAATCTGGCCATCGCTGCGGCGTCGGCGGAGTCGGAATGGATTGCGCTGCTCAACCCCGATGCATTCGCCGCGCCGCGCTGGCTGGAAACGCTGTTGATGGCGGCGGAATCCAACCCTGAATTCGATGTTTTTGGCAGCAAGCTGGTGAATGCAGCCGACCCTGGTGTGCTGGACGGTGCAGGCGACGCCTATCACATCAGCGGTCTGGTGTGGCGCACGGCGCACGGGCTTCCTGTGTCGGCTATGGGTGATAGCGTCTGTGAGATTTTTTCACCCTGCGCGGCGGCTGCACTTTATCGGCGTAGTGCATTTGAAGAAGTCGGCGGCTTTGACGAGGATTTCTTCTGCTACGTTGAGGACGTCGACCTGGGTTTTCGCTTGCGCTTGGCGGGCTATCGTTGTCTTTATGTGCCGCAGTCGGTGGCGCATCATGTCGGTTCCGGGACGACGGGCGGGCAGCATAGTGATTTCGCGGTTTATCACGGGCATCGCAATCTGGTTTGGACCTTTGTGAAAAACATGCCGGGCGTTTTGTTCTGGCTGTTGCTGCCGCTGCATGTGGCGCTGAATCTGGCGAGTATCATTTGGTTTGCCTTGCGTGGCCAGGGGGGGGTGATTTTGCGCGCCAAGCGCGATGCCCTGTTGGGCTTGCCCAAGATGTGGCGCAAGCGGCGGCAGATTCAAAAAACGCGAGTGACGTCGATCGGCGATATCTGGCGGGTGCTGGATAAGCGTTTGCTGCCAACCAGAAGAAAACGATGAGCTATACTGTTTCCGCCATCATCGTCAATTACAACGCGGGGCCGTTACTGCGCGCTTGTGTGGATTCGTTGCTGGCCTGCCCGCTGGCAATCGAGATCATTGTGGTGGATAACGCCTCGCACGATGGAAGCCTAGACGGCCTTCCAGATTCACCGCACATTCGCGTTATCCGCAATCCGGCCAATGTCGGCTTTGCCGCAGCGTGCAACATTGGCATAGGTGCATCGTCTGCGCCGTTTTTGTTGTTTCTGAACCCGGATTGCGTTGTTCAGCCCGGTGCCGTGTCGATACTGTTGGCCGCCTTGCAGTCTGCCGACCGGGTGGGCATGGTGGGTGGCTTGCTGTTGAATGAGGATGGCACCGAGCAGGGCGGCGCGCGGCGGGCGGTGCCCACGCCGTGGCGGTCTTTTGTGCGGGCCTTTGGCTTGCATCGCTTTGCGCATCGCTGGCCCAAGCTGTTTTACGATTTTCATCTGCACAAGCAACCCTTGCCCGAGGGGCCGATCGAGGTCGAGGCCATTTCCGGCGCGTGCATGTTGGTGAAGCGCGCAGCGGTGGAGGATGTGGGCCTGTGGGACGAGGGGTATTTTCTGCATTGCGAGGATTTGGATTGGTGCATGCGCTTTCGGCAAAAGGGCTGGCAGATTTTGTTCGTGCCGGACGCGCGCATTGTTCATGCCTTGGGGGCGTGCAGCCGGTCGCGCCGGGTGTTTGTGGAGTGGCACAAGCACAAGGGCATGGTGCGGTTTTACCGCAAGTTCTTTCGCCACCAGTATCCGGGCGCGTTGATGTGGCTGGTCACGCTTGGGGTGTGGCTGCGCTTTGGCTTGGCGGCGGTGTATTTGACCGCGCGGCGTTGGCTCGCCAGACTGGGGCGGGTTCGTGGCTGAGTGGCGCGTTGGCGTGCTGGGTGCCCGCAGTTTGGTGGGCGGGTGCGTTTTGCGGCGCTTGCGTGCTGACGGGTGGCAGGTGGTGGCTTATTCGCGGCAGGTGGCGCGGCAGACCGACCCTGGGGTTTTGTGGCAGTTGTTGCCGCCAGGTCCCTCACCCCAGTCCGCTCCCCAAGGCGGTGAGGGGGTTACTCCGTTATGGATTTGTGTAGCGCCCATCTGGGTGTTGCCGGATTATTTTTCTCTCATCGAGGCCAGTTGCGCACAGCGCGTGGTTGCGCTATCTTCCACTAGCCGGTTTACCAAAGTCGGCTCTGGCGATACGGCAGAGAATGCCGTTGCGGCAAGGCTGATCGAGAGTGAGGCACGGGTGCAGGCGTGGGCAGAGCAGCGGGGCATCGAGTGGGTGGTTTTGCGGCCAACGCTGATTTATGGTCTGGGGCGGGACAGGAACATCAGCGAGATCGCACGCTTTATCCTCCGATTTGGTTTTTTTCCGCTGCTCGGTCAAGCCCGGGGACTGCGCCAGCCCATCCATGCTGCGGATGTGGCGGCGGCTTGCGTTGCCGCCTTGCAGGCGCCGGATGCAGTCAACCGTGCATACAATATCTCGGGTGGCGAAACCCTGGCTTATCGCGAGATGGTGGCGCGCGTGTTCAAGGCGCTGGGCCGCCCTGTGCGTTTGGTGACCGTACCGCTGTGGGCCTTCCGCCTGGCGGTAGCCATGTTGCGCCGCTTGCCGCGTTATCGGCACTGGTCGGCGGCCATGGCTGAGCGCATGAACCGAGACTTGGTGTTTGACCATGGCGAGGCGGCACGTGACTTGGGCTTCAAGCCTAGGGGCTTTGCGCTGACGGCAGAGGATGTCCCGCGATGAGCCAAATGGCAGTCATGGTGGCCCTGCTCGGAATGACCACCCTGATTGCATGGGGTGTTGCGGCATGGGTTCGCCGCCGCGCCGAGGCGCTGCGCTTGGTGCAAATACCGAATCATCGCTCTTCCCATGTGCAGCCGACTCCGAATGGCGGCGGTCTGGGCATTGTTGTGGCAGGCAGCCTTGCTGGCTTGGGCTTGGTGCTGTTTTTGGGTTGGTGGCTCGGTGGTTTTGTGCTGGGGTGTGCCGCCGTATTGGCTGCGGTGGGGCTGCGCGATGATATGGCTCACTTGCCCGCTCGGGTGCGTTTCGGCGTGCAGGTGGCGGTGTGCGTGGGGTTACTGGTAGCGCTCGGTGATATGCCAGCTTTGGCGTTGAGCGTGGGGCTTGAATTTCAGGTGACGGGTTGGATTCTGTTTGGCCTGTTGCTGCTGGCGGGCGTGTGGTGGATCAACCTGTTCAATTTCATGGACGGTATCGACGGCATTGCCGGAACACAGGCGGTGTTCATGTTGCTGGCCGGTGCTGTATTGGCGGCATGGTCGCAACCGGAAGCCATGTCCAGCCCTGCTTGGTTGTTGATGCTTTTCGTCGTGGCGGCAACGGTGGGTTTTTTGCTGCTCAATTGGCCGCCCGCCAAGATCTTCATGGGGGATGTGGGTAGTACGTGGCTGGCGTTCATGGTGTTCGCGCTGGCGCTGCTTTCCGTGCAATCCGGGTGGTCGAGTTATGCTGAATGGATGGTGCTGGCGGCTGTCTTTGTGACGGACGCCACCGTGACGCTGCTCACCCGCATGCTGCGCGGCGAGCGTTGGTACGAGGCGCACCGCAGTCATGCCTACCAGCGTTTGTCTCGCCGCTGGCAGGGCGACCGTAAGGTGGGACACCGCTCGGTCACATTGCTGGTGGCTGCAGTCAACGTGCTGTGGCTTGCGCCTTGGGCCTGGGCGTGTGTGCAATGGCCAGTCGGGTCTGTGGCGTTTGTAGTCGCAGCCTATTTGCCGCTGGTGTTGGCTTCGTTGTGGCTGGGGGCCGGCAGACCTGACCAGTATTTGCCAGGTCAAGGGCGCGTGAGGGGCTGATTCATGTCGCTGGTTAAACTGGCTCTTCCCTTGCTCGCTCTGCCGCGTCCGGCCAAGCGCGCTGTAGCGCTGGCCGTGGACGCCAGCTTGATCGTCCTGACCGTATGGATCGCGTTTTACTTGCGTCTGGATGAGTGGGTGCGTTTGGCTGGCGAAGGGCTGTTCCAGCCCATGTGGGCGGTGGTTGTGTCGTGGCTCATTGCCTTACCGCTGTTCATCACACATGGGTTTTACCGGGTGATTTTCCGCTATTCGGGCATGGCGGCCATGCAGATGGTGCTGCGGGCCTTTGCCCTCTACACATTGCTGTATGCCGCGGTAGTTACTGCGATTGGTCTGCCTGGGGTGCCGCGCAGCGTAGGAATCATTCAGCCCATGTTGTTGCTGCTGGCGGTGGGCGCTTCGCGTGCGCTGGCGCGCTATTGGTTGGGTGGCCTGTACCAAAACATTTTCCAGCGCATGAATCTGCCCAAGGCCGTCATCTATGGTGCGGGTGAGGCAGGTAGGCAATTGGCTCAGGCGCTGGCCCACAGCCATGAGATGCAGGTCGTGGCCTTTGTGGATGATGACGATCGGCTGCATGGCTGTGTGCTCAACGGCCTGCCCATACACAGCCCTGGGGACTTGCAGGGCTTGGTTGAAACGCAAGGCGTGCGCACCGTGTTGCTGGCCATTCCATCGTTGCCGCGACAGCGGCGCAATGAAATCCTGGCTGATCTTCGCCACTTGCGGGTGGCGGTTCGTACCTTGCCCAACCTCGATGATCTGGCTCATGGCCGCGTTAGCAGGGCAGACCTGCATGAGCTGGACATTGACGATCTGCTTGGTCGTGAACCCGTAGCGCCCAACCACGTGTTGCTGGCCAAGAATATTTTGGGCAAGGTGGTGCTGGTGACTGGGGCGGGGGGCTCCATCGGCAGCGAACTGTGCCGGCAGATTCTGGCCGTGGCGCCGGCCAAGTTGCTGTTGATCGAGCAGAGCGAATTTGCCCTGTACGCCATTCATCAGGAACTGGAGGAAAAACTGGCTGGGCGTGAAAGGGGCGCGTCGCCCGTTCTGGTGCCGTTGCTGGCCTCGGTACAGGATCACGACCGCATGCGCGAGATCATGTCCACCTGGCGCCCCGACACGGTCTATCACGCCGCCGCCTACAAGCATGTGCCGCTGGTGGAGCACAACCCGGCCGCCGGCATCAAGAACAACGTGCTGGGCACGCTGCGCACCGCCCAGGCCGCCGCAGAAAACGGCGTGACCGACTTTGTGCTCATCAGCACCGACAAGGCGGTGCGCCCCACCAACGTGATGGGCGCCAGCAAGCGCCTGGCCGAAATGGCGCTGCAGGCCCTGGCGGCCAACCAGGCAGGCACATCACGCAGCACCAAGTTCAGCATGGTGCGGTTTGGCAACGTGCTGGGCTCGTCGGGCTCGGTGGTGCCCAAGTTTCGTCAGCAGATCCGAGACGGCGGTCCGATCACGCTCACCCACCCGGATGTGACGCGCTACTTCATGACCATCCCGGAGGCGGCTCAACTGGTGATTCAGGCCGGGGCGATGGCCAAGGGCGGCGACGTGTTCGTGCTGGACATGGGCCAGCCCGTGAAGATCATGGACCTGGCGCGGCGCATGGTGGAACTTTCGGGCCTGACCGTGAAGGACGAGCAGAACCCCGACGGCGACATCGAGATCGCTGTGACCGGCTTGCGCCCCGGCGAAAAGCTCTACGAAGAACTGCTGATCGGCGACAACCCCGAGCCCACCGTACACCCCCGCATCATGAAAGCCCAGGAGGAATTCATTCCCTGGGCGGAGTTCGAAGCCAAGCTCAATGCCCTGGAGATCGCCCTGAACGTGAACGACGTCGGCATGATCCGCCTGCTGATGCAGCAACTGGTGGCCGGCTACACCCCCAGCGATGACATTGTGGACTGGGTGTATCTGGAGCGGCAAGCCAAGCAAAGGCGTTTATAGTGCTCCCCGAGTTTGAGACCCCGTTTTGGCCGCTTCTGCCGGCCTTGAGCCCCGGTTTTTTCCTGCCCACGGCCGCTTTGGGCGCACGTCGGCCGTGGGCAGTCCTCACCAGGGGATGGCGCCCGACTTCACGAGCCACACCGTGCGCCGAACGGTGTAGCACACAGCCATCAGGGTGAGGGCAAAGTCGGCTCGGGCTTGTCCGATGGTGCGTTTTCAAAGAGCCAGATCGTGGTGCGATCCGGTATCGCGCGCGAGTGCTCCAACCCCCTCGATGCGCTTGAAGCTCGTACGGTCCAGCAGCTGGAACTCCATCTGCTCGTCCGACAGCCCATAGAGGCGCTTCAACACCACGATGCGCACCCTCGTCTCGATCGGATAGGGCGGCCGCCCGCCTTTGGGTTGTTCCTTCTGAGGGCAGAGCTTGTGCACTTCGGCCGCCAGCGCCGCAAAGTCGATCACCGCTTCCATTTCCTGCAGCGGATCGCCCCGCCGATCGAGCTGGGTGCGATGCGCTTGCGAAGCAAGGCGATCGGGCTGGATTGCGGTGCGGCGCGTCATGGTTCCGGCTCCCCAGGAATAATGACATTAGAATTTTACCGGAGGCCGGAGAGCGGGAGGTTTTTTCGAGGTGCCCTAGACTCCGGGGTCGAGTAGATCGTTTTTATTTCGCTATCCCCAAGAACACGGCCAAACAGCGCTCAACCTCAATCAGTGCATCCGGGTCGATGTGTCCAAAAGCTGGCCCTACTTTGTCGCGCTTCACCGTCATGGCCTTGTCTATCATCACCTGTGATGGTTTCTGCAAGCCGTTCTCTGCACTCGGCTGAACCGTGACGCGCAGCAACGGCGCGGCAACAAGCGTGCTCGTGATGGGCAGCACGGTTACGCTGTTGTGCTCGCTGAACGGGTCGGCCTGGATCACCAAGGCAGGCCGTGGCTTCCCGAAGTCTCCCTGCATGGGGATGGTCACCAGGTCGCCGCGCCTCGCCTCATTCTGTCCAGCCATCCACGTCTGCCAAGGCTTCATCCATGAACTTCTGCATGGCCGTATCGGCGCTATCGGCCTGAGCAACGAGAAGGCATTGACGACGGCATTCCTCCGCAAAGCCCGGGCGGCGGGTGTCAGGCACCCAGATTTGCACCGGGCGCAACCCCGCCCGGCGCAACGCGTCGCGGTGTTTTTGCACTCGTGCGTTAACGTGTGTGGTTCCCATGTGAGTCTCCATGTTGTTACATGAAACACTATACGCGCCAACTGCGCTACATGCAAGACGTTAACGTGAAAGGGCTGGGTTAGCCGTGCATCGCCCCCCTGACCGGTGAGCACCTCGATATTGCATTGCCCGCATCCGCGCCCGGGTCGAGCACGTGTTTGCCGCGATCGCAGAGATAGCCCCCAGTGTCAGAATAGTTGGAACCTGAACTGTGTTTAGAATCCTCAACCACCAAGGGGCAGAGAAGGGGTTCCGATGAAGTACGCTGAAGAACGTCGAGAAGCGATCCTGCGCAAGCTGTTGCCGCCTGAGAATCGGCCCGTGGCCGAGGTCGCCGCTGAGGAAGGCATCTCGGCACCGACCCTGTACGAGTGGCGCAAACAGGCCCGCGGGAAGGGGCGTCTGT
>JACRJA010000004.1 GCA_016235745.1 Rhodocyclales bacterium | reverse complement strand
GCTGTTAGATTCACACATCTTGGAGCCTCAAGGAGGCGCCGTACTTGATGCGCTGGAAGTCATCGAGACCCCGGCGCATCACTTGGGGGCCGGGCTTGCCATAGTACCCTGTCCAGCCGCCGAGGCGAGCCATGACCCAGGCTGCGAAGGCGAGCGAGCCTCTGGGATGTGGGTTCTTCTGTCGCGCGGTTTTGCCTTCGAGTTGCGTCGAGACGGCTTCGAGGATCGGCTGGTCGGCCGGCTCGAAGGCGTCGGCGAGGCTCTGAGTGGTCGTGCCATCGCGGGCTTTCACAAGCTGCATCACTGTTACGGCGGCCACCGCGGCAGCGGTGACGAATTTGATCATGACCTTTGGATCACCGATATCGGCGGCCTCGATGTCGAAGCCTGCAGTCTTGAGCGTGTGGAAGAACTCTTCGATGGTCCAGCGTATCCGATAAAGATCGACGATCCTGCGTGCCTCGCCCAGAGTTGTGACCTCGTGGGTGGTCAGAAGCCGCCAATGGACGGGGTTGCCGTCTTCGGGCTTCGCGGTCTCGCGCACATCGACGATGGTCAGCGCCACAGTTGCGGGCAGGTCGGGCGCTGCCCCGTTTCGCGGCTTGCACAATGCCACGCGGGTGGAGCGTACCGCGAGTTCCGTCGTCCGCGCCTTGCGCCCCGGTGCAGCCGGGATTTTCGCCGTGAACCGGCCCCGTTCGGGCAGAGCGTCGAGATGGGAGAACAGCAGATCGACCTGATCCGCATCATCCGTCTCGATCTTGCGGTTTTGGCACGCCCGCACAATCAGATGCACGTTGCCGGGACGGCGCGCGAAGTGCTCGTAGATGTCGCTCTCGCGATCCGACACGCCGGTGATACTTTCGGCGGCTGCCAAGACGTCACCCGCGCGCATCGTCCCATCGAGCCAGCGCTGCGACTCTTTCTCCCGGGTCAGGCGCGCCCGTCGAGATTTGACCTTCCCGCCCTTGCGATTCCACACCGTGGCATCGACCAAGCCGAGCATTCCGCCGGTGCCGGCATCCACAGCCAGAACGGCATGCAGCAGAAGGCCGCGCAGGGCTCCGCCTTTCCCTACCGGTCCATACCCGTTCGCTTTGGCTCGCCGACCTCCCAGGGCCAGCTCGCTCGTATCTTGGATCACAACGAGATCACGCCCTGTGGTCCGAGAGGCGGTGCGCTCTGCCGCATGCGCCACCATCTCGGTTGCCGTTACCGCAGCGTTGCGCAGGAAGCGCGTGAACTGGATCTCCCGCGCCCGCGTTCCCGCCAGCCGGCGGATGCACGAGCCGGGCCGCGCCACCAGAGCCGCATGCAACGCGACCCCCCTTTTTCCAGGCGGCGGTCGTCAAACCGCCCCAGACCATACTCAATCCTACCCATCGCCTGCTCCCGCGAATCATCCCCTACCTCACGGAATCAGCTCGGCAATCGCTCGGCAAGATGTGTGAACATGACAGCCGCACGCGGGGAGAGGGAAGGGCGCCCGTGGCGTAGCCAAGCCCGGCAATGACCAAATCCGCGCCTATGCCAACACCGCTAGGATTGCTTCCCTCTCCGCGCATGGCTTGGTCCGTGGGCAGATCGAATTCCTTGGCACGCCCGGACCGCGTGGGCTAAGAAGCGGCATCTCGACGCAGCCGTCTGATTCCCTCTCTCCGAGTTGAGTGATCTCGGCTGCGTCCGCGCCTATTCTGCGGACCGTCTTCGCGCATTCGCCAGCATGTGCCGGCATACGGGCGCGATACGGACGGGGCTGGCCGGACCTGCGGCCGGAACGGCAAGGGGATACGGCGCAATGCCGGGGGTCGAGATCGGTCTGTGGTGCGTGGCGGGATTTCTCGCGGTGGCGGCGATCGCCGTCGCGCTCGGCCATCGCTCGGTCGCGACGCCCATCGTCTACGGCGCCGCCCTCCTCATCGCCTCCGCCGCCGCCGTCTGGTCGCTGACCATCCTGCTCGACGGCGGCAAGCCGACGAGCTTGGCGCTGCCGGTCGGCCTGCCCACCATCGGCGCACATTTCCGCCTCGATGCGCTCGGCGCCTTCTTTCTGGTCGTGGTGAATTTCGGCGGTGCGACCACCAGCCTGTTCGCCCTCGGCTACGGACGGCACGAGGAAGCGCCGGCGCGCGTCCTGCCGTTCTATGCCGCTTTCCTCGCCGCCATGAACCTGGTCGTGCTCGCCGCCGACGCCTTCACCTTTCTCCTCTCCTGGGAGCTGATGTCGCTCGCCTCCTGGGCGATCGTGATGGCGCACCATCGCGAGCCGGCGACCGTGCGCGCCGCCTACATCTATCTGCTCATGGCGAGCTTCGGCACGCTGTGCCTGCTGCTCGCCTTCGGCCTGCTCGCCGGCCCGGAAGGCGGCTACGCCTTCGACGCCATCCGCAAGGCGCGGCCGGCGGAGACGATCGCCGCGCTCGCGGTGGTGCTCACCCTGGTCGGCGCCGGCTCCAAGGCGGGCCTCGTGCCGCTGCATGTGTGGCTGCCGCTCGCCCATCCGGCGGCGCCGAGCCACGTGTCGGCGCTGCTCTCCGGCGTGATGACCAAGGTCGGCGTCTACGGCTTCGTGCGCATCGTGTTCGACCTCATCGGCGATCACTCGCCGTGGTCGGGCCTGCTCGTGCTCGTGTTCGGCGGCATCACCGCGGTGGTGGGCGTGCTCTATGCCCTGATGCAGCACGATCTCAAGCGGCTCTTGGCCTATCACACGGTGGAGAACATCGGCATCATCTTCATCGGGCTCGGGCTCGCGCTCGCCTTCCGCGCCAACGGGCTCGACTGGGCGGCGGCGCTCGCGCTCACCGCCGCGCTGTTCCACGTGTTCAACCATTCGGTGTTCAAGAGCCTGCTGTTCTTCGGCGCCGGCGCCGTGCTGACGGCGACCGGGGAACGCGACATGGAGCGCCTCGGCGGCCTCATCCATCGCATGCCGCAGACGGCGTTCGTCTTCCTCGTCGGCTGCATGGCGATCTCGGCGCTGCCGCCGCTCAACGGCTTCGTCTCCGAATGGCTGACCTTCCAGGCGATCCTGGTGAGCCCGCAGCTGCCGCAATGGGGGCTCAAGCTCGCCGTACCCGCGGTCGGTGCGCTGCTCGCGCTGTCGGCGGCGCTGGCGGCGGCCTGCTTCGTCAAGGCGTTCGGCGTGACCTTTCTCGGCCGCCCGCGCTCGCCGGCCGCCGAGACCGCGCAGGAGGTCGACCAGTTCTCGCTCACCGCGATGTTCATCCTCGCCTTCGTCTGCGTGCTC
>JACRJA010000038.1 GCA_016235745.1 Rhodocyclales bacterium | reverse complement strand
TCTTTTACGATTTCCATTTATTCGTAATCTGGGAGAAGTTTATTGGAATATATTGTTTGATAGAGGAAAGATTTATGAAAGAGAAGGCGATACCAAACGGGCAATTGAATTTTATAAACAATCAATTGATGTCATTGAGTCTCAACGTTCAACCATCAATACAGAGGCAAGCAAGATAGGTTTTGTGGGCAACAAACAGGCGGTATACCAGCGCCTCATTGCCGCCCTGTTCGCCGATGGTCAGTACGCCGTCGCGTTCGAGTATATCGAGCGATCGAAGGCACGCGCACTCGTGGATATGCTGGCTTCCAAACAGGACTTCGCCGTGCACACGGTCAATGCCGATGCCGTGCGCACGCTGTTGGCAAAAGCTGACACGGCCGAGTCCGAGGCGCGCATGCAGAGCGAGACCGCCGACACCGGCCACCAGCGCAGCCTCGCGGTCCAGGCCCGCCAGCAATTGCAGCAGCAGGTGCCAGAGTTGTCTTCGCTCGTGACCGTCACCCCGGTTACGGCGCAGGAGATACAGGGGAGATTGCTGGCCGATGAAGTGCTGGTCGAGTACTACGCCGAGGGCAAGGAGCTATATGCCTTTGTCCTGAGTAAAGGGGGTTTACAGGGCATCAAGCTCAATGGCGAAGGCTTAACCGCCGAGGTTCAGAACTTTCGTCAAGCATTACAGGACACGCGTTCTACCTATCACCGCGACCTCGCGGGCAAGCTCTACAGCCGGTTAGTACGGCCCCTCGAAGGGGCGATGAAGGAACGCAATGTCCTGATTGTGGCCCACGGGCCGCTGCATTATCTTCCCTTCAACGCCCTGCATGATGGGAACGGCTACTTGATAGAGCGTCACAGCATCCGGCAGCTCCCGAGTGCCAGCGTGTTGAAGTATCTCAAAGGGGTAAAGCCTCAAACTACCGGAACCTTGCTCGCTTTCGGCAATCCCGATCTCGGCGATCCGAGGCTCGATCTCAAATATGCCCAAGCCGAAGCCCAGGATGTCGCCAAGGTGCTGCCTAACTCCAAGGCGCTGGTGCGACGGGAGGCGAGCGAATCGGCCTTCAGGCGTTATGGGGAGGGGTTTAGATACCTGCACATCGCCTCCCACGGGACGTTCAATGCCGATGCCCCGCTTAGCTCGGCACTCCTTCTTTCCAAAGACAGCGCCAACGACGGCACGCTCACGGTCGGCGAGCTTTACTCCATGCGCCTCAATGCCGACCTCGTGACGCTTTCTGCCTGCGAAACCGGCTTAGGCAAGATCGCCAACGGCGATGACGTGGTGGGATTAACGAGAGGTTTCCTCTATGCCGGTTCCCGCTCCATTGTCGCCAGCCTGTGGAAGGTGGACGACGAGGCCACGGCATATTTAATGACCCGCTTCTACGGCGCCCTCAAAGGCACGAGCAAGCGTGAAGCGCTGAGACTGGCCCAGATCGAGACGCGCAAGAAGTATCCGCATCCCTATTACTGGGCGGCGTTTCAGTTGACGGGAGAGGCGAACTGATATGAACCGTCGGCTCTATTTGTCAGTATTCGTCATCCTTTGGCCATTGATTGCCAACGGTGCCCCCGCGCAGGAACGCCCCGATATCTTCGTTCAGACCGGCCACGGTTTTGGCATTCATACCGTGGCCTATTCGTCCGACGGCAAGCTCGTTGCTACCGGCGCCGCCGACAAAACCATCAAACTTTGGGATGCCACCACCGGGCGCGAATTGAAGACGCTCACGGGTCATGCGGGGGCGGTGCTCGCGGTCGCGTTTTCACCCGACGGCAAGACGCTCGCCTCGGCGTCACGCGACAAGAGTGTGCGCCTGTGGGACGTAGCAAGCGGCAAGGAACTCAAGACGCTCACCGGACACACCAACGTCGTGTTCACAGTAGCGTTTTCCCCTGACGGCAAGACCCTTGCTTCCGGCGGTTACGACCAGAGCCTGCGCCTGTGGGACGCCGCGAGCGGACGTGAGCTGCGCAGTCTCAGCCATCCGGCGGCGGTGCGCGCGATCGCATTTGCATCGGACGGCCAGCGCTTGGCGTCGGCCGGCGAGGATAAAACCGCGCGCATCTGGTCCATCGAGGGACGCGAACAGGCGATCCTGCGCGGCCATGCCGGCGCCGTCCTTTCGGTCGCGTTCGCGCCCGACGGCAAGACGCTCGCCAGCGCGAGCGAGGACAAGGACGTGCGCGTGTGGGACGCGGCGAGCGGGCGCGAGCTGCGCGCACTGAAAGGTCATAACGGCGTTGTCGCCACCGTGACCTATTCCCCGGATGGCAAGCTGCTGGCTTCGGGCAGCCACGATGACAGCATCCGGTTTTGGGACGCGACGAACGGCCGGGAGCTGAAGGTTCTGCGCGGCCACCAGGCGGACGTCACGGCGCTCGCGTTTGCGCCCGATGGCACGAAGCTCGCGAGCGCGAGTCTCGATCACAGCGCGCGTGTGTGGTCCGTGCCCGCGGGCGAGGCGCTGTTCGCGCTGCGCGGCCAGGCGAGCGCGGTGAACGCGCTGGCGCTCTCGCCCGACGGGCGCCAGGCGGCGACCGGCAACGCCGACCGCAGCGTCAAGCTCTGGGATCTGGTGAGCGGCAAGCAGCGACGCAGTCTTGCCACCGAGGCCGATGTGCTGGCGGCGGCGTTCGCGCCCGACGGCAAGCTGCTGGCCACCGCGGGCGCCGATTTCGCCGTGCGCCTGTGGGATGCCGGCAGTGGCAAGGAATGGAAGGTCCTGCGCGGCCACGCGCGCGAGGCGAACGCGCTGGCGTTTTCCCCCGACGGCAAACGACTCGCCTCCGGCAGCTACGACGACACGATCAAGCTGTGGGATTCCGCCAGCGGCCGGGAGCTGCGTACGTTGCGCGGCCATCGCGACTCGGTGCGCTCGGTGGCGTTTGCGCCTGACGGACAAACGCTTGCCTCCGGCAGCTACGACGACACGATCAAGCTGTGGGATTCCGCCAGCGGCCGGGAGCTGCGTACGCTCACGGGTCACGCGAATCGCGTGAATGCCGTCGCCTTTTCACCGGACGGGAAACTGCTTGTTTCGGGCGCCGAGGACCAGAGCCTGCGCCTGTGGGATGCGGCGAGCGGCCGCGAGCAAAAGGTGCTGCACGGCCACGGCGGCGCCGTGCTGGCGGTGGCATTTTCGCCCGATGGCAAGATCGTGGCCTCAAGCGGGCGCGATCGCAGCGTGCGCCTGTGGGATACAGCGAGCGGCAAGGCGCTGCGTGTGTTGGCGGTACCGAGCGGGCGCGTGAGCAGCGTCGCGTTCACGCCCGACGGGCGCACGCTCATTGCCGGCGCCGACGACGGCGCGCTGCGCCTGTGGGACACGGCGAGCGGGCGCGAGCGTGCGAGCCTCTACAGCTTCCGCGAGAACGAATGGATCGCGATCACGCCGGAGGGCCATCACCTGTCCTCGGACCAGGGCGGCAAACACCTGAACGTGCGCATCGGCGCGCGCGTGGCGAGCATCGAGCAGTACGCCGAACAATACTTCCGGCCGGACCTGGTGCAACTGGCGCTCGCCGGCGCAGCGCCGGCCCCACCGGCGCCGGCGCCCGTGACGCGCCCGGCCGAACCCGAGCCGGCACGACCCGCGGTGGCGACCGTGCCGGTGCCGGCGGTGAAGCCGGAACCCGCCGCGCCGCCTGCGCCCGCGCCCGTGGCCCCGGCGCCGGTGGCCATCGCCGCCATCAAGCCGGCGCCGGAGGTGGCGATCGTGGACACGCCGACGCGCCTGACGACCGACGAGGCCACGGTGAAGCTCAAAATCACCGACGCCGGCGGCGGCATCGGCGACGTGCGCCTGTACCTGAACGGTTCGGCGGTGGTGTTCGACAAGTCGCGCACGCTCGCGGTCGCGGCGCGCCCGGCCGCGGCACAGGCGCTGAGCTACAAACTCCGGCTCGTGGCCGGCAAGAACACCGTGCGCGCGGTGGCATTCAACGCCGACAACAGCATGCAGAGCGCCGATGCGCTGCACGAGATAGCGGTTGAGATCGCCGTGGCCAAGCGGCCGTCGCTGCACGCGCTCGTGGTCGGCATCAATGACTACGAGAACCCGAAGTTGAAACTGAGCTACGCCGTGGCCGACGCCAGGCTGTTCGCCGATACGCTGCGGGAGAAATCCGCTGGCCTGTTCGGCGCGGTCAACGTCAAACTGCTGCTGACGCGCGCCGACACTACCAAGGCCGCCATCGCGCAGGAGCTGAAGGCCCTGCGCGGGCGTGTCGGGCCGGAGGATCTGTTCGTGTTCTACGTCGCCTCGCACGGCACCGTGGACGAGGGCGAATATTTCCTCATCACCTCCAACGTCGGCGCCACCTCGACGCGCAGGCTGCGGCAGGACGCCTTGCGCCAGAACGACATCCGCGAACTGATCGCGAACGTCCCGACCACCAAGAAACTCGTGGTGCTCGACACCTGCAATGCCGGAAAATTGGGCGAGGCCATCCAGGTGGCGGTGCTCACGCGCGGCCTGAACGAGGACGCGGCGCTCAAGCTGCTGTCCCGCGCCGTGGGTTCGACGATTATTTCAGCCTCGTCCTCGGTGCAGGAGGCGCTCGAGGGCTACAGGGGCCACGGGCTCTTCACCTGGGCCGTGGCCGAAGGCCTCAAGGGCAAGGCCGACATGAATCGCGATGGCTTTGTGAAGACCTCCGAACTTGCCGATTATGTCGAGGAAGAGGTCCCGGCACTGGCGGAGAAGGTATTCAAGCACAAGCAATTTCCGAACACGTCGCTGAGCGGCACCATATTTCCAGTATCGAAAGTGAGGTAACACGATGCATGTCTGGTTCCGTCAAATGGTGAAATGGACCCTGTTGGCGGCCGGCGCGTTCGTGGCCGGCTGCGCCGGTCTGCCCGAGCTGGACAAGGTGAACGAGGTGTATTTGTGCGCCGGCGGCCAGTGCGGCCCGGCGAGCCAGAGTCGCACCGCCGACGAGGCGCTGAACGCGGTGTATCAACTGCTCAAGCATAACGATGGAAAGGACTTCAAGTATTGCAGCACTACGCCCGCGGAACGCAGTTGCGCGGGCGACAACCCCTTTTGCCACTTCGTAATGGGCGGACCCATTCCGGGCGCGGGATGCGGCACGGGCGGACGGTTCAAGGCGGTCGGTCTCGATACCGCGGGTCGCCGGGTGACCACGACCTTTACCGAGCACAGCATGTGGAACGGCGTGCCGAACGTCTGTCAGGACGGCGACAGCGCGGTGACGGTTACATCGGCGGACGAGGTGACCGTCAAACACGACAATTACTATTGCAACTGGATGGGGATCGGGAACATGGCCTCGACCTTCGTGATGGCGATCGATTACATCGATCTCGACAAGGGCCGTATGGGCGGTTATTGGGCGCACGCCGTCGTCGGCACCGGCGGCGGCCGTGGCACCGGTTATGCCATCATGCAGTTCCCGCAGGCGATGAAGAAAGACGAAAACTGGCTCAGGACGGTTCTCCTAGATAAAAAAGTGCGATAAAGGGGACGGCTATGGTTCGTTGGCGTCACGCTGTTGTCTTCGTTGCGGTCGTGCTCGCGGCCTGTGCCGGTACGCCGCAGCTCGCCGAGGTCAAGGAGGTGACGGTCTGCGCCGCGGGCGAGTGCGGTCCGGCGAGCCAGCGCTACACCGCGACCGAGATGCTCGCCGGGTTGTATCAGTTGCTCAAGCGCAGCGAGGGCCGGGATTACACGATTTGTGAATCCGACCTGGCTGGCCGTAACTGCGTTTCCGAAGGCGTGGGTTATTTCGTCATGGGCGGGCCGATCCCCGGGCGCGGCAGCCAGAAGCACGGTCGCTATGCCGACGTGCGATACGACGCCGCCAATCATGCCGTAACCGCCACGGCCAGCAACCAACTGCTGTTCATCGGCACGCCGCTGTCCTGCGTCGACACGAAGCGCACCCTCACGGTGCGCTCGGTGGACGAGATCGTGGGCGCGGACGAGAGCTACTACTGCAACTGGGCCGGCGTCGGCAACATGAGCGCGAGCTTCAACTTCGTCGTGGATTACGTCGACCTCGACAAGGGTCGGCTCGGCGGTTACTGGCAGCACGGCGTCGCCGGCACCGGCGCCGGCAAGGGCGCGGGCTACGCGATCCTGCAATTTCCGGCGACGATGCCCAAGGGCGAGAACTGGCTCAAGGCCGGCGCCGCGCCCTGAGTCTCAATCTCCGACGTACACGAACGGCGCCCAGAAGTAGGGATGGGCGCGCGAGAAGCGCGCTCCGGTGTCGCGGCTCGCACGCACCGCGAGCCGCGCCTCGCGCAGCGCGTCGACCGGCGGTTTGCCGGCCTTGAGCTGCCGGAAGCTGTCGTTGATCAGCTCCTTGGCCGACAGGCTTTCCACGCTCCAGTGACTCACCAGCAGCCCCTTGGTGCCGGCGTACATGAAACCGCGCGTGAGGCCGGCGAAGCCTTCGCCGTTCTGCGCCTCGGCCGACTCGCCGGCGGTGTTGCAGGCCGAGAGCACCACCAGCTCGGCGTTGATGTCGAGATCCTCGATGACCTCGCGCATGGTGAGCAGCCCGTCCTCGCCCTTGAGATTGCCGACGAGCGTCAGCACCAGCGCCGGTTGCCCGCGTTTCACCGGTGCCGGTGGCTGCGCGGTCTCTTCCGGCTTGTCCGCGGGTTTGCCCGCGGCCGCGGCCACCACCAGCGTGCGCGTGCGCTCGTCCGGCAGCAGGTAGCCGTTCTCGCCGCCCTTCGCCGCTTCCTTGACTTGCAGGAACTCGCCGCCCAGCAGGCCGTGGGTGGCGAAGTGCAGGTAGCGCGTGGCCTTGAGGTCGAGGGTCTTGGCGGTTTTTTCCTGCGCCTTGTCGCGCAGGAAGATTTCGCTGCGCCCGCCCAGGGTCTGGGCGATCTCGCGCGCCTCGTCCGCGGTTTCCGGCAGCCGCGGGATGCTGATCGCTCCCTGCCCGCGCACCGCACGCGCGAGCACGGCAAGTCCGCCGCGCGTGGCCTCGCCGACGCCGCCCCCGCCTTCGTTCTCGAATACCGGGTCGGCGAACGACACCAGTTCGCGGTTGTAGCCCGCGCCACGCTTGGGATAAAGCCGCTGCGTGGCGAGCGCGGCAAGGCTCGGGAGGTAGGCGAAGCGGTAGCGGTCGCCGAGCCAGGCGAGCGTGGCGTACTCGCCGAACATGATGTCGCCGGCCTTGCGCGCGGCGGCGAACGCATCCCGGTCCTTGTCGCCGTAGCGCGTGACCAGCATTTCGAGCGGCAGCGTATGGATCGGTCCGTCGCCCACGAGCAGCACGCGCTGCGTCCCCTTGAGCACCGGCTCGGCCGGTGCCAGCAACGTCTGGTATAGCCGGTAAAGCTCCATCGGATCGAGCTCGTTCAGCGTGGCGAAGGTGCCGGCCGTGGCCACCTGCTCCATGCGCCGGCGCACGGCGCGGATGGCGGCGGCGACCTGGTCGCGCGATTGCGGCACCACCGCCAGGCGGAACTCGGTGCGCGTGACGGCGAAGATCGCGGTCTTGTCCTTCAATAACGAATAGGTCAGCAGCGCCTCGCCGGGACGCAGCAGCCGTTTTTGCAGGTCCTCGACCGTGACCGGCTTCGGCTGGATCAGCTCCATGTAGCGCGGATACTCGTTCCACAGCCGCTCCTCCACGGCGGCCAGCTCCTGCTGGGCCAGTGCCAGCGGCCGGGCCGCGGCTTCCTTGGGCGCCGCGCTTTCCTCGTCACCGTTGAGGGCAGCCGGTCCGGCACCGCGGGCCGGGAAGTCGGCCTCCCGGCCCTCCTTGCTGTAGCGCTGCGCGTACAGCAGATTGACGCGCTCGAGCAGCGATTCGCGGCTGCGCTTCAATTCCAGAAACGCGGGATCGGCGGAGAACTTGCCGACATCGGCCTGGCGCAAGAGTTCGGTGAACAGCCGCGACTGCGTGCGCGACACCACCGCGAGCGCCTCGCGGTCGTGGCCGCGCGTGGCGTCGGCGCCGTGCAGGCGCAGCAACAGCGCGGTCATTTCCTGGTAGAAATTGGTGTACTGGGCGATGAAGCCCTCGCGCACGCTTTCGTCCAGTCCGCGGGTGTTGGCGAACAGCCGGTCCACGGCGTCCAGCGCTTCGCGGTAGTACGGCAGGGCCTCGCGCGCGCGGCCCTGCTTGATGAGGAAGCGGGCGTAGGCGCGCGCGCTGTGCGCCAGCTGGGCCGGCACGTTCGCGCGGCGCGCGTTGTCCGCGGCGCGCTTCAGGTAGCTGCCGGCCTCGGCGGTGTGTCCGCGTTGCCCGGCCAGGTAGGCGAGCGACGCCACGATCTTGGCGGTTTCGTTGTGGTCCGGGCCGAGTGTCTTTTCGCTGACGACCAGGGCGCGTCGCAGCAACGCCTCGGCGTCGGCCAGCTTGTTTTGTCCGATAAGCGCCCGCCCGAGCACGAGCTGGGCCTTGGCGACCTCGGCGTTTTCCGGGCCGCTCAGGCGTTCGCGCAGCGCCACCGATTCGCGCGCGTGTTTTTCCGCCTCGGGGAATTTTTTTGCCGTGTTCAGGGTCCGCGCCAGGATGTACATCGTGCTGGCGCGCGCGTGCAGCCCCTTGGTGTCGTCCAGGTCGCGGGTGTCCGCCAGCGCCTGCTTGAGCAGGATTTCCGCTTCGGCCTGGCGGCCGAGCTGAAGCTGCACCAGACCGAGGAGATTGATGATCCGCAGTTCCTCGGTGCTGCCGCGGCGGCCGATCCGGCGCTGGGCGTCCAGTGCGCGCTTGAGCGCTGCCTCGGCCTCGGCGTACTTGCCTTGCGGGATCAGCGTTTTGGCGAGCAGGAACCGGTTGCCGATGGTGCGGGCGTCGGTTTCTCCGTAAAGCTTCTCCCGGCTCGCCAATGCCTGCCGCAGCAGCGTTTCGGCCTCGGCGTATTTGCCCTGTTCCCGCAGCACGCGCCCGAGCAGGGTGGTGGCGGTGGCGGACTCGATGTCATTGCTGCTTTCGCTAAAGCGGTCGTAGAGCTGCCGCGCCCCGCTTTCCGCCCTGGTGTAGTCGCCCGCTTGCAAGTCGTCCTTGATCTCGCGCGCGAGCATGCGGAAGGCGTCGCTCGGGCGCATGCCTCTCATGGGGGCGGCGTCGGCCGGCGGGGCAAGGGTGGTCAGCGCGAGCATGACGAGACACGGCCACACGAAGGTTCGGCGGCCGGAACGAACGGGCAAGATGTCCATCGAAGATTCCTGTTGTTAGAATTTTGCGCGGCGGGGAGCCTCGCGTACCTCGCTTAACATTACTATAAGTAACGTCCGGGCTTCATGACGGGGTTGACCGCCCATCAGGCCGGAAAGGGGAGAGTCCTGTGCATTCGAGTCCTGTCGGACGTCACGCCATCCGCTTCGTGGCTGCGGTGTTTCTGGCGGCCGGCGCGTTTCGGTCGGCGCCGCTGCCCGCCGCCCACCCGCTCATCACCGACGACACCGGCACCCAGGGCCGGGGCAATATCCAGATCGAGCTTACCACCGAGCACGGTTATGAGCAGGAAGACGGCACGCGCGAGAATACGGTGACCACGAACGCCGTGTTCGCGTATGGCGCGCTCGGCAGTGTCGACGTGATTTTGACGTTCCCGCACCGGCGCATCAGCAGCGAGACCGAGGATGGCAGCCGCACCGTCAATCAGGGCCGGGGTGATATCGGGCTCGACGTGAAATGGCGTTTCTACGAAAAGGACAATTTGAGTTTCGCGCTCAAACCGGGCCTGACGATGCCGACCGGCGACGAGACGAAAAGTCTCGGTGCCGGCCGCGCCCGCCAGAGCCTGCACCTCACCACGAGCTACAATGCCGACCCTTGGGAGTACCACTTGCACCTCGGCTACATCCACAACCGCAACGTACTCGACCAGCACGAGAGCCAACGCCATGTCTCGGCGGCCGCCGGGCGCAGGATCGGTGACCGGCTGAAACTGGTGGCGGATTACGGCACCGACACGCCCGCCAGCCAGGCATCGAGTCTCAACAGCGAGTTTCTTGTCCTTGGCGCGATTTACAGCGTGCGC
>JACRJA010000040.1 GCA_016235745.1 Rhodocyclales bacterium | reverse complement strand
TGCCGCTGGAGCCGGGGGCGGCCAATCTGTTCTTCCAACTGGTCACCCGGCGTTATGAGCGCGGCAGCCTGTTGGTGACCAGCAACCGGGCGGTCAGCGAGTGGGGCGAGGTGTTCGGTGACGCAGTGGTGGCCACCGCTATCCTCGATCGGCTGCTGCACCACAGTCAGGTCATCACCATCCGCGGTGACAGCTACCGACTGCGTGCCAAGCGCAAGGCCGGGCTGATCAAGCCCGATTCCATCCACCATCACGAGCAGGTCGTCAGAGAGTAAGGGGGTCAGATTTCACTGTCGCCAGGGGGTCACTTTCTGATGTCGCTTGACAACGGTTTTTCGCGGTGCCCTTATATAATGAGTCGCCATGGACGTTTTGCTCATCGAAGACAATCCCGATCTGGCGGGTAATCTCGTAGATTATCTGGAATCGCGTGGCCATCGCGTCGATCTGGCACGCGACGGCTTCAGCGGTCTGCATTTTGCCGCCAGCAAGACGTTCGACGCCATCGTGCTCGATCTGGGCTTGCCCGGCATCGATGGCATCGAGCTGTGCCGGCGCCTGCGCCACGAGGGCATCACCACCCCGATCCTCATGCTCACCGCCCGTGGAGATCTCGATGACAAAGTGCTCGGCCTCGAAGCAGGAGCCGACGATTACCTCGTCAAGCCGCTGTCGCTGCGCGAGCTCGAAGCGCGCTTGCGCGCGCAAGCGCGCCGCGCCGCCGGAGGCCTGGAGCAGCAACGCCTGCAGGTGGGGGATCTGCTGCTCGACGATCGCACCCGGCAAGTGTGGCGGCAAGGGCGCAGGATCACGCTGGCACCCTTCGATTACCAGCTGCTGCGCCTGCTGATGCGCGCCTCGCCCGCCGTACTGCCGCGTGAGCGTCTCGAAGCCCAGCTGTGGGGAGATGACCCGCCCGACAGCGACGCCTTGCGCGCCCACATCCATCGCCTGAGGCTGGCGATCGACCGCCCTTTCGACGTTCCCCTGCTGCATACGGTGCCGCACGTGGGCTACCGGCTGGCCGTGCCCGATGAAGAAGAAGCGTCCGCCTAGCCTGCGCCTGCGGCTCATCGCCGCGTTCGTCTTCCTGGGCGTAGCCTTGGGGCCCCTGGTGTCGGGCACCATGCTCTGGGTGAGCTATACCCTGGAAGAGGAGGCGGTACAGGCGGTGGTGCAGGAGCGGCTGCAGCACCTCGTGAGCGCGCCGCAGCGTTACGTCTTGCGCGAGCATCCCCGGCATCCCGGGGTTTATGTCTTGTCCTCGTCCGAACTCGAGAGCCTGCCGGATCGTCTCTTTTCCCGCCCCGACGGCATCCATGAATTCGATCTGGGGCACCGGGCCTGGATCGTTGGCTTGGCGAGCCTCGGCGACGGGCGGCGGTACGCCGTACTCGAGGACATCTCCAGCATCGAGCGGCGCGAATGGGTGAGTGTGTTCATCGTGCTCGGTGGGGCGGCTTTTTCCGGCTATGTCGCGCTGTGGTTCGGGTTCTACTTTTCACGCCGTCTGCTGGCGCCGCTCACCCGGCTCGCCGGGCGTCTGGGCCAGGCGAACGATCTCTCCCCTGAACTGCGGCTCGCCGAGGAAGGGCTGGACGAAGAGGTGCTGGTGCTGGCGCGAGCGCTCGACGAGTATCGCCGGCGCATGTCCGAGCTGTTGGTGCGCGAGCAGGAGTTCTCCGCGGACGCGAGCCACGAGCTGCGCACGCCGCTCACCGTGATCCGTCAGGCGGCGGAGCTCCTCGCCGAAGATGCGGCGCTGTCCCAGCGTTCGCGCCGTGCCTTGGTGCGCATCGAACATGCGAGCGCGCGGATGACCGAGACGATCGAGACGCTGCTGATGCTCGCGCGCGAACCGGAAACGACCAAAGAGGAGTTCGATGTCGTCGAGGTGGCGCGTGAAGCGCTGGCGCACAGCGAATTTTTCGCCGAAGAGTCGAAGATCGCTTTGGAGCTGCTCGTCTTGGCCCATCCGCTCGTCCGTGGATCTCCGGCGGCGCTCTCCGTCATCGTTGCCAATCTCGTGCGCAACGCGATCCAGCATGCGCAGTGTCACCGGATCACGGTGCGCATCGAGACGGACAGGCTGTGCGTCGAGGACGATGGAATCGGCATGCCATTGGGCAAGGGGGGCAGCAACGGCGGCCGTGGCCTGGTGATGGTGCGCCGACTGTGCGAACGGGAGGGATGGGAGTTTCGCCTGAGTTGCCGCGAACCGATCGGTCGCGGGACGAAAATCGAGGTGGTTTTTACAGCGCCTTGAGCAGATCGGCGCGAAGCGGCTCCACCTTTCTTTTTCCTTACGCGTTTTTCAGGATTGACCGAAACCTCGGGCAAGAAAAAGCCCCTGGCGTGCCAGGGGCTTCGATCGTCAAAAAAACGAAGAATCAGCGCGTGATCGGCTTGTAGCGCACGCGCCGCGGACGGGCGGCGTCTTCGCCGAGGCGCTTCTTCTTGTCCTCTTCGTACTCGTGGAAGTTGCCTTCGAAGAAGGTCCACTGCGAGTCGCCTTCGGCGGCGAGGATGTGGGTGCAGATGCGGTCGAGGAACCAGCGGTCGTGGCTGATGACGAGCGCGCAGCCGGGGAATTCGAGCAGCGCTTCTTCCAGGGCGCGCAGCGTCTCCACGTCGAGGTCGTTGGAGGGTTCGTCGAGCAGCAGCACGTTGCCGCCCTGGATGAGCGTCTTGGCCAGATGCAGCCGCCCGCGCTCGCCGCCCGAGAGCTTGCTCACGGGTTTTTGCTGGTCCGCCCCCTTGAAGTTGAAGCGGCCGAGGTAGGCGCGGCTGGGCATCTCGAAGGCGCCGACCTTGAGGATGTCGAGGCCCCCGGAGACTTCCTCCCACACCGTCTTGTTGGGGTCTAGCCCTTCGCGGGACTGGTCCACGGCGGCGATTTTCACCGTCGGGCCGATCTCGATCGTGCCGGAATCGGGCTGCTCCTTGCCGAGGATCATGCGAAAGAGGGTGGACTTGCCCGCGCCGTTGGGGCCGATGATGCCGACGATGGCCCCCTTGGGCACGGAGAAGGAGAGATCGTCGATGAGGAGCCGGTCTCCGAAGCCCTTGCTCACGTGGTGGAATTCGATCACCTTGTCGCCGAGCCGCTCGCCGGGTGGGATGAAGATCTCCTGCGTCTCGTTGCGGCGCTGGTATTCGATGGAGGAGAGCTCTTCGTAGCGCGCCAGGCGCGCCTTGGATTTGGCCTGCCGCCCTTTGGGGTTCTGCCGCACCCATTCGAGCTCTTGTTTCATCGCCTTGAGGCGGGCGGCTTCGGCCTTGGCTTCCTGTTCGAGGCGCTTCTCTTTCTGCTCCAGCCAGGAGCTGTAGTTGCCTTTCCAGGGGATGCCTTCGCCGCGGTCGAGTTCGAGGATCCATTCGGCGGCGTTGTCGAGGAAGTAGCGATCGTGCGTCACGGCCACCACCGTGCCGGGGAAGCGCACGAGGTACTGCTCGAGCCACTCGACCGATTCGGCGTCGTGGTGGTTGGTGGGTTCGTCGAGCAGCAGCATGTCGGGCTTGGAGAGCAGGAGCTTGCACAGCGCCACGCGCCGTTTCGCGCCGCCGGACAGGTGCGCGATCTTGGCGTCCCACGGCGGCAGGCGCAAGGCGTCGGCGGCGATCTCCATCTGGTTTTCCAGGTCGGTGCCGGCGCTGGCGAGGATGGCCTCATACTTGGCCTGCTCTTCGGCGAGTTTCTCGAAGTCGGCGTCGGGCTCGGCGTAGGCGGCGTAGATCGCTTCGAGCTTGCGCCGCGCCTCGACGAGCTCGCCCAAGCCTTCTTCGACTTCTTCGCGCACCGTCTTTTCCGGGTCGAGCTGGGGTTCTTGCGGCAGGTAGCCGATGCGGAGGCCCGGCTGCCATTGCACCTCGCCGTCGTATTCCTTGTCGACGCCGGCCATGATGCGCAGCACGGTGGACTTGCCCGCGCCATTGAGGCCCAGCAGGCCGATTTTGGCGCCGGGGAAGAAGGAAAGGGAAATGTCTTTGATGATGTGGCGCTTCGGGGGGACGACCTTGTTCACCCGAAGCATGGACATGACGTACTGAGCCATGACACTCCTGCGAAATTACGGTTCAATGGGCCATTGTACCCGAAACGCCGGCGGGAGTTCCCGGAACCGGTGTGTGGTCACCCTGGGACGGTAATGGCTTGGCCGCCTGTTCCTCGGACGGGGTATTGCCGGGCAGATAGGCGATGATCTGGCACAGCACCGCGGCCAGATAGGGGATCGCTTGCAGCATGAGGATGGAGAGCCAGAGTTTGACTTCCAGATCGAGCAGTCCCCGCTTGACCACGAGCACGGCCGAGCCCAGCAAGATGGCCGTGAGCATGCCGAGTTCCTCGCGGATCGGACCGAAGAAGGCGAAAGTCCCCTTGGCGCGCCAGCCTTTGGGGGTGCGCACGAAAGTGCCTTTTTGCTGCACGAGACCGGAGAAGACGCCGCGCGCGATGGTGTGCGCCAGGCCCACCGAGAGGATGGAGGCGCCGAGGATGTCGACCCAGCGCGTGTGCATGGTGCGGCGGTACAGCAGCGGTCCGAGCGCCGTCTTGAAGGCCATGAAACCGAGCACGGGCATGGCCAGGGAGGCCACCGGCAGGGCAAAGGCCTTGGGGAAGTGGATCATGCCCAGCGTCCAGTAGATGGAGGCGAGCGCGAAGACGAGGTGCAGCGCGTCGCCGAACCAGGCGAACCAGCCGGTGAGGAAGTGATAGCGCTGGGCGAAGTTCAGTTTCGAGGGCTTGAGCCCCAGGAGCTTGGGCAGGTGGGCCTTGAGGATCTGCATGGCGCCAAACGCCCAGCGGAAGCGCTGCGACTTGATGGCGGCGAAGTCCGACGGCGTGAGTCCGCGGCCGAAGATGTGATCGACGTAGCGGGTTTCGTAGCCGAGCTCGATCAGGCGCAAGCCCAGTTCGGTATCCTCGCAGATGCACCATTGCGACCAGCCGCCGACTTCTTCCAGGGCCCGGCGGCGGATGAGGGTCATGGTGCCGTGCTGGATCAGGGCGTTGCGTTCGTTGCGGTGGTGCATGCCGATGCGGAAGAATCCCTCGAACTCCCAGTTGCACATGCGCTGGAAGAAGCTGTGCTCGAAGTCGCGGTGCGCCTGCGGGGCTTGCACCACGGCCACCTGGGGGCTGTCGAGGAAGTGCGGTACGAGCCGGGCGAGCCAGTCGGGTTCGACCACATAGTCGGCATCGACCACGCCGACGATCTCGGCGCGCGGATCCGTCTGCTCGAGGGCGAAATTGAGCGCTCCGGCCTTGAAGCCGGGCCACTTCGGCAGGTGGAAGAAACGAAACCGCGGCCCGAGCGTGGCGCAGTGCGCCTCCACCGGCTTCCACAGGGCTTCGTCGGTGGTGTTGTTGTCGACCACGATCACTTCGAAGTTGGCGTAATCGAGCCGGGCGAGCGAGTCGATGGTGGCGATCACCATCTCGGGCGGTTCGTTGTAGCAAGCGAGATGGATCGACACGAAAGGCTGCTGCTCGGGCGGCAGCGGCTCACGAGGGGTGAAGCGCCGGCGCCATTGGCGCTTGAAGAGCACCTCGCCGAACTCGAATCCGTGCGACAGCAGCACGGCGATGGTCATGAGGGTGGCGAGGATGAGAAAGACCAGGCCGACCAGGTCGCCGCGCGAGAGGTAGTAATCCTTGGGCAGATAGACGCCGACCACCAGCACGGCCGCGGAGAGCTGCACCAGCCCCATGAGCCACAGGCGCCCGAGCACGTTCCAGCTGGAGAGCCCCAGGGCGATGAGGAACATGGGGATGGCCGCGACCGCCACCGCCAGGCGCGCCTTCTCCTGCCAGCGCACGTCGCGCACGATGAGCCCGTCGAGCGGATACTTGAGGTGGCGGTCGGCGTCGAACACGCCCCAGTAGGCGCCGGCCCAGCCTTCGACGGCCACTTTCCACGGCTGGTCGAACGCCTCCATGATGTAGTAGTCGAGGAAGGCGGCGCGCGGGTCGGAGAGGAAGCCGCGCACGAAGCGGGCGGCGTCCTCGGAGGCGGCGCGGGCGTATTCGTCGCCGCCCATGAGGTTGGGCATCACCTCGCCTCTGGTGGGCCAGCCGATCTCGCCGATGACGATGGGCTTTTTGGGAAACTTCTGCCGCAGCTCTTCGTAGCGGCTGAAGGCGTATTCGAGGGCGCGGGCCGAGGAGATGCCCTCGTGGTAGGGCAGCAGGTGCACCATGAGGTAATCGACGTGGTCGACCAGCTCGGGGTTGGCGAGCCAGACGTGCCAGGGTTCGGCGGTGGAGACCGGCGGGCGCTGGCCTTTGCGGAACTGGCGGCGGATGTCGGCGCGCACGCGGTCGAGATAGGCTGCCATCTCGGGGACCGTTATCTCCTTGCGCAGCAAGGCTTCGTTGCCCACCACGATGCGTTCGATGTTCTTGTGTTTCTTGAGGAGATCGAGCCCGGCGGTGATCTCGCGCTCCGAGAGTTCCTTGTCGGCCGACACCCACAGACCCATGGTCACCTTGAAGCCTTTTTCTTCGGCCAGGGGATAGATGGCGGGGACGTCGGTCACGCCGTAGGTGCGGATGCGGTGGGTATAGTTGCTCAGAATGTCGAGATCTTCGGCGACTTGCTCGGTCGTGGGGTATTTCTTCTCCAGCGGAGACTGGTCGCGGCGAAAGGGGGTGTAGGCGAAGCCGCCGATCTCGCCCGAGACGCCGGGCATGGTGTCGACCCGCACCTGCCATTGCCACAGCTTGAAGGTGCCGAACATCACGAGCAGGGTGAGGAAGAGGGCGACGAGCACCCGCCAGAAGAGATGGAGTTTTGCGCTCACTTCACCGGTCCGTCGTACGGGAGGATAACGGCCAATTTTACGGCTTCCCGTGCGGAATCGGCCGAGACGATGAGAAAATCTTTGTTTCCTGGCGAATACGGAAGACGGACGGGATGACGAAGACGCAGGGATGGCGTGCGCTGGTGCGCGGTTGGTTGGTGGGGGCGATTCTGCTGGGGCTTGCCTGTCTCTGGGTGCGCTTCGGCTGGCTCGAGGCGCAGCTCGCGCCGGCGGCCTGCGGCGGACAGTGGGTGCCCGCAGGGGGCTTGGCCTGCGCGGCCAAGTTCCTGCTGGTTCAGGCTTTCATCGAGGAGCGCATCGGCTGGGCGGCGGTGCTGTGCGCCGCGCTTGCCCAGTTCCATGGATCGCGGCGCTGGGCGGTGGCGGCGCTGTGGCTCGGCGTGGCGGCCACGGTTTTCTATGCCGCTACGCCGGGAGTCATTGCGCTGCTGTGGGCTCTGCCGCGGCTGTGGTTCGAGGCGCCGCGTGGATGGCGCGCGCAAACGTCATCGCTGTGAGGCCCCACAGCAGCGCTTGGCCGTTGCCCGGTTCTTCCAGCCAGCGGTAGAGTCCGAAGGCGAAGAGGATCCAGGCCCAGAGGCGCTCTTCGGCGCAAGCGGGCCAGGCGCGGCGCCAGGCAAAGAGCGCGAGCGGCAGGTAGAGCGCGGTGGGGAAGTCGCGGTAGCGGCCGTCGACCACGAGCCACACGGAGGCCACGGCGGCGCCAAAGAGCACGAGCCGCAGCAAGAGCGCGACATGGCTGGCCGCATCGGGCCGGGCCGGCAGACGCGGCGCCACGGCGAGCCGCGCGGCGATGAGGATCGAGGCAAGCCCGATCGCGCCGAGCACCGCCCATTCCACGGCATTGCGGTAGGCAAGCCGGGCGTGTTCCCATTGCCACATCGCGATGAGCCCCAGCACGGCGCCGGCGAGCGCGCGCCACAGGAGATCGCGCCTGCTCGAAGACTTCGGCGCGCTCGACAGGAGCAGCAGCGCCGCGCCCGCCGCGGCCCAGACGAGCACCGGCCAGAAGGCGTCGCGCTCGGCGATCGCCCCCGTGAGGGGGAATTTGGGCGCGAGCGACGTGTCGAGCATGCCCCAGTGACCGCCCACGGTGCCCTCGAGCCAGCGCTTCCAGGGCTGATCGATCGCTTCGATGAAGTTGTACTGCCAGCCGCGGCGCTCTGCCAGAGCCAGGAACTCGCGCACGTAGCGCGCCTGGTTGACGCGCGACGGGATCGCGCCCTCGCGCTGACGCCCGGCGCTGGGCCAGCCGGTCTCGCCGATCACCAGCGGCTTGGTGAGCAGGGTGCGGGCGAGCGTCCGGATGCGCACGAGATGATCGATCGCCGCTTCGATCGGCTGCGGCCGGTCTTCCCAGTAGGGCAGGATGTGGATGGTGACGCGATCGACGTGCGGTTCGAGCGCGTGACGATGGCGCAGCCAGAATTCCCAGACGTCGGCGTAGGTCACCGGCACGCGGCTGCGCGCATGGGCTGCTTCCAGCCAGCGCCCCATCGCTTCCGGGCTTTGCTCGCGGCGCAGCAGCACCTCGTTGCCGACGATGAGCATCGTGACGACGTCGGCGTTGGCGTTGGCTACGTCCAGCGCGCGCTCGAGCTCGCGGCGGTTCTTCTCGTCGTCGCGCCCGATCCAGGCCCCCAGAAGCACGGTGAGTCCGAGTTCGCGCGCCACGTCGGGGACCTGATCCAGCCCCTGGTCGACCGAGTAGGTGCGCACGCAGCGCGTCACGGCGGCGAGCGCGCGCAGGTCGGTGGCGATCTCTTCGCGCGTAAGGCGCAGGTCTTCCTTGAACGGGGTGTAGCCGTCGCGGTAGTAAGGGGCGTAGGAGACGCACTGCATGCGCGGGTCGGCAAGCGGCGAAGAGGGCAGTTCCATAGGGCGGCTCTCGTGCCAGTACCAGCCAAGCATCGCCAGGAAGACGAGCGCCGTCAGGACGAAGAGAATCCGGGAGGGGGCAGGGGAGGACGGCATGGTTCAGAGGGAGAGGAGTTCGTCGTAGGCGCGGGCATCGAGCAGTTCGGGCAGGGGGGCGTCTTCGTCGGGCAGCAGCTGCACGAGCCAGACTTCGTAGGGCGCTTCGTTGAGCCGCTCGGGCTGCTCGTGGGCTTCTTCATTCCCCGCCACCACCGTGGCGGGGAAGTGGCAGAGGATTTCGGAGGCGACTTTGACCGATTCGACCACGGCGAGCACGTCCCCGGCTTCGAGATGTTGGCCGGGTTCGGGCAGTTGCACATAGACGATGTCGCCGAGCTCGCGCTGGGCATGATCGGTGATGCCCAGCAGGAACACGCCGTCGTCTTTGCGGCGCAGCCATTGGTGTGTAGGCAGGTAGGATCGGTCGCGAGGCGTGGGATTCATCGCAGGCTCCAGGGCAGACGGCAGGGGCGCCAAATTAGCATCAAGCGCCGAAACGGGCAAGGGAATTTTTCCGCGGACGTCTAGCCAAAGCGGGAGAAACCGGGTAAGGTGACGGACGCGCCGGTCTGTGCCGACGTTCATATTGACAGCAGAAAGGGAAAGAATCATGAATCAAGCAGCAAAAGCGGGCGATACCGTCCAGGTCCATTACACCGGCAAGCTCGACGACGGCTCGGTGTTCGATAGCTCGACCGGGCGCGACCCGCTCGAATTCACCGTCGGCGCAGGGCAGGTGATCCCCGGCTTCGAACAGGCCGTGGAAGGCATGGCCGTAGGGCAGACGAAGACCGTCACCATCCCGGCGGCCGAGGCCTACGGTGATCGCGTCACTGAGGCGGTGCTGCAGGTGCCGCGCGAGCAGCTGCCGCCGGATCTCGAGCCGGAAGTGGGGCAGCAGCTGGTGATGCAATCGCGCGAGGGTCGGCAGATCCCCATCGTCGTCGTGGAAGTGACCGAAGATTCGATCACCATCGACGCGAACCATCCGCTGGCCGGGCGCGATCTCACGTTCGAGATCGAGCTCGTCGCCGTTCGCTGAACGAAAGGCTCCGGGCGGCGGGCGTGATGAACGTCGACCTGCATTGCCATTCGCTCGTCTCGGACGGGGTGCTCACTCCGGCTGAAGTCGTGCGTCGCGCCGCCGCGAACGGCGTGACGCTGCTTTCTCTCACCGATCACGACGAGACCGCCGGTTGCGCCTCGGCCGAGGCAGAAGCGCGCGTCTGGGGGATTTCGTTCGTGCCGGGGGTGGAGATCTCGGTGTCGTTCGCCGACGAGACGATCCATGTGGTCGGCCTGGGCGTAGACCCCGATGACGCCGCCTTGAGTGAAGGCTTGCAGCGGGTGCGCTCGGGGCGCGACGCGCGGGCCCGGCGCATCGCCGAGGAGCTCGAGCGCTGCGGCATCCACGGGGCCTGGGAAGGCGCCCTGCGCTTGGCGAAGAATCCGGCCTTGGTGAGCCGCGCGCATTTCGCCCGCTACCTCGTCTCGCTCGGCCTGATGCGCTCGGTCTCCGAGGTCTTCCAGTATTATCTCGCCAGGGGCAAGCCCGGCTATGTGGCGCACGAGTGGGCGGTGCTCGAAGAGGCGATTTCCTGGATCCGTGGTGCGGGCGGCGTGGCGGTGCTGGCGCATCCGGCGCGCTATCGCCTGTCGGCGGCGCAGTTCGAGGAGCTGCTGCGGCGCTTCGATGAAGCGGGCGGCGCGGCCGTCGAAGTGAGCTCGGGTTCCCACGGTCCCGACGACGTGCGCCGCTGGGCGCACGTTGCGCGCCATTGGGGCTTTGCCGCTTCGCTGGGCTCCGACTTCCACGCTCCGGACGAATCGCCGGTCGACCTGGGGGCGGCTCCGGCCCTGCCGCCCGATCTCACGCCGGTGTGGCAGCTGCTCGAATGCGCGCTATAATGTTTGATTATGGCGCAAATCCTCTCCATTCATCCCGTTGATCCTCAACGCCGGCTCGTCGACCTCGTCGCCCGCCAATTGCGGCAAGGCGCGGTCGTGGCCATGCCTACCGATTCAAGCTACGCCCTCACCTGCCATCTGGGGGACGTCGAGGCGATCCGCCGCATCCGCCGCATCCGTGACATGGACGAGTCGCAGCCTTTCACGCTGCTGTGCCGCGACCTCTCCGAGCTGGGCAACTACGCCCGGGTAGATAACCGCGTTTTTCGTCTGCTGAAGGCCAACACGCCTGGGCCTTACGTCTTCATCCTCGAAGGCACGCACGATCTGCCGCGGCGCATCCTGCATCCCAAGCGGCGCACCATCGGGCTGCGGGTGCCGCAGCACCGCGTGGTGCAGGCGATCCTGGAAGCGCTGGGCGAGCCGCTTTTGAGCACCAGCCTCATCCTGCCCGGCGAGGAGGAACCTCTGCCCGATGCCGAGACCGTGTCCGAGCGTATCGGCAAGCTCATCGACGTGATCGTCGACACCGGAGAAGCCTGCCGGGACCTCACCACGGTGGTCGATCTCACGGACGAGACACCGCGCATCGTGCGTGTCGGGGCAG
This sequence comes from Rhodocyclales bacterium, assembly GCA_016235745.1. Taxonomy (GTDB): domain Bacteria; phylum Pseudomonadota; class Gammaproteobacteria; order Burkholderiales; family Rhodocyclaceae; genus Tepidiphilus. Next base: position 11,824 of record JACRJA010000040.1, on the reverse strand, counting down.
GCGATCCCTCGCCATTTCTCGTCGAATGAACGCCTTTCTTGCCGATCTTGCCGTATGGGCTCTGCCGGCGCTGCTGGCGATCACCTTGCACGAGGCGGCGCACGGCTATGTGGCGCGCGCCTTCGGCGATCCCACCGCCGAGCGCGCCGGGCGCATCTCGCTCAATCCGCTGCGCCACGTCGACCCCGTGGGCACCCTTCTCGTGCCGGGGGGCATTCTCTTCCTGTCGCTGCTCACCGGCGCCGGGGCGCTGCTCTTCGGCTGGGCGAAACCGGTGCCGGTCGACCCTTCGCGCCTGCGCCATCCCAAACGCGACATGTTTTGGGTGGCGGGCGCCGGGCCAGGCATCAACCTGGCGATGGCGCTCGCCTGGGCGCTCTTGTTCAAGCTCGCGCTCACGTTCCTGCCGCCGTTCTGGGCGGTGCCGCTCGCGCGCATGGCCGACGCTGGCATTTCGGTCAACGTCGCCCTCATGGTGCTGAACCTTTTGCCGCTGCCGCCGCTCGACGGCGGGCGCATGCTGGTGAGCGTACTGCCGCCGCGCCCGGCCTGGGCGCTGTCGCAGTTGGAGCCCTACGGCATCGCCATCCTGCTCGTGGCCATGCTCAGCGGCGTGGGCTCGTCCGTCCTGTGGCCGATGTTCGTCGCGGTGCGCAGCGCCATCCTCGCGACGATCGGCTTTTAGCCACCTCGAACCGGAAAAGGTGAAGAATCATGTATGCTGAAAGGGTCCTTTCGGGAATGCGCCCCACGGGGCGCCTGCATCTGGGGCATTATCACGGCGTGCTGAAGAACTGGGCCCGTCTGCAGTACGAATATCCCTGCCTCTTCTTCGTGGCCGACTGGCACGCGCTCACCACCACCTACGACAAGCCCGAAGTGATCTCCCAGGCCACCTGGGAGATGCTCATCGACTGGCTGGCGGCGGGCATCGATCCGAACCAGGCCACGCTCTTCATCCAGTCGCGGGTGCTCGAGCACGCCGAATTGCACCTGCTGCTGTCCATGATCACGCCGCTGGGCTGGCTCGAGCGGGTGCCGACCTACAAGGACCAGCTCGAAAAGCTCGCGCACAAGGATCTCACCACTTACGGCTTTCTCGGCTACCCGCTGCTGCAGGCGGCCGACATCCTCATCTACCGCGCCAATCTCGTGCCGGTGGGCGAGGATCAGATCCCACACGTGGAATTCACGCGCGAGGTGGCGCGCCGCTTCAACCATTTCTACGGCCGTGAGCCCAATTTCGAGGAAAACGCCAAGGAGGCGGTGAAGAAGCTCGGCAGCAAGCGCGCCCGGCTCTACCTCGAATTGCGCACCCGTTTCCAGCAAGAGGGCGACGCCGAGGCGCTCGCGCAGGCCCGCGCCCTCATCGACGAAGCCCAGAGCCTGTCGCTGGGCGACCGGGAACGGCTCTACGGTTATCTCGAGGGCTATAGCAAGCACATCCTGGTGGAGCCCCAGGTGCGGCTCACCGAGGCCTCGCGCATGCCCGGCCTCGATGGGCAGAAGATGTCGAAGAGCTACGGCAACACCATTTTCCTGCGCGAAGACCCCGAATCGATCACGCGCAAGGTGCGCACCATGCAGACCGACCCGGCCCGGGTACGTCGCACCGATGCCGGCGATCCGGAACGCTGCCCGGTGTGGCAGTTCCACAAGATCTACACCGATGCCGAAGTGCACCAGTGGGTGCAGGAAGGCTGCCGCAGCGCAAAGATCGGCTGCCTGGAGTGCAAGCAGCCCGTGCTCGAGGCCATCCTCAAGGAACAGGAAGCGATGCGCGAGCGGGCGCAGCCCTACGTGGAGAACCCCAGTCTGGTGCGCAACGTGGTCGCCGACGGCTGCGAGCAGGCGCGCAAACTCGCCCAGGCGACCATGCGCGACGTGCGTGAGGCGATGGGCTTGGATTACACGTGAGTAGAGAGGAAATCCTGGCTGCCGGGGCGCCGATCGCGCGCGTCTACGGCGAGCCGCTCACCGACGTGCCGGAAGATCTCTTCATTCCGCCGGAGGCGCTGCGCGTCTTCCTCGAGACCTTCGAGGGGCCGCTCGACCTTCTGTGGTATCTCATCCAGAAGAACCGGCTCGACGTGCGCGACATCCCGGTGGCGCGGCTCACGGAGCAGTATCTCGCCTACGTGGAGGCGATGCGCCGGTTCGACCTCGATCTGGCGGCGGACTATCTCCTGATGGCGGCCATGTTGCTGGAGATCAAATCGCGCTCGCTGCTGCCGCGAGCTCGCGCAACGCTCGAAGAGGGCGAGGAGGGCGATCCGCGGGCCGAACTCATGCGCCGCCTGCTCGAATACGAGCGCATCAAGCGCGCGGCGCGTGCGCTCGCCGATCAGCCCCGCGCGGGACGGGATTTTCTCTGGGCGGGGCCGATCGAGTGGGGTCATACGCCGCAGCGGCCGCAACCGGAGGCGAGCCTGGATCGGCTCCTCGAAGCGTGGACGGACATCCTGCAGCGCCTGCGGCTCGAACGCCGGCACGAAGTCGCCGCCGAGGCCGTCTCGGTGCGCGAGGCCATGAGCCGCGTATTGCGCCGGCTGCGCCACGCCGCCGGGGCGCTCGCCTTCGCCACCCTGCTCGAACCCGGACAGGGGCGGCTGGGGGTGGCGGTCACGTTCGTCGCCCTGCTGGAGCTGTGCAAGGAGAACGCCTTGCACCTGGAGCAGCGCGAGCCGTTCGGCACGCTGTGGGTGCGTCCGGCCGAAGCCGCGCCGCCAACCGAATCTCTGGCGACCGAGCCATGACGAGCGGGCAATTTTCGACCAAGCGCATCGTGGAGGCGGCGCTGCTGGCAAGCGACGAACCCTTGCCGCTGGAGGCGCTGCGCCGGCTCTTCGAGCCGGACCCGGGCGCGGACATCCTCGCTTCCGTGCTCGCCGAATTGCAGCAGGAATGGCGCGGGAAAGCGGTGGAGCTGGTCTGCACGGCGAGCGGCTGGCGTTTTCGTACGCGGGCCGAGATCCAGCCTTGGCTCGACCGGCTGCGGGCCCAGCGTGCGCCCGCCTACAGCCGGGCGGTGTGGGAGACCCTGGCCGTCATCGCCTACCGCCAGCCGGTCACGCGCGGCGACATCGAGGCGATCCGCGGCGTGACGCTGTCCACCCAGGTGCTGCGCACCCTCGAAGCCCGTGGTTGGATCGAAGTCGTGGGGCATCGCAACGGCCCCGGACGCCCGGCGCTCTACGCCACCACCCAGCGCTTCCTCGACGATCTGGGTCTGCGCCACGTTACGGAACTGCCGCCGCTCGCCGAGCTCGAAGCGATGCTCGAACCTGGGCCGGAAGCAAAACTCAAGGATGAGGATGAAGACCAAGGAACTTAAATCATCCGACGGGGCGCGACGGCGCGTCCGCGCGGGAAAAAACCCACCGGCGCCTGCCGCCGTGGCCGAAGCGCCGCGCGAGCGGGTGCAGAAAGTGCTCGCCCGCCTGGGGCTCGCTTCGCGCCGCACCATCGAGGAATGGATCGTGCAGGGGCGGGTGGCGATCAACGACCGGCCGGCACAGCTGGGGGACCGGGTAGGGCCGGGGGATCGGATCAAGGTCGACGGCAAGCTCCTCGCCTGGCGGCCGGGGCACAGCGTGCCGCGCGTGCTGCTCTACCACAAGCCGGAAGGGGAGATCGTCTCGCGCGAGGATCCGGAAGGGCGCCCCTCGGTGTTCGATCGCTTGCCGGCGCTGCGCAAAGGGCGCTGGATCGCGGTGGGACGGCTCGACTTCAACACCTCCGGGCTGCTGATCTTTACCGACGATGGTGAGCTCGCCAACCGCTTGATGCATCCGCGCTACGAGCTGGAGCGGGAGTACGCCGTGCGCCTCATCGGTGAGCTCACGCCGCAGCAGATCGAGGAGCTCACCAGCGGCATCACCCTGGAAGACGGCCCGGCGCGTTTTCAATCCCTCGTCGATGCGGGCGGTGAAGGGGCGAATCACTGGTACCGCGTCACGATCAAGGAGGGGCGCAACCGCGAGGTGCGGCGCATGTTCGAGGCGCTGGGGCTCACCGTGAGCCGGCTCATCCGCGTGCGCTACGGCCCGGTGGCGCTGCCGCCGCGGCTCAGGCGCGGCATGTGGATGGAGCTGCCGCCGGAGGCGGTGGTGCAGACCTTCGCGCTGACGCCGCCGGCGACGGCACGCCTTCCTGCCGCCAAAGGGAAAGCCCCGCGTCCGCGCGCCACGCCGCGTCCTTCTACCACTCATCGTTCGCAGAGGTGATTTTCCATGGCTGATCGTCGGCTACAAGTCTTCTACACCGTCGTCAAGGCGGGGTCCTTCACCAAGGCGGCCGAGCGGCTCTTCATGACCCAGCCTGCCGTCACCTTCCAGATCAAGCAGCTGGAGGAGCATTTCAACACGCGGCTCCTGGAGCGCGGCCACGGTAAGCTGAAGCTCACGCCGGCCGGCGAGATCGTCTTCGCCTATGCGGAAAAGATGCTCTCGCTCGACGAGGAGCTCGAGACGCGCGTGGCCGAGCTCACCAGCGAGCTCTCTGGGCTGCTCTCCATTGGCGCTTCCACCACCTTGGCGACCTGGTGGATGCCGCGCATCATCGAAGAGTTCAAGCGGGCCTATCCGCGGGTGATTCCGCGGCTGGTGGTGGGCACGTCGCAGCTCACCCAAGAGCGAGTGCTCGAGCGCGAACTCGACCTGGGCATCATCGAAATCGCGGCCGACGAGCCGGGGATCGATCAGAAGCAGATCGGCCGGGATGAACTGTGGGCGATTTTCGCGCCCGGTCACCCGCTGGCCAAAGGCAAGGGCAAGCCCGTGCGCGCCAAGGAGCTCGCGGCCTATCCCTTCATCCAGCGCGATCCAGGCAATGGCATCCGCGAGATCGCCGAGGCCTTTTTCGCGGCGGCGGGCATCGCGCCCGAATCGCTGACCATTGCCGCCGAGATCGGCACCCTGCAAGGGGTGAAACATCTCGCCGCCGCCGGCATCGGCGTGGCCATCGCGTCGCGCGCGGCGCTGCTCGAAGAGTTGCGTGCGGGGCAGCTCGCGGCCGCGCCGCTCGATCCGCCGCAATATACGCCTTTCGAGCTCATCGTGCCCAAGGACCGCTTCCGCTCGCGGCTGATCATGACGTTTGCCGAATTCTTGCAAGAGCGCATCCGTACCATGGAACAGCAGCTGCCGGCGGCTGAATTCTTCTTCGGGCGCTGATGGCCAAGGCGCGCACCGTCTTCGTCTGCCGCGAGTGCGGCGCGCGTTTCCCGCGCTGGCAGGGGCAGTGCAGCCAGTGCCAGGCGTGGAACACGCTGGAAGAGACGCGCGAAGCGGATGACTCGGGCCCGACGCTGCATCGGGCGATGCAGCGCCCCGCGGCGCTCACGGCCGATGCGGGCTCGGGCCTGGTCACGCTCGATCGCATCGAACGCCGCCCGCTCCAGCGCCAAGCCACGGGCATCGAGGAGTTCGACCGCGTGCTGGGCGGCGGCATCGTCCCCGGCGCAGTGGTGCTGCTGGGCGGGGATCCGGGTATCGGCAAATCTACCCTGTTACTGCAGGCGCTCGCCCGGCTGGAATCCGCCGGCGCCGGCCCCGTGCTCTACGTCACGGGGGAGGAGTCGGCCGAACAGGTGGCGTTGCGCGCCGAGCGCCTGGGCCTGGCGGGCTTGCCGCTGCCGCTCTTGCCCGAGATCCAGCTCGAGCGGGTGCTCGCCGCCGCGCAGGTGCTCGCGCCGCGGGTGATGGTCATCGACTCCATCCAGACGATGTACACCGAGGCGCTCACCTCGGCGCCGGGGTCGGTGGCGCAGGTGCGCGAGTGCGCGGCGCAACTCACCCGCTACGCCAAGGGAAGCGGCACGGCGGTGTTGCTCGTGGGGCACGTGACCAAGGAGGGAAGCCTCGCCGGGCCGCGCGTGCTCGAACACATCGTCGATACCGTGCTTTATTTCGAGGGGGACGCGCATTCGAGCTTTCGTCTGGTGCGCGCGGTGAAAAACCGCTTCGGCGCGGCCAACGAACTGGGCGTGTTCGCCATGACCGACCGGGGGCTCAAGGCGGTGAGCAACCCCTCGGCGATCTTCCTCTCCGAGCACCGCGCCGACGTGCCCGGCAGCGCCATCCTGGTGACGCTCGAAGGCACCCGCCCGCTGCTCGTGGAGATCCAGGCGCTCGTCGACGGGTCGGCCAGCCCCACGCCACGGCGCCTGACGGTGGGGCTCGAACCCAACCGCTTGGCGATGCTGCTCGCCGTGCTGCACCGCCACGCCGGCGTGTCGTGCTTCGATCAGGACGTGTTCGTCAATGCCGTGGGCGGGGTGCGCATCACCGAGCCGGCTTCCGACCTGGCGATGGCGCTGGCCATCGTCTCCTCGCTCAAGAACCGGGCTTTGCCGCTGCGGCTGGCGGTGTTTGGTGAAGTGGGGCTCGCCGGCGAGATCCGCCCGGCGCCGCGCGGGCAGGAGCGTTTGCGCGAGGCGGCCAAACTCGGCTTCACCCAGGCCGTCGTGCCGCGCGCCAACGTCCCCAGGCAGCCCATCCCGGGGCTGGAAGTGATTGGAGTCGATCGCATCGAGGCAGCGCTCGAGCGCCTGCGTCACTGAGGACCGTGCGCGTCTTCGTGCAGCCGCTCGGTGAGCGCAGCCGGCGCCATCGGCTTGCCCACGTACCAGCCCTGGATCTCGTCGACCCCCATCGCGTGCAGGTAATCGGCCTGTTGCGCTGTCTCCACGCCTTCGGCGATCACGCGTTTTCCCAAAGCGTCGGCCATGGTGACGACGCCGCGTACGATGGCGCGATCGACGGGCGCCTCCACCAGGCGATGGACGAAGGACATGTCGAGCTTGATCGCGTCGAAGGGAAACTGCAGCATGTATTCCAGCGAGGCGTAGCCTACGCCGAAGTCGTCGAGGGCTACGGGGCAACCCAGCGAGCGGATGGCGGCGATCAAGGCGCGGGCGCGTTCGGGGTCGCGGATGGCCAGCGTTTCGGTGATCTCGAATTCGAGCCGCTGCGGGAGCAGGCGGTGGCGTTGCAGGCAGTCGGCGATGTGATCGACCAGCCCGTCGTCCAGAATCTGGCGCGGAGAAAGGTTTACCGCAAGGCGAAGGGGAATCCCCGCGTCGTTCCAGGCGGCGAGCCGGGCCGATGCCTCGTCGATGATCCAGCGGCCTGCTTCCACGATCAGTCCTGTTTCTTCCAGCAGCGGGATGAACTGGATGGGCGGCAGTACGCCGCGCTGGGGATGGCGCCAGCGCAGCAGGGCTTCGGCGCCGATGATTTTGCGCGTCTCGAGCTCGAGCTGGGGTTGGTAGAGGAGGAAGAATTCCTGACGCGCCAGCGCTCGATGCAGCGCGGTTTCGAGCTGCACCGTCGGCGCATCGTCCGTTGAAGGCTCCGCCGTGAGGGAGAAACGGCGCCCCGAGGCGAAGGCCTGACGTTGCTGCCGCTGGGCAAGCCGGATGAGCGCTTCCAGCTCGGTGCCAGCGGCCGGAATCCAGACGCCACCGATCGTCACGCGCGGTCGCAGTTCTTCGCTTCGATCCTCTCGATCCAATAGGGGCAATGGCTGCTCGAGCGCGTCCAGGAGTTCCTCCAGCGCTTCCGCCTCATGGCTCTCGGAACCCGGGGTGATGAGGGCGGCGAATTCGTCTCCGCCCATGCGGCAGGCGAGGCCGCCGTAGCGCGTGCTCCAGTGGGCGAGGCGCTGGGCGAGGGTGCGCAGCACGGTGTCCCCGGCCCGGTCGCCGTAGGCGTCGTTGATGCCCGCCAAGCCTGCGACGTCGAGGTAGAGGAGGAGCTGCGGCCGATCGAGGGTCGCTTGGGGCAGCAGCTCACTTGCCGCGCGCAGGAAGTGCTTGCGGTTGGGAATGCCGGTGAGCTCGTCGTAGTGCGATAGATGCGCCAGGGCGGCCTCGAAGCGCCTCGCCTGTGTCACATCCATGAGTACGCCCAGGATCAGATCTTCGCTTTCGGCGCAGGGCTCGGCCACCAGCCGCACGAAGCGCACCGGCTCTTCCTGCAGCCGGAATTCGACTTCGGTCTGGCGGCGAATCAGCCGGAGATGTTCGAAAGCCGTCTCGACGCGGAATCGGTCTTCGTCGTGTACCCGCGCGAGCAGCTCCCCCCGTCGCTGCGGCGGCTCGCCGTGCCACCAGGTCTCGGCGCCCTCTGGCCATTGGAACCGATCCTCGTCGGGTCTCCAGCCCCAGCCGAGGATGCCGGCGATGCGCGAGGCGGTGGCGCACAGTTGCTGCAGGCCGCGGAAATTGCGCTGCAGCAGGCGCTCGCTGTGCAGACGCTGCAGCCAGTGGCGCAGCAAAGCCGGGTGCAGCGGGCCGGTCGTGACCTCGCTCGCACCCGCTTCCAAGGCGCGCAGGGCGTCTTCCTGTGTGCGCGTGGCCACGAAAAATTCGACCTCGTGGCGGCGCCGACGTTGCAGCTCCTGCAAGAGGCTAGGCAGGTCCTCGCCGTTAGCGATCGCCACCAAGTCCGGATGGCGCTGCTCGAAGAGGGCAATGGCTCCTTCGGGGGTCTCCGCCGTCAGGGTGTCGTAGCCCAAGGCGTCGAACGCGGCGACGAACATGGCCCGTTCGGTCGGCGAGGGGCACAGGACGAGGGCGAGCGATTCGGTCATGGGGGCGCACGGGGAATTTTGGGGCATTATAGGCTCATCGCCGAGGCTTAGCTGCTGGAACGAGGGGAATGACCATGTCGATAGAATACACCGTCCGCTGCGACGATCCCGCCGCCCACGAATTCCTGGTCGAAATGGAAGTCCCTCTGGCCGGCGAGGAGACGCTCTTGCTGCGCCTGCCGGTATGGATCCCCGGCTCCTACCTGATCCGCGAGTTTGCCCGTCGCTTCCTCGAGTTCGCGGCCGAGGCGGTGCTGGCCGATGGGTCGGCGCGACTCCTCGATGCGACCAAAATCGACAAGTGCTCGTGGAGGATCATAGCGCCGCGCGGTGCCCGCGCGCTGCGCTGCCGCTATCGCGTGTGGGCCTTCGACCCTTCGGTGCGCGAGGCCTGGCTCGATGCCCAGCGGGGGTTTTTCAATGGCACGAGCCTCTTTCTGCGCGTCGAGGGGCGAAGCGGCGAGGAACATCGGGTTCGACTCGTTGCGCCGTCCGCTTCCCGCGGCGCCGGCTGGCGCGTGGCCACCGCGCTCGAGCGCGCCGAGGGAACGCCCCTGTGGGGCTTTGGCGAATACCGCGCACCGGACTACGATGCGCTCATCGACGCCCCGGTTTTGATGGGGCCACTCGAGTTCGTCGAATGCTCCGCCGGGGGCGTGCCGCACACGGTGGCGATCGCAGGGCACGCCGAGCCTTTCGACCGGGCGCGCCTGGCGGCCGACCTGACGGCGATTTGCACCTCGGCCCATGAGCTCTTCGGCGAGGTCCCCTTTGAGCGTTATGTCTTTCTGCTGACGCTCACTGACGAGGGTTACGGCGGGCTGGAGCACAGCGAGAGCGCCGCCTTGCTTGTGGCGCGGCGCGATCTGCCCTGGCCGGGCATGGGGGCGCCGTCGGACGAGTACGTGCGTCTGCTGGGGCTTTTCAGCCACGAATATTTCCACGCCTGGGTGGTGAAGCGCTTGAAGCCCGCCGCCTTCGCCTCCTATGATCTGTTTGCCGAGCATTACACGCGCCTGCTGTGGCTCTTCGAAGGCTGGACGTCGTACTACGACGAGCTTTTGCTCCTGCGCGCTGGTGTGATCGAGGTACCGCGCTATCTGAATCTGCTGGCCAAGACCGCGACCCAGGTGCTGACGAGCCCTGGGCGGCTGCGCCAGAGCCTGGCAGAAGCCTCGTTCGATGCCTGGATCAAGTTCTATCGCCCCGACGAGAACAGCGCCAACGCCACCGTGAGCTACTACGCCAAAGGCGCTTTGGTGGCGTTGGCGCTCGATCTGCAGCTGCGCGAACGCGGTGCTTCGCTCGATGCACTGCTGCGCGCTTTGTGGGAACGCCACGGCCGCAGCGGTAAGGGCATCGGGGAAGAGGCACCGTTTGCCGCGCTCCACGACATGGCCGGGCCGCGGCTGGCGCGCTGGCTGGAAAGCATGGTCTACGGCACGGAAGATCCGCCCCTGGCGGCGCTGCTGCGCCGTTTCGGCGTACAGTGGCGCGAGGTCATGGCCGCCGTACCCGATACGGAGCTGCGCTTCGAGCGCGAGTCGATGCGGGTGGCGGCGGTGCGCCGCGCAGGCTCGGCCGAGCGCGCTGGCATCGCGCCGCGCGACGAGCTCGTGGCGATCGACGGATTTAAGGTCACGCCGGCGCAATGGGAGAGCGTCTTGCGCCGCCGCGGGGCAGGGGCAAAGGTGCCGGTGCACGCCTTTCGCGAAGGGCGGCTCTACCAGGCGCTGCTCGAACTCGCGCCCCCCGCGCTCGAACGGGTGGAGCTGACCCCCGTTCCGCGGCCGAATGCATCGCAGCGCGCGCGGCTGCGGGCCTGGCTGGGGCCGAAGGAGGGCTGAGCTCGCCGCGGCGAGCCTCGGGGGCGCTCAGGTGCGGAACTGGCGCAGCATCTGGGCCATCGTCTGGGTCATCGTATCGAGCTCGTGCGCGAGTTCCCGCCCTTTCTGTGCCATCACCGCGAGCGTTTCGGCCATCTCGGCGATGCGACTCACTTCCTCGGCCTCGTGGTGCGTCACCGCGGCCTGCTCATGGACGCTGTCGCGGATCGCCAGCGCCTGCGTCCCGATCTGGTCCATGCTCTGCTCGACGAGGGCGATCTCCTGCGCGGCTTCACGGGCGGAGGCCACCGTCTCGCCCACGGTGCGCTGGCCTGCGGCCATGTGGGCGACCGTCGTTTCCACTTTTCGTTCGACCTGGCCGATCATCTCGCCGATCTCGACCGTGGATTTGGCCGTGCGCTCGGCGAGTTTGCGCACTTCGTCGGCCACCACGGCAAAGCCGCGGCCCGACTCGCCGGCGCGCGCCGCCTCGATCGCGGCGTTGAGCGCCAAGAGATTCGTCTGCTCGGCGATGTCGCGGATGACCTCGACCACCGAACGCACCGACTGCATCGCTTCGGTGAGCGACTGTACCTCGCCGGCGATGGCGCCCAGTTCGTCGGCGAGGCGCTCGGTTTTCTCGGCGCTCGCACGCACCCGGGCGGCGGCAGCGCGGTTGCGCGCGACCCCCTCGGCCACCTGCTGCGCCGAGCGTTCGGCGTTGGCCGCCACTTCGTCCATGGTCGTGGAGAGTTCCTCGATGCTGCTGGCCATGCGCTGCGCCGCTTCAGCCTGCGTGCTCGCCGCCTCCGCGGTTTGCAGTGCGCGCTGGGTCTCGTCCTTGACCGCCTCTTCGAGCTTGTGGTCGGCCTGGCTCAGGGTGATCACTACTTCATAGAACCGCGCCCGCATGATCTTGAGCGCCTCGAGCAGATCGCCGATCTCGTCGCGCTGCGGGTCGTCGACGTCGGTGCGCAGATCGAGCCAGGCGATCGAGCGGGCCATGGCAAGCATGTTCCCCATGCCGCGCTCGATGCGCCGCCCGGCCCAGGCAGCCAGGATGGCGAGCAGGACGAAGCCGCTTGCGCCCAGCCCGAGCAAGGCGTATGTGGTACTGCGGGCTTCGGCGACGGAGTGCTGCAGCCCGGCGTCGGTGCGGGCGCGCTGGAAGGCGATGAGTTCGTCGAGCGTGGCATGAACCACCCGGCCGCCCTCTTCCATCGCCGTGAGATAATCCCCGGCGATCGCCAGCGCCGTGTCGCGGGTTGTGTACCATCCTTTCTGTAAATTCCGTTTAGCGCCTCTGGCAGGAAGTGCGCGGCGCTCGGTCTGACGCCATGACTTCGAGAAAGGAGTATGCCCATCATGGCGATGCGTGTCGAAACCAATCCTTTGGAAATGGC
>JACRJA010000003.1 GCA_016235745.1 Rhodocyclales bacterium | reverse complement strand
GGATGCGGCCATCCTCGCGCAGCGCACGTCGCTCTACGAGGAAGCTCGTCGGCGCCATCCCCGTCGCTGGTCGGGCCGGATCCGCAACTGGGATCCCATCCAAACCGTCTGGCTCAACCCCGACCGGCAAGAGACCGGCGGGCCACCCAAAGCAGCCCAAAAAGCGGCTTAACTCAGGTGCCAACAACCTTGACACACAGCGCCCGAGGCCGAACACAGCAGCCACAGGTAAGGGGAAGTGGCCGAATTGCGCCGCACCAGCGCCTCCGCCTCACGTCCGCCGGCCCAGCGCACGATGCGGCGGAATATCAGCGTATGCAAATGCAACGCATCCGGCAATCCAGGCGAAGTATCCCGCACTATCTTGCGCCGGTAGATGGAAAACACCGTCTCGAACACCGGATACACTACCAAGAGCATGGGGAACCACGCCGACACCTCCGGGTGCCGCCCCACCAGCAGCACCGACACCTCGCCGATCAGGAAGCCCACCAAATACGCCCCGCCGTCGCCGAGGAAAATGAGCCCCCGCGGGTAGTTCCACACGAAGAACCCCAAAATCGCCCCGACGCTGGCGATGCACACGTTCCACAGCAAATGATCGCCCAGCACGTAGGCCACGTACCCCAGCGCCGCCAGGATCATCACCCCCACCATGCCCGCCAAGCCATTGAACCCGTCGATGATGTTGATCGCATTGGCCACCCCGCCCACTGCCACCACCGTCAAGGCAAGGGCCACCGGCCCATAGCGAAAAAGCTCATCGACGAACGGCACGTCCACCCGCGTGAGCGTCGCCCCCAGAAACCAAAACCCCAGCGCCGCCGCGCCCATGGTGAGCAAAAGCCGCGCCCCCACGCCCGCCCCGCCGATGCGTGCCACCGAATGGCGATGAAACTTCTGCACGCCGGAAAACTTATCGTCAGCGGCAAGATGCCCATGAAAACGGTGCCAGCGGATCACTCCCAAGGTCACCAAGAAACTTGCAGAAACGCCGTCAAGAGAACGATCATCGCCTTCTCACCCCTTACCCCCGCCCATAGGCGTCGTCGAAGCGCACGATGTCGTCCTCGCCGAGGTACTCCCCGCACTGCACCTCGATCATCACCAGATCGAGCACGCCGGGGTTTTCCAGGCGGTGCTTGCAGCCAGCGGGAATGTAGGTGGATTCGTTGGGGCGCACGTAGCACGTCCGCTCCCCATTGACGATCTTCGCCATGCCGCGCACCACGATCCAGTGCTCGCTGCGGTGATGGTGCATCTGCAGCGACAGCGACGCCCCCGGTTTCACCTCGATGCGCTTGATCTTGAAGCCCGGCCCTTCTTCCAGCACCGTATAGCTGCCCCAGGGACGCACCACCGTGCGATGCAGCTGTAGGTCTCGTGATCGCGCTCCTTGAGCTGGGCCACGACCTTTTTGACGTCCTGCGCCTTGTCACGGTGCGTCACGAGCAGCGCATCGGGCGTGTCGACGATCACCAGCCCCTCCACGCCGAGCGCAGCCACCAGCCGATCCTCGCTGTGGACGTAGGTGTCGCGGCTGTCGAGAAAGAGCGCCTGCCCTTTCGCCCGGTTGCCTGCGGCATCGGCGGGAACGAGCGCGCTCAAGGCGCACCACGAGCCGATGTCGCTCCAGCCGAACTCAGCCGGGACGACCGCCACGGCATCGGAGCGTTCCATCAGGGCATAGTCGATGGAGATTTCAGGGATGCCGGCAAAGCGTTCGGCATCGAGCTCGATCATGGAGGTTTGCGGGGTCATGCGCCCGCGGGTGTTTTCCCAGCAAAGCGCCGCCGCCTCGGCTACCTCCGGCGCATGGCGCGCCATCTGCTCGAGCAGAAAGCCGGCCTGGAAGCAGAACATGCCGGCGTTCCAGTAAAAATTACCCGCGGCAAGATATGCTTCGGCGCGCTCGAGGGAGGGCTTCTCGACGAAGCGCACTACCGCCCGCCCCGGGCCCAACGCCTCGCCCGCTTCGATGTAGCCATAGCCGGTTTCCGGCCGATCGGGAACGATGCCAAAGGTGACGAGCCGCCGCTGCCGGGCAAGCTGGGCCGCGTCCACGACAGCGCGGCGAAACGCCGCTTCGTCTTGGATGAGATGATCGGCCGGCAGAATGAGCAGCAAGGCTTCAGGGCCGTAACGCTCGGCCACGGCGTGGGCGGCCAGCGCCACCGCCGCGGCCGTGTTGCGCCCAACGGGCTCCAAGAGATACGTGCCGCGATAGCGGCCTTCGAGCCCCGTGCGCGCGAATTCATCCTTGCTAAGAAAATAATGGTCGCGGTTGGTGACGGTGAGGATCTCCCTTGGCGCCTCTTCTACGGCATCGAGGATGGAGGCCGCACGGCGATAGGTTTTGTGCAGCAGGGTCTCGCCATCGGCAAGCTCGATGAAAGGCTTGGGGTGCCCCTCGCGCGAGACCGGCCAAAGGCGCGTTCCTGCGCCGCCAGAAAGAATGACAGGAATCAACATGATGATTTAATAATTTGAGAATAAAAGCATTTTGGTTAATCGGAATGCTACATTAGTATCGAACGTGAACGATCCGTGATGCAGGGAATTGGACGCGAAGTATACCTCATCCACAGCGGTCCAGTTGGTTATAATCCTCGGCTTTCGTCCCCCGATTCCATTGGTGCCATGACCCTGGACAAGAGCTTCGAACCCAAGGCGATCGAATCGCGCTGGTATCCCTTCTGGGAGGAACACGGCTACTTCCGCGCCGGTTTCGACCCGGGCAGAAAGAATCCCTACTGCATCCTGATGCCGCCGCCCAACGTCACCGGGACCCTGCACATGGGGCACGGTTTCAACCAGACGATCATGGATATGCTGGTGCGCTGGCGGCGCATGAGCGGGGACAACGTGCTGCTGCAGCCGGGCACCGACCATGCTGGCATCGCCACTCAGATCGTGGTCGAGCGTCAGCTCGAGCGCGAGGGGCTCACGCGCTACGACCTGGGGCGGGAGAAATTCCTCGAGCGCGTGTGGCAGTGGAAGGAATACTCCGGCGGCACCATCACGCGCCAGATGCGGCGTCTGGGCACTTCGGCCGACTGGACGCGCGAGCGCTTCACCATGGACGAGGGGATGTCGCGCGTGGTGCGTGAAGTCTTCGTCCGCCTCTACCGCGAAGGGCTCATCTACCGCGGCAAGCGTCTGGTCAACTGGGATCCGAAGCTGCGCACGGCGGTTTCCGATCTGGAAGTTTCGGCGGAAGAGGAAGAGGGATTTCTCTGGTCCCTCCTCTACCCCTTCGCCGACGGGCCCATCGACGGGCAACGAGGCGTGGTGGTGGCCACTACGCGCCCGGAGACGCTCTTTGGCGACGTGGCGGTGATGGTGCATCCGGAAGACCCCCGCTATCAGGGGCTCATCGGCAAGGAGGTGATCCTGCCGCTCGTGGGCCGGCGCATTCCCCTCATCGCCGATGCGGCCGTGGATCCGAGCTTCGGCACCGGCTGCGTGAAGGTGACGCCGGCGCACGACGCCAACGACTACGCCGTGGCCCAGCGCCACGGGCTGCCGCTGATCAACATCTTCCGGCTCGATGCCCATCTGAACGACCAGGTGCCCGAGCCCTACCGCGGGCTCGACCGCTTCGTGGCCCGGGAAAAGGCCGTGACCGAACTGCAGGCGCAGGGGCTTTTGGTCGAGGTGAAGCCGCACAAGATGATGGTGCCGCGCGGCGAGCGCACGGGAGTGGTACTCGAACCCATGCTCACCGACCAGTGGTTCGTGGCCACCACCAAGCCCGGCGCGGACGGCAAGTCGCTCGCGCAGAAGGCGCTGGAGGTGGTCGAGGACGGCAGCATCCGTTTCTTTCCCGAGAACTGGGTGAACACGTATCGCCAGTGGCTGGCCAATATCCAGGATTGGTGCATTTCGCGCCAGTTGTGGTGGGGCCACCAGATCCCGGCCTGGTATGCCGACGAAGACCCGGCCGAGAGCCGCCGCTTTTGGGTGGCGAACGACGAGGCGCAAGCCCGCGCGCTCGCCGCGGCCGAGGGCTACACGGGGCCGCTCACGCGCGACGCGGACGTGCTCGACACGTGGTTTTCCTCGGCGCTGTGGCCTTTTTCCACCCTCGACTGGACGCCGGAGTATCCGGCCAAGTCCAACCCGGCGCTCGATCTCTATCTGCCTTCTTCGGTGCTGGTCACGGGGTTCGACATCATTTTCTTCTGGGTGGCACGCATGGTGATGATGACCACCCACGTCACCGGCAAGATTCCGTTCAAGCACGTCTATGTCCACGGCCTCATCCGCGATGCCGAAGGGCAGAAGATGTCGAAGTCCAAGGGCAACGTGCTCGACCCGATCGATCTCATCGACGGCATCGATCTGGAATCGCTCATCCAGAAGCGCACGACCGGCCTGATGAATCCGAAACAGGCCGCGGCGATCGCCGAGCGCACGCGCAGGGAATTCCCCGACGGCATCCCGGCGTTCGGAGCGGATGCCTTGCGCTTTACCTTCGCTTCGCTCGCGAGCCCTGGGCGCGACCTCAAGTTCGACCTCGGCCGCTGCGAGGGGTACCGCAATTTTTGCAACAAGCTGTGGAACGCGACGCGCTTCGTGCTGATGAACGTGGGCGAGGAGCGCCTGCCGCAGACGCCCGCCGTGCCCGAGGCGCTGGGCTTTGCCGAACGCTGGATCGTCTCGCGCCTGCAGCGGGTGCAAGTCGAGGCCGAGCGGCACCTTTCCGACTATCGCTTCGACCTCTATGCCAAGGCGCTCTACGAGTTCGTCTGGGACGAATACTGCGACTGGTATCTGGAACTCGCCAAGGTGCGTCTTGCCCAGGAGGACGAAGCGGTGCGCCACGCCACGCGCCGCACGCTCATCGACGTGCTCGAGGCCGTGCTGCGGCTGCTGCATCCGGTGATTCCTTTCATCACCGAGGAGCTGTGGCAGCACGTGGCGCCGGTGGCCGGGCGCAAGGTGGGCGACTCGATCATGGTGGCGCCCTACCCCATCGCCGAGCCCGGGCAGCTCGACGAGGCAGCCGAGCGCGAAATGGTGCTCTTCCAGGCGATCACCCGCGCAGTGCGGGGCTTGCGCGCCGAGATGAAGCTCAACCCGGGCGAGCGCGTGCCGCTCGCGGTGGCGCTGGGTGAGCCGGCGGACGAGGCGCTTACGGCGACGATCGCCGGCTTCGTTCCCTACCTGCGCTCGCTCGCGCGGCTCACGGAGGTGCGCACGCTGGCGCGCCTACCCGAAGATGCGCTCGCGCCGGTGGCGGCGGTGGAGGCGCTGCAGCTCATGCTCGACGTGCCCATCGACGCCGCCAAGGAGCGCGAGCGGCTCGCCAAAGAGATCGAGCGCCTGCGCGCCGAGATCGCCAGGGCGAAGAAGAAACTGGAAAACCCCAGCTTCGTGGAACGCGCGCCGGCCGAGGTGGTGGCGCAGGAGCGCGAGCGCATCGAGCGCTTCAGCGCCACACTCGCACAGCTCGAACCGCAGCTCGTGCGCATCGAGCGGCATTTGGCGGGGGGGTAAGGAGGGCGCCCGGGCGCTCAAAGCGCTCGGGCGAGCTCGGTACGTTCGTGCGCCAATTGCTCGTAGCGCGGGATTGCAGCCAGTTCCTGGGCGAGCGCCTCGCGCCGCTGCACGGCGTCGTAGTGCGCCTGCAGGGCGAGCCAGCTTTCGGCATCGACCCCAAAGAATGCGGCCAGGCGCAACGCCGTATCCGCGCTGATGGCCCGCCACCCTTGGATGATCTCGCTGATGCGCCGGCGGGGCACGCCAATCGCTCGCGCCAAAGCGTACTGGCTGATGCCCAGCGGCTCGAGCCAGTCTTCCAGCAGGATGGTGCCAGGGTGGACCAGGGGAACTTCACGGCTCATCGACATGGCTTTCTCACCGGTACCGCACCAATCTCGGTGTACGCCTGCGTCACGCCCTTGGGGTGATGCTGCTCGGTATCGGCCACCACCAAATCGAAGGCTATCGCGTACACTCCCCGAAGACGTCTTCGAGGCGCGAAGCGTCGAGCACCCGCTCGGCCCAGGTTTCGAGCTCTTCGCTCGAGGCCGAGCGCAGGCGCACCTGCACCCACTCGGGCAGCGGCCCGAAGCGGCGGGTGAGCTGACGTTGCAGCACGAGGGCTTCGCCTTCGAGTTTGCCTTGCTGCAGACCTTGCTGCAGACCTTCGAGCCGACCTTTCTGGACACCTTGCTGCAACGCCTTCTGGGCGACTTCCTGTTCCCACAGTTTGAATCGTTCGGCCAGTTGCATGGTGATCTCCCCCAGGTCGTGGGCTTCGGGTACGTTCAGTTCCGGGCGCAGGTCGCGCAGCAGATATTCTTGAATCCAGACGCTCAGGATGCGCTCGAGTTCCGCATCGCCGGCAAACCAGCGGTGCAGCGCCTCGGTGAGCCGGGCGAGGTCTTGCGGGCGCTGCTGGCGCTTGAGCCGGATGGTAGCCGCCACGACGTTCTTGAGCCCGGCGAGCGCTTCGTCCGGGTAGGCGTTCTCGTCGATGAGCACATAGGCCATGCGCGGCAGGTACTTGGCGAGCTCCGGCGGCAGGTCTTGCGGCAGGAGCTCGGCGATG
>JACRJA010000035.1 GCA_016235745.1 Rhodocyclales bacterium | reverse complement strand
CGCTGGCGCTGTTCACCGGCGAGCCACTCTGGGCCGTGGCGGCGGCCACGGCGCTCGGCCTCAACCTGTATGCGAACCGCGGCCTGCTCGCCGCGTTTCACCGCGCACGCGGGCTGCCGTTCGCGCTCGCCGCCGGGCTTTATTACCTGCTCGTTTACCCGCTGCCCGTGGGGGCCGGCGCCGCCGCCGGCATGCTGCGCTACCAGCGGCTGATCGCGCCGCGCGAGGCCCACTGATGCACTCGCCGCTGCGCCATCTCGGCTCGATCCTGTGGAAGCGCCGGCCGATCCAGCTCACCTTCTTCGTCACCCGCAAGTGCAACGCGCGCTGTCCGTTCTGCTTCTATTTGTCCGCCGCCAATCCGCCGCCCGTGGCACCGGAGCTGGCGCTCGATGAAATCGAACAGGTGTCGCGCTCGCTCGGAAGTCTGCTGTGGCTCGCTTTCTCCGGCGGCGAGCCGTTTCTGCGCCGCGACCTGCCCGAGATCAGCCGCATCTTCTACCGGCGCAACCGCCCGGCGATCATGCTCTATCCCACCAATGGCCTTACGCCCGAGCTGATCGCCGAGCAGACCGAACGCATCCTGCGCGACTGCCCGCGCAGCGTGATCGCGGTCAAGCTCTCGCTCGACGGTATCGGCGAGGCGCACGACCGGCTGCGCGGCACGCCCGGCGGCTTCGCCAAGGTCATCGAAACCTACGAGCGGCTGGCGCCGTTGCTCGACCGCTATCCCCAGTTCGAGCTCGGCGTGAACACGGTGTTCTGTCGTGCGAATCAGGATCAGATGGATGCGATCGCCGATTTCGTCGCGCGCCTGAAGCGCATCCGTACGCACACGGTTTCGCTGGTACGCGGCGAGCTCGCCGACACCGGCCACAAGCAGGTGGACCTCGGCAAGTACCAGCGCATCGCGCAGCGCCTCGGGGGCGAGCTGCGCCGCGGCGTCGCGCCGGTCTACGCCTTCCGCGGCGGGCGCCTCAAGGCCGCGCAGGATATCGTGCAGCGGCGGTTGATCCTGCGCACCGCGCGCGAGCCACAGCGGCTGACCGATTGTTATGCCGGGCGATTGAACCTCGTGCTGAGCGAGACCGGCGAGGTGTATCCGTGCGAGACGCGCATGCAGAGCCTCGGCAACGTACGCGACCACGACTATGACCTGTGCACCATCATGCGCGCGGCGCCGGCCCGCGCCACCCTGGACTCGATCGCGCGCCGCGAGTGCGCGTGCACGCACGAGTGCTACTTCATCACCAACATTCTCTTCAACCCGCGGCTCTACCCGGCGCTGGCGAAGGAATATCTGGCG
>JACRJA010000037.1 GCA_016235745.1 Rhodocyclales bacterium | reverse complement strand
CCGCCCTTTCACGGCGGTAACCGGGGTTCGAATCCCCGTGGGGACGCCAGGGTTCACAAGTGCGGAGTGGTAGTTCAGTCGGTTAGAATACCGGCCTGTCACGCCGGGGGTCGCGGGTTCGAGTCCCGTCCACTCCGCCAGTTCTTGCAAAAAGCGGGCTTCGTGCCCGCTTTTTGCGTCTACGCGACCCGCGAGGCGGCAAACGTCTCATGACGGCGGGGAAGATCGCCGTCGGAGAGGCTTGCGTGCGTCCGTGCGACGATTTATGCTGCAGGGCATGACCGGCGCGAACCGCCGTGGCTTGGAGCGGGAGACGGACGATGGGCGAGACGGACGGCGCGGCAGGGGCATCCGGCGGGGGATTCCTGATCTTTCACGGCAACCGGCTGGAGAATCTGCGCCGGCTGGCGGTGGCTTGGTTGGGGCGGGAGCCGCTGCCGCCGCTCGTGCCGGAGTGTTTCCTCGTGCAGGGCAACGCCATGGCGCAGTGGATCAGGCTCGCGCTCGCCGCTGGCGAGGAAGAGGGCGGCTGCGGCGTGGCGGCGGCACTGGAGTTTTCCCTGCCTTCGACGTTTTTGTGGCGCTGTTACCGGGCGGTGCTGGGGGAAGGGGCGGTGCCGGAGCGTTCGCCCTTCGATCTGCCGCTGTTGCGTTGGCGCTTGCTGCGTCTGCTCGGGGCCTTGCCGGAGGATCCGGTCTATGAGCCCTTGCGCCGCTTTCTCGTGGTGGACCCGGGCGCGGTGGCGGGTGGGGCGGGCGAGGGTCTACGGCGTCAGGTGAGCGCGGAGCGGGCGGTGCGCAAGCGTGATCAGCTGGCCGCGCGCATCGCCGAGCTGTTCGATCAGTATCAGGTCTATCGCGCCGACTGGTTGCAGGACTGGGGCGCGGGTCGGGACGTGCTGCGCGACGCGCACGGCAAGGAATCCCCGCTCGAGGAGGGGCAGCGCTGGCAGGCGGCGCTGTGGCGGCTGCTGTGCGCCGACGTGGCGCGCACCGATCCGGGAGCCGAGCGCACGGCGCGCTCGAGCGTGCACTCGGCCTTTCTGGAAGCGGTGAGGACGTGGCAGGGATCGCCTCCGCCGGGACTGCCGCTGCGGCTCGTCGTCTTCGGCATTTCGAGCCTGCCGCAGCAGTGGGTGGAGGCGCTGGCGGCGCTGGGGCGCTGGATTCCGGTGCTGCTCTTCGTGCACAATCCGTGCCGCTACCATTGGGCCGACGTGGTCGATGGGCGCGAGCTGCTGCGCGCGCAGGAGAAATGGCGCAAACGCCGGCAGCGGCGCGAGGGACAGCCGGAATTCATCCCGGAGGAAGAGCTGCATCGGCATGGTCATCCCCTGCTCGCGGCCTGGGGCAAGCAGGGGCGGGATTTCATCGCCTTGCTCGACGAGTTCGACGAGGAGACGGTGCGCCAGCGCTACGCGGGGAAGGTGGAGGGAAGCGGCGGTCGGCTGGACTGGTTCGAGGCGCCGGAGGGGAAAACCTTGCTGCAGCAAGTGCAGGAGGACATCCTCGAGCTGCGCCCGCTTTCCGAGATACGGGCACGAGGCGCGAGCGTGGATCTGGACCACGACCGTTCCCTCGTCTTTCACGTGGCGCACGGGCCGCAGCGGGAAGTGGAGGTGCTGCACGACCAGCTGCGGGCGGCCTTCGACGAGGATCCGACGCTGCGTCCCGACGAGGTGATCGTGATGGTGCCGGACATCGAGGTCTACGCGCCGCACGTCGAGGCGGTGTTCGGGGCGATCGAGCCCGACGATCCGCGCTACCTTCCTTTTTCGCTCGCCGATCAGGGATTGCGCGCGCGCGATCCGCTACTGCAGGGGCTGGAGATCCTGCTCGATCTGCCGCAGGGGCGGGCGCGGGTGGGGGAAGTGCTCGATCTCTTGGAGGTGCCGGCGCTGCGCCGGCGCTTCGGCATCGACGACGAAGCCTTGCCGCGCTTGCACGCTTGGGTACAGGGGGCGCAGATCCGCTGGGGGCTGAACGAGGAGCATCGGCGCGATCTGGGTCTGGGCGAGAAGGGCGGGGCGGCGTGGCTCGGGCAGAATTCCTGGCGCTTTGGTCTCAGGCGCATGCTCTACGGCTACGCGGCGGGCAAGGCCTCTGCCTGGCGGGGAATCGAACCTTTCGCCGAGGTCGGCGGGCTGGAGGCGGAGCTCGTCGGACCGCTGGCGGACTTGCTGGAGGCGCTGGAGCGCGCATGGCGGATGCTGCGCGAGCCGGCGACGCCCGCTCAGTGGGGTGAGCGGCTGCAGGCGCTGCTGGCGCGCTTCTTCATGGCCGAGGACGACGAGGAAGTCATTACCCTGATGCGGCTGGAGACGGCTTTGCAGGAGTGGGTGGAAGCGTGCGCGGCAGCGGGGCTGGAGGACGCCTTGCCGCTTGCGGTGGTGCGCGAGCCGTGGCTGGAGGGGCTGGAGGAGCAGGGGCTGTCGCAGCGTTTCTTCGCCGGGCGGGTGATCTTCGCCACGCTCATGCCGATGCGGGCGATCCCGTTCCGGCACGTCTATCTGCTGGGGATGAACGACGGGGACTATCCGCGCTCGCGCATGCCGTCGGACTTCGACCTGATGGCGCGCAATTATCGGCCGGGCGACCGCTCGCGGCGGGAAGACGACCGCTACCTTTTTCTGGAGGCGCTGCTGTCGGCGCGCGAACGCTTCTCGGTCTCGTGGGTGGGGTATCGCATCACCGACAACGC
This sequence comes from Rhodocyclales bacterium, assembly GCA_016235745.1. Taxonomy (GTDB): domain Bacteria; phylum Pseudomonadota; class Gammaproteobacteria; order Burkholderiales; family Rhodocyclaceae; genus Tepidiphilus. Next base: position 72,546 of record JACRJA010000037.1, on the reverse strand, counting down.
GCCGCAACCGCCCTCCGTGCTGGTGGCGCAGCTGCGCGAGCATCTGGCGGCGGGCTGGAAGGGGCGCCGGGCTGGGAGCGAGGCGTTCGTAGAGGGAGAGGACTTGGTGGCGGCGCTCACCACCGGGCATCGCTTGCAGCCTTTCAGCCCGGCCTATTTCCCGCAGAAGCCGGAGCCCGGCGCGCTCTTCACCTATGCGTACGAATGGCGCAAGCGCCGCCAGGGCGAAGCGGATGATTCCCCCAAGCCGTTGCCGCCGCTCGTGCGGGAGGAGCCGTTGCGGGTGCGGGAACTGGAGGAGTTTTTGCGCCATCCGGTACGGGCGTTCCTGCGCGCGCGCCTAGGGGTCTTTCTCGAAGTGGAGGATCCGGGCGGCGAGGAAGCCGAGCCTTTCGCGCTCGACGGCTTGGCGCAATGGGCGCTGCGCCGGGAGGTGATCGACGCGCAGCGCGCCGCCCTGCGGCAGGGGCGGGACGTGGCTGCGGCGCGCGCGGCGGCGATCAGGCGCATCCGCCAGCGCGGGGAACTGCCCGCAGGGGCGCTGGGGGCACTGTGGGCCGCGGAACTGGAGGAGGGAATGGAGGGGCTGTTCGCGCGCTATGAGGAGGAGCTGGCGCGCTGGCCGCAGGAGATCCCCGGCGCAGATGAGGTGCGCTTTGCCGTCGACGGGCTGGAGCTCGCCGATTGGCTGGGGCAATGGCGCCGTAAGGAGGAGGGCGAGCGGGCACGGGTACTCATCACGCCGACTGATCTCGTGAAAGACGATAAATATCGTCTGGAACGATTGGTGCCCTACTGGGTGCAGCATCTGGTGGCCAATGCCGGGGCCGGGCCGACGCAGACGGTCGTGTTGAGCCGCGTGGGCGAGTACGCCTTTGCGCCGCTGCCCGCGGGGGGGGCGGCCGAGCCGCTCGCGGCGCTGATGCGCGCCTGGGCCGAGGGCATGGGCCGGCCGCTGCCCTTGGCGCTCAAGACGGCGCGGGCGTGGTGGATGGCCTCGGACAAAGGCGGCGAGGAGGCATGGGAAGCGGCGCGCAAGGTGTATGAGGGCAACGGCAGGACGATTGGCGAGCGCGACGAGGACCCGTACCTGCCGCGCGTCTGGCCAACCTTCGCCGATCTGCGCGCGAGCGGTGAGTTCGAGCACTGGGTCGAGAGGCTGCTCGCGCCTTTGCTGCGGTACATGGCGGCCGCCAAGGAAGAAAAGAAAGGAGCGCGGGCATGACGGAGGGAGTGAACGAAGTCGAGGTACTGCGCTTCCCCTTGCACGGCAGCCGCCTGATCGAGGCGAGCGCTGGCACCGGCAAGACGTACACCATCGCCGCGCTCTACGTGCGCCTGGTGCTGGGGCATGGCGGGGAGGCGGCGTTCGGGCGTGCGCTCATGCCGCCCGAGCTCTTGGTGGTGACTTTCACCGAGGCGGCCACCAAGGAGCTGCGCGAGCGCATCCGCCGGCGCCTGAGCGAGGCGGCGCGCTGGTTTGGCCATCCGGCCGGGGGGGAGGATCCCGAATGGGTGGATGATTTCCTGCGCGCGCTGCGTGCCCAGTACCCCGAAAAGGATTGGCCGGGGTGCGAGCGCCGGTTGCAGGCGGCGGCCGAGTGGATGGACGAGGCGGCGGTCTCCACCATCCACGGCTGGTGCCACCGCATGCTGCGCGAACATGCCTTCGACAGCGGCAGCCTCTTTAGCGAGACGCTGGAGACGGAGTCCGACGATCTGCTGCTTGAATCGGTACGCGACTACTGGCGGGAGTTTTTTACGCCGCTGCCGGCCGAATCGCTGGCGCTGCTGCGTGCCTGGTTCAAGGATGCTTTCATTCCGGAGGGATTCCGGGGGGGGGTGAAGCGGCTGTTGCCGCTGGCCGGCGAACTGGAAGAAGGGCCGCAGCCGGGGGAGGTGGCAGAAAAAGTCCGGCAGCAATGGGAGGTGGTGAAGGCGCCCTGGGGAAAATGGGTGCCCGAGTTGGAGTCGCTTTTCGATGAGGCGCGCAAGCGCAAGGAGATCGACGGGCGGAAATTGCGCACCGATCATGTGCGGGGGTGGCTGGAGGCGCTGGCCCGGTGGCGGGACGATCCCTTGGCGGAGGTGCCGGCTTTGTCCGAATCGGCCTGGAAGCGCTTGACGCGGGCGGGGCTGGACGAGGCGTGGCAGAGCGGCAAGGCGCCTGCACATGCGGCGATCGATGCGCTCGAAACCTTGCGCCAGCAGCTCGAGCAGCTGCGCGAGCAAGCCAAGGCGACGGTGCTGCGCCACGCGGCGCGCTGGGTGGCGCAGCGCTTCGAGGCGTTGAAGCAAAGGCGGGCGCAGCTGGACTTCAACGATTTGCTCACCCGGCTCGAGGCGGTGTTGCGCGGACCGAAAGGGCCGCGGCTTGCCGCGCGCATCCGTCAGTCCTTTCCGGTGGCGCTCATCGACGAGTTCCAGGACACCGACCCGGTGCAGTACCGAATCTTCGAGCGGGTCTATGCGCCGCAGGAGAACGACCCTCAGACCGCGCTCATCCTCATCGGCGACCCGAAGCAGGCGATCTACGCCTTTCGCGGCGCCGACATCTACACCTATCTCGCCGCGCGCCGGGCCTGCGGCGAGCGGCGCTACACCCTGCGGCGCAATTTTCGCTCGACCCAGGCGATGGTGGAGGCGGTCAATCGCGTCTTTTTGCATGCGCAGGAACAGAGTGAGGCTGGAGCCTTCCTCTTCAAGACTGCCGAGGGGGAGGATCTCTTGCCCTTTCTGCCGGCGGTGGCAAAGGGGTTGGATGAGCGGTTCGTCTGCGAGGGGCAGGTAGTGCCGGCGCTCGTGGCGTGGTGGGTGGAAGGGAAAGAGGCGACGGAACCGCTCACGATCACGGAATACCGTGACCGGCTCGCCCAAGGGTGCGCCGAGGAGATCGTGCGCCTGCTGCGGCTGGGGCGGGAAGGGCGGGCGGTGTTCGACCACCCGAAAAAAGGGACGAAGCGCCCGGTGAGGGCGGCCGACGTGGCGGTGCTGGTGGCTAAAGGTGAAGAGGCAAAGCAGGTGCGTGCGGCGCTTGCACGGCGCGGCGTGCGCAGCGTCTATCTCTCCGAGCGCAGTTCGGTGTTTGCCAGCCCCGCGGCGGCCGACGTGCAGCGCTGGCTCGAAGCCTGCGCCGAGCCGCAGGACGATCGCTTGCTGCGCGCAGCCTTGGGCAGCGCCACCTTGGTGCTGGGGTGGGCGGAGATCGAGCGGCTGGAGCGCGACGTGCTCGCCTGGGAAGCGGAGGTGGCGCGCTTCCTCGGCTATCGCGAGCTATGGCGGCGCCAAGGGGTGTTGCCCATGCTGCGCCGCTTGATGCACGACTTCGATGTGCCCGCGCGTCTGCTTGCCGGGGCGACGCCCGAGGGCGACAGCGGCGAGCGGCGGCTCACCGATCTGCTGCACTTGAGCGAACTGCTGCAGAAGATGAGCCGGGGGCTGGATGGCGAGCACGCCCTCATCCGCGCTTTTGCCGAGGCGCGCGCGGATGGCGGACAGGAAGCCGAGGAGCGGCAACTGCGCCTGGAGAGCGACGAGGCGCTCGTTAAAGTGGTGACGGTGCACAAGGCCAAGGGATTGGAGTATCCGCTCGTCTTCCTGCCCTTTGCCGGTTCGTACCGTCCGGTCAAGAAGGACGATCTGCCCCTCGTCTGGCACGACGACGCAGGGCTGCGGCACGTGGCGCTCGGCGCCGACGAGGCGGCGCTCGCCCGCGCCGAGCGCGAGCGCCTGGCCGAGGACGTGCGCAAGCTCTACGTAGCCCTTACCCGGGCGCGCTTCGCCACCTGGATCGGCGTGGGGGCGCTGAAGGACCTGCACGCGAGCGCCATCGGCCACGTGCTGGGCGTACAGGCGGACGATTCCCCGGCGCAGGTGCGCCAGAAGCTGGAAGCGCTCGCTGCGGGGTGCGATTCCCTCGCCACCGTGCCCTTGCCCGTGCCGGGCGTGGAGCGCCTGCCGGCGGAGGGCGAAGGGATCGCCCTAGGGCCGGCGCACACGCCGCGGCGCCGGGTCTTCGCGGCGTGGGGGATCGCGAGCTACTCGGGGCTGCGCAGCGCGCTCGCGGCCGACCCGCAGACGCCGGGCGAAGCCAAGGTGCGCGAATTCGTCCACGTGCCCCGGACGGGGCAGACGGCAGGGGCGACGGGAATCCACGCCCTGCCGCCGGGGGCGGCGACCGGCACCTTCCTCCATGGTCTGCTCGAATGGGCGGCGCGCCAAGGGTTCGGCACGGTGTGCGCCGACGGCGGGGCGCGGTTGCGTGACCAGGTGGCGCGGCGCTGCGCGGTGCGCGGCTGGACGGCGCACGTCGATCTCCTCACCGGCTGGCTCCTGGCAGTGATGGACGCTGCCCTGCCTCTACCGGGCGGGGGCAGCTGCACCTTGCGCGCGCTCACCGACTATCTGCCAGAGATGGAATTCTGGTTCTCGCTGCCCGAGACCCGGATCGAGGCGCTCGATGCCCTCGTGCGCACGCACTCCGTGGGGGGGGCGACGCGGCCGCCGCTCACGGCAGGGCGGATCAAGGGAATGGTCAAGGGCTTCATCGATCTCGTCTTTTTCTGGGAAGGGCGCCATTACGTGCTCGACTACAAATCCAGCGTCCTGGGAGCGGCCGATGCCGACTACGGCGCGGCGGCGCTGCAAGAGGCGGTGCTGGAGGGGCGCTACGATCTGCAGTACGCCCTCTACGTGCACGCCCTGCACCGGCATCTGCGCGTGCGCCTGCCCGATTACGACCCGCAATGCCATCTGGGCGGCGCGCTGCTGCTCTTCCTGCGCGGCGTCCACGGGCCGGCAAACGGCGTGTTCTCGGAGCGGCCGGCAGCGGCGCTTCTCGATGGGCTCGACGCGCTCCTCGACGGCCCCGGCGGGAGACTGAGGTGAATGGTTTACAGCAGGGTTTTCCCTGTCTGCGAATGTGCTACATTGATCGCAGGAGACCTTCCCGTGAAACTTAAAATCGATCGACAGGCCGACGCGCTCTATCTGACTTTGTGTGATCTGCCTGCCAGCCGGTCGGAAGAAATATGTCCCGGCATCATTGTCGATTATGATGATGAAGGCAAAATGATAGGCATTGAAATGCTCTATCTGTCGAAGCTGGCGTCGGAAGATGACATTCGCCGGGTTCTGTTCGAGACCGTGGCAGAGGGCGCCTGACCCGACGTCCAAAAATTCATTCCCATCCCACACGAAAAGTCAGCAACATGCATCGAACCCAGGGGGTGCCGCAACCATGAGCGTGACAGATCTGCGCGACGATCTGGCGCGCTGGGTGCAGGATGGCTGGCTGCGGCCGCTCGATGCGGCCTTCGCGCGCTTTCTCCAGGAGGAAGTGCCGCAGGCGCCCGCGCAGGCGATTCTCGCCGCGACCCTGGCAAGCCATCAATTGGGGCGCGGCCACGTCTGCCTCGATCTCGCCGCGCTCGCCGACGATCCGGCCTTCACCCTGGCGCTTCCTTTGCGTGATACGCAGGGGCAGCCGACGCCGGCGGGGGCGGTTCAGGGAGTGCCGCTCGAATCCTGGCTCGCCACCCTCGCTGACCTAGAGCTGGTAGGGCAAGGCGAAGAAGAAGCAGCGCCGCTCGTGCTTCGGGGCCACCGCCTCTACCTGCGGCGCCAGTGGGACAACGAGTGCGTGGTGCGGCGGGAGATGCTCGAACGGGTGAAAAATGTCGTGGCGATCGAGCCCGCGCGGGTGCGGCCGCTGCTCACCGCGCTCTTCCCCGCCGCTACGAGCGACGCATGGCAACGGCTCGCCTGCGCCCTCGCGCTGCGGCGGCGTTTTGCATTGATTACCGGCGGTCCCGGCACGGGCAAGACGAGCACCGTGGTGCGCCTCATCGCGCTCCTGCAGGCGCTCGCCCTGCAGGGGGGGCTGCCGGGGCGAAGCGAGGCGCCGCTGCGCATCCGGCTGGCCGCTCCCACCGGCAAGGCCGCCGCACGCCTGAGCGAATCGATTGGCCAGTCGCTCGATCGCTTGCCGTGGGAGGCGCTGCCGCAGGGTGAGCGGATCCGCGCTTCGCTGTCGCAGGAAGTCTCGACGCTGCACCGTCTCTTGGGCGCCCGTGCCGGGTCGCGGCAGTTCCGCCACGACGAGGCCGACCCCTTGGTGCTGGACGTGCTGGTGATCGACGAAGCCTCGATGGTCGATCTGGAAATGATGGCGGCGCTGCTGCGGGCCTTGCCAGCGGGGGCGCAGCTGGTGCTGCTCGGCGACAAGGACCAGCTCGCCTCCGTCGAAGCCGGCGCCGTGCTCGGCGGTCTGTGCCGGCGCGCCGACGAGGGGCACTATACGCCCGAGACGCTCGATTGGCTGCGGGCGACGGTGGGGGAGGAACTGCCCGAAGGGTTTGCCGTGGAGACGGGCAGGGAGCCAGAGTCCCCCGGTTTCATCGATCCCCGGGGCACGGCGCTCGATCAGGCGATCGCCATGCTGCGCGAAAGTCACCGTTTCTCCGCCGGCAGCGGCATCGGCCAGCTCGCGGCGGCGGTCAAACAGGGCGATGCGGCCACGGCGTGGGCGGTGCTCTCGCCGCGCGTCCCTTCGCCGCCGGACGTGAGCCTGCTCGTGCCCAAGAGCCAGGACGATGCGGCGCTGCGCGCTTTCCTCTGCGGCACGGAAGCGGAAGCTGCGGGCTACGCACCCTATCTGGGCGTGCTGCGCGAGCATCGCCCGCCGCCGGGGGCGCCGGCCTCGGCCTGGGACGACTGGGCCAAAGCGGTGCTCGCGGCCTATGGCAGGTTCCAGGTGCTGTGCGCCGTGCGCGAGGGGCCCTGGGGGGTGAAGGAGATGAACTGGCGCATCGCTCATGGGCTCTACCAGGCGCGGCTGCTGCCGAGCGAGGAGGGCTGGTACGAGGGGCGTCCGGTGCTGATGACGAGCAATTCTTACGCCCTGGGCCTCATGAACGGCGACGTGGGGGTGACGCTCGCCTTGCCCGGCCACGAAGGGCAGGCGCCGCGGCTGATGGTGGCCTTTGCCGCCGCTGGCGGCCTGCGCTGGGTGCTGCCTGGCCGCCTGCCCGAGGTGGAAACGGTGTTCGCGCTCACCGTGCACAAGTCGCAGGGTTCGGAGTTCGGGCACGCCGTGCTGGTGCTGCCGGATACCCCCAGCCCCTTGCTCACGCGCGAGCTCGTCTACACCGGCATCACTCGTGCCCGCTCGCGCTTCACCTTGGTCGCTCCGTCGGGCGGGGCCATGCTGGAAGCGGCGATCGCGCGCCGCGTGCTGCGCTCGTCCGGACTGGAGGCACCTCTGGAATAGTGTTCAGTCGCGGCGCCGGATTTTGATGACGATGGTATCGGTGCCGCGCGGCGACAGCGCCAGCGACACGACCCAGGTGAGTAGGCTATAGACGATGGCCCCCCAGAAGGCCGACCAGAAATCTTCGACCACCACGCCGGCCACCAGCCCCGTACCCGTCCAGAAGAGCAGCGCGTTGAGAATCAGGGTGAAGATACCCAGCGTGAGGATGCTCGCCGGCAGAGTGAGGATGAGCAGCACCGGCTTGATGAAGAGGTTGATGAGCCCGAGCACGAGCGCCGCCGCCAGCGCCGACACGAAGCCGGTGATGGTGATGCCGTCGACGAGCTGGGCGGTGACCATCAGCGCCACGGCGTTGAGCAGCCACTGGATGAGCATCCAGAATCCGGGTTTCATTGTTTTGCTCCCATTGCCTTGGCGCGGGCCAGGCGCTCTTGCAGGGCTTCTTCGGTGGCGGGGGTGCGGTCGGGCCAATGGCCGAGGTGGTCTTCGAGGAGGGCAGCGAAGCGCTCGACCCAGAAAGGGGAATCGTTGAGGCAGGGAACGTAATGGAACTGCTTGCCACCGGCTTCGAGAAAAGCGGTGCGGCATTCCATGCCGATCTCTTCCAGGGTTTCGAGGCAATCGGTGGCAAAGCCAGGGCAGAGGACGTCGACGCGCCCCACCCCCTCGCGGGCGAGCCGCTCCAGCGTCGGCTGGGTATAGGGTTCGAGCCAGCGCGCCCGGCCGAAGCGTGACTGGAAGGTGACGAGCCATTGGTCAGGGGCGAGCTGCAGCCGCTCGGCCACCAGCCGCGCCGTCTTGTGGCATTCGCAGTGGTAGGGGTCGCCCAGCTCCAGCGTGCGCCACGGCATGCCGTGGAAACTGAGAATCAGCTTGTCGGGGCGACCGTGCTGCGCCCAGTGGGCTTCCAGCGTCTGCGCCAGCGCCTCGACGTAGCGGGGATCGTCGTGCCAGTGGCGCACGAGCCGCAGCTCGGGCAGATTGCGCCATTTCATGAGTTCGGCGGCCACGGCGTCGAACACGGAAGCCGTGGTGCTGGCGCAATACTGGGGGTAGAGCGGCACCACGAGCAGCCGCTGCAGACCCGCTTCTTTCATGCGGGCGAGCACCTTGGCTACGCTCGGTTCGCCATAGCGCATGGCCCAGCCCACCAGCGGCTCGCGCCCGCGCTCATGCCAGTGCGCTTCCAGCGCGTGCGTGAGCCGCTCGGTATACACTTCGAGCGGAGAACCCTCGTCGAGCCAGATGCTGGCGTATTTCTGCGCATTCGCTTTGGGGCGGCGCGGCAGGATGAAGAGGTTCAGGATCGTCTGCCACAGCCAGCGCGGCAGCTCGATGACGCGCGGATCGGAGAGAAATTCGCGCAGAAAGGGGCGCACGGCCTCGGGCGTGGGAGCGGCCGGGGTGCCGAGATTGACGAGCAGTACGCCGGTGCGCTGCGGCTGGTCGTGGCGAAAGGGCGGTTCGGGGGTGTAGCGGGCCATGCAGGCTCCTTTAGCGTTCTTCGGCAGTGGCGGCGAGCGCCTGCGACAGGCGCTGCGCCGTGAGTTCGACGATGGGGATCACCCGCTCGTAGGCCATGCGGTTGGGGCCGATCACGCCGATCGAGCCGAGCATGCGCCCGTCGAAAGTGTAATTGGCGGTGATCACCGAGCACCCTTCGAGCTCCTCCAGCCCGGATTCGGCACCGATGAAGATCTGCACGCCGCGCGCGCGCTGGGCGAGCTCCAGGAGCTGCAGCAGCGCCGTGCGCTCTTCGAAGAGGCGGAAGAGTTCGCGCAGGTGCTGCATGTTGGTGGTGAAATCGTCGACTTCGAGGAGGTTCGTCTCGCCAGCCACCAGGCAGTCTTCGTCCTCGTCGGTGAGTGCCGTGGGCGAGAGCGCGAGGCGCATCAGTTCGGAGACGTGGTCTTGCAGCTTGGCCAGTTCGTCGCGCAAGAGGGCGCGGATCTCGTCGAGCGTGTGGCCGGCGAAGCGGCTGCTCAAGAAGTTGCTCGCCTGCTCGAGCTCGCTCGCGCTGAAGGGGCGGGGCGTGTGCAGCAGGCGGTTTTGCACGTCGCCGCTTTGGGTGACTACGATCAGCAGCACCCGGTTACCGCTCAAGGGCACGAGCTCGATCTGGCGCACGCGCTCCTGGTCGCGTGGCGGCACGATGACGACGCCGGCGAAATGGGTGAGCTCCGAGAGCAGCTCGGAAGCTTTCCTGAGGAGCTTGTGCGGTTGATCGGGCTGGAGATTGGCCTCGATCTCGGCGCGGGTTCCTTCCTCGAGCGGCGCCACGGTGAGCAGCGCGTCGATGAAGAAGCGGTATCCCTTGGCCGTGGGTACGCGCCCGGCCGAGGCGTGCGGGCTATAGACGAGCCCGAGCTCATCGAGATCGCTCATCACGTTGCGCACCGTGGCCGGAGACAGGTCGAGGCCGCTTGCGCGCGACAGGGTGCGCGAGCCGATCGGTTGCCCTTCGGCGATGTAGCGCTCGATCAGCGTTTTGAGCAGGATGCGGCTGCGCGGGTCGAGCATCATCGTTCTTCCCTCCGGAAGTCTGCCGTGCGACGGCGCCGATCGTCGCCGAGTTGTGGAATAATCCGGGGCATGGCGAATCCATTTACCTCCATCGGTCTGATCGGCAAGCACCAATCGGCGGAAGTCGCCGCGGCGCTGGTCGAGACGGCGCGGTTTCTGCATGAACGAGGTTATCACGTTTTGATCGAGGCGGAGACGGCGAGTTCGCTCGGCAACTGCGCTCCTTTTCCGGCGCTTCCCTACGCCCGCCTGGGAACGCAGATCGACCTGGCGGTGATCGTCGGCGGAGACGGCACGATGTTGAACGCCGCGCGTCATCTCGTCCATCACGACGTGCCGCTCGTGGGCATCAACCAGGGGCGCGTCGGCTTCCTCACCGACATTCCGCGCGAGGAGGCGCTGGCCAGGCTTGCCGAGATCCTCGCCGGCGACTATCAGGAAGAAGTACGCTCCATGCTCTTCGGGCAGCTGCTGCGCGGCGACAAGGTGCTCACCTCCAGCCATGCGCTCAACGACATCGTGCTCAACAAGGGCGACCTGGGGCGGATGATCGAATTCCGCCTCACCGTGGATGGCGCCTACGTCTATACCCAGCGCTCCGACGGCATGATCGTGGCCACGCCCACCGGGTCCACCGCCTACGCGCTCTCGGCCAATGGACCCATCCTGCACCCGGGGGTGGATGGCATCGCCCTGGTGCCGTTGTGCCCGCACGCGCTCACGGCGCGGCCGGTCACTTTGCCCGATCGCTGTACCATCGAGATCGAACTCCTGCCGGGCCACATGGCCGACGTGCATTTCGACGGGCAGGGGCGCATCGAGATGCTGCCGGGCGACGTGCTGCGCATCCAGCGGGCACAGCGCGGCGTGCGGCTGCTGCATCCGCGGCAATACTGCTATTTCGCCATGCTGCGCGAGAAACTGCACTGGAGCGCGTTGCCGCGCGGCTGAGGCGCGGGAGGAGGAGAAGTGCTCGTTCGCTTGACCATCCGCGAGTTTGTGCTGGTGCGCGAGCTGGCGCTCGATTTCGCGCCCGGCTTCGGCGTGCTCACCGGCGAGACCGGCGCGGGCAAGTCCATCCTGCTCGATGCGCTCGACCTCCTGCTCGGCGGGCGCGCCAGTGCCGAGGTGATCCGCCAGGGGGCCGAACGCGCCGAAGTGGCGCTCGAATGCACCCTGCCGCCGGCGGCGGAGGCGCGCGCTTGGCTCGAAGCGCACGGCATCGAGGCCGAGGGCGACACCCTGCTGCTGCGCCGGGTGATTGAGCGCTCGGGCCGTTCGCGCGCCTGGATCGAGGCCGTGCCGGTGCCGGCGGCCGCGCTGCGCGAGTTCGGCGCCTGGATCGCCGACATCCACGGCCAGCACGCCCACCACGCGCTGCTCGAAGGCGCGGTGCAGCGGCGCATGCTCGACCGGCTCGCCGGGGCCGAAGCGCTCGCCGAGGAGGTGCGGCGCCGTTTCGCCGCCTGGGAGGAAGCGCGCGAGCGCCTTGCCGCGGCGCGCGAGCGGCAGGCGAGCCTGGGCGAGGAACGCGAGCGTCTGCTGTGGCAGCTGCAGGAGTGGGAGCGTCTGGCGCTTCACCCCGGTGAATGGGAAGATGTGCAGCAGGAACACCGGCGGCTCGCGCACGCGGCGCAGCTGCTGCACCAGGTAGCGCAAGCGGCGGCGCTTCTCAGCGAAGACGAACCCTCGGCGCAAGGATTGCTGGGGCAGGCCGAACGCGCGCTCGCCGGCAGCCTCGACTACGACGCGCGCCTGGCCGAAGCCGTGCAGCTGGTGAGCGAGGCGCGCATCGGCGTGCAGGAAGCCGCCGCCAGCCTGAGGCGCTATCTCGACGCCTTCGAGCACGATCCGGCGCGGCTCGCCGAACTCGAACGGCGCCTTGCCGTCATCGACGAATTCGCCCGCCGCTACCGCGTGTCGCCCGAGGAGCTTTTCGCCCTGGCCGAACGCTGGCGCGCGCGCCTCGCCGCCCTGGAAGAGAGCGCCGACCTCGAACGGCTCGAAGCCGAGGTGCGCGCCGCCGAGTCGGCTTCTTTCGCGGCCGCCCGCGAGCTCAGCACCCGCCGGCGCGAGACGGCCGAATGGCTCTCGGCCGAGGTGAGCGCGGCCATGCAGACGTTGGCGATGAAAGGCGGGCGCTTCGAGGCCGCGCTCGTGCCCGGCGAGCCTGCGGCCACGGGCCTGGAGCGGGTGGAATTTCGCGTCGCCGCCAACCCGAGCCAGACGCTCTCGCCTCTTGCCCGCGTAGCCTCGGGCGGGGAACTCTCGCGCATCGGCCTGGCGATCCAGGTGATCGCCAGCCGCGCGAGCGATACGCCCACTCTCATCTTCGACGAAGTCGACGTCGGCATCGGCGGCGCGGTGGCCGAGATCGTCGGCCGCTCGCTATGGCAGCTCGGCCGCGACCGGCAGGTACTGGCGGTGACGCACCTGCCGCAAGTGGCCGCCTGGGCCGACTGGCAGCTGCGCGTGTGGAAAGAAGAAGAGGGCGGCGCCATGCACACTCGCGTCGAAGCGCTCGAACCGGCCGCCCGCGTCGAGGAGATCGCCCGCATGCTGGGCGGGCTGGAAATCACCGACACGACCCGCGAGCACGCGCGGGAGCTGCTGGCGCGGCGGGGGACGAACCAGACGGAACCTCCCCCTGCTGGATGACGGCGTAGCCCCGTTCGATCTCCTGGCGAAACGGCTCGGGCAGGCGCGCCCAGTCCTGCACGTCGACCGAGATCGGCAGGTCGCTGTCGCGCAAGGCGCGGCGTAGCGCCGCCAGCGCCGGGCAGGGGCGATGGGGGTCGAGCGGGTCGCGCACGACCAGATCGAGGTCGCTTGCCGCGTGCGCCTCGCCCCTTACCCGGCTACCGTAAGCCCAGACCTCATGGCCGGGAACATGACGCCGCAAGAGGGTGCATACCTCGTCCAGATAGCGGGCGGGCAGGTCGAGGGACAGGGAGGCGGTCATGACATTCGATCTCCGTCCGGTCCGGCCGTGAGGCGCGATTCGAGCGCCCAGGCATCGCGCAGAAAGTCGGGGATGAGCGCCAAGGTCTCCGCGACGAATGCCTCACCGTAGTCATGGGCGGTATCGTTGCGGTTGTCCCGATAGGCAAACCAGCGCTCGGTTTCTTCGAGCGTCAAGAGACCATGCCGGGTGGCGAGGCGTAAGACTTCCTTGAAGGGCAGGCTTTCGATCTGGCGGGCCGTGTGACCGTACGCTTTGAGCTGGCGTTTGAGCAGTTTGAAGCAGACTTCTTGCGAGAGTTCGAACCCCTTGACGATGGCCATGCGCAGGATTTCCCGCTCGAGCTCGTCACCGACGCTTTCGGCATGGCGGAATCGCTCGACGGCAGCGTCCAGGGCGCGCAGGGTGGTGCGCAGATGCTCGGTGTTCAACGCCATGTCGTCTTGCCTCGCGGCGGGAAGGGAACTGAATGGGGATTGTAGCCAACTCCCGCCATGGGATGGTACAGACAAGAAAGACAGGCGCTCGCCGCTGAGCTGGTCCCAGCGACGGCGGGCGTCGTTGTGCGGGGCGCCGACCCAGTGGGAAAGCCATCGTCCGGCGCGGCCGTCGAGGATGAGCACGGGGACTTCGTGTGCCGCGAGGCTGGCAAGCGTGCTGCTGTCGAGGTGGCAACGTGCGCGGATGACGACCCGTTCGAGGAACTTGATGGGAATGCGCCGTTTGAGCCGTCCGGCGGCGTCGCGCAGGCCAAGGACTTCGCCCGAGGCTTCGAGGATGGTGCCGCTGCGGTCGAGGTAGAGGGTGGTCATGGGCGTGTGCTCATGCGACGAGGAAGTAGTCCCCGTGGTCGATCGGTGTGGCGCTGCCCAGGCGCAGGGACTCGGTGCCGGCGTTGAGCAGGATGAAGACGACGCGGTCGGTCTCAGGATCGATGAGGCGGTTCAGGGCGTCGCGGGTCTGCTGCAGCTCCTGGGTGGTGAGCCAACATTCGTAGAAGGACTTCTGCCCACCAAGCGCGTGGCAGCGCACGAGCTTGAGCGCCTTCACCAGCCGGTCCGGGTCGCTGATGTCGTAGCCGATGAGGAAGAGGTGCCGTCCGTCCATGCGCACAGTATGGCGCATCACTGGGGCGGCAAGGACAACGGCAAGCTTGCCGCAATCGAGGGAAATTCTTCTAGCCAGTGGATTACGGCGCTTTTCCGTACCTCGTCAAAACCGCCGCGGCGATCGCGGCAAGCAGCGCCGCCGCGAGGAAGGCGGCTTGGGCGCTCCAGGCGCTCCATAGCCAGCCGGCGAGGCTGCTGGCGGCGAGCAGCGCGAGGCCGCTGAACAGGTGGAACAGGCCGAAGGCGGTTCCGCGCAGCTCGGCCTGGGAGGCGTGCGCGATCATCTTGGCGAAGATGCCTTGCGTGGCCGCGAGGTGGGCTCCCCAGAGGATGGCGGCGAGGAAGACCGTGGCCGGGCCGTTTGCCGCCGCCAGCAGCAGGTCGGCAAGGATGAGGGCGGCGATGCCGGCAAGAAGCAGGCGCCGTGAGCCGAGCCGGTCGGCGGCCACTCCGGCCGGATAGGCAAGCGCGGCGTAGGCCACGTTCATGGCGATCATCACCAGCGGCACTGCTGCCGTGGCCAGCCCCACGTCGTGCGCCCGCAGCAGCAGAAAGGCTTCGCTGTAGCGCGCGAGCGTGAAGAGCACGCCAAGGCCCACGATCGCCCAATAGGTGCGCGGCAGGGAGAGGACCTGCCGCCAGGAGAAGGTCTCCCGCGCGGCAGGCGCGGCGGCGCGGGGCGGTTCGGGCACGAGCCGCACGAGCGCGAGCACGGACAGGATCGCCGGCAGCGCCGCCATCCAGAACACCAGCCGAATGTCGCCGGCAAACCAGGCCATGAGGGCGAAGGCAAGGAGCGGCCCGACGAAAGCGCCCACCGAATCGAGCGCCTGGCGCAGGCCGTAGGCCGCGCCGCGCAATTCGTCGGGCGTGACGTCGGCGATGAGCGCATCGCGCGGAGCTTCGCGAATCCCTTTGCCGAAACGGTCGAGCAGCCGCGCCGCCACCACCGAGGAGACCGAGGCAGCGAGCGGGAAGAGCGGTTTGGTGAAGGCCGAGAGGGCATAGCCGGCCACCACGATGGCCTTGCGCCGGCGTAGAAAGTCCGACAACGCTCCGGAGAAGACCTTGGTGAAGGCCACCGTAGCCTCCGCCAGACCCTCGATGAGCCCGATCGTGGCCATCGAGGCTCCCAGCACGCCCGAGAGAAAGAGGGGCAGAAGGCTGTGGATCATCTCCGATGAGATGTCCATGAAGAGCGAGGTGAGCGCAAGGCCCCACACGCCCAAGGGCAGCGCGCGCAGGCTGGAACGAGGGGAGGCAGAGTCGGGCATGGCGATCTTTGGTTGTTTTTATCGATGATAGGGCATTTGCGGCGAAACGGGGGATCGGTTTGCCGTTCGATTCGTGTACGCGGCGTTCGATTTCCAGACGGTGAAAAGCGGTCACGGAATGCGGCGATGCAAAAAATAGATGATCGAATCAGTTTTATTTGTGCATTATCGCGTGCTGCGCTGCGTCATTCGAAATATGGCACGGCGTTTGCTTTAGGGAGAAAGAGCGTTCCTGTGCGAACGCCGTTTGCCAACCAAGGAGGAGACGCGCATGGAAAGTACACAGCAGACCCCTCGCTCCGGGGGGAAGGCATCCCGGGTGCAGGTGATGGGGATCGACGCCGGCGGCACGATGACCGACACGTTCTTCGTCCGCGAGGATGGCCGCTTCGTTGTCGGCAAGGCGCAGAGCAATCCTGAGGACGAGTCGCTGGCCATCTATAACTCGTCGCAAGATGCGCTGGCGCACTGGAACCGGACCGTGGATGACGTCTATCCCGAGCTCGTCACGGGCGTGTATTCCGGCACGGCGATGCTCAACCGCGTGGTGCAGCGCAAAGGGCTGGAAGTCGGGCTCATCTGCAACAAGGGGTTCGAGCACGTGCATTCGATGGGGCGGGCGATTCAGTGCTATCTCGGCTACGCGCTGGAAGAGCGCATCCATCTCAATACCCACCGCTATGATGAACCGCTGGTGCCGCTGTCGCGCACCCGGGGTGTCACCGAACGCACCGACGTGCAAGGCGAGATCGTGGTACCGCTGCGCGAGAACGAAGTCCGCCAGGCGGTGCGCGAACTCGTCGATGCCGGCTCCAAGGCGATCGTCATCTCGCTGCTGCAATCGCACAAGAATCCCAGCAACGAGCGGCGTGTCCGCGACATCTGCCTCGAAGAGCTTGAGCGGCTCAATGTCAAGATCCCGGTCTTCGCCTCGGTCGATTACTACCCTTCGCGCAAGGAGAGCCACCGCACCAACACCACGGTACTCGAAGCCTACGCCGCCGAGCCCTCGCGGCAGACGCTGAAAAAAGTCAATGACCGCTTCAAGAAACACGGCGCCAAGTTCGACCTGCGCGTGATGGCCACCCACGGCGGCACCATCAGCTGGAAAGCGAGGGAACTGGCGCGCACCATCGTCTCCGGGCCGATCGGCGGGGTGATCGGCTCCAAGCTGCTCGGCGAGAAACTGGGCTACGACAACATCGCCTGCAGCGACATCGGCGGCACCAGCTTCGACATGGCGCTCATCACCAAGGGCAATTTCGCCATCGCTTCCGACCCGGACATGGCGCGGCTCGTGCTCTCGCTGCCGCTCGTGTCGATGGATTCGGTCGGCGCCGGGGCGGGTTCTTTCGTGCGCATCGACCCCTATAGCGGCGGCATCAAGCTCGGGCCCGACAGCGCCGGCTATCGCGTGGGCACCTGCTGGCCCGAGAGCGGACTCGATACCGTCACCGTGTCCGACTGCCACGTCGTGCTCGGCTATCTCAACCCGAACAACTTCCTCGGCGGGGCGATCAAGCTCGACGTGGAACGCGCTCGCCAGCACATCAAGGCGCAGATCGCCGACCCGCTCGGCCTGAGCGTGGAGGACGCGGCCGCCGGGGTCATCGAACTGCTCGACCTGCACCTGCGTGACTACCTGCGCGCGACCATCAGCGGCAAGGGCTACAGCGCCACCGACTTCGTCTGCTTCTCCTACGGCGGCGCTGGCCCGGTGCACACCTACGGCTATACGCAGGGAGCGGGATTCCGTGACGTCATCATCCCGGCCTGGGCGGCGGGATTTTCGGCGTTTGGCTGCGCCTGCGCCGACTTCGAATACCGCTACGACAAGAGCGTCGATCTGGCCTTGCCGCAGAACGCGAGCGATACCGACAAGGTGGCGGCCTGCGCCGTGATGATGGACGCCTGGCAGGAACTGGCCGCCAAGGTCGTCGAAGAATTCGTCATCAATGGCTTCAAGCCTGAGGACGTGATGCTGCGCCCCGGCTTTCGCATGCAATACATGGGGCAGTTGAACGACCTGGAGATCGAATCGCCCGTCGCCCAGGCCCATACCGAACAGGATTGGGACAAGATGGTCGAGGCGTTCGAGAATACCTACGGTCGGGTCTATTCCCACTCGGCCCGTTCGCCCGAACTCGGTTTTTCCGTGACCGGCGCCATCATGCGCGGCTATGTCGCCACGCAGAAACCGGTGCTCCCCGAAGACCCCGATGGCGGGCCCAATCCGCCAGCAGAAGCCAAGCTCGGTACGCGGCCCTTCTATCGCCACCACAAGTGGGTCGAGGCCACGATCTGGAAGATGGAGCTTCTCAAACCGGGCAACCGCATCACGGGGCCGGCCATCGTCGAGTCGGACGCCACCACCTTGGTCGTTCCCACCGGGTTCGAAGTGCGGCTCGACAAGCATCGCCTGTTCCACCTGAAAGAAATCTGAGAAGGAGACACCCATGAACATCATGAACCCGAACGCGACACGGCCTGGCAAACTACTGGGCAACGGTATGACCTTGAAGCAGTTCCGCGACGGCATCCTCGAGCGCACCGCCAAGAGCGGCCATTACAACGGCCTCGATCGCCTGGAGCTGCGCGAGAGCGACCCCATCCGCTATGAAAAGCTCTTCTCCAAACTGCGCGGCGGTCTGGTGCACGCCCGCGAGACGGCGAAGAAGATCGCCGCCAGCCCCATCGTCGAGCAGGAAGGGGAGCTGTGCTTCACCCTCTACAACCCGGCCGGCGACTGCGTGCTCACCTCCACCGGCATCATCATCCACGTCGGCACCATGGGCGCGGCGATCAAGTACATGATCGAGAACGACTGGGAGAGCAACCCGGGCATCAATCCCGGGGACATGTTCACCAACAACGATTGTTCGATTGGCAACGTGCACCCCTGCGACATCGCCACCATCGTACCGATCTTCGCCCAGGGCAAGCTCGTGGGTTGGGTTGGCGGCGTGACGCACGTGATCGACACGGGGTCGATCTCGCCCGGTTCGATGTCCACCGGGCAGGTATCGCGCTTCGGTGACGGCTATATGATCACCTGCCGCAAGACGGGGGTCAATGACGTGCCTTTGCGTGATTGGCTGCACGAGAGCCAGCGCTCGATCCGCACGCCGAAGTACTGGATCCTCGACGAGCGCACGCGCATCGCTGGTTGCCACATGGTCCGCGCCCTGGTCGAGGAGGTGATCGAGGAAGAGGGTTTGGAAGCCTTCGAGAAATTCGCCTATGAAGTGATCGAAGAGGGGCGGCGCGGCCTGCAGAACCGCATCAAGGCGATGACCATTCCCGGCAAGTACCGTACCGTGGCCTTCGTCGACGTCCCCTACGCGCATCCCGACATCCAAACTCCTTCCGAGTATGCAAAGATCGATACCATCATGCATTCGCCGTGCGAGATGACGGTGCGTGCCGATGGATCGTGGAAACTCGACTTCGAGGGCGCGAGCCGTTGGGGCTGGCATAGCTACAACGCCAACCAGGTTGCCTTCACCAGCGGCATCTGGGTGATGATGACCCAGACCCTGGTGCCGACGCAGCGCATCAACGACGGAGCCTATTACGGCACCGAGTTCCGTTTGCCCAAAGGGACATGGATGAACCCGGACGATCGGCGCACGGGCCATGCCTACGCCTGGCACTTCCTCGTGTCGGGCTGGAGCGCGCTGTGGCGGGCGCTGTCGCACGGCTACTTCAGCCGGGGCTACCTCGAGGAGGTCAATGCCGGTAACGCCAATACCGCCAACTGGCTGCAGGGCGGCGGTATCAACCAGGAAGGGGAAGTGCACGCGGTCAACAGCTTCGAGTCGGCCGCTTGCGGCACCGGCGCCTGCGCGATCAAGGATGGACTCAACCATGCCGCGGCGATCTGGAACCCTGAAGGCGACATGGGCGACATCGAGATCTGGGAGATGGCCGAGCCGCTCCTCTACCTCGGGCGCAACGTCAAAGCCAACTCTGGCGGCTACGGCAAATATCGCGGCGGCTGCGGCTTCGAGACGCTGCGCATGGTCTGGAAGGCCAAGGACTGGACCATGTATTTCATGGGCAACGGCTACATGAACAGCGACTGGGGCCTGATGGGCGGTTATCCCTCGGCGACCGGCTACCGCTTCGAAGCGCACAAGACCGGCCTCAAGGACCGAATCGCGACCAACGACTCGCTGCCTCTGGGGGCCGACCTCAACCCCAGCGCTTATGCCTACGAGAAGCATATCGATGCCACTGCCCGCGTCAAACGCGACAAGCAGGCGATGACCACCGAGAAATGCTTCGAGGACTACGATCTCTACCTCAACTATTTGCGCGGTGGTCCCGGCTTTGGCGATCCGCTCGATCGCGACCCTGAAGCGATCGCCAACGATCTCAACCAGGGATTCTTGCTGCCGGAATACGCGCGTAAAGTCTACGGCGCCGTATTGACGCAAAACGAAAAAGGCGTGTGGTCGGTCGACGCCGAGAAGACGAAGACGCGCCGCGCCGAGATCCGCAAGGAGCGCCTGCGCCGCGCCGTGCCGGTGAAGACGTGGTTGCGCGACGAGCGCGAGCGCATCGTCACCAAGCACGCGAGCCTGCCGGTGCGCCACATGTACGCGACGAGCTTCGGGCTGTCGAAGAAGTTCTACGCTGAGTTCAAGAAATTCTGGGATCTCCCGGCCGACTGGGAGCTTACCGAGGATGAACTGGGGGTGCCGTCCTACGGTTCCCGTTACCGGATGGATCTCAGCAAGCTGCCCGACGTGCATCCGGTGGTCCTGGTCGAAGAATGAGACGAAAGAAGGCGGAGGGGGAAGCCCTCCGCCAATGAAACGAGGAGACGAACGATGGCAACGACGTACACGAAAGAACAGATCGAGAAACTCATCGACGGCCGCTTGGACTGGGATACGGTCTTCCGCATGCTGGCGATGCCCAAGGACCCGGAGCGCTTTGAGCTCTACGTCGGCGTGCTGCAGGAGCGGCTCGGCTGGAAAGACAAGATCATCCTGCCGCTGGGGCCGCATCTCTACATCGTGCAGACCGCCGCCGACAAGCGCTGGGTCATCAAGTGCGACTGCGGCCATGAATTCTGCGACTATCGTCAGAACTGGAAGATGCACGCCGTCATCTACGTGCGCGACACGGAGGAGGCGCTCACCGAGATCTATCCCAAACTGATGGCGCCCGATCCCGCCTGGCAGGTGTATCGGGAGTACTACTGCCCTGAGTGCGGCACCCTGCACGACGTGGAGGCGCCGACCCCCTGGTATCCGGTGATCCACGACTTCGAGCCCGACATCGAGGCGTTCTACAAGGAATGGCTGGGGCTGCCGGTGCCGGAACGCGCGGCCGCCTGAAGACGCGGGAGTGACGAGAGGGGGTGACGGTGCCGCGGCATCGCCACCCCGTTTCCTCGTTTTTTCTGGGAGGAGGGAAGATGACGATCGAACTGGCGACGGAAACGCCGTTTGCCCAGACTTGGCTGAGTGGATTCCTGCGCCGCTACGGTTGCGCCGATCTCGATGAGCTGCGCCAGGCGGCCGTGCGCGAGCCGGCCCGTTTCTGGAGCGAGACGGCCGAGGCGCTCGAGATCCGCTGGAGCCGGCCCTACACCGAGGTGCTCGACGTCTCGCGCGGCATCATGTGGCCGCAGTGGTTCGTCGGTGGTCAATGGGATTTCTACGATCACCTCGTCGGGCGGCGGGCGCGCGAGCTGCCCGAAGAGGATGCGCTGCTGTGGGAGGGGGACGATGGCGCTGTGCGCTGCCTGAGCTGGCGCGAGGTCGACGACGAGGCGCGGCGTCTCGCAACGGCCTTGCAGGGGCTTGGTGTAGTTCAGGGGGAGCGGATCGGCGTTTTTCTGCCCATGCTGCCCGAGACCGCGCTCGTGATGTTGGCGGCGGTGCGGCTCGGGGCCATCGCGATGCCGTTTTTCTCCGGCTACGGCGCCGAGGCGGTGGCCAACCGCCTCAACGACGGCGAAGCCAAGGTGCTGGTGTGCGCCGATGGATTCCTTCGCCGCGGCAAGGCGGTGCCCATGCTCGAAGATGCGCGCGCCGCCCTGGAGCGCTCCCCTTGCGTGCGGCACTTGCTCGTGGTCGGGCGGCTCGGCGCTTCGCGTGGAGCGTTGCCGGCAAGCGCGCATTGGCAGGAGCATGACTACGCAGGGCTTCTTGCTGCAAGCCCGCGGCACGAGGATCCTGCCGTTTTCCCCGCCGAGACGCCGTCGATGGTCCTCTATACCTCGGGGACCACCGGCAAACCCAAAGGCGTGGTGCACACCCAGATCGGTTTTGCCCTCAAGTCGGCCCAAGATCTGGCCGTGGCCTTCGATCTCAAGCCCCGCGATCGCATCCTGTGGGTTACCGACATGGGATGGATGATGGGCCCTTGGCTCGTCTATGGCGGCTGGATGCGCGGTGCCGCCATCGCGCTTTTCGAGGGGGTTCCGGATCATCCCGACCGAAGGCGGTTGTGGTCGTTGGTCGAGCGGCACCGGCTCACGCACCTCGGCTTTGCGCCGACGCTGGCGCGTTTGCTGATGGCTTCGGGCGATGAAGCCCTGCCAGAACCAGGGATGCTGGAGACGCTGCGCGTGTTCGGCTCCACCGGTGAGCCCTGGAACGAGACGCCGTGGCGCTGGCTCTACGAGACGGTGGGGGAGAAACGCTGTCCGATCATCAACTATTCCGGCGGCACCGAGATCGGCGGCGGCATTCTTTCCTGCTTCGTCGGCCTGCCGCAGAAACCCTGCGGCTTCGCCGGTCCGATTCCCGGCATGGTCGCCGACGTGCTCGATGCCGAGGGGCGTTCGCTGCTCGATCAGCCGGGAGAAGTCGGGGAACTGGTGCTGCGCGCCCCTTGGCCAGGGATGACGAAGAGTTTTTGGCGCGACGACGAACGCTATCTCGCGACGTACTGGTCACGTTTCCCGAACGTGTGGGTGCATGGGGACTGGGTGAGCGTCGATGCCGACGGGCACTGGTTTATCCAGGGGCGCAGCGACGACACGCTCAAGGTGGCGGGCAAGCGCGTCGGGCCGGCCGAGTACGAGTCGGCGCTCGTGGCGCATCCGGCAGTGGCCGAGGCCGTCGCCATCGGCGTGCCCGATTCCCTCAAAGGAGAGGTGGCGGTGTGCTTCGTCACCTTGCGTCTCGCAGCGGCCTCGCGCCCCTGGACGGAACTCCAGGGGGAGCTGCTCGCCCACGTGGCCGAGGTTCTGGGCAAAGCGCTCGCGCCCAAGCGCATCCATCGGGTGCCCGCCTTGCCAAAGACGCGCAACGGCAAGATTTTGCGCCGCCTCGTGCGCGCTGCCTATCTCGATCAGCCGCTGGGTGATCTCAGCGCGCTCGAAGATGCAACGGCGATCGAGGCGATCCGGGGCTGCTGTCGCGTTCCTTGATCCATTTCCTCCCTTTTGCTCCCTGGCCATTGTTGCTTTTGCCAGAAATCGGTGTAAGCTTATGTGGCCATAGGGAGTTTTTTTCTACGAAAGAACGGAAAACGTCGCCGACGCTATTCCGTCGAGTAGATGAGGAGGGGAGATGAACGCTCAATCACCGGTGAACGCTTTCCCCGAGAAGGAAAAAGAGCGGGCAGTGATGACGGCGTGGGAGCGTTTCCTCGCCGGCGAGCGCGAGCCCGTGTTGTCACTGCGGGAGTTGGTGGCTCAGTCTTGGGAACGAAGTCAACGCCTTGCCGTCGATCCGCGCCAGGACGCCGCGCCGCCGCCGATCGCCGACTCTTCTTTGGAGGAGATTAAGGCGGAGTATCGCGGCTTGTTGCAGGCGAGTGCGCCGGTGATGGCCTGTGCCCGGGATTTTCTCCGCGAGACCGGCACCGTGATGTTGCTCACCGATCCCTCGTGCATGATCTTGACGATGGAGGGGGATGCCCCGACGCTCGATGCCGCTCAAACCATCCATCTTCAGCCGGGCGCGACCTGGGGCGAGGATGTATGCGGGACGAATGCCATTGGCACGGCTCTGGTGGTGGCGCAGCCGGTGCAGATCCACTCGGTGGAGCATTACTGCGCTGGCATCAAGCGCTGGAGCTGCGCCGCGACGGCGATCCGCCATCCGCACGACGGCCAGATCCTCGGCGTGCTCGACGTCTCTGGTCTGTCGCATTCCTTTAGTCGCCAGAGCTTGGCCCTGGTAGTCACCGCGGCGCAGCGCATCGAGAGCCGCATCACGATGCAGGAGATGGAGCTGCGTTATCGCTTGCTCGAGGTGGCGCGTTCCCGCAGCCGCAGCGACAGCCTGCTCATCGTCGATCGGCGCGGTTACCCCGTCTGGGCGAGCGAGAATGCCAGAGCAGCGATCGAAACCCTCGGCGGCCGGATCGATTTTTCCTGTCCTTCTCGCCTCGTCAGGCCATACGGCCCGGCGCAGGATGCGCCGGTTCCGCTGCCGCCGTGGTTGCGTCCTGAATGGTTGGAGGCAATCCTGGATCAGGGCGAGCGCCTTGGTACCGTCGTGCATCTGCCGTTGCCGCGGGTGGGACGGGCGGTGCGCGGTGAGAGCGAACGCTCTTGCGTTGCGAGTGAAAAGATACCCCATGCCTTTGCTGGCATCGTCACCGCCGATCCGGCAATGCAGGCTTTGATCCACAAGACCGACCGCTTGGCGCGGGCGAAAGTGCCGATCCTGTTGCTCGGCGAGACGGGGGCCGGCAAGGAGGAGTTCGCCCAAGGCATCCATCGCGCCAGCCCTCACGCCGGTGGCCCCTACGTCGCGCTCAACTGCGGTGGCCTGTCGCGCGAGCTGCTCGCCAGCGAACTCTTCGGCTACGCCGAAGGCGCCTTGACCGGCGCGCGTCGGGGTGGGATGATCGGCAAGATCGAAGCGGCCAATGGCGGCACGCTTTTTCTCGACGAAATCGGCGAGATGCCGCTCGATCTGCAGCCGCACCTGCTGCGGGTGCTCGAGCGCGGTGAGATCTATCGGCTCGGTGAAAATACGCCGCGCAAGGTCGATTTCCGTCTCGTCGCTGCCACCCACCGCGACCTGCGCCGCGAGGTGGAGGAAGGGCGATTCCGCATGGACCTCTTCTACCGCATCGCGGTGACCACCATCGTGATTCCGCCGCTGCGGCAAAGGGAAGGGGACGTGGCCTTGCTTGCGGCGCACTTCGTGAAACACTTTGCCGAGCGGCATGGCCTTGCCGTCAAGCCGTTGAGCGTATCGGCGCTGGCGTGCTTGCGCGCTTATGCCTGGCCCGGCAACGTCCGAGAATTGCGCAATGTCATCGAGAGCGCTCTGTTGATGAGCGAGGGAGAAGCGATCGAGCGAAGCGATCTTGCGCCCGAGATCCAAGAGGGAGGCATGCCGGTCGATCAGGAGCGCTCCGAGCTCAAAGGAGATCGCTCCCCGCATGAGACGATCAGTCTGGTCGGGGCGGAGAAGGACGCCATCATGCGCGCCATCGCCGCACACGGCGGCAATCTGACGCGGGCGGCGGCCGACTTGAAGATCGCCAAGAGCACTTTGTATGAAAAAGTCAGACGTTATGGTCTTGATGATAATGTTATGAAAAGGCGAAACAAGGGTTGAGCTGCCTCGGTTTTCCCAGACGCAACGGCCTGATGACGCTCGAAGTGCTACTCGTTCTGCTGCCGGTACGGGCAATGCTCCCGCCGGCAATGGGCGTAGAGGTACATCGCGTGGTCGGCGACCTCGAAGCCGCGCTCGTGGGCGATCTCGCGCTGCCGCGCTTCGATCGTCGCGTCGAAGAACTCTTCGATGTGGCCGCAGTCGAGACACACCAGATGGTCGTGATGCTCGCCGGCGGCGAGCTCGAAGATCGCCTTGCCCGATTCGAAGTGGTGCCGCTCCAGCACGCCGGCCTGCTCGAACTGCGTGAGTACCCGATAGACCGTGGCTAGCCCGATCTCCACGCCGGCGGCGTCGAGCAGGCGATAGACGTCCTCGGCGGTGAGGTGGCGATGCTCGCCGCTCTGGAAGAGCTCCAGGATCTTGAGCCGCGGGTAGGTGGCCTTGAGGCCCATGCTACGTAGATTTTTCGTGTTGTCCATCCGGCTGTCCTCATCTTGATGCGTGCGTTCCGGCGGCACGACATACGCTATGATATAGTTTTTCGCCGTTCGGCAGAACCTTAGTGAGACTCATGTCGCCTCGTATTCTCTTGCCGACCCTCGTGTTGGCGCTGCTCTCGAGCGCGTGCTCGATGGATCAGGTGGTGGGCCTGGCTTCGCCCTACCGTGCCGACGTGCGCCAGGGAAATTTTCAGGATCCGGAAGCCGTCGCCCGTCTGGAGAAAGGGATGACGCGCGACCAGGTCCGCTTCCTTCTGGGAACGCCGCTGCTCGTCGATCCGTTTCGCAACGACCGCTGGGACTATGTCTACTATGTGAAAAAGGGCGACGGCACGATCCAGCAGCGGCGCCTCACCGTTTTCTTCGAGAACGACGTGCTCGTGCGCGTGGCAGGCGACGTGATGCCGGTCGAGGGAGCCGCGCCGGTGGCAAGTTCCGCGCCGCGGGTGGTCGAAGTCCCCGGCAAGCCGCCAAAGGACGAGAAGAAGAAAAAAGAGGAGCCTGAGCAGGCGGGTGGCGACGCGGCGGCCGGCGTCGAGACCAAAGGGCAGACGAAAGAGGAGAGCGCACCATGAAACCAGTTCGGGTGGCAATCGCCGGCGCGGGCGGCCGGATGGGGCGGATGTTGGTCGAGGCGGCGCTCGCCGATACGGGTATCGAGCTTGCTTCGGCCTTCGAGCGGCCGGGAAGCGAATGGATCGGACGGGACGCGGGCGAGACGCTGGGACGCACGACCGGCGTGCTCATCGGCGAGGATCCCGAAGCGGCCATCGCCGCCGCCGATTGCCTCATCGACTTCACGCGGCCGGCTGTCTCCGTCGGTCTGGTGCGCATGGCGCAGCGCCTGGGCAAGAGCGCGGTGATCGGCACCACGGGGTTCGACGCCGAGCAGCGCGCCTTGATCGAACAGGCCGCCGAGGAGATCCCCCTCGTGCTTGCGCCTAACATGGCCGTGGGGGTCAACGTCGTTTTCCGCTTGCTGGAAGGCGCCGCTGCCTTGCTCGGCGAGGGCTACGACGTCGAGGTGATCGAGGCGCATCACCGCAACAAGGTCGACGCGCCTTCGGGCACCGCCCTCGAGATGGGGCGCATCCTCGCCCGCGTGCTGGGCCTGGACCTCGAACGCGAGGCCGTCTACGGCCGCCAGGGAGCGGTGGGCGTGCGCCCGTCGCGGCAGATCGGCTTTTCCACCATCCGCGGCGGGGACATCGTGGGAGATCACACCGTGCTCTTTGCCGGCCTGGGCGAGCGCATCGAGATCACCCATCGTTCGCAGAGCCGCATGCCCTATGCCGTGGGGGCCATGCGTGCGGCGCGTTTCCTGCAAGGGCGCGCCTCTGGCCTCTACGACATGCGCGACGTGCTCGGACTGCGCTAAGCGCCGCGGCGCGATTGTCGCCAGCAGGTTTTTGCGATAAAATATAAATGTAAAGAACGGGATGGCGAAGCGCGCCCATCCCGTTTTTTTCGGCGGGCAGCTTCTGCGCCGCTGAATCCACTGCAAGGAGTCGTCGTGTCTTTCAATCCCGCGATTCTCGTCCTTGCCGACGGAACGGTGTTCCACGGCGAGGGCATCGGTGCGACCGGTCATGCCGTCGGCGAGGTGGTGTTCAACACCTCGATGACGGGCTATCAGGAGATCCTCACCGACCCGAGTTATTCCCGGCATATCGTCACGCTCACCTATCCGCACATTGGCAACGTCGGCGTCAACGACGAAGACCTCGAATCCGACCGGGTGATGGCCGCCGGGCTGGTGGTGCGCGACGTGCCGCTGCTGGCGAGCAACTTCCGCCTGCGCCGCACTTTGCCCGAGTCTTTGCGCGCAGAGGGGGTGGTGGCGATCGCCGGCATCGACACGCGCCGCCTTACCCGCATCTTGCGCGATCGCGGCGCCCAGGCAGGCGCCATCGTCACGGCACCGGCAGGCAAGACGCCGGACGTGGCCGAGGCGCTCGCCCTGGCGCGCGCCTTTCCCGGCTTGGCCGGCATGGATCTGGCCAAGGAAGTGAGCCGGCGCGACGTTGCCGCCTGGCACGAGGGCGAATGGGAGCTGGGGCGCGGCTACGTGCCGGCGGGCGAGGGGCCGCGGCACGTGGTGGTCTACGATTACGGCGTCAAGCGCAACATCCTGCGCATGATCGCCGCGCGCGGCTGCCGCGTCACGGTGGTGCCGGCGCAGACGCCGTTCGAGCAGACGCTCGCGCTCGCGCCCGACGGCATCCTGCTCGCCAACGGCCCGGGCGATCCGGCCGCCTGCGACTATGCGATCGCCACCGCGCGCGAGGCGATCGCACGGCGCATCCCTACCTTCGGCATCTGCCTGGGGCACCAGATCCTGGGGCTTGCCTCGGGGGCGAAGACGGTGAAGATGAAGTTCGGCCATCACGGCGCGAACCATCCGGTCAAGGACCTCGACAGCGGGCGCGTGTATATCACCAGCCAGAACCACGGCTTTGCCGTGGATGCCGACACGCTGCCGGCCAATTGCCGCGTCACCCACGTCTCGCTCTTCGACGGCAGCCTGCAGGGGATCGAGCGCACCGACGCGCCGGCCTTCGGCTTCCAGGGCCACCCCGAGGCGAGTCCGGGACCGCACGACGTGGGGTATCTCTTCGACCGCTTTGTGGCGCTGATCGACGCGCACCGCAACCAGCGTCCATGAGTTTTTCCGTCGCCGGCCCCGTCCGTCACGAGCGGACGGGGCCGGCGGCTACCTACCGACGACAGGGAACGACATGCCCAAGCGTACCGACCTCCACAGCATCCTCATCATCGGCGCCGGCCCGATCATCATCGGCCAGGCGTGCGAGTTCGACTATTCCGGCGTGCAGGCGTGCAAGGCGCTGCGCGAGGAAGGCTACCGCGTGATCCTGGTCAATTCCAACCCGGCCACGATCATGACCGACCCGGAGACGGCCGACGTCACCTACATCGAGCCGATCACCGCCGCCGTGCTCGAGCGCATCATCGCCAAGGAGCGGCCCGACGCGCTGCTGCCCACCATGGGCGGGCAGACGGCCTTGAACTGCGCCCTCGAACTCGCCCGCAGCGGAGTGCTCGAGCACTATGGGGTGGAGCTCATCGGCGCGCGCGAGGAGGCGATCGACAAGGCCGAGGACCGGCAGAAATTCAAGGAGGCGATGACGCGCATCGGGCTGGAGTCGGCGCGCTCGGGCATCGCCCATACGCTCGAAGAGGCGATGGCCGTGCAGGCGCAGATCGGTTTTCCGGTAATCATCCGGCCTTCCTTCACCCTTGGGGGCACGGGCGGGGGCATTGCCTACAACATGGAGGAGTTCGTCGAGATCTGCAAGCGGGGGCTGGATGCGAGCCCCATCAGCGAACTGCTCATCGAAGAGTCGCTCATCGGCTGGAAGGAATTCGAGATGGAGGTCGTGCGCGATCGCGCCGACAACTGCATCATCATCTGCTCCATCGAGAACCTCGATCCGATGGGGGTGCACACGGGCGACTCGATCACCGTGGCGCCGGCGCAGACGCTCACCGACAAGGAATACCAGCGCATGCGCGATGCTTCCATCGCCGTGCTGCGCGAGATCGGGGTCGACACGGGTGGCTCGAACGTGCAGTTCGCCATCAACCCCGAAGATGGGCGCATGATCGTGATCGAGATGAACCCGCGCGTGTCGCGCTCTTCGGCACTCGCCTCCAAGGCCACGGGCTTTCCCATCGCCAAGGTGGCGGCCAAGCTCGCCGTGGGCTACACGCTCGACGAGCTCAAGAACGAGATCACTGGCGGGGCGACGCCGGCCTCTTTCGAGCCGACGATCGACTACGTGGTCACCAAGGTGCCGCGTTTCGCCTTCGAGAAATTCCCCCAGGCCGACGACCGGCTCACCACGCAGATGAAGTCCGTGGGCGAGGTGATGGCGATCGGCCGCACCTTCCAGGAATCCTTCCAGAAGGCGCTGCGCGGCCTGGAAGTGGGGGCCTATGGGCTCGACGAGGTCGACGCCGATCGCGCCCGTCTCGAACATGAGTTGGCCAATCCCGGTCCGCAGCGCATCTGGTACGTGGCGCAGGCCTTCCGCGAGGGGTATACGCTTGCCGACGTGCATCGCCTGTCGCACATCGATCCGTGGTTCCTCGCCCAGATCGAAGACCTCGTGCGCACGGAGCAGTCGCTCGTGGGCCGTTCGCTCGAGGCAATCGATGCCGCGAAGATGCGCTCACTCAAGCGCAAGGGCTTCTCCGACCGGCGGCTCGCCAAGCTGCTGCAGCGCAACGAGACCGCCGTGCGCCTGCACCGCCACGCCCTGGGCGTGCGTCCGGTCTATAAGCGGGTCGATACCTGCGCCGCCGAGTTCGCCACCCAGACGGCCTACCTCTATTCCACTTACGAGGAAGAGTGCGAGGCGGCGCCAAGCAACCGGCGCAAGATCATGATCCTGGGCGGCGGTCCCAACCGCATCGGTCAGGGGATTGAGTTCGACTACTGCTGCGTGCACGCGGCGCTCGCCCTGCGCGAGGACGGCTTCGAGACCATCATGGTCAACTGCAACCCCGAGACCGTCTCCACCGACTACGACACCTCCGACCGGCTCTATTTCGAGCCGATCACGCTGGAGGACATCCTCGAGATCGTCCACGTCGAGCGCCCGGAAGGGGTGATCGTGCAGTTCGGCGGGCAGACGCCGCTCAAGCGCGCCAAGGCGCTGGAGGCCAATGGCGTGCCCATCATCGGCACTTCGCCCGACGCGATCGATGCGGCCGAGGACCGCGAACGCTTCCAGCGGCTGCTCATGCAGCTGGGCCTGCGCCAGCCGCCCAACCGCACCGCGCGCACGCCCGAAGAGGCGCTGCGGCTCGCCGCCGAGATCGGCTATCCGCTGGTGGTGCGCCCGAGCTACGTGCTCGGCGGGCGCGCCATGGAGATCGTGCACGAGCAGAAAGACCTCGAGCGCTACATGCGCGAGGCGGTAAAGGTGTCGAACGACTCGCCCGTGCTGCTCGACCGCTTCCTGAACGACGCTACCGAGGTCGACGTCGATGCACTCGCCGACGGCAAGGAGGTGGTGATCGGCGGCATCATGGAGCACATCGAGATGGCCGGCGTGCATTCAGGCGATTCGGCCTGCTCGCTGCCGCCCTATACGCTCGCGCCGGCCGTGCTCGACGAGATGCGGCGCCAGACGGTGGCCATGGCCCGGGCGCTGGGCGTGGTGGGCCTGATGAACGTGCAGTTCGCCATCCAGGGAGAAGGGGAGAGCGCCGTCGTCTATGTGTTGGAGGTCAATCCGCGCGCCTCGCGCACGGTGCCTTTCGTCTCCAAGGCCTGCGGGGTGCCGCTTGCCAAGGTGGCAGCGCGCTGCATGGCGGGGCGCTCGCTCGCCGAGCAGGGGGTGACGCGCGAGATCGTGCCGCCCTATTATTCGGTGAAAGAGGCCGTCTTCCCCTTCGTGAAATTTCCCGGCGTCGATCCGATTCTCGGGCCCGAAATGAAGTCGACCGGGGAGGTGATGGGCGTGGGCCAGACTTTCGCCGAAGCCTTCTACAAGGCGCAACTGGCGGCGGGGGTGCGCCTGCCCACCAAGGGACGCGCCTTCATCAGCGTCAAGCCGAAGGATCGGCCCGCGGCGGTGGAGATCGCCCGCAAGTTGCACGCGCTCGGCTTCGATCTGGTGGCCACGCGCGGCACGGCCGGCGTGATCGCCCAGGCCGGCGTTCCCGTGCGCGTGGTGAACAAGGTCACCGAAGGGCGGCCGCACATCGTCGACATGATCAAGAACGGCGAGATCGATCTCGTCATCAACACGGTCGAAGAGGCGCGCCAGGCGGTGCTCGATTCGCGCTCCATTC
Organism: Rhodocyclales bacterium; assembly: GCA_016235745.1. Classification (GTDB taxonomy): domain Bacteria; phylum Pseudomonadota; class Gammaproteobacteria; order Burkholderiales; family Rhodocyclaceae; genus Tepidiphilus. The sequence goes on along the minus strand of JACRJA010000037.1, from coordinate 41,534 downwards.
GCACGAGCGCACTCGCGGCCAAGGTCTCGGCGATCTTCACCACCATCGAGGGGGCCGAGGCCGCTTGCCTGGGCATCGAACAGGCGGGCCGCTACGACGTGTATTCCTTGCAGTCGCTGCATGCCAGGTTGCGGGAGGAGGCGAAATGAAATACCCCATGACCGTCGAAGGCGCAGAGAAGCTGCGCCAGGAACTGCATCGTCTCAAGACCGTGGAGCGGCAGGCGGTGATCGCCGCGATCGCCGAAGCGCGCGCCCACGGCGATCTCTCCGAGAATGCCGAATACGACGCCGCGCGCGAGCGCCAGGCGTTCATCGAAGGGCGCATCCAGGATCTGGAGGCGAAACTGGCCAACGCCCAGATCATCGACCCGAAGACGCTGGACGCCGACGGGCGGGTCGTATTCGGCGCCACCGTCGAGCTCGAGGACCTGGAAAGCGGCGAGAAAGCGTGCTACCAGATCGTCGGTGACGAAGAGGCCGACGTTAAGGCGGGGAAGATCTCGGTGAGCTCGCCGATCGCCCGCGCCCTCATCGGCAAGTACGCCGGCGACGTGGTGCAGGTGCAAACCCCGGGAGGACTGCGCGAGTTCGAGATCCTGGACGTGCGCTACGTCTGAGATTCACTGGCTCTGAGGCTTGCGGCCTCGCCCTTTCACGGGGCGGCGCGCCGCCTTGGCCGCCGTGCGCGCTTCGATGAGCGCGCGCAGCCGTGCTGCCCGGGCGAAGGATTTGGCCGATTTGGCATGCGCTGCCGGCATGGCGGGTTTTTCCGCCGCAGCACGCGGCGTAGCTTCGGGTTTGGGACGCCACAGCACCAGCAGGTTGCCGATGTGCTGTACCGCTGCGCAGTCGAGCCGGTCGCAGATTTCGTGCATGAGCGCTTCGCGTACCTCGCGTTCGGCGCCGGCCACCCGCACCTTGATGAGCTCGTGCGCCGTCAGCGCCCGGTCGATCTCCGCGAGCACCGCCTCGGTCAGGCCCTTGCTCGCGATGATGACTACGGGATTGAGATGATGAGCCTGGGCGCGCAGCGCCCGGCGGGTGTGGCTGTCGATCTGGCGCATGGATCAGGGGCTTTCTTAGCGTAAAACGGGATTTTAGCGCAAGGACCATGGGAAAGAACAAAAGCCATCGGGATTGGATCCACCGCCATCTGAGCGATCCCTACGTGCAGGAGGCCACCCGCGCCGGCTACCGCTCGCGGGCGGCGTTCAAGTTGCTCGAGATCGATGACAAGGACCGGCTGCTGCGCCGCGGGCAGTGCGTGCTCGACCTGGGTTCGGCTCCGGGAGCCTGGTCGCAGGTAGCGCGCGAGCGCGTGGGGGAAGCGGGGCGGGTCTTCGCCCTCGATCTGCTGCCCATGGCGCCGATTCCCGGCGTGGAATTCGTGCAGGGAGATTTCACCGAGGAGGCGACGGAACGGGCGCTGGAAGCGCTGCTTGCCGGGGCCGTGCTCGACGTGGTGCTGAGCGACATGGCGCCCAACCTCTCGGGCATCGCCTCGGTCGATCAGGCGCGCGCGATGCACCTGGCCGAACTGGCGCTCGATTTCGCCGTACGCCACCTGCGCCCCGAAGGGGTTTTCCTCATCAAGGTGTTCCAGGGGGAAGGGTTCGAGGACTTCCGCCGGGCGATGGGCGCGGCGTTTCGCAGCCTGGCGGTGCGCAAGCCCAAGGCTTCGCGCGATCGCAGTGCGGAGGTGTATCTGCTGGGGCGGGGGGTGCGCGGCGCTTGAGCTTGCGCTCCTCGGCATCCTTCCCGGCCTTCGGGATGGGGAGGATGTCGATCTTGTGCAACGGTGATGAAAATGGCCCGTACCTTGGGGGGACTACCGAGCTGGCGCCATGCGTTTGGTGCCAGGCCAAGTACGTCGAGACCGTCAGGGCTTGGAGCAGTTGAGGCGCCGCAAGGTGCCCAAAGAAAAAGGCCGGTTGCCCGGCCCAAGCTTGTCTGCGCGGCCGTCTGGTGCGGCCGCGGACTCCCCCTCTCTCTCGTGATCAGTGGAACTGTTCTTCTTCGGTCGAACCGGTGAGCGCGGTGACGCTGGATTGCCCCCCCTGGATCACCGTGGTCACGTCGTCGAAGTAGCCCGTGCCGACTTCGGCCTGGTGCGCCACGAAGGTGTAGCCCCGCTCGCGCGCGGCGAATTCGGGCTCCTGCACCTTCTCGACGTAGGCCGACATGCCGCGGCGGACGTAGTCGTAGGCCAGGTCGAACATGTTGTACCACATGGAGTGGATACCGGCGAGGGTGATGAACTGGTACTTGTAGCCCATGGCGCCGAGCTCGCGCTGGAACTTGGCGATGGTGGCGTCGTCCAGATTCTTCTTCCAGTTGAAGGAGGGCGAGCAGTTGTAGGCGAGCAGCTTGCCGGGGAATTTGGCGTGCACCGCTTCGGCGAACTTGCGCGCGAATTCGAGATCCGGCGTGCCGGTTTCGCACCAGACGAGGTCGGCGTAGGGCGCGTAGGCGATCGCTCGGGCGATGGCTTGCTCCAGACCGTTGCGGGTGCGATAAAACCCTTCGGCGGTGCGCTCGCCGGTGAGGAACGGTTTGTCGTACTCGTCGTGATCCGAGGTGAGTAGATCAGCCGCTTCGGCGTCGGTACGGGCGATGACCAGCGTGGGCACGCCGCAGACGTCGGCGGCAAGCCGCGCAGCGATGAGTTTCTGAACCGCTTCGGAGGTGGGCACCAGCACCTTGCCGCCCATGTGGCCGCATTTCTTCACCGAGGCGAGCTGGTCTTCGAAGTGCACGCCCGAGGCGCCGGCGCGGATCATGGCCTTCATGAGCTCGAAGGCGTTGAGCACGCCGCCGAAACCGGCCTCGGCGTCGGCGACGATGGGGGCGAAATAGTCGATCCAGCCTTCATCGCCGGGGTTGAGCCCCTTGCTCCACTGGATTTCGTCGGCGCGCTTGAAGCTGTTGTTGATGCGCTCGACCACCACCGGCACGGAATTGACGGGGTAGAGCGACTGGTCGGGGAACATGGCGCGGTATTCGTTGTTGTCCGCGGCCACTTGCCAGCCGGAGAGGTAGATGGCCTTGACGCCGGCTTTCACCTGCTGCATGGCCTGTCCGCCGGTGAGGGCGCCGAGGCAGTTGATGTAGGGCTCTTCGTGCAGGAGCTTCCACAGCTTTTCGGCGCCGCGGCGGGCGATGGTGTATTCCGGGGTGACCGAGCCGCGCAGGCGCACCACGTCTTCAGCGCTGTAGGGGCGGGTGATGCCTTTCCAGCGGGGGTTTTCGGCCCAGTCTTTTTTCAGGGCGGCGATCTGTTGCTGACGGTCCATGACGGTTCCTTTCGTGAGAGAGAAGGAAAAAGTCCATGGGCAAGGCCCACGGACGGCATAGGGGTGCTTCGAACAAGCTGCGGCGCGGCCGCATGGCGGCGTTGCGCCGTGCTCGGATGCTCGCCTATCTGTTTGCGGCGCTCATAGTACGTCAGCTCGGGCGCGACGTCAACAGTCTTATATAAGACATAAGATAAAGACAGACACGCCGTTGCATCACGTCGCCTTTATGGCTCACGCGAGCGGCGTGTCGGACACGATCACCCCGTCTTCGTCGGCATAGGCGAACATGCCCGGCGCGAAGGTGACGCCGCCGAAGCTCACCGGCACGTCGCGCTGTCCCTCGCCCCGCTTGACGGTTTTCATGGGGTGCGTGGCGAGCGCCCAGACGCCCAGCGGGAGCCGGCCGATGGCGGCCGAATCGCGGATGCAGCCATAGACGAGGACCCCGGCCCAGCCGTTCTTTACCGCGAGTTCGGCGAGGTTGTCGCCCAGAAGCGCCCGGCGCAGCGACCCTCCGCCGTCGATGACCAGCATCGCGCCCTGGCCGGGCTCGACGAGCATCTCGCGCACCAAGGCGTTGTCCTCGAAGATCTTCAGGGTGCGCACGGGCCCGCCCGCGGCGCGGGCGCCGCCGTAGGAGCGCAGCATGGGAGCGAGCACGCGCACACGGTCTTCGTGCGCGTCGCACAGGTCGGTGGTATGGAAGTCCATCGAATGACCTTTCGTCGGAAGGGAAAAGAAAATTGTACGGGAAATCCTGGTGTAGACTGTACTTTGCATCTTGGCAGGGAGGTATCACGATGAAGCGCACGCTGACGGTGATCATCGAACGGGAAGGGGAGGGGTACGTGGCTCTGTGTCCGGAAGTGGATGTGGCGAGCCAGGGGGAAACGCTGGATGAGGCACGTGACAATCTGAAAGAAGCGCTTGAACTTTTCTTCGAGACGGCCTCGGCCGAGGAAGTGCGGCGCCGCTTGCATGACGAAATCTATGTGACCCGGCTGGAGGTCACCGTTGATTAGGATGAGGGTGCTCTCGGGAGCAGAAGTGTGCCGCATCCTCGAGGCGCACGGCTTTCGCGAGGTGCGCCGCCGAGGCAGCCACGTGGTGATGCAAAAGGAAGAAGGGGGCAGCACGGTTACGGTTCCCGTGCCTGATCATCGAGAGTTGAAAATCGGAACTCTGGCGTCGATCATCCGCCAGTCGGGAATTGCGCGCGAGCGATTTTTCGCATGAACCCGCCGGCGGGGTGCCGGCGGGAGAAAGCTCAGGATTCGAGCACGGCTTCTTCGTCGAAGAGCAGCTTGACCTTGCCTTCGGCATCGACGTCGATCGTTACGTGCCCGCCGTTGACCAGCCGCCCGAAGAGGAGCTCGTCGGCGAGCGCGGCGCGGATCGTGTCCTGGATGAGCCGGGCCATGGGGCGCGCGCCCATGAGCGGGTCGAACCCTTTGGCGGCGAGCCAGGCCTTGAGCTCGTCGGTGAAGTGCACTTCGACCTTGCGCTCGTGCAGCTGGGCTTCGAGCTGCATGAGGAACTTCTCGACCACGCGCTGGATGATCTCGTTGTCGAGCGGCTTGAAGGAGATGATCGCATCGAGCCGGTTGCGGAACTCCGGCGAGAAGATCCGCTTGAGCTCGCCCATCTCGTCGCCGGCCTCGCGCTTGGAGGCAAAGCCGATGGTGCTCTTTTGCATCGTCTCGGCGCCCGCGTTGGTCGTCATGATGATGATGACGTTGCGGAAGTCGGTCGAGCGGCCGTTGGCGTCAGTGAGCGTGCCGTGGTCCATCACCTGCAGCAGGATGTTGAACACGTCCGGGTGCGCTTTCTCGATCTCGTCGAGCAGCAGCACGCTGTGCGGTTTTTTCATCACCGCTTCGGTGAGTAGCCCCCCTTGCTCGAAGCCGACGTAGCCCGGGGGCGCGCCGATCAGGCGGCTGACGGTATGCCGTTCCATGTACTCCGACATGTCGAAGCGGATGAGGTCGATCCCCAGCGTGTAGGCGAGCTGGCGCGCGACCTCGGTCTTGCCCACGCCGGTGGGGCCGGAGAAGAGGAAGGCGCCGATGGGTTTTTGCGGGTTGCCCAGGCCGGAGCGCGACATCTTGATGGCGCGCGCGAGCGCTTCGATGGCTGCGTCCTGGCCGAAGACGACGCTCTTCAGATCGCGCTCGAGGCTGGCGAGTTTTTCGCGGTCGTCGGCGGCCACCGTGCGCGGCGGGATGCGGGCGATCTTGGCGACGATCGCTTCGATCTCGCTCTTGCCGATGAGCTTCTTCTGCTTGTTCTTGGGCAGGATCTTCTGCGCCGCGCCGGCTTCGTCGATGACGTCGATCGCCTTGTCCGGCAGCTGCCGGTCGGTGATGAAGCGCGCGGCGAGCTCGGCGGCGGCGTGCAGCGCCGCGGTGGAGTATTTCACGTTGTGGTGCGCTTCGAAGCGGCTGCGCAGCCCTTTGAGGATGGCGATGGTGTCTTCCACGCTCGGCTCGGGCACGTCGATCTTCTGGAAGCGGCGCGACAGGGCATGATCTTTCTCGAAGATCTGGCGGTATTCGGCGTAGGTGGTGGCGCCGATGCACTTGAGCTGGCCGCTGGAGAGCGCGGGCTTCAGGAGATTGGACGCATCCAGCGTGCCGCCCGAGGCGGCGCCCGCACCGATGAGGGTGTGGATCTCGTCGATGAAGAGGATGGCGTTGGGCCGCTCTTTCAGCTGCTTGAGCACGGCCTTGAGGCGCTGTTCGAAGTCGCCACGGTACTTGGTGCCGGCAAGGAGTGCGCCCATGTCGAGCGCGTAGACCTGGGCGTTGGCGAGGATTTCGGGCACCTTGCCTTCGACGATCATGCGCGCGAGCCCTTCGGCGATGGCGGTCTTGCCCACGCCGGCCTCACCCACTAGCAGCGGGTTGTTCTTGCGCCGGCGGCACAGCGTTTGGATGACGCGCTCGAGCTCGGTTTCGCGGCCGATGAGCGGGTCGATCTTGCCGTCGCGGGCGAGCTGGTTGAGATTGACGGTGAAATTCTCCAGCGCGCCGCCGCTGCCCTGAGGCGTTTCTTCCTCGTCGTTGGCTTCGTGCTTGGCCTTGCTCGCGGCGGCTTCGCCTTGGGCGGTGTTGCGCGGTGACTTGACGATGCCGTGCGAGAGGTAATTGACGAGGTCGAGCCGGGTGATCTTCTGCCGCTGCAGCAGATAGAGCGCGTGCGAGTCTTTCTCGCCGAAAATCGCTACCAGCACGTTGGCGCCGACCACTTCGGCTTTGCCCGAGGATTGCACGTGCAGGATGGCGCGCTGGATGACGCGCTGGAAACCCAGCGTGGGCTGGGTGTCGACTTCGCCATTGCCCGGCACCCGCGGTACGTGCGTGTCGATGAACTGCGACAACTCGCGGCGCAGTTCGTCGAAATTGGCCCCCACGGCGCGCAGCGCGTCGGCCGCCGACGGGTTGTCGAGCAGCGCGAGCAGCAGGTGTTCGACGGTGACGTACTCGTGCCGCTTCTGCCGCGCGTCGACGAACGCCATGTGTAATGTGACTTCAAGCTCTTGGGCGATCATTTCAAACTTCCTCCATGACGCAGGCGAGGGGGTGTCCGTGTTGCCGGGCAAAGGCCGTGACCTGTTCGACCTTGGTGGCGGCGATGTCTTTAGGATAGACGCCGCACACTGCCATCCCCTCATGATGGACTTTGAGCATGATTTGCGTGGCGCGTTCGCGGCCCATGTGAAAAAAACGCTCCAGCACGATCACGACGAAGTCCATCGGGGTGTAGTCGTCGTTGAGCAACAGCACCTTGTAGAACGGCGGGGGGGAAACCCGCGCCTCTCTCTCCTCGAGGATCGGGGTGGTGGTATGCCGAGTCGTCATGGTTTCATTCTAATGCGTCCGCGCCCAAACGCAACCCCGGCGTCGACGATGGGATCGATTCGTCGCGCTCAATCGTCGCGTTCGGAAAAGTCGCTCTCGATGCGGTCGATCAGGGCGTGGAAGACTTCGCGCACCTGGCGTTCGCTCACGCCCATGAGGAGCGCGTCGTCGAGAGTGTCCTTGAGCATCTGGGCGAGCTCTTCGAGGTTCTCGCGCAGGACCTTGCGCTTTTCCGTGCAGCCGATCGCTTCGCCCGCAGGGGTGCGCCAGACGAGGTTTTGGAGGAAGGCGTCGAGTTCGTTCATGGGGGGAGGGGGCCGCCCCAGGCGGGGCGGCGCACGGGAGCTCAGCCGCGCAGGACGGCGGCGATCGCTTGGGCGACGTAGTCGAGGTTGCGCGCATTGAGCGCGGCGATGCAGATGCGCCCGGAGCGCACGGCGTAGATGCCGTACTCGCTCTTGAGCCGTTCGACCTGCTCGGGGGTGAGCCCGGTGTAGGAGAACATGCCGCGCTGGCCGGTGACGAAGGAGAAGTCCTTGCCCGGCACGGCGGCTTCCAGCCGCTGGCGCAGCCCTTCGCGCATGGCGCGGATGCGCTGGCGCATGCCGCCGAGCTCTTCTTCCCATTGTGCGCGCAGCTCGTTCGAGGCGAGCACGTCGGCCACGAGCGCCGCGCCGTGCGTGGGCGGGTTGGAGTAGTTGGTGCGGATGACGCGCTTGAGCTGGGAGAGTACCCGTTCGGCCTCGTCGCGCGAGCCGGTGACGAGGGAGAGCGCTCCTACCCGCTCGCCGTAGAGGGAGAAGTTCTTCGAAAACGAGCTGGAGACGAAGAAGGGGATGCCGGCGGCGAGGAAATGGCGCACCGCCGCCGCGTCGGCGTCGATCCCTTCGGCGAAGCCCTGGTAGGCCATGTCGAGGAAGGGGACGAGCTCGCCCGCCACGCAGGCTTGGGCGAGTTCCTGCCATTGCGCTTCGCTGAGATCGGCTCCGGTGGGGTTGTGGCAGCAGGCGTGCAGCACGACGATGCTGCGCGGGGCCATGGCCGCGAGCGCCGCCTTCATACCGGCGAAATCGACGCCGCCGGTGGCGGGGTCGTAGTAGCGGTAGGTGCGCACGGGAAAGCCCGCCGCTTCGAAGATGCCGCGGTGGTTTTCCCAGCTGGGGTCGGAGATGTAAACGGTGGCCTCGGGCACGATGCGCTTGAGCAGCTCGCCGCCGATGCGCAGGGCCCCGGTGCCGCCCAGCCCCTGGGCGGTGACGACGCGCCCTTCGGCGAGCAGCGGCGAGTCGGCGCCAAAGAGCAGGCGCTGCACGGCGCCGGTGTAGGCGGCCGGGCCTTCGATGGGCTGGTAGCCGCGCGGCTTGGCCTGACGCACGCGCGCTTCCTCGGCGGTCTTCACCGAGGCGAGCAGCGGGATGCGCCCTTCTTCGTCGTAATACACGCCCACGCCGAGGTTTACTTTCTGCGGGCGGGGGTCGGCGGCGAAGGCTTCGTTGAGTCCGAGGATAGGGTCGCGCGGCGCGAGTTCGACCGCGGCAAAGAGACTGGGGGACATGGATCGCGGCTCCTGAGGGCTAGACCATCGGGCGGCGCCTGCGGGAACCCGCTTCGGGGTAAGATGTCGCAAGGCTACCGCCGAAAAAGGAAATTGTAGCATGGCCGAACTTCCTTCCTCCAGCGGGCGCTTCGTGCGCTTCCCGGGCAGCCCCTTCGAGCTGTTCCAGCCCTATCCGCCGGCTGGCGACCAGCCGCAGGCGATCGAGGCGCTGGTCGCGGGCATCCGCGACGGGTTGATGTACCAGACGCTGCTGGGGGTGACCGGTTCGGGCAAGACGTACACCATGGCCAACGTGATCGCCCGCTGCGGGCGCCCGGCCCTGGTGATGGCGCCCAACAAGACGCTCGCCGCCCAGCTCTACGCCGAATTCCGCGAGTTCTTCCCCAAGAACGCCGTCGAGTACTTCGTCTCGTATTACGACTATTATCAGCCCGAAGCCTACGTGCCGAGCCGCGATCTCTACATCGAGAAGGATTCGAGCGTCAATGCGCACATCGAGCAGATGCGCCTGTCGGCGACCAAGAGCCTGATGGAGCGGCGCGACGTGGTGATCGTGGCCACCGTCTCGTGCATCTACGGCATCGGCGATCCGGTCGATTACCACTCGATGGTGCTGCACCTGCGCGAGGGCGAGCGCATGGGACAGCGCGTCCTCATCGAGCGGCTGGTGCAGATGCAGTACGAGCGCGCCGACGCGGATTTCCACCGCGGGACGTTTCGCGTGCGCGGCGAGGTGATCGACGTTTTCCCGGCCGAGAACGCGGAGTACGCGCTGCGCATCGAGCTCTTCGACGACGAGATCGAACACCTCACGCTCTTCGATCCGCTCACCGGGCACCTGGTGCACAAGCTCGTGCGCTTCACCGTCTATCCGTCGAGCCACTACGTGACGCCGCGCGCGACGGTGCTGCGCGCGATCGATTCGATCAAGGAGGAACTGCGCGAGCGCAAAGCGTGGCTGCTCGAGTGCGGCAAGTTGGTGGAGGCACAGCGTCTGGAGCAGCGTACGCTCTTCGATTTGGAGATGCTGTCGGAGATGGGGTTTTGCAAGGGGATCGAGAACTATTCCCGGCATCTTTCGGGACGGCGTCCGGGCGAGCCGCCGCCCACCCTCATGGACTACCTGCCGGCCGATGCGCTGCTCTTCATCGACGAGTCGCACGTGACGGTGGGACAGATCGGCGGGATGTTCCGCGGCGACCGTTCGCGCAAGGAGAATCTCGTCGAATACGGGTTTCGCCTGCCCTCGGCGCTCGACAACCGGCCGCTCACCTGGGAGGAGTTCGAGCGTTTGATGCCGCAGACGATCTTCGTCTCGGCCACGCCCGGCGAGTACGAGGCGACGCACCAGCAGCAGCTCGTGGAGCAGGTGGTGCGCCCTACGGGGCTGGTGGACCCGGAGGTGATCGTGCGCCCGGCCTCGACCCAGGTCGATGACCTGCTGGCCGAGGCCAAGCGCCGGGTGGCCGCCGGTGAGCGCGTGCTGGTGACCACGCTCACCAAGCGCATGGCCGAGGATCTGACGGAGTATCTCAACGAGAACGGCGTGCGGGCGCGCTATCTGCATTCGGACATCGACACGGTCGAGCGCGTGGAGATCATCCGCGACCTGCGTCTGGGCGAATTCGACGTGCTGGTGGGCATCAATCTCTTGCGCGAGGGGCTGGACATCCCCGAGGTGTCGCTGGTGGCGATCCTGGACGCGGACAAGGAGGGGTTCTTACGCTCGGAGCGCTCTCTCATTCAGACGATCGGGCGGGCGGCGCGCAATCTCCACGGCACGGCCATCCTCTACGCCGACAGAGTCACCGAGTCGATGCGCCGAGCTTTGGAGGAAACCGAACGGCGCCGCGCCAAGCAGCTCGCCTACAACGCCGAGCACGGGATCACGCCGCGCGGCGTGACCAAGCGCATCAAGGACATCATCGACGGGGTCTACGACGAAGAGGGCGAGAAGAGGTCCTCGGCGCGGCTATCCGCCGCGGCCGAGACACACTGGGAGGAGGCGATCGACCCGGCCGACGAGAAGGCAGTGGCCAGGGCGATCGCCCGCCTGGAAAAAGAGATGCTGGAGCACGCGCGCAATCTGGAGTTCGAGGCGGCGGCGCAGGTGCGCGATCGCCTCTTTCGCCTGCGGGCGCGGGTCTTCGGCGCCGACCCGCACGCCTCGCTCGAGGAGTGAGGCGGCGAGGAAAGGCGAGGGGCGCGGCGTGTGCCGCGCCTTTTTTTCAGGCGGCGGGCGGTTGCTCGCCGGCAAGCTCCGGCGTCGATGCGGCAGCGGTTTGCTTGGTCTCCACCTGCACCAGCGGGCCTTCCTCGACCTTGGGCGGGCGCACGACGGGGCGGCCCAGCTGCACGATCACTTCGCTAGGCTTGAGCTCGGCGAGCTTGGCCGGATCGGTTTCGACCCACTGCAGGCCGGCGGCGGCGAGGATCTCGCGCAGGGCTTGCGGCGTCATCTCCGGTGAGGGCAGGGGTGCCGCGGCCGCTGCGTTCGGCATGGCGGATGCTGCTGGCGCGGAGGGGCTCACCGCGGTCCGAGATTCCCCCGCCGGCACGGAGACGGCCGTTTCTTCGCCCGCTGGAACCGCCAGGGATTCTGGGGCGACGGCCGTGCGGCTGGGCGGCGTCGGCTCGGCGGGCGCGGCCTCGGTGGCCGGAGCGCTCGGGGCCTGCGTCGACGCGGCTGGCTCGGTGAGCGGTGCGGCGATTTCGGCCGTCGTCCCGCCTTCGAGCGGGGTGCGACGTGGTGCCTCGGGTTCGCCCTGCAGGGCGGCGGTCGGGGCCAGGCTGGCCGGGGCGGCTGCCGCGGGAAGGGCTTCGGGCTCGGAGGCCACGCTCGCGCCGTCCTGCCCGACTGCCGGCGCGGGGAGTTGCGGCGGCACGAGGGTGGGCAGGTTTGCCGGCGCTTGGACGGCGGATGCCGCTTCGGGCACAGGCGCGGCGGCGTCATCGCGCGTTTTCGCGGACCTGCGCGGCGGCTGGGCCTCGGCAGGGCGGGCGGACTCGTCGCTCGCAGCGGGTTCGGCCCCGGTCTGTGCCGTCTCCTCGGTTTCGGCGGATTCGATCGTTTCTGCCGCTTCACCCACTGCCTTGCGGCGCGAGCGCGAGCGGCGGCGGCGTTTGGCAACGGTCTCGGGCGTGCTGTCCTCGCCGGCCGATGGCAAGACCAGTTCCAGCGGTTCTCCGGTTTCCTCTGCGGTCGGCGCGGGCTCGACGCTTGGGGCAGAGACGGGGGTCCGGGGCGCTTGCGGCGCGCCGGGCAGGGTCTCGGGAACTGGGCTCGCAAGGGGCGTTTCGACGGACGCACGCTCGCTGCGCTGCTCCGTTGCTTCTTCACGGCGCCGGCCCGGTTCGCGCGGCGGCCGCTCGCTGCGGCGGGATCCTTCGGCGCTGCGCGGCGTGCGCGGTTGACGCCGGCTTTCCGGACGTCGGGTGGGTTCGGCGGCGGGTTCGGCCGCAACGGGGGCGGGGGCGGGAGCAGGCGCTTCGGCCTTGGCCGCTTCGCCCTCGCCAGGACCCATGAGACTGCGCAGCCAGGATTTGAGGCGCTGCACCAAGGGCGCCGGGGCCGCCGGTTTGGCCGCCGCCGCGGCTTCGGCGGCAGGCGCAGGGGTAGGCGTGGGGGCCGGTGCGGCTGGGGAGGGAGGTGGCGTCTCGGGGGTGATGCCCTTGACGGCGGCTTCCTGGCGCCGGGCGGGTTTATCGGTGAGCTCGGCGGCGCGGTTGGATTCAGGCGCGGGTGGCGTGGCCAGTTCGTAGCTCACCAGGGTGATGTCGTGCGTGTCGAGCTGGTCGTGGCGCAGGCGAACCACCTCGTAGGCCGGAGTTTCCAGGTGGCGGTTGGGGATGACGACGATGCGCACCTTGTGCCTGGCCTCGATGCGGGCGACGTCGACGCGCTTTTCGTTGAGCAGGAACGTGGCGACGTCGACCGGAACCTGGGTGTAGACGGCGGCGGTGTTCTCTTTGATCGCTTCTTCTTCGATGAGCCGCAGGATGTGCAGCGCGGCCGACTCGGTGCTGCGGATGTGGCCGGTGCCGGTGCAGCGCGGGCAGGTGATGTAGCTCGTCTCGGCGAGCGCCGGGCGCAGCCGCTGGCGCGAGAGTTCGAGCAGACCGAATTTGCTGATCTTGCCCAGCTGCACGCGGGCGCGGTCATGCTTGATCGAATCCTTGAGGCGGTTTTCGACCTCGCGCTGGTTCTTGGCCGACTCCATGTCGATGAAGTCGATGACGATGAGCCCGCCGAGGTCGCGCAGGCGCAGTTGCCGCGCGATTTCGTCGGCCGCCTCCAGGTTGGTCTTGAAGGCCGTCTCTTCGATGTCGGCCCCTTTGGTGGCGCGCCCGGAGTTGACGTCGATGGCCACCAGCGCTTCGGTGTGGTCGATGACGATGGCCCCGCCGCTCGGCAGATTCACCTGGCGCGAATAGGCCGTCTCGATCTGGTGTTCGATCTGGAAGCGGGAGAAGAGGGGAACGTCGTCCTGGTAGCGCTTGACGCGCGGCACGCAGTCGGGCATGACGTGGGCCATGAATTGGCGCGCCTGCTCGCAGAGGTCGTCGGTGTCGCAGAGGATCTCGCCGATGTCGGGCTGGAAGTAGTCACGGATCGCCCGGATGACCAGGGCGCTTTCCTGGTAGATGAGGAAGGGGCCGGATTGCGAGGCGGCGGCATCTTCGATCGCCCGCCACAGCTTGAGCAGGTAGTTGAGGTCCCACTGCAGTTCGTCGCGCGTGCGGCCGATGGCCGCGGTGCGCGCGATCAGGCTCATGCCTTCGGGAACGTCGAGCTCTTCGAGCAGCGCCTTCAACTCGGCCCGCTCCTCGCCGTCGATGCGCCGCGACACGCCGCCGCCGCGCGGGTTGTTGGGCATGAGCACGAGGTAGCGGCCGGCGAGAGAAATATAGGTGGTGAGCGCCGCGCCCTTGTTGCCGCGCTCGTCCTTTTCCACCTGGACGATGAGCTCTTGCCCTACTGAGAGGGCGTCCTGCACCCGGGTGCGGCCGTTGGCCTCGGTGCTTTTCCAGAAGGTGCGGGCGACTTCCTTGAAGGGAAGGAAGCCGTGGCGCTCTTCGCCATAGTCGACGAACACCGCTTCGAGGCTGGGCTCGATGCGGGTGATCACCGCCTTGTAGATGTTGCCTTTACGCTGTTCGCGGCCAGCGCCTTCGATGTCGAAATCGATCAGCTTCTGGCCGTCGACGATGGCGACGCGCAGTTCCTCTGGCTGCGTCGCGTTGAAGAGCATGCGTTTCATCGTGTCGTCACTCCCGCGCTGCGGGCGGACGCGAACGGGCAAGCGGCCCGGTGAGGGTCGACGTCAGCGCGCGGAGGCGCTGGTCCGCGGCGGCCGGGTAGGCCGCACGGGGCAAGGGACTGCGCCGTGCAGTGCGGGGAGCGTGGGGCCTGGATTCGGTGGCACCATGTCGTCGATCGTCTCTTCGGTTCTGCCGCACCGTTTGGGATGCGGCGTACTGCATTCCTGTTCGTGTCCGCCCGAGCCGTTCAAGTTGAGAAAAAAGCCGATAAGGCCGGGCGAGCTTGGTGTTCTGCCGGTTCGTCCGGCGCGGCGCTGAAAAGACGGGGCGCCGGGCCGGAAGGTTTGCTCGATTCCGGTCGGGCGGGAGCACGGCGTCATCTCGACGGGCTCGACCGCTCGAAGTCGGTCCACTCCGGGTGGACGTTGCGCGACGACTCGACCGTGAATCGAAGCGATAGTATATTCGGGAAGATGATGGAACGCAAAATTTCTCCCGCGGCGCAGGAATGGTGCGTCGACGAGGCAGGCGCCGGACAGCGCCTGGACAACTACCTTCTGCGCCACCTCAAGGGGGTGCCGAAGAGCCATGTCTATCGCATCATCCGCAGCGGCGAGGTGCGCGTCGACGGGCGTCGGGCACAGGCGCAGACGCGCCTGGCGCAAGGGCAGCGGGTGCGCGTGCCGCCAGTGCGCGTGGCCGAGGCTCCCCCGCGGCCGGTGATTCCTGCCGGGCCGCCGTTGCCGGTGGTCTATGAGGACGAAGACCTGATCGTGCTCGACAAGCCGGCCGGGTTGGCGGTGCATGGCGGCTCCGGCGTCGCGTTCGGGGTGATCGAGCGTCTGCGCGCCGAGCGGCCGGGGGCGTCGCTGCTCGAACTGGTGCATCGGCTCGATCGCGAAACTTCCGGCTTGCTGGTGGTGGCCAAGCGCCGTTCTGCCCTGAAGGCGCTGCAGGATGCGCTCCGTACCGGACAGGTGCACAAGCGCTATCTCGCGCTGGTCCATGGTCTCGTCGAGCATCCTTTGCAGCACGTGCGCGCGCCGCTTTTCAAATATCTCACGGCCGAAGGGGAGCGGCGCGTGCGCGTGAGCCCCGAGGGGAAGGTCGCGCACAGCATCGTGCGGCGGCTGCGGCGCTGGCCGCAGGCGGGCTATACCCTGGTGGAAGTGGAACTGAAGACGGGGCGCACGCATCAGATCCGCGTGCATATGGCGCATCTGGGGCATCCCTTGGTGGGCGACGAGAAGTACGGGCGCTTCGCCGCCAACAAGGCGCTGGCGCGCGCGGGGTTCGACCGCATGTTCCTGCATGCGGCATATCTTTCTTTCGTGCATCCGCGTTCGGGACTGAGGCTCGAACTGGAGGCGCCGCTGCCGCCGGAGTTGGGGGAATTCTTGGCCGGTCTGGGGCCGGGGGAGAAAGGGTGAGCGCATTCGAGCTGGTGGTGTTCGATTGGGATGGAACGCTGATGGATTCGACGGCGGCCATCGTCCGGGCGATGCAGCGCGCCGCCGAGGAGCTGGGAATTGCGCCGCCGCCGGCCGAGCGGGCGCGGCAGGTGATCGGCCTGGGGCTGGCCGATGCTTTGCGCCTGGCGCTGCCCGAGTTGCCGCCGCAGCGCTATCCGGAGATGGCGGCGCGCTACCGCCACCATTACTTGTCGCACGACGGCGAGCTCGCGCTCTTTCCCGGCGTGGAGGAGCTGCTCGCGCAGCTCGTGGCGGCCGGGCGCTACGTGGCGGTGGCCACGGGCAAGAGCCGGCTGGGGCTGGAGCGGGCGCTCGATCATTCGGGCTTGCGCCGCTACGTAATGGCTTCGCGTACTGCCGATGAGTGCCACTCCAAGCCGCATCCGCAGATGCTGCAGGAGCTGCTGGAAGAATTCGCCGTGCCGCCCGAGCGGGCGGTAATGATCGGCGATACGACGCACGACCTGCTCATGGCCCAGGCGGCGGGGACGGCCGGCATCGGCGTGGCCTACGGGGCGCATCCGCGCGAGGCGCTCGCGGCCCTGCGGCCGCTGTCGGTGGTGGATTCTGCGCCTGCGCTCGCGCCGCTATTGCTGGGCGAGAAAACCGAAGACGGTCGGGCGCTTGCCCAGCGTCGGTAAAGGCTCGGCGCGCCAGCGCGCGACGGGGGCGGTGTGGATCCACTGATCCGGCTGGGTCAGGTGGCAGGCCACGCACAGCAGCGTCGCCGGCGCCAGCACCTGTACCAGGGCCTCGAGCATGCGGTCGTTGCGATACGGCGTTTCGATGAAAAACTGGCTCTGCTTGCGGGCGCGCGATTCCGCTTCCAGGGCGGCGATGGCGGCGGCGCGCTCCGGCGCCGGAATCGGCAGGTAGCCGTGGAAGGCGAAACGCTGACCCTCGAGGCCGCTGCCCATGAGCGCAAGCAGAAAGGCCGAAGGGCCGACGAGGGGAACCACGGCGATGCCGCGTCCGTGCGCCCGGGCGACTAGCGCCGCTCCGGGGTCGGCCACGCCGGGGCAGCCGGCATCCGACATCAGACCGAGGTCCTCGCCTTCCAGGCAAGGGGTGAGCAGCACGTCGAGGGTGGCCGGCGTGGGAGATTCGGGGAGGCGTTGCAGTAAGAGTGCGGCGATCGGCCCTGGGTGCCCGAGGCGCTTGAGGGCGGCGCGGGCCGGTTTCTCGTTTTCGACGACGAAACGGCGCAGGCGCTGCACTTCGCGCAGGTGCTCGGGCGGCAGTAGCGGCGGACCTTCGTCGCCGAGCGGCGTGGGAATGAGCAGCAGCCGTCCGGGGGTCACGGCAGCGCCCAGCCGAGCTGACGCAGCATCCGTGCCGTGGCGATGAGCGGCAGGCCGATGAGGGCGGTCGGGTCGCTGGAGTCGACCGCTTCGAGCAACGCGATGCCGAGCCCTTCGGCCTTGGCGCTGCCGGCGCAGTCGAGCGGCCGTTCGCGCTCGACGTAGCGTACGATCTCTTCGTCGGTGAGATCGGCGCGAAAGCGCACCCGGGTGGGCACGACTTCGGTTCGGGCCTGGCCTTGCTCGTCGAGGACGCATACGGCGGTGGAGAATTCCACCGTCTGTCCGCGCATGCGCTGCAGCTGCGCGACGGCGCGCTCCGCGCTGCCCGGCTTGCCGAAGCGCTGGTCGCCGAGGTGCGCGACCTGGTCGCTACCGATGACGTGGCAGGCTTCGCCGAGCGTCGCCGCGGCTGCGCGGGCCTTGGCTTCGGCCAGCCGGCACGCGGTTTGTCCTGGCGGCTCCCCTGGCAGCGGCGTCTCGTCCACCTGCGGGGACATGGCGGCAAAAGGCAAGCCGAAGCGTTCGAGGAGCTGGCGGCGGTAGGGCGAGGTCGAAGCGAGGATCAGGCGCGGCATGGTGGTATTTTTTGACAAAAACGTCGGGAAATCTTATCATTGCCGACTTATGTCGCAAAACGTGATTGTGTCCGATCCGCTGGCGTTTGCCCGGGATGCCGATTCGCTCTCCGGCGAGTTCGGCTCGGCCGAGCTGCCGCGCCTGGCCGCTTCCTCGCTCGAATTGGGGGCAGTGCGCTGGCGTGTCTCGGGGCTGTGCCTCGAGGGTGGCCGTGCCGCGCTCGAAGTGAGCGCGCAGGGCGTGGCGGTGCTGCGTTGCGAGCGTTGTCTCGAGCCGATGGATTGGGCGTTTGCCGTGGCGCGGCGTCTGTCGTTGTATCGCGCCGGCGAGCTCATTCCAGACGAGGAGCTCGAGGACGAGGACTGCGACGCGATCCAGTTTGCCGGAACGCTCGACGTGGCGAACCTCGTCGAGGACGAGATCCTGCTCGAGTTGCCCGTCTTTGCGCGGCACGAAGTCTGCGAGCCGCCCGGGCCTTGGGAAGCGGGTGAGAAGCCTTCGCCGTTCGCGGTCTTGGCGCAGTTGAAGCGTTCGTGAGATAATCTCAAGCTTTTTGGCCGGCGTCGTCCGGCCGGTTCGAACGAGAGGAGTATCCGGTCATGGCCGTTCAGCAGAACAAGAAGTCCCCTTCCAAGCGTGGGATGCACCGCGCGCACCAGGCGCTGAAGAATCCGCCGATCGCCGTCGATCCCACCACGGGCGAAGTGCATCGGCGCCATCACGTCACTCCGAGCGGCTTTTACCGCGGCCGCAAGGTGATCGACGTCGGCGGCGAGTGATCCCTGCATCTGTGCGCTCAATAATCTCGTGCAATCGTTCGCGCCGCCTGGTGCCGCGGTTGCACGTTTTTTGTGACCGATCATGACCGATTCCGAGAGCGAAGCCTCGCTCGTGCTCGCCGTCGATTGCATGGGCGGGGATCATGGCCCTTCAGTCACCCTGCCGGCGATCGAGGCGTTCCTGCGCCGACGCCCTGGCGTGTCGGTGCTGGCGGTGGGCCAGCCAGGCGTGCTCGAGGCGGAAGTTGTGCGTCTGCAGCGTCGTTTTGGCGAGCGCATCGAGCTCGTGCCGGCTTCCCAGGTCGTCGAGATGGACGAGGCGCCTACTTCCGCCATGCGCAACAAAAAGGATTCTTCCCTGCGCGTGGCGATCGAGCAGATCAAGGCCGGTCGCGCCCAGGCGGCGATCTCCGCCGGTAATACCGGAGCGTTGATGTCGATCGCGCGCTTCGTGTTGAAGACCCTGCCCGGCATCGATCGTCCGGCGATCGCCACGGTGCTGCCGGCGCGCGGCAGCCGCGTTTGGGTGCTCGACCTGGGGGCCAACGTCGATTGCACCGCCGAGCACCTGCGCCAGTTCGGCATCATGGGCTCGTTGCTCGTGTCGGCCGTCGAGCAGGTGGAGCGTCCCCGCGTGGGGCTTCTCAACATCGGCACCGAAGACATCAAGGGCAATCAGGTGGTGCGCGAGGCCGCGGCGCTCTTGCGCGCTACCGACCTCAACTTCGTCGGCAACGTCGAGGACATCTATTCCGGCCAGGCGGATGTGGTGGTGTGCGACGGCTTCGTCGGCAACGTGGCCCTCAAGACCACCGAGGGTCTGGCGCAGATGCTTGCGCTCATCCTGCGCGAGGAATTCAACCGCAACCTGCTCACGCGCCTCATGGGGCTGGCGGCCTATCCGGTGCTCACGCACTTCAAGGCCCGCGTCGATCCGCGCCGCTACAATGGAGCGGTGCTGGTGGGGTTGCGCGGCGTCGTGGTGAAGAGCCACGGCGGAGCCGACGTCTACGCTTTCGGTCAGGCGCTGGATCGGGCGGCCGAGGCGGCGGCGCATCGCCTGGTCGAGCGCATCGAACGAAAAATGGCCGGGGCATGGCCTCGGGCCGCTTCGCCCGTCACCGAGGGGGCATCGTCATGAGATTCTCCCGCATCATCGGCACCGGCAGCCATCTGCCCGGCGTGCCCATCACCAACGACGATCTGGTCGCGCGCGGCATCGAAACTTCGGATGAATGGATCCGCACGCGCACCGGCATCGCCGCGCGGCACTTCGCCGCCGAGGGGGAAATGGCGAGCGATCTTGCCCTCATCGCGGCTCGCCGTGCCCTGGAGCAGGCCGACTGCCGCCCCGACGACATCGACCTCATCGTGCTGGCCACCTCCACGCCCGATTACGTCTTTCCGAGCACTGCGACCCTCTTGCAGGCCAAGCTCGGTATGACCAACCGGGCGCCCGCCTTCGACGTGCAGGCGGTGTGCAGCGGCTTCATCTATGCGCTGGCGCTCGCCGACAAGTTCCTGCGCCTGGGGGAGGCGCGTCGCGCCCTCGTCATCGGCGCCGAGGTGTTCTCGCGTATTCTGGATTGGAACGACCGCTCCACCTGCGTGCTCTTCGGCGATGGGGCCGGCGCCATCGTGCTCGAAGCCGATGAACTGCCCGGCATCCTCGCCACGCGGCTACACGCCGACGGGCGGCACCATGCCGAGCTATGGGTACCGGGCCAGGTGGGCGCAGGTAAGGTGCAGGGCGATCCCTTCGTGCGCATGGAGGGGCAAGCGGTATTCAAGTTCGCGGTGCAGGTGCTCGCCGAGGTGGCGCACGAGGTGCTCGATCTGGCCAAGCTTCCGGTGGAGGCGCTCGACTGGCTGATCCCGCATCAGGCCAACGTCCGCATCCTACAAGCCACGGCCAAGCGTCTCGGCCTGCCGCTCGAGCGGGTCATCAGCACCGTCGACCGGCACGGCAACACCTCGGCGGCCTCGATCCCGCTGGCGCTCGATACCGGCATCGCCGAGGGCAAGATCCGCCCCGGCCAGACGCTTTTGCTCGAAGGGATCGGCGGCGGGTTTACCTGGGGCGCGGCGCTGCTGCGCTATTGAGGAGACGGAAAATCATGCGCTTCATGTTCGTGTTTCCCGGCCAGGGCTCTCAGTCCGTCGGCATGATGGCTCCTTATGAGGGCCTGCCGGCCATCCGTGAGACGTTCGTCGAGGCGAGCGAGGTGCTCGGCGAGGATCTATGGGAGATGGCCCAGGCCGGCCCTGCCGAACGGCTGGCGCTCACGGTCAATACCCAGCCGCTAATGCTCACGGCCGGCGTGGCGGTATGGCGCGCCTGGCGCGCCCTGGGTGGCCCCGAACCGGCGCTCTTGGCCGGGCACAGCCTGGGGGAATACGCGGCGCTGGTGGCCGCCGAGAGTCTTCCTTTTGCCGAGGCGCTGCCGCTCGTGCGGCTGCGCGCCCAGGCGATGCAAGAGGCGGTGCCCGAAGGCGCCGGCGCCATGGCCGCGGTGATGGGGCTGGATGCCGCGGTCGTGGACACCGTCTGTCGCCAGGCCGCTGCCGAGACCGGCGGGATCGTCGCCCCGGCCAACCTCAACGCCCCGGGGCAGATCGTCATTGCCGGGCACAAGGCGGCCGTCGAGCGCGCCGCCGCCCTGGCGAAAGAGGCCGGGGCCAAGCGCGCCGTGCCGTTGCCGGTGAGCGCCCCTTTCCACTGCGAACTGATGAAACCGGCTGCCGAGCGTCTGGCCGAGCGTCTCGCGGGCGTCGCGTTGCGCCCGCCGCGCATCCCCGTGCTGCACAACGTCGACGTCGCCGAGCACCGTGAACCCGAGGAGATCCGCCGGGCGCTCGTCGAGCAGGCCTGGCGCCCCGTGCGCTGGATCGAGACGCTCGAGGAAGCATCGCGCCGCAGCATCACGCACGTCTATGAATGCGGGCCCGGCAAGGTGCTCGCCGCGCTCACCAAACGCATCGCCAAGGAGCTCGAAGGCGGGGCGCTCGCCGATGCAGCGAGCCTGCGCACGGCGCTCGAAGCGCTCGGCGCTGAGGGCTGACCAGGAAAAGGGGGGAAAACATGATTCAGTTTCGTCTCGACGGCCAGACGGCCGTCGTCACCGGCGCCTCCCGCGGCATCGGCCGCGCCGTGGCGCTCGCCCTGGGGCAGGCGGGGGCCAAGGTGATCGGCACGGCGACCACCGACGAAGGGGCTGCGGCCATCTCCGAGGCGCTGCGTGCCGAAGGCATCGCGGGCGAGGGGATGCGGCTCGACGTCACCGACGCCAGCGCGGCCGCTGCCTTCATCGGCACCGTCGAACAACGCCACGGCCCTATCGCCGTGCTGGTGAACAACGCCGGAATCACCCGCGACAACCTCGCCTTGCGCATGAGGGACGAGGAGTGGGACGCGGTGCTCGACACCAACCTCAAGGCGACCTTTCGTCTGTGCAAACTCGTGCTCAAGGGGATGATGAAGGCGCGCTACGGCCGCATCGTCAACCTCACCTCGGTGGTGGCGCATGCGGGCAATCCCGGTCAGGCCAATTATGCCGCGGCAAAAGCGGGCGTGGCCGGCATGAGCCGTGCGCTCGCGCTGGAGCTGGGCAGCCGCGGCATCACGGTCAATTGCGTCGCTCCCGGCTTCATCGACACCGACATGACCCGGGCGCTCGGCGACGACGCGCGCAACAGTCTGGCCGCCCGCATCGCCCTGGGGCGGTTCGGCGCGCCCGAAGAGGTGGCCGCAGCGGTGCTCTTTCTCGCCTCGCCGGCGGCTTCATACCTCACCGGCACGACGCTTCACGTCAATGGCGGCATGTATATGACTGCCTGAGGGTGTAACCTTCCGTTGCAAACTTCCCAAGTTTGGTAGAATACCTCCGTTTTTTCCACATCCCGTTCAAGGAGTTTCCTGAAATGGAAAACATCGAGCAGCGTGTCAAGAAAATCGTAGCCGAGCAGTTGGGCGTCAATGAATCCGAGATCAAGAACGAATCCTCGTTCGTCGAGGATCTCGGCGCCGATTCGCTTGACACCGTCGAACTGGTGATGGCGCTGGAAGAAGAATTCGAATGCGAGATCCCGGACGAAGACGCCGAGAAGATCACCACGGTGCAGCAGGCCATCGACTACATCACCAATCACGTCAAGAAATAATCCTTTTTCTCCTGCGGAGCCAACCTTGACCCGTCGCAGAGTCGTCGTCACCGGGATGGGGATCATTTCCCCGGTGGGCAATACCGTCGAAGAAGCCTGGGCCAACATCGTCGCCGGGCGTTCCGGCATCGTTCCCGTCAGCCGTTTCGATGCGTCCGGTTTTCCGGTGCGCATCGCCGGCGAGGTCAAGGGGTTCGACGTCGAAGCCTACATCCCCAAGAAAGAGGCGCGCCGCATGGACGTCTTCATCCACTACGGAATGGCGGCCGGCATCCAGGCCGTGCGCGATTCGGGGCTGGAGATCACCGAAGACAATTCCGAGCGCATCGGCATCAACATCGGCTCCGGCATCGGCGGTCTGCCGATGATCGAAGAGACGCACGGTGAGTTTCTCAAGAGCGGCCCGCGGCGCATCTCGCCTTTCTTCATCCCCGCCACCATCATCAACATGATCTCCGGCCACCTGTCGATCCACTTCGGCATCAAGGGTCCATGTCTGGCGATGGTGACCGCTTGTAGCACCGCCACCCACTGCATCGGCGAGGCGACGCGCATGATCCAGTACGGCGACGTCGACGTGATGATCGCCGGCGGGGCCGAGTCGACGGTGACGCCTCTGGCGATCGGGGGGTTCGCCTCGGCCAAGGCGCTCTCCACGCGCAATGACGAGCCCGAACGCGCGAGCCGCCCCTGGGACAAAGACCGTGACGGCTTCGTGCTCGGCGAGGGGGCGGGGGTGCTGGTGCTCGAGGAATACGAGCACGCTAAGGCCCGCGGTGCGCGCATCTACGCCGAGGTGGCGGGCTACGGCATGAGCGCCGACGCCTTCCACATGACGGCCCCGTGTGAGGACGGCGACGGCGCCATGCGCTGCATGCGCAATGCCCTCAAAGACGCGCGGATGGCGCCCGACGAGATCGACTACATCAACGCCCACGGCACTTCCACGCCGCTGGGCGACGTGGCCGAGACCCTGGCGGTGAAGCGCACCTTCGGCGAGCATGCGCGGCAGCTGGTGGTGAGCTCGACCAAGTCCATGACCGGGCATCTGCTGGGCGCCGCTGGTGGAGTGGAGGCCATTTTCACCGTGCTGGCGCTGCATCAGCAGATCGTGCCTCCCACCATCAACCTCGAAGAGCCCGGCGAGGGGTGCGATCTAGACTATTGCCCCAACGTCGCCCGCTCCACGCGCATTCGCGCCGCCTTGTCCAATTCCTTCGGCTTTGGCGGCACCAACGGCACGCTGCTCTTCAAGCGAGTCTGAACCATGGGCGCCGCGAACGCCCGTCGCGAGCGGCTGCAGGGCAAGGCGTATGGAGCGCAGGAGGCAAGACCTATCATCATCACGATAGGCGAGCCTGGGCGCACCGCGCAACGCCGCCATGCGGCCGCGCAGTAGGTTGTTCGATGCGCTGCCGTGGAGGGTGCGCCGCAGCCTTACCAGCTCGTCGTACCCTTGCCGCGCTATTCCCTCGGCCTGGCGCTTGCTCTGATCGCGTCGGGTTTCGCCCTTTCTTTCGCGTATTTCCCTTGGCCCAAGGCAATTGCGCTCGCCGTTGCCCTCGCGGCCATTGCCGCCCGCTGGCGGCGATCGTTTTCCGCCACGAGGGCCCTGTGGCTGTGGCCGGGGCGCCACCTCGCATTCGCCGCGGGCAACGCGCCTCGCTACCGCACCGACGCCCGGCGCTTCGGCCCCTGGGTGATCCTACGGGCTTGGCCGCTACGCGGCGGCCGCGGCGCGACCTGCCTCGTCGAGCTGCCCGCCCTGTCCGAGTCAGACCGTTGGGCTTTGGCGCACTGGTGCGCCACTGGCCGGCCGCCGCGGCCGTAGGATGGTATCGCGGGCGACTGGCAGCGTCTCGGGATAGTCCTTGGTGTAGTGCAGCCCGCGGCTCTCCTTGCGTCTGAGGGCGCAGCGCACGATGAGTTCGGCGACTGTAACCAGGTTGCGCAGTTCGATGAGGTCGTTGCTCACCCGGAAGTTCGCATAGTACTCGGCGATCTCGCGCTCCAGCAGCCGGATGCGGTGCATCGCCCGCTGCAGGCGCTTGGTGGTGCGCACGATGCCGACGTAATCCCACATGAAGCGGCGCAGCTCGTCCCAGTTGTGCGCGATCACCACTTCCTCGTCGGCGTCGGTGACGCGGCTCTCGTCCCAGGCGGGTAGCGGCAGCGCAGGGCGCGACGGCTGCGCCAGGATGTCCTGCACCGCAGCTTCCCCAAAGACGAGGCATTCGAGCAGCGAATTGCTCGCCAGGCGATTGGCGCCGTGCAGCCCCGTACAGGTCGATTCGCCCACCGCGTAGAGGTGTGGCAGGTCGGTGCACGAAGCCAGATCGACCTTGACGCCGCCGCAGGTATAGTGCGCCGCCGGCACCACCGGGATCGGCTGGCGGGTGATGTCGATGCCCAGCTCCAGGCAGCGGGCGTAGATGTTGGGGAAATGGCTGCGGATCCAGTCCGCATCCTTGTGCGTGATGTCGAGGTAGACGCACTCGATCCCCAAGCGCTTCATCTCGTAGTCGATGGCGCGCGCCACGATGTCGCGCGGCGCGAGCTCGGCGCGCGGGTCGTGTTTCGGCATGAAGCGCTCGCCGTTGGGCAGCCGCAGGATGCCGCCCTCGCCGCGCACTGCCTCGCTGATGAGGAAGGACTTGGCGTGCGGGTGGTAGAGGCAGGTGGGATGGAACTGGATGAATTCCAGGTTGGCCACGCGGCAGCCGGCGCGCCAGGCCATGGCGATGCCATCGCCCGTGGCGGTGTCGGGGTTGGTCGAATAGAGATAGACCTTGCCGGCGCCGCCGGTGGCGAGCACCGTGTGGCCGGCGGAAAAAGTACGAACATGTCCGGCCTGCCGGTCGAAGATGTAGGCGCCCAGGCACCCCAGTTCGGGCCGGCCGATCTTCGCGCCGGTGATGAGGTCGATCGCGATGTGGTGCTCGAATACCTCGATGTTCGGGTGTGCCTTCACCTTTTCGCTGAGCGTCTGCTGCACGGCGGCGCCAGTGGCATCCGCCGCGTGGATGATGCGCCGCTGCGAGTGTCCTCCCTCGCGGGTGAGATGGTACTGGCCATGCTCGTCGCGCGAGAACGGTACGCCCTGGGCGATGAGCCAGTCGATGGCCTTTTTGCCGCGTTCGACCACGAAGCGCACGGCCTTCGGGTCGCACAGCCCGGCGCCAGCCACCAGCGTGTCGCGCACGTGCGCTTCGATGCTGTCGGCGTCGTCGAGCACCGCAGCGATGCCGCCTTGGGCGTAGGCGCTGGCGCTCTCCATCAGGGCGCGTTTGGTGACGAGGGCGACTTTGCGTTGGTCGGCGAGCTTCAGCGCCACGCTCTGACCGGCGAGGCCGCTGCCGAGGATGAGGACGTCGAAGTGTTCCATCGCGGGCGGGCAAAAGGGGGAGGGAAATCGAAGCGTATCACAACGGCGGAACCAAATCCCCGCTGCCGGGGTCGATTTCGGCAAATGTCAGCGAAGCGAGTGAGTATAATGAACTTCCAACAGGGAAGTCAGGCTCGCTTTCGATGACCAATCGAGAAATCGACCAACAGCTCGTGGCGCGTGCGCGGCAAGGCGACAAGAACGCCTTCGGGCTGCTCGTGTCGAAATACCAGCGCAAGGTGCAGCGGTTGTTGTCGCGCCTGGTGCGCGACCCGGCGGAGGTGGAAGACTTGACGCAGGAGACCTTCATCAAGGCGTATCGCGCGCTCGACTCGTTTCGCGGCGACAGCGCCTTCTACACCTGGCTCTATCGCATCGCCATCAACACCGCGAAGAATCACCTGATGGCCTCCAATCGCCGGCCGACCGCCAGCGCTACCGTCCATGCAACGGAGGAGGGAGAGACGTGGGACGAACTCGACACGCTCAGCGACAACGAGACACCGGAAAACCTGCTGCTCACGCAGGAGATCGCCCACACGGTGGAAGAAGCGATCCAGTCCTTGCCCGAAGAGTTGCGTACTGCAATCACGCTGCGCGAGCTCGAAGGGCTGAGCTATGAAGAAATCGCCCAGGTGATGGGCTGCCCGATCGGCACCGTGCGCTCGCGGATCTTTCGCGCCCGGGAGGCGATCGCGCAACGTTTGCGGCCGCTGCTCGACACGGCCCCTGATCGACGTTGGTAGGAAACGACATGATGCGCGATACGAAAACGACTCCAGAAGCGCTGTCAGCCCTGATCGATGGCGAGCTCGACGGCGCCGACGCCGCGTTTTGGGCGGAATGGCTCACGAACGACTCGGCGCTCGCCCAGCGCTGGTTGACCTATCACCTCATCGGTGAGGCGCTGCGAGGCGAGCTCGCCGCGCCGATGCGCGATCTGCGCTCATCCATTCTTGCGCGGATCGACGCCGAGGCTGCGGGCGCGACGCTGGTGCCCCTGCCGCAGCGACCTGCCGCCAACGAACCCCGTCTGCGCTGGATGGCGACGGCTGCCGCCGTGGCCGTGGTCGCCACCGCCGGCTGGGCCGTGTGGCAGATGCCGCACGAAACGGGCAGTGAGACCTTGCCGCCGCTGCGCCAGGCCAACGCCGATTTGGCTCCCTCGCGCCAGGAGGAGGCGAACCCGGCGAGCGTCGACGAGCGCTTCTACTGGGTGGCCTATGGCAACGCGCATGGGGCCAATGGTACCGGTAGCCTGCGTTATGCCCGCGTGATGGCACAGACGCGAGGTGCGCATTGATGCCCGTGGCCCGCACCCTGACAGTGGCGCTGTGCCTCGCCGCCGTGCTTGCCGCCGTTGCCGCCCGGGCAGAGGAAGACGTTCACCGCTGGGTCGAGCGGGCGCTCGCGCCCTCTGCCGCCGATTATCACGGCACGGCGGTCCTGCAGATCGGCGATAAGATCCAGACCCTGCGCGTGACCCATCTGCTTGCCGACGGCAAGCCCCTGGAATGGGTCGAAGTCCTCGAAGGCGCGCCGCGCGAGACCATACGCATCGGTGACGAGGTCCGCTGTTTCCTGCCCGAAGATCGGGTGATCCTGATCGATCGCGCGCACGGGGGCCTGGGGCGTTCCGATCATGCGGTCGACTCCGCCGGCCGTATCGAATCGTCCTACCGTCTCGAATCCCTGGGCATGGACCGCGTCGCCGGACGCGAGGCGATGGGGGTGCGCTTCGTGCCGCGCGACGCCTTGCGCTTCGGACAGGATTGGTGGATCGATCGGGAAAGCGCGGTCGTGCTCAAACGGGTGGTATGGGAAGAGGCGCCGACCCGCGCTCTGGAAACGCAGACTTTCTCCGATTTCCATTTGGGCGCCGCGACCCAGGCTGCCGTCGTGCGGCAGAAATTCGCCTCCCGCAGCGAGTGGCAGCGCATCGACCTGCGGGGCAAAACCGTTGCCGCCAGCGAAACCGGCTGGGATTTCGGCGCCTTGCCGTCCGGGTTTCAGCCCGAGGGCATCCTGCAGCGTCGTGGCCCCTCGGGCAAGACGATCACACAATGGCTCGTCGGCGACGGGCTCGTCACCGTGTCGGTGTTTTTCGAGTCCTGGGAGGGTGCCGAGACCTCCGAACACGTCGAACGCTTCGGCGCGACGACGGTGGTGCGGCGTCAGGATCCGGGCGCCTTGCGTACCGCTATGGGGGAAGTGCCCTCTGCGACTCTGCAAGCCCTGCTGGCCGCCATGACGCGCAAAGGGGGTTCCTGAAGTGCCGCACTCGCGCGAATTGTGGGTGCTGTCGCGCCCGCAATGCCATCTGTGCGATGAGATGATGGAAGAATTGGCGCCCATCGCGCAACGCTACGGCTTTTCCGTGGTCAAACGCGACGTCGATGCGGATCCGGCCTGGCGTGAGCGCTACGGCCGGGCGATCCCCGTCGTGCTGCACGGCAGCGTGGAGCTGTGCCGCCATCGCTGCGATGCGGCAAAAGTTCATGCCTATTTATCCCGTTTTCCGTTAGAATGAGCGCGATGAACCATTCTTGCCGCTCCTCACTGCCCTGCGGGGCTTTTTTTGTTTGCCGATGAAAAACATACGCAACTTCTCGATCATCGCCCATATCGATCACGGCAAGTCTACGCTCGCCGACCGGCTCATCCAGTATTGCGGCGGCCTGTCCGAGCGCGAGATGGAGGATCGCGTGCTCGACTCGATGGATCTCGAGCGCGAGCGCGGCATCACCATCAAGGCGCAGACCGCCACGCTCAGCTACCGGGCGCGCGACGGCCAGACCTATGAGCTCAATCTCATCGACACGCCGGGACACGTCGACTTTTCCTACGAAGTGAGCCGCTCGCTGTCGGCCTGCGAGGGGGCGCTGCTGGTGGTCGACGCTTCCCAAGGGGTCGAGGCGCAGACGGTGGCCAACTGTTACACCGCCATCGAGCTCGGCGTGGAGGTGGTGCCGGTGCTCAACAAGATCGACCTGCCGCAGGCCGATCCGGAACGCGCGCGCGCCGAGATCGAAGACGTCATCGGCGTGGATGCGAGCGAAGCCGTGCTCTGCTCGGCCAAGACGGGGGTGGGAATCGAGGAAGTGCTCGAAGCCGTGGTGCGCCGCGTGCCGCCTCCGCGTGGCCGCTCCGACGGGCCTGCCCGCGCGCTCATCATCGATTCCTGGTTCGACAACTACGTCGGCGTCGTCATGCTGGTGCGCGTGGTCGACGGGCGTCTTGCCCGCGGCGAGCGCATCCGGCTGATGTCGATCGGCTCCGAATATACGATCGAGCGGCTCGGCGTCTTCACGCCGCGCTCGCTCGAGCGCGAGGCGCTCGAGTGCGGTGAAGTCGGTTTCGTGGTGGCCGGCATCAAAGAGCTGCGCGCCGCCAAGGTCGGCGACACGATCACCACCTTGCCGCGCGCCGCCGCCGAGCCGTTGCCCGGTTTTCGCGAGATCAAGCCGCAGGTCTTCGCCGGCCTCTATCCGGTGGAGTCGAGCGAATACGACTCTCTGCGCGAGGCGCTCGAAAAGCTCAAGTTGAACGACGCAGCGCTGCAGTTCGAGCCCGAGACTTCGCAGGCGCTGGGATTCGGCTTTCGCTGCGGCTTTCTCGGGCTGCTGCACATGGACATCGTGCAGGAGCGGCTCGAGCGCGAATTCGGCCAGAATCTCATCACCACGGCCCCTTCGGTCGTCTACGAGGTGGTGCTGCGCTCGGGCGAAGTGCAACGCATCGAAAATCCCTCGCGCCTGCCCGATCCGAGCAAGATCGAGGAGATCCGCGAACCCATCATCACCGCGCACATCTTCGTGCCCCAGGATTACCTCGGCCCCGTGCTCACCCTGTGCAACCAGAAGCGCGGCGTGCAGATCGACCTGCGCTACCACGGCCGCCAAGTACACGCCATCTTCGAGCTGCCGATGAACGAGGTGGTGATGGACTTCTTCGACCGGCTGAAGTCCGTGTCGCGCGGCTACGCTTCGCTCGACTACGAGTTCAAGGAATACCGCCCCGCCGATCTCGTCAAGCTCGACGTGCTCGTCAATGGCGAAAAGGTCGATGCGTTGTCGGTGATCGTGCACCGCGCCAGCGCCCAGCGGCGCGGCCGCGAGCTCGTGGAGAAGCTGCGCAGCCTCATCCCGCGGCAGATGTTCGACGTGCCGCTGCAGGCGGCCATCGGCTCGCACATCATCGCGCGCGAGACGATCAAGGCGCTGCGCAAGAACGTGCTCGCCAAGTGCTACGGCGGCGACATCTCGCGCAAGAAAAAACTGCTGGAGAAACAAAAGGCCGGCAAGAAACGCATGAAGCAGGTCGGCAACGTCGAGATCCCGCAGGAAGCCTTCCTCGCGGTGCTGCGCACCGACGAATCCTGACCAGCTGCACCGCGCTTGTCCAAGGCAGGAGTCTATGAATTTCGCGCTGATCCTCTTTCTGCTCACCCTCGCCACGGGCGTGCTGTGGGCGCTCGATCGCTGGGTGGCGAGCAAACGCCGCCCGCAAGGGGCTCCGGCCCCGTGGTGGGTCGAATACGGGGCGAGCTTCTTCCCGGTGATCCTCGCTGTCTTCGTGCTGCGCTCCTTCGTGGTCGAGCCGTTCAAGATCCCCTCCGGCTCAATGATCCCGACGCTGCTGGTGGGCGACTTCATCCTGGTCGACAAATTCTCCTACGGCATTCGCCTGCCGCTGTTGAACCGCGTCATCATCCCCGTGGGACAGCCGCAGCGCGGCGAGGTCATGGTGTTCCGCTATCCGGCCGACCCTTCGGTCGATTACATCAAACGGGTCGTCGGCATACCGGGGGATTATGTCGAATATCTCGACAAGAAACTGCGCATCAACGGCGTGCCGGTACAATACGAGCCGCTGCCGGACTATTTTCATCCCGATCGGTTGTATTATTCCACCCGTTGGCGTGAGCATCTGGGAGCGCATCCGCATGAGATCCTCGTCGACGACATCGCTCCGCCCTTCGTCACGCAGCGGCTCGAGTTCCCCTATGCCGATCGTTGCGAATACAACCGGCGGGGCGTGCGCTGCTTCGTGCCGCCGGGACACTATTTCGTCATGGGCGACAATCGCGACGGCAGCAGCGACAGCCGGGTGTGGGGATTCGTGCCGGAAGAGAACCTCGTCGGCAAGGCCTTCTTCATCTGGCTGAACCTCTCCGATCTGTCGCGCATCGGCCGGATCCAATAAAAAAAGGAGCGCACGCATGGACGCAGTGACGACACGGGGGCAAGGAGGGGTTAGCTTGCTGGGCGTGATCTTCTGGGGCGTGATCGTCGGCCTCGGGCTGATCCTCTCCCTGCGCATCGTCCCCGTCTATACCGAATACGCCGCGGTCAAGCGGGCGCTCGCCGAGCTCGCCCAGCGGGCCGAGCCGCAGACCTCGCCCTCGCAGCTGCGTAGCGAATTCGACAAGTTCGCCATGATCGACGACTTCACCTCGGTGAGCGGGCGCGACCTCGTCATCACGCGCGAAGAGGGACGTACGACGATCGAAGTCCGTTACCAGCGCCTCGTTCCCTTGTTCGCCAACGTCAGCCTCGCCTTCGATTTCGAGGCGCACGCGACGATCGCCGCGCCATGAGAGAGGGTGGGGCGCAGTGGACGGCGCTACAGGAGCGCCTCGCGTATCGTTTCCATGAGCCCGGCCTGCTTGCCACCGCCCTCAGGCATCGCAGCGCGGGTGAGGGGCACAACGAACGGCTCGAATTCCTGGGCGACGCCGCGCTCGACCTGGCCGTGGCCGAACTCCTCTACCGCCGCTATCCCGATGAGCCCGAGGGAGTGCTCTCGCGCGCCCGCGCCAGCCTCGTGCGCCAGGAAACCCTGGCAGCGGCCGCCCTGCGCCTGGGGCTGGATGGGTATCTCGTCATCGGCGAAGGTGAGCGGCGCGCCGGCGGCAACCGTCGCCCTTCGCTTCTTGCCGACGCGCTCGAGGCCATCGTCGGCGCGGTGCTGCTCGACGGCGGCTATGAGGCCGCGCGCGAGCTGGTGGCGCGCGTCCTCGAACCGGAACTCGCCGCCCTTGGTCCGCTCGAACGCCTCAAGGATCCCAAGACCCGGCTACAAGAATGGCTGCAAGGCCGGCATCATCCCGTGCCGCGCTACGAAATCGTCAGCGTCAGCGGCCCGGCGCATGCGCAGCACTTCAAGGTGCGGGCGCAGGCCGAAGCGATCGGGCTTTCGGCCGAAGGCGAAGGGCCCAGCCGCCGCGCCGCCGAGCAAGATGCCGCTGCCAAGATTCTGGCCCAGCTGGGCGAGTCCTGAACCGTTTTCCGAGTCCCCATGAACGATACTGCTGCTCCTCCTTTTCGCGCCGGCTACGCCGCCATCGTCGGCCGGCCCAACGTCGGCAAATCCACCCTGACCAACCGCCTCGTCGGCCACAAGGTGAGCATCGTCTCGCGCAAGCAGCAGACGACGCGCCACCGTGTCCACGGCATTCTCACCACCGAACGGGCGCAGTTCGTCTTCGTCGACACCCCCGGCTTCCAGACGCGGCACAAGCGCGCCCTCAACCGCTTGATGAACCGCACCGTCACCCAGGCGCTCTCCGAGGTCGACGTCATCGTTTTCGTGATCGAGGCCTGCCGCTTCACGGCCGAGGATGCGCAGGTCATGGCCCTGCTGCCGCAAAACGTGCCGGTCGTGCTCGTCATCAACAAGGTCGACCGGCTGAAGGACAAAAAATTGCTGCTGCCCTTCATCGCCGAGATGGCGCAGCGCCGCTCTTTCGCCGAAATCGTGCCGCTGTCGGCGGAAAAAGACGAGCACACCGACGAGCTCTTGCGCGCCCTCGAACCCTATCTGCCCGAGAGCGAGCCGATCTACGACCCCGACCTGATCACCGATCGCAGCGAGCGGTTTCTCGCCGCCGAGTACCTGCGGGAGAAAGTCTTCCGCCTCGTCGGCGACGAGCTGCCCTACGGCATCGCCGTGGAGATCGAGCGCTACGAAACCGAGGGAGACTTGCGCCGCATCTATGCCGCAGTGATCGTCGAGCGCGAGCCGCACAAGGCGATCATCATCGGCCGCGGCGGCGAGCGCATCAAGCGCATCGCCACCGAGGCGCGCCAGGAGCTGGAGCATCTGCTGGAGGCGCGCGTCTATCTCGAAGTCTGGGTCAAGGTGCGCAGCGGCTGGGCCGACGACGAGCAGGCGCTGCGCTCTCTGGGCTACGACGGCTGACGACGCATGACGCGGCGGCAACGGGTCGAGGCCGAGCCCGCCTACGTCTTGCACGCACGGCCCTGGCGCGAGACGAGCCTGCTGCTCGAGGTGCTCACGCTCGAACACGGCCGTCTCGCTCTGGTCGCCAAGGGGGCACGCCGCCCCGGTTCTCAGCTGCGCCCGGTGCTGCTCACCTTCCAGCCGCTCGTGCTCGGCTGGAGTGGAGCGGGCGAAGTGCGCACCCTCACGCGGGCCGAGTGGGCCGGCGGCGTGCCTTTGCTGCAGGGCAGGGCGCTGTGGTGCGGGTATTATCTCAACGAGCTGGTGCTGCGGCTGCTCGCGCGCGAGGATCCCCACCGCGAGGTCTTCCTCGCCTACGATGCGGCGGTGCGCGCGCTCGCCAAGGGCGAGGCGCTCTCGCCCGTGTTGCGCCGCTTCGAACTCGCCTTCCTCGCCGCGCTGGGCTATGGCCTGGATTGGCCGCAAGCCGCGGCCGGGCGCTACCGCTTCGAGCCGCGCCGGGGCTTGGTGCCGCTCACCGAGGCGGAAGAAACGGCAAGGCCGGGCGAGGCGATCGTGAGCGCCGAGACGCTGGAAGACGTACGCGCCGGACGCTGGAGCCGGCCGGAGACGCTCGCCGAAGTGCGCGCGCTCACGCGCCGGCTCATCGACCACGCCCTCGACGGGCAGGAATTGCAGGCACGACGCATGTTACGGGAGCTGCTCGAATGATCGAACTCGGAGTGAACATCGACCACGTCGCCACGCTGCGCCAGGCGCGCCGCACCTATGAGCCCGACCCGGTGTGGGCGGCGGTGGAAGCGCACCTCGGCGGAGCCGACGGCATCACGGTGCATCTGCGCGAGGATCGCCGCCACATCCAGGACGCCGACGTGCGACGGCTGCGCGAACTCACCCAGACCAATCTCAACCTCGAGATGGCGCCCACCGACGAGATGGTGGCGATCGCCTGTTCCCTCAAGCCCGAGATGGCCATGCTGGTGCCCGAGGGGCGCCAGGAGATCACCACCGAAGGGGGGCTCGACATCGTGCGCGACGAGGCCCGCCTGCGGGGTGTCGTCTCCCGCCTGCGCGATGCCGGCATCGTCGTCAGCGTCTTTCTCGATGCGGACCTCCGCCAGGTCGAGGCAGCCAGCCGCATCGGCGCCGAAGTGTGCGAGGTGCACACCGGCCCCTACGCCCATGCCTTCCATGCCGCCGGGCGCGATCGGGAGCGTCCCGCCGTGCAGGCCGAACTCGACAAGGTGCGCCGCGCGGGGGAGGCGATCGTAGGGCTGGGCATGCGCTTCAACGCCGGGCATGCCCTCAACTACTACAACGTCCAGCCGGTGGCGGCCCTGCCCGGCGTGCGGGAACTGCACATCGGACACGCCATCGTCAGCCGCGCCGTCTTCACCGGCCTGCGCGAGGCCGTGCGCGAGATGAAACGGCTGATGCGCGAGGCGTGCGCCCGATGATCGTGGGCGTGGGCACCGACCTCGTGCGCATCGAGCGTCTTGCCGCGGCGCTCGCGCGCCACGGCCCGCGCTTCGCCGCGCGCATCCTCGCTGCGCCCGAGCGGGAAGAGTTTTCTCGCGCTGCCATGCCGGAGCGGCTGCTCGCCAAGCGCTTCGCCGCCAAAGAGGCGTTTGCCAAAGCCTGGGGCACGGGGCTGGGGGCGGCGCTCGGCTGGCAGGATCTGTGGGTGGCGCACGATGCGCGCGGACGCCCCTTCTTTGCCTTCGCCGCGGCGCTCGCCGGGCGGCTTGCCGGCGCCGGGCTGCGGGCGCACCTGAGCCTTGCCGACGAGCGCGAGTATGCCGTCGCCTTCGTCGTGCTCGAACGCGCCGAGGGCGAATCCTCGTCTTTCCCTTCCGCCTGAAAAGTTTGCCCTTCATGGACCCCCTCGCCTTGCCGCCCGGCCCTCTGATGGTCGATCTCGCCGGCCTCGAACCGAGCCCGGAAGAACTGCGCCGCCTCGCCCATCCGGCGGTGGGCGGCGTCATCCTCTTTGCCCGCAACTATCGCGATTCGGCGCAGCTCGCCGCCCTGGTACGGGCGATACGTTCTGCCCGCCCAGGGCCGCTGGTCATCGCCGTCGACCAGGAAGGCGGACGCGTGCAGCGTTTCTGCGGGGATGGCTTCACCCCGGTCGCCCCCATGCGACGGCTCGGCGACGAATACGAACGCGACCCCGAGCAGGCGGTGATGCTGGCCTACGACGTCGGCCTCGTCCTCGGTGCGGAACTCGCCGCCCACGGCATCGATCTCACGTTCGCGCCGGTGCTCGACGTCGAGGCCGGCGTGAGCGCGGTGATCGGCGATCGCGCCTTCAGCCACGATCCCGGCGTGGTCGCGCGGCTTGCCCAGGCGCTGGTGGCGGGGCTCGCCATGATGGGGGTGCGCGCCGTCGGCAAGCATTTTCCCGGCCATGGCGCCGTGGCGGCCGACTCCCACGAGACGCTGCCGGTCGATTCCCGCCCCTTCGAGGCGATCTGGCAGCGCGACCTCGTGCCCTATCGCCATCGCCTCTTGCGCTCGCTTGCCGGCGTCATGCCAGCGCACGTGCGCTATGAACACTGCGCACCCGATCCGGCAGGGTTTTCCGCCTTCTGGCTGGGCGAAGTGCTGCGTGGACGGCTGGGTTTCCGCGGGGCCGTGCTCTCCGACGATCTCGGCATGGCCGGGGCCGCAGCCGCCGGGGACGAACCGCAGGAACGCGTCGCGGCGGCGCTAGCGGCCGGCTGCGACCTGGCGCTCGTGTGCAACCGCCCCGAGTGGGTAGAGCGCCTGCTCGAAGCGGCGTGGCCGGAGGCGGCGCCTGATGCCATCGCCCGCCGCCAAGGACTGCTCGGTTCCCCGCGCATTGCCGATCCGTTCGAACTCGAGCTCTTCGAACCCTACCTGCAAGCGCGTGAGCGCGTGCGCGACTGGTCGCAGCGCAATGTCTGGTTCTGATTCGTTCCTGCCATGAGTTTCGACGCTTCCGCTTTTCTGCAGACGGTGCCCGAATCGCCCGGCGTCTATCGCATGATCGGTGCCGACGAGACCGTGCTCTACGTCGGCAAGGCAAAGAACCTGCGCCGGCGCCTGGCGAGCTACTTCCGCACCCGTCTGCCGAGCCCGCGCATCGCCCTGATGGTACGCCAGATCGAACGCGTCGACATCTCGCTGGTGCGCTCCGAGGCCGAAGCGCTCATCCTCGAGAATCACCTCATCAAGACGCTGGCGCCGCGCTACAACATCCTCTTTCGCGACGACAAATCCTACCCCTACATCCGGCTCACCGGCGGCGACTTCCCCGCCATCCAGACCTACCGCGGCGCCCTGCACCGGGGAGAGCGCTACTTCGGCCCCTATCCGAACGGCTGGGCGGCGCGCGAGAGCATCCAGCTCGTGCAAAAACTCTTCGAGCTGCGCACCTGCGCCGACTCGGTGTTCCGTAACCGTTCGCGCCCCTGCCTGCTGCATCAAATCCACCGCTGCACCGCCCCTTGTGTCGGCAAAGTGAGCGTAGAGGAATACCGGCAGCAGGTCGACATGGCCGCGCGCTTCCTCTCCGGTAAATCGAGCGAGGTGATCGAGGCGCTCTCCGCGGCGATGACCGCCGCGAGCGAGCGGCTCGACTTCGAAGAGGCCGCCCGGTTGCGTGACCGCCTCCGGGCGCTGCAGTCGGTGCTGCACCAGCAAGCCGTCGACAGCCGCCGCGACGAGGACGTCGATATCCTCGTCGTCCTCGCCCACGCCGGGCTTGTGTGCGTGAACCTCGCCATGGTGCGCGGGGGACGGCATCTCGGCGACCGCCCCCTCTTCCCTCAGCAGGCCGAGGGAGCCGAGCCGGCCGACGTCTTGCAAGCCTTCCTCGAACAGCACTATCAAGACCACCCCTGGCCCGACCGTATCCTCACCAACCTCGCTTCGCCGGAACTCGCCGAATTCGTCGAAGCCCTCGCCGAGCGCCCCATTGCCGTGAGCACCGGGCGCGGCGCCACCGACCGCGCCTGGATGGAGATGGCCGAAGCAAACGCCCGAGTGGCGATCGAGGCGCGCTCCCGCGGCGGGGAGCGTGCCCGCACCCAGCTGCAAGAACTGGCTGCGGCGCTCGATCTGCCCGAGCCGCCGCGGCGCATCGAATGCTTCGACATCAGCCACACCATGGGCGAGGCCACCGTGGCCTCCTGCGTCGTCTGGGAAGGGGAGGGGATGAATCCCTCGCAATACCGGCGCTATCACATCGAAGGCATCACGCCGGGCGACGACTATGCCGCCATGCGCCAGGTCCTCACCCGCCGCTATGAGCGGGTTGCCGAGGGCGAGGCGCCGCGCCCCGACCTCGTGCTCATCGACGGCGGCAAGGGTCAGCTCGAAGTCGCCGCCCGCGTGCTCGACGAACTCGGGCTCGAGCTGTCGCTCGTGGGCGTGGCCAAAGGCGAAGCGCGCAAGCCCGGCCTCGAGACCCTCGTCTTTGCCGACGGGCGCACCCCGCTGCAGCTGCCGCCTTCCTCGCCGGCGCTGCACCTCATCCAGATCGTGCGCGACGAGGCGCACCGCTTCGCCATCACCGGCCACCGCGCCCGCCGCGCCAAGGCCCGCACCGGTTCCCGCCTCGAAGACATCCCTGGCATCGGCCCCAAACGGCGCAAGGCACTGCTCGCGGCCTTCGGCGGGCTCGACGGCGTGAAAGAGGCCACCGTCGAAGACCTGTGCCGCGTGCCCGGCATCGATCAGCGTCTCGCCCAAACCCTCTATAATGCGCTGCACGGCCACTGACGGCAAGATGCACACGCGAAGGAACGGGCGCACGATGCACTGGAACATTCCCAATCTGCTCACCTGGGGG
Organism: Rhodocyclales bacterium; assembly: GCA_016235745.1. Taxonomy (GTDB): domain Bacteria; phylum Pseudomonadota; class Gammaproteobacteria; order Burkholderiales; family Rhodocyclaceae; genus Tepidiphilus. The sequence goes on along the minus strand of JACRJA010000037.1, from coordinate 3,854 downwards.
CGCATCGCCCTCATCCCCGTCTTCGTCCTGCTCTTCTATCTGCCTCAAGGCTGGCTGCACCCTCAAGCCATCAATCTCTGGGCCACCATCATCTTCACCGCCGCCGCGATCACCGACTGGCTCGACGGCTACCTCGCCCGCCGGCTCGGACAGCAGTCGCGCTTCGGCGCCTTCCTCGACCCGGTCGCCGACAAGCTGATGGTCGTCGCCGCCCTCATCGTGCTCGTCGATCTAGGGCGGGCGCACGCCCTGGCCGCCCTCATCATCATCGGGCGCGAGATCACCATCTCGGCCTTGCGCGAATGGATGGCCGGGCTCGGCAGCCGCGGCTCGGTGGCCGTGGCCTTCATCGGCAAGCTGAAGACCACCGTCCAGCTCATCGCCATCCCCGTGCTTCTCTACTGGCGCCCCTTGTCGCACTTCGACACCCCCTTCTGGGGACAAGCGATGCTGTGGCTGGCGGCCGTGCTCACCATCGTCTCCATGGCCTATTACCTGCGCCGCGCCTGGCCGCTGCTGCGCGAGGGCATGTCCTGAAAGCCTGCCCATTGCGCTAGAGGTGCCCTAGACAGTCATCGCGTTCGCCGCTATACTAAACGTTTCCCTTGCCTCACCGGAACGCATGCCGGGAGGCTGCCCGTCAACCACAAGGAGTCTACATGCGCCACTACGAAATCGTCTTCATCGTCCATCCGGACCAGTCCGAACAGGTTCCGGCCATGGTCGAGCGCTACCGCAACCTCATCACCGGCCGCGGCGGCAAGATCCACCGCATCGAAGACTGGGGACGCCGCCAGCTCGCCTATCCCATCCAGAAAGTGCACAAGGCGCACTACGTGCTGATGAACATCGAGTGCGATGGCGAGACCCTCAACGAGCTCGAGACCGCCTTCAAATTCAACGACGCCGTGCTGCGCCACCTCACCGTGCGCATGGACAAGGCCGTCACCGAGCCCTCGCCGATGATGAAGGAAGAGAAGTCCCGCTCCCTGCTGGAAGCGCCAGCGGCCGAACCCGCCGCCGAAAGCACTCCGGCGGCCTGAGGCTTCGTCCGCCCGGTGTGCAACCGCGTGGAACTCGACGGCGTGCTGATCTCCAGCCGTGGCCTGCGCTACACTCCGGCGGGCATCCCGGTCTTCGAGGGCGTGCTCGCGCATCGTTCGACGCAGACCGAAGCCGGGTCCGAGCGCCGCGTCGAATTCGAGCTCGGCATCAAGTCTCTGGGGGAATGCGGACGGCGGCTTGCTGAACTGCCGCTCGGAACCCAGATCCGCTGCGCCGGCTTCCTCGCTGCGCGCACCCTGAAGAGCCGCACGCCCATTCTGCACATCACCGAATTACGACACATGGAAGGAAACGAACATGGCTAGACCCGAACGGGGCGGACGCGGATTCTCCCGCCGCCGCAAATACTGCCGCTTCACGGCCGAAGGCATCGAGCAGATCGACTACAAAGACGTCGAGCTGCTGAAAGACTTCATCACCGAAGTCGCCAAGATCATGCCGGCGCGCATCACGGGCACCAGCGCCCGCTACCAGCGCCAGCTCGCCACCGCCATCAAGCGCGCCCGTTTCCTGGCGCTGCTGCCCTACACCGACCAGCACGAGTGAGCGGAGGCCCGACATGCAAGTCATCCTGATGGAGAAGGTCACCAACCTCGGCAACCTCGGCGACATCGTCAAGGTCAAAGACGGCTACGCGCGCAACTACCTCATCCCCCAGAAGAAGGCCAAGCGCGCCACGCCCGAGAACATCGCCGAATTCGAACGCCGCCGCGCCGAGCTCGAGCGCCAGCAGGCCGAGAAACTCGCCGCCGCGCAAGCGCTCGCCTCGCGCCTCGAGGGCATCACGGTACAGATCACCCGCAAGGCCGGCGAAGACGGCCGCCTCTTCGGATCGGTCACCAACATCGACATCTCCGAAGGGCTCGGGGAGCTGGGCTACGACATCCCGCGCGCCCAGATCCTCATGCCGCAGGGCCCGATCAAGACCGTCGGCGAGACCGACATCGAGATCGCCCTGCACACCGACGTGCGCGTCACCATCAAGGTCTCGGTGCTCGGCGAGCACTGATCCCTGCCCTGCGCCTCGCCTCACGAGCGCCGTGCCTGCGGGTCCGGCGCTCGTTGCTTTTTCGGCGTTAGAATGAACCCATTCCTGTGCCTCGAGACCCCCGCTTCATGTCCGATGAACTTCTGCTCGCTCCGTCCTCTACCGGGTTCAAACTTCCGCCGCACTCGCTCGAAGCCGAACAAGCGCTGCTCGGCGGGCTGCTCCTCGACAATACCGCCTGGGAGCGCGTCGCCGATCTCGTCGGTCCCGACGACTTCTACCGCGACGAGCACCGGCGCATTTTTCGCCACATCAGCCGCCTCGTCGAACAAGGACGCCCCGCCGACGTCGTCACCGTCCACGAGTCGCTGGAAAAGAGCGGGGAAGCGGAAGCCGCCGGCGGACTCGCTTATCTGGCCGAGCTCGCCAACCAGACCCCGTCGGCCGCCAACGTCCGTCGCTACGGCGAAATCATTCGCGAGCGCGCCATCCTGCGCAAACTCATCGCCGTGGCCGACGAAATCGCCGCCTCCGCCCTCAGCCCCATGGGGCGCGAAGCCAAGTCCCTGCTCGACGAAGCCGAAGCCAAGATCTTCGAGATCGCCGAAGCCGGCGCCCGCAGTCTCACCGGCTTCATCCCCATCGGGCAAGCGCTCAAGCTCGTCGTCGACCGCGTCCAGGAACTCTACGACCGCGCCGACCCCAGCGAGGTCACCGGCGTTCCCACCGGCTACGTCGATCTCGACGAAAAGACCTCCGGCCTGCAACCCTCCGACCTCATCATCCTCGCCGGCCGCCCCGCCATGGGCAAGACGACGCTCGCGCTCAACATCGCCGAACACGTCGCCATCCACCAACGCCTGCCGGTGGCCGTCTTCTCCATGGAGATGCCCAGCACCCAGCTCGCCATGCGCTTCCTTGCCTCGCTCGGACGCATCGACATGCAGAATCTGCGCCGAGGGCGTCTGTCCGACGACGACTGGCAACGCCTGACCGCCGCCATGGGCAAGCTCTACGAAGCCCCCATCTTCATCGACGAAACCCCCGGCCTCAATCCGATCGACCTGCGCGCCCGCGCCCGGCGCCTCGCCCGTCAATGCGGCAAACTCGGACTCATCGTCATCGACTACCTGCAGCTGATGACCGGCACCCGCGAAAGCGACAACCGCGCCACCGAACTCTCCGAAATCTCCCGCTCGGTGAAATCGCTCGCCAAAGAGCTCAACGTACCGATCATCGCTCTGTCGCAACTCAACCGCAGCCTCGAACAACGACCGAACAAACGGCCGGTCATGTCGGATCTACGCGAATCGGGCGCCATCGAACAAGACGCGGACATCATCATGTTCATCTACCGCGACGAAGTCTACAACCCCGACACACCCGACAAAGGCGTGGCCGAGATCATCATCGCCAAGCACCGCAATGGCCCTACCGGAACCATCCGGCTGAGCTTCTTCGGCGAGCATACCCGCTTCGAGAGTTTCGCTTCCGCAGCCTTCTGAATCGAGCTGGAGTCAGCATCGACTGCCTCTATGATGAGCTAAGCAAAAACTGCGCCACATCCCCGTCCGCCCTCTTGCATTCTGTGGCGTGCTCCCCTACAATTCGCCTCCCTGCTGCATGAGGGCGCCCTGGAGCCGGTTCGAGGGAATGGAGAGATCGGCTTCGAAGGTATTGACAGGGGTGCTGGAGTAAGGAATAATGCTGGTTCTGCCGCGCTGCTGATGCGGTGTGGTGGGAAGGGTTCTTTAAGAATTTGGGGACAGTCGAGCGGTGTGGGTGCTGGCGCGGAGAGTGT
>JACRJA010000036.1 GCA_016235745.1 Rhodocyclales bacterium | reverse complement strand
CTTGGTGGATGGGGTGAAGACGGGCTCGGGCAGCCGCTCCGAGTCTCGGAGACCGGGGGGAAGCGCGATGCCGCACACCGTGCCCGTCGCCTGGTAGTCCTTCCACCCCGACCCCGAGAGGTAGCCCCGAACAATGCACTCTACCGGCAGGGGCTTCGCCTTTCGGACGAGCATGCTGCGCCCCCGGAGCAGATCGGCGTGGGCGCGCGCGGCCAGCGGGTACTCCTCCGGATCGACGGACAGGAGGTGGTTCGGCACGAGGTCGCGCATGCGCCCAAACCAATGGGCCGAAAGCCGCGTCAGAACCTCCCCCTTGCCCGGGATCGGCGTGGGAAGCACCACGTCGAAGGCCGACAGGCGGTCCGTGGCCACAATGAGCAGCCTCTCGCCCAGGTCGTAGATGTCTCGGACCTTGCCGCGGCTCGCCAGGTGGAGGTCGGACAAGTCAGTCATGAACACGGGCTCGGGCATGGGGCCTCCTGACTGGACGCGGGTGTTCAGCCGGCCGTCGCCGACTCTCGGGGACGCTGGATTATAGCCGCAAGACGAGGGCCGGCGCCAACCACAAGGCGAGTCTCCGACTCAGCTTGCCCTGCGGGCCCCGGGCGGTTCAACCCCCATTTGACAGCGTCTGGTCACATGGAGCCGGAAAACGCAGACAGGACACCCCCCTTGGACGGGAGGCGCGAAAGAGCCATGTGAGTAGGTGATCAGGCCAGGGAGAAGATCGGAGGGGGATTGTTGATCTTTAGTTGTTTCAGACGGTTGGAGGCTGCCTCACGGGGCTCGGTGACCTGCCAGACCTCGCCGTCGGGGCTCGACAATTGCGCCAATTTGATCTGCCGCAGGTCGTCTCGGATGTTGCGCCAAGTGTCGCGGCAGGCGTGCTCGGCCACGCGTTCGAGCAGGAGGGAGAGCACCGTGAGCGCCACGTGCGCCCGAATCCGGTGGGGGGCCCAATGGTAGACCGGGCGTAGGCGAAGCCCCGTCTTGAGGGTGCGCCAAGCCTCCTCCACGCGCTGCAGTTGCTTGTAGCCCAGGGCCAGATCCTCGCTCGTGAGCGTGTCGTCGTTGCTGTGGACGACGAACTTCCCGTCGAAGCGCTCCTCGTCTCGCACGGCCGCCGGGTCGATGCGCAGGCGTTCCCCGCGTCCCATCGTCAGGTAGCGACCGTAGCGGGCACTGGTTCGAAGCGCGCAGGCGCGCTTGGAGTGGCCCTCGCCCTGGGTGTCCTGCAAGCTCGCCAGTTCAGCCTCCAACTCGGCCAGGATCCGTTCCCGGTGTTCGCGCTGGCGCTTCTCTTCCTGCGGGTTGTGGCAGACCACGTAGCGTCGTCGGCGCTCCCCGTCTCCGACGACCACCTGCTTGACCCGCAGGTTCTCGGCCACCTCCTGATAGCGCCCCGCCCGCCCCAGCACCTCCTCGGTGACCTCATCGCCCCGGCGCATCGGCACGCACACGATGTGCTTGCCCCCGCCCAGGGCCAGGGTCTTGAGGTTCTCGGCCGACACCATCCCGGCGTCGCCCACGAACACGCACCGTGTCAGATGCCAGCCCCGCAGGTCCTCCTTGACCTGGCGCACGGTGGTCACGTCCACGGTGTTGCCGGGGAAGATCCAGTGGCGCACCGGGAACCCCTCCCGGGTGACCGCCAGCCCTACCACGATCTGGGGCACGTCGTTGCGGCGGTTCTTGGCGTGGCCGCGCTGGCGAAGGCCCGGGGCTCCGTCCTGTTCGCCGTCCTCCTCGTCGACCTCGAAGTGCAGCGATGTCGTGTCGTAGAAGACGATCTCCACGTCCAAGTTCAGAAGGCTCGCCAGCCGGAAGTAGACTGCCTTCTCCAACTCCTCCCGGCACCCGTCGAGGAAGTCCATGACGCGGTAGAGGTGCTGAAGGGCCAGTCCCTCCGCCCCCGTGATCCGCACGTCCTCCCGAAGCCACTGCTCGTAGCAGTAGAGCTTCGAGCACGGGGCACAGGCTCGGTTGGCCACCATGGCGAAGAGCGCCCTCTCCAACGGGAAGTCGAACTTGCGCGAGCCGGCCAGCCGCGTGATCTCCTCGCCGATCCCCAGCCGCCGCCACAACTGCTCCAGGACGTACACCTCCCCATGGGGCCAGGCGTCGAGCAGCGTCCAGGTCGGGACCTCCCGAACGATCTCCTCAGGCGCGCACCGACGAAGGATGCTCCGGGCGAGTCGGCGCAGGCGCTCGGCCACCGCGGGATCGTCGGAGCGGCCCCAGTTGTAGACGATCTTCGTCTCGGACCGACGCTTCTGTGGGTTCCAGGTGCTCTCAGCGAACTGAAGGTTCGTGAGCACGGATCCGTCGGCACGCTTCTGCCTGGACTCGCGGAGGAACATGTACCGGACGATAGCTCCGAACGGGCTATCGATCAACTTTGTGAAGACGATCCATGTATCTAGGTTCTTGGGCCCAAAACCGAGACCCCAGAAAGCAGAAAGCTTGATTTTCCAGCCTTTCTGCCTCCCTGGGAGCCTTCACAAGCTCGTGGAACTGTCAAAGTGGGG
>JACRJA010000034.1 GCA_016235745.1 Rhodocyclales bacterium | reverse complement strand
TCTTGGCAACCGCAATCAGCACTGCGGCGTCAATTCCCCCCCAAATCCCAATCTCACACCCCATTCGTTGCACCGCACGCCCCCGAGAATCCAGCCCGTTGCCGAAGACGACCCGCAGTCGCCCCTTACATCCCCTTCTGTAGCCACTTCTCGACAACCCTGAGGGGATCCTTTTCGACCGGCGGAGGGGGATCCGATCCGGACCGGCGGTGAGGCACGGTGAGCGGCCCCGCGCTGGTACGTGCGCTCGAACGCCTTCAGACCGTCCGGAACCTTGGCATTTCCTTGCCTGTCGCGGCGCACATCCCGCCCAGCCGTATCGCGACCCTGGCCCGTTTTGCCAACACCGCCAAGGTGACGGCCATCATCCGGCTTCCGGATGAGCGCCGCCTGGCCACGCTGGCCGCCTTCGCGCACAGCCTACAGGCCACTGCGCAGGATGATGCCGTGGAAGTGCTGGAGATGCTTCTGCGCGATCTATTCAGCCAGGCGGAGAAGGCCCAGAAGGTAGCGCGGCTCCGGACGTTGAAGGATCTCGATCAAGCGGCGGCCACACTTGCGAATGCTTGCCGGATCCTGCTCAATCCAGCTCTACCTGACAATGAGCTTCGTTCCCAGGTGTTCACGAAAGTCCCTCGCGCTGAACTGGAACGAGCACTTGCGGATGTCGGCGCCCTTATCCGGCCGCCCGATGACGTGTACTTCCAAGAGCTGAATGCAAAGTACCGCAGCGTGCGACGGTATCTTCCCGCAGTCCTGAGCCACCTGCACTTCGGATCAAACCCGGCGGGCGAAACGCTCGTGGCGGCCTTGGAGTGGCTGCGTGTCAACGAGGACCGGGGCCAGCCATCCGGGCCTATCCCACGTGAGATCATCAGCAAGCCCTGGCAGCGCCACGTGGTGCGCGAGGATGGGCAGATCGACCCTCACGCCTACACCTTCTGCGTGCTCGATCACCTCCACTCGGCGCTGAAGCGACGGGAGGTCTTTGTCAGCCCGAGCTGGCGCTATGCCGATCCTCGCGCAGGGTTGCTCACTGGACCAGAATGGGCGGCCGCACGGCCCGTCCTTTGCCGGACACTGAGGCTCTCCTCCGATCCTGCTCCGATGCTGTCCGCACTGGCTGACGAATTGGATCAGACCTATCGAGCCGTCGCGGCGCGTCTACCCGACAACCCGGCCGTGCGGTTCGAGACCGTGGACGATCGGAACGAGCTCATCTTGACCCCGCTCGACAAGCTGGAGGAGCCCCCCTCTCTCGTGGCCCTCCGAGAGGCGGTTGCTGCGCGTCTTCCGCGCGTCGATCTTCCGGAGATCCTGCTGGAGATCGCCGCCCGGACGGAATTCGCCGAACACTTCACGCACATCACCGAGACGGCGTCGAGGGCAACCGACCTGGAAACCAGCCTGTGCGCTGTGCTGCTCGCGGAGGCGTGTAACACGGGCCTCGAACTGCTGGTGCGGCGCGACGTTTCCGCCCTCCGGCGGGATCGGCTCTCCTGGGTCAGTCAGAATTACGTCCGGGAGGAAACCCTGACCGCTGCCAACGCCCAATTGGTTTCGGTCCAGAATCAGATTCCGTTGGCCCATGCCTGGGGCGGCGGAGAGGTGGCCTCGGCGGATGGCCTCCGTTTCGTGGTGCCCGTCCGGACCGTGCATGCCGGACCGAACTCCAAGTACTTCGGCCCGGGGCGCGGCGTGACGCACTACAACCTGGTCTCCAAT
>JACRJA010000033.1 GCA_016235745.1 Rhodocyclales bacterium | reverse complement strand
TCGGCGAGCCGGGCACGCAGCTGACCATGCGCACGTTCCACATCGGTGGTGCGGCGTCGCGTGCGGCGGTGGCGTCCAGCGTGGACGCGAAGTCCGATGGTTTCATCGGCTTCAACCCCACGATGCGCTACGTGACCAACGGCAAGGGCGAGTTGGTGGTGATTTCGCGTTCCGGCGAGATCATCATTTCCGACCAGCATGGCCGTGAGCGCGAGCGTCACAAGGTGCCCTACGGCGCCACGCTGAACATCAAGGCCGACCAGCAGATCAAGGCCGGCACCGTGCTGGCCAACTGGGACCCGCTGACCCGCCCGATCATCACCGAGTTCGCCGGCAAGGCGAAGTTCGAGAACGTCGAGGAAGGCGTCACCGTCGCCAAGCAGGTGGACGAGGTCACCGGCCTGTCCACGCTGGTGGTGATCGACCCGAAGCGCCGCGGTGCGGCCAAGGTGGTGCGCCCGCAGGTGAAGCTGCTGGACGCGGCCGGCCAGGAAGTGAAGATCCCTGGCACCGACCACTCGGTGACCATCGGCTTCCAGGTCGGCGCGCTGATCCAGGTGCGCGATGGCCAGGACGTCGCCCCGGGCGAGGTGCTGGCGCGCATCCCGGTCGAAGGCCAGAAGACCCGCGACATCACGGGCGGTCTGCCGCGCGTGGCCGAGCTGTTCGAAGCCCGCAGCCCCAAGGACAAGGGCACGCTGGCCGAGATCACCGGCACGGTGTCCTTCGGCAAGGAGACCAAGGGCAAGGTGCGCCTGCAGATCACCGACCCGGACGGCAAGGTGTTCGAGGAGCTGGTGCCCAAGGAGAAGAACATCCTGGTGCACGAAGGCCAGGTGGTCAACCGCGGCGAGCTGATCGTCGACGGCGCGGCGGATCCGCAGGACATCCTGCGCCTGCTGGGCGTCGAGGAGCTGGCGCGCTACATCGTCGACGAGGTGCAGGACGTCTATCGCCTGCAGGGCGTGAAGATCAACGACAAGCACATCGAGGTGATCGTTCGCCAGATGCTGCGCCGCGTGCAGATCGTCAACCCGGGCGATTCGAACTACATCGCCGGCGAGCAGGTGGAGCGCTCCGAGCTCTCGAACACCAACGACCGCCTGCGCTCCGAGGGCAAGGTCACGGCCACCTACGCCGATGTGCTGCTGGGCATCACGAAGGCTTCCCTGTCGACCGACTCGTTCATCTCCGCGGCCTCCTTCCAGGAGACCACCCGCGTGTTGACCGAGGCGGCGATCATGGGCAAGCGTGACGAACTGCGTGGCCTGAAGGAGAACGTGATCGTCGGCCGCCTGATCCCCGCCGGCACCGGCATGGCCTTCCACCAGGCCCGCAAGGTGAAGGAGGAGATGGACGAGTCCGAGCGCCGCGCCATCGCCATGCAGGAAGCCGAGGAACTGGCGTCTGCCCAGCTCGCGCAGCTGGACGCGGCACAGCCGGACGAGGGCGACGCCGCCTGACGCTCGCGGCCTCGTACCCAGAGGGCCGGCCCGCTCACGCGGGGCCGGCCCTTCTTTCTTCTGCGGCGCGTCGGGTCAGGCGGGCGGGGTCCAGCGCGAGGGGGGCACGATCCTCACGCCCAACGCCGCTGCACGGCGCGCGAGGGCCAGCACGGCGCGGTCGCGGCTGACGAGGCAGCTCGGTGCCAGCGTGACGGCCAGATCGATGAACTTCTGGTCGTCCGGGTCGCGGCAGGCGAGCCGGCGTGAGAGCTCGGGCGCCAGCGCCGGGGCATCGCACGCGCTGCTGTGCGTGTCGAAGAACCGCAGCACGCTGTCGACCGGGGTCGTCCAACGGGCATCGAAGCCTCGGCCGAGCACATGGGCCAGCTCGTCGCGCATGGCGGCGCTGGCCACCCAGCGCCAGGAGGCGCCTGGCAGCGCCCAGCCGGCCAGGGCGCGGTCGCCAAAGAATTGCCAGTCGAGCACGACCTGGGTGTCGAGCACCACGCGTGGCAGGGGGCAGGAAGAGAAGTATTCGCTCACACCATTCGTCCGCGTCGCCTGCCTGGCCAGGGCCCGCAGCCCGCTTGCGGGTTTGTACCGCGTCGACTATACTCGAGGGCTTTTCGGCAGATTTTGCCGTGCCTTGCTGCGCGCCTACGGGCTGCCGCGGCCTTGCTGGCATGGTGCTTCCGGAAAGAACGAACCCACGTAACTTCAAACGGGAACAAGTTACCCATGCCCACCATCAACCAGCTCGTGCGCCACGGCCGTCAGGTCGAGGTCACCAAGAGCAAGTCGCCTGCGATGCAGAACTGCCCGCAGCGCCGCGGTGTCTGCACCCGCGTCTACACCACCACCCCGAAGAAGCCGAACTCGGCGCTGCGGAAGGTCGCCAAGGTGCGTCTGACCAATGGCTTCGAGGTCATCTCCTACATCGGCGGTGAAGGCCACAACCTGCAGGAGCACTCGGTGGTGCTCGTGCGCGGCGGCCGTGTGAAGGATCTGCCGGGCGTGCGCTACCACATCGTGCGCGGCTCGCTGGACCTGCAAGGCGTCAAGGACCGCAAGCAGTCGCGTTCCAAGTACGGCGCCAAGCGCCCGAAGAAGGCCTGATCACCGGCGTTGCCGGTGTGCTGAAACAAGGTCGTCATGCCGGGCTGCGAGGCTCGGGGTGGCGAAAAGGCGGCTCGGAGCCGGTGCTCCAGCCGAGTAAGTGAAAGACCCCCGCCAGGTTGGCCACAGTGGTCTTTCGCGGTGCAGGCCCCGGCCTGTGCCAACTGAAGATGAAGGAAGAGTGAGATGCCACGTCGTCGCGAAGTCCCCAAGCGCGAGATCCTGCCGGATCCGAAGTTCGGTTCCGTTGACCTGTCCAAGTTCATGAACGTCGTCATGGAGTCGGGCAAGAAGGCCGTCGCCGAGCGCATCATCTACGGTGCGCTGGAGCAGGTCGAGAAGAAGGCCAACAAGGATCCCCTCGAGGTCTTCATGACCGCGCTGAACAACGTCAAGCCGATGGTCGAGGTCAAGTCCCGCCGCGTCGGCGGTGCGAACTACCAAGTTCCCGTGGAAGTTCGCCCCGTGCGCCGGATGGCCCTGGCCATGCGCTGGCTGAAGGACTCGGCCCGCAAGCGCGGTGAGAAGTCGATGGCCGCCCGCCTGGCCAACGAACTGCTGGAGGCCTCGGAAGGCCGCGGCGGCGCGATGAAGAAGCGCGACGAAGTGCACCGCATGGCCGAGGCCAACAAGGCCTTCTCGCACTTCCGCTTCTAAGCCCCCCGTATCCCCGGCCGCTTCAGGGTTGTCACCAACCCCGGGGCGGCCCTTCGTATTTGGAGTGAACCATGGCTCGCAAGACCCCCATCGAGCGCTACCGCAACATCGGTATCTCGGCGCACATCGACGCTGGCAAGACCACGACGACCGAGCGCATCCTGTACTACACCGGTGTGAACCACAAGATCGGTGAGGTGCACGACGGCGCCGCCACGATGGACTGGATGGAGCAGGAGCAGGAGCGCGGCATCACCATCACGTCCGCCGCGACCACCTGCTTCTGGAAGGGCATGGAGCTGTCCTACCCCGAGCACCGCATCAACATCATTGACACCCCAGGCCACGTGGACTTCACCATCGAGGTGGAGCGTTCCATGCGCGTGCTGGACGGTGCCTGCATGGTGTACTGCG
>JACRJA010000032.1 GCA_016235745.1 Rhodocyclales bacterium | reverse complement strand
CTGGCCAGTTGCTCAATGAGCTTTTTGTCCACCGGCGAGCATTCGAAGTCGAACCCCGCCAAGTCGCGGTGCACTGGGAACTTGGCCGTGTGCATCTGGTAGCTGATTGAGCGCATGGCCCGGTCGGTGGCCTCAGCCTGCAGCAGGTGCTCCAACAGCCAGCGCGAGCTCTCCAATGTCGCCTGGCCGCCTTGCTTGACCAGATCCTCCCAGGCCCCCGCCATGCCGTACAGGCGCAGCTCTTTGAGCTCCTTATCCAGCTCACGCATGATCGGCCTCCTGCACATCGCTGGCAGCGCGCAGGCTGTCGTAGCGCGCCGTGTCGGCCAGGGGAGCCTGGCTCACTTGCAGTGTGGTCTCCACGCTCTGCGGTATCGGCTGCGCTTGCAGGCGCGCCAGCACGTTGATGACGTGCTCGGTGCTCACACGCCCCGATGGCGGCGCGCTCTCCAGGGCCAACTCCACGGCCACAAGAACCACGTCCAGTCCTTGCTTGGGCACTTCGGCCAGCACTTGCGCCATGACCTTGTCGCCGCCGTCCTGGTGCAGCAGGGCCTTGCGCATTCGTTGCAGCGGCTCAGGCAGGTCTGCAAAGGGCGCGCCGTTGCGCAACGCGCCTGGCTTGCGCTCAATCAGCGGTACGTAGTGCTGCCAGTCGTAGCGGGTCTGGTTGCGATCACTCAGCCGCTCGTGCGTGGCCACCACCGCATTGCCGGCAACCACCACAATCTGCGTCGGGTACAGGCGGGTGCTGACCAGTTGCCCCGCCCACTCGCAAGGCACCGAGTAGCGGTTGCGCGCCACCGTCACCAGGCAGGTGCTGCTCACCTTGGCGGGGTTCTCCACATAGCCGTCAAAGGCCGCTGGCATGGGCATCAGGTGGCTTTGCTCGAACTCCAGCATCTCGGCAATGCTGAACGCCTTGTGCTGCGGGTGGCGCAGCTCCTGCCACAGGGCCCGGCAGCGCTCGCCCAGCCAGGCGTTGAGTTCAGCAAAGCTGCCAAAGCGCCTCTGCCCCGCCTCCACCCAGATGCGTCTGCGGCTGTCTTGCACGTCCTTCTCCACGCGCCCCTTCTCCCAGCCACTGGCCCGGTTGCAAAAATCCGCATCGAACAGGTAGTGCGCGCACATCGCCGCAAAACGGGCGTTGACCACGCGGCCCTTGCCCTTCTTGACTTTGTCGACCGCCGTCTTCATGTTGTCGTAGATGCCACGGCGAGCCACGCCGCCCAGGGCTGCGAAGCTGCGCGTGTGGGCATCGAACAGCATCTCATGGCCCTGGCTGGGAGTGGCCACCAGCCAGAACGCGCCGCTGGCACACAGCTTCATGTGCGAGACCTGAAGCCGGTAGTACACGCCGCCAATCAGCAGGCCGTCTTCGCTCCAGTCGAACTGGAAGGCCTCGCCCTGCTCAAACGTCAGAGGCACAAAGGCCTTGGTCGCCGCCCCCTGGCCTGCGCCCTGACGCCACTTGCGGATGAAGTCCGTCACCCGCGAGTATCCGCCTTCGTAGCCCGCCGCCTTGATTTGCGCAAACAGGGCCTTGGCTGTGCGCCGCTCCTTCTTGGGGCGCTTGGCATCGGCCTTCAAGGCATGCTTGAGATCGGCCTCATACGCCGATAGCTTGGTCGCCTTGGCCGCCTCACG
>JACRJA010000031.1 GCA_016235745.1 Rhodocyclales bacterium | reverse complement strand
GCGTGCGTCATGCAGTGGCGCCACCGTCCGTCGGTCGAATACTCGGACCAGAAGCGCTTGTCCTGCGCACCCCAGGTGGCCAGTTCATGCGGCATCACGCTCTGCCAGCGATCGGTCGGGAACACCGCCGGGAAGCGGTACAGGCGCCGGCCCTCGCCACGGTCCTCGCCATGGAGGTCGAGAATCTGTGTCGCCAGTTCGGGGTTCGGGAAGTCCTGGGCGCGCACGGTGAACCACGGCACGTTGCGTGGAACCAGCGGGCTCTTGAGCTCCGGGCAGGCCTCGGCCAGCGCACGCTCGATCTGGTCGAACGACTGGCCCTGGTTCAGGCCCTGTTCGTAGATCGCCTGCGCACGCGGCACCTCGGCAGCCCGGCGGGTCAGGACCTTGATACCCGCGCGGATCTTGCCGCCCGTGGGCAGGCGGGGTGTTCCGTTCGTACCGTTACCCAGCAGGGTGGGCAGAGCGACAGGCCCGCCGTGCAGCACGACGGCGGGCCGGGGATCGGGAGATGGAGAAGAGGCCATCGGCGTTCCTCGGTGGGCGTCGGGGGATTCCGACGAACCATCGTCCCGCGGCGGGGATGCCCTTCAACCCCAGCGATTTCAGCCCAGCAGAATCGAACCAGGACTCGGCCTGCCCACGCGCATCAAACTGTGTCTTCTCCCCCGGTGGGTCAGGTTCCGGTCGGCGCCAACAGGCCGGCGATCGAACTGGCCGAAGAACCTTCGTGCCCGCATCGATGGATCTCGATGGTCGTGTGCGCGATCTCTTCATGGATCGACAGCCACTGGCGCACCTGGGTGGGGGTCAGCTGTTCGTCGTGGGTCACCAGGCTCAGCGCACATGAATAGGTGGCCTTGCCGACGCGCCAGACGTGCAGGTCGGCGATGACCGTTTCGCTGTCGGAACCGCGCTCAGCAATGACCTCGCGGATTTCGTCGACCACGGGATGGTCCATCTCTCGGTCGAGCAAAACCTTGCTGGTGTCGGCGATCAGGCCCTTGGCCCAGACGGCCACCACGATCGCACCGACGATGCCCATCACTGGGTCGAGCCACGACCAGCCGAACAGCCACCCTCCTGCCAGCGCCGCGATCGCAGCCACCGAGGTCGCCGCATCGGCGATAACGTGGATGTATGCCGACTTGAGGTTCAGGTCGTGATGATGGTGGTGCCCGTCCTGGTGATCATGGTGCTCATGCCCATGGTCGTGGTGATGCGCTGCACCGAGGATGCGCGCCGACACGAGGTTGACAATGAGGCCGACGACCGCGATGACCAGCGCCTCCTGGTAGTGGATCGGCTCCGGCTTGATCAGGCGCTCGACCGAGCCGTAGACCATCAGCGCCACCACGCCGAGCAGGAAGATCGCACTGGCAAAGCCGCCGAGCACCTCGATCTTCCAGGTCCCGAAAGCATAGCGCGGGTCCTTGGCGTGACGGCGCGCCGCCGCGTAGGCGAAGGCACTCAGGCCGATGGCGACCGCGTGGCTGCTCATGTGGAAGCCATCGGCCAGCAGCGCCATCGAGTTGTAGAACCAGCCGGCACCAATCTCGACCGCCATCATCCCGGCGGTGATCCACATCACGATCAGCGTGCTGCGCTCGCCGGCGATGTTGCCGCTGTCGAACTGGTGGTCGTGGCGCCAGTCGGCGAGGTCATGGGTGTGCATGGGGATGCCTTTCAGAACAGCTTGCCGACGTTGAAGAGTGTCAGCACTCCGAGGATCGCGAAGATCACCGCAGCAATGCTGTGTACCAGCTTCATCGACACCTTCTGCGCGATCTTGTCGCCCAGGAAGACGGCCGGGACATTGGCCAGCATCATGCCGAATGTGGTCCCGAGAACCACCTGCACCACCTCGGGGTAGCGCGCGGCAAGGGCTACCGTCGCGATCTGCGTCTTGTCGCCCATCTCGGCCAGGAAGAACGCGACGACGGTGGTGCCGAACACGCCGAATCGCTGTTTGCCGCCGGCGTTCTCTTCATCGATCTTGTCGGGAATCAGCATCCAGCCGGCCATCGCCAGGAACGACACGCCGATCACCCAGCGCAGCACGTCGGGACCTAGCGCCTGGGCCACCCATCCGCCGACCGCACCCGCGGCGGCATGGTTGACGATCGTCGCGACGAATATGCCTGCCACGATGGGCCAGGGCTTTCGGAATGCCGCGGCCAACACGATGGCCAGAAGCTGGGTCTTGTCGCCCATCTCGCCGAGCGCCACCACGCCGGTCGAAACAAGGAATGCTTCCACGAGAGTCTCTCCAAGGGCCGGCGGAAAACCAGAGACCGCACGGCATCCCCGGCCCAATCCGGAGGCGTGCGGTCAAAGGTCTTGCCAGGCCTGGAGGCTGTCCGCGCCATGGCCGAAAGGCCAAGTGTGTTGACGCGGGCCCCTGCATTGCGCAGGGCGGCTACTCCCCAATGACGAACGAGACAGATTCTACGGGCAGATCGTCTCCGCTCGGAAGCGGCCTTCAGCGAACCTCTGGCCACGCAGCCGCAGGGCTCAGCGCTCGAGCGGCCCTCCGCCAACAGTGACCTCAGCGGCGAATGCGGCACTGGCCGTCGGCCCGCTACTGACCGGTCGAACCAGAGCACATGGCCATCAGTCCTTTTCGCGTCGTCCCCGGTCGCGTCCCCCGCCCTTGTCAGGCTCCACGCGCGGATCCCGGTGGCACTCGACGCAGTTCTCGAAGTCGCGGATGCCTTCCTCGAGGTGCTCCGCCCGCACCTTCGCCTGCGAGTGCTCGTGGCACCCATAGCAGGTGTAGCGGCTGTAGTCGTTGTTCTTGTGGCAGGTCTCGCAGGTGGCCTGGTGGTCGCGATCCAGCACGAAATACTTGTCGTGGTCGAAGGTCGCCGGCTTCCAGGCCTCGGTCTTGTGGCAGGACTTGCAGCTGCCCTGGATCTGGCGATGCAGGCGGTCGGTGGGCGCGCTGTGACAGCTCTCGCAGCGGTCCAGCACTGCGGGCGCGAGGAGCTTGTGCTCGAACTGCGCCGGCTTCCAGGCCTTGTCGCCGTGGCACTGGCTGCACTCCACCTTGAGGTCGCGGTGGACCGTGTCCTTCGGGGCAGCATGGCAGGACGAGCACGTCTCCCGCGCCGACACCTTCAGCAGTGCGTGAGCAAACGGCTTGCGGCTGAGTTTGGTGAGCTTGGGACCCTGGTGGTCGCTGTGGCAGGCCATGCAGTCCTGCTCGATCAACTCCTGGTGGAACGAGACCTTGACGGTGCGGCTCGGGATCGGCACCCCTTTGGTGGTCTTCAAGCCGACATCGGCCACGGCGTGGCACTCGGTGCAGCGTGTCGTCGACGCGCCGCGCCATGCGGTGTGGCAGGCGAAGCAGTCGGTCGCCAACTGCTCGTGACCCTTGGCCAGCGGCCCGGGCGAAACCATCAGGTGCGGGTAGACGAACGCGAGCACCACCAGCACCACGAGATTGAGCGCCACGATGATCCACAGGACGGGGCGCTTCTTCAATTCCAGCCCCAGAACAGGAAGATCGCCACGATGTGCGCGATGGCCAGCACAGCGAACGCCAGCGTGATGGGGAAGTGCACCACGCGCCACTGCTTGACCGCGTCGAAGGTCATGCTGTCCCAGTAGAGCTGCTCAGCGATCTCGGCTTCAGCCAGCCCCCGGGCGCGGGAGCGTTGCCTCGCCTCCTCCAGCCGGCGGCGTGCGCGATCCAGCAGGAACTTCCCCGTCAAGCCGCTGCCGACGTTGATGAGCATCGCTCCCACGGCGAGCCAGCCCAGGATGGCGTTGAAGTGGACGCCAGCGTGCACCAGCACCAGCAGCGAACCCAGCCAGGCCAGCACTTCGTGCCAGCGCAGCAGCTGGGCCGGGTGCCCGCTCTGGATGAGCTTGCGCTTACGCAGCGAGTACGCCGTCGACCCGATGATGAGCAGCGTGCCGGGAATGCCGAGCCAGCGCCCGATCCACAGCAGGTCCAGCAGGTGCAGCAGGCCATCCAGCGCCAGCGCCGCCACTGCCAGCAGGGCGAAGCTCGCCACGAAGGGCAGCACCTCGCGCCGGAAGAGTCTGGCCTTCGTCGGCATCAGGCCTCCAGCACCAGCGGCGTGGCGGGCCGGCCGACGCACAGCAGGCAGTGACCTGCCGGCACGTCGTGGTCGGGGGCTTGCTCGTACTGCACCGAGCCGTCGACGACTCGGGTCTCGCAACTGCCGCAGCCACCGGAACGGCAGCCGGACTCGACCGCAACGCCATGCCGCTCGGCAAAGTCGAGCAGCGACGCATCCTGCCCGTTCCAGGTCAGGGTGCGGCCCGAGCGACTGAACCGAACCTCGACCTCGGCGACTGCAATGGCAGGCGCAACTGCGGTGCCCGGCAGCTTGACCGAGGCCGGGCCGAAGGCCTCGTAGTGCAGGTCGACGATCGGCACGCCCCACTCGGCCATGGCGGGCACCAGCGCCTGCATCATGGCCGGCGGCCCGCACACGTAGAACTGGTGACGCCCGTGCGGCAGCGTGCGTCGCAGGAGGTCGACGTCCACGTGTCCGCGATGCTGGAAGTCGCGGTTGAGTTCGTCCTCGGGGCCCGGGCGGCTGTACACGACGTTCAGGCGCAGCCCGGAATGCGCTGCAGCGAGCGCCTCGAGTTGTGCCTTGTAGGCATGCTCGCGACTGTTGCGAAGCCCGTAGTAGAGGTGCACCACGCGCTGCGGCTGCTCAGCCAGGCACCACCGCAGCATGCTCATCATCGGCGTGATGCCGATGCCGCCACCGATCAGCACGGCAGGCACCGAGGCATCGGGGTCGATGAAGAAGTGGCCCGAAGGCGCCTTCACGCGCAGCACGTCGCCCACCTGGACGTGGTCATGAAAGTGGTTCGACGAGACGCCCGGCTCGAACTCCGGATGGTCCGCAGGGGCCGGCACCCGCTTGATCGTCACGCGGTAGTGCGCGGGATCGGGGCGATCGGAGAGCGAGTAGCAGCGCGTGATCGTGCGCCGGGCCGCGGCGGCGTCGGCTGACCCGTCCGCCACGTCCAACGAGAAGGTCAGGAACTGGCCGGGCTTGAAGGCCGGCAGCGGCTGCCCGTCGACGGGCGCGAGGTAGAAGGAACACTGGGTCTGCGCCGGGTCCTCGACTTCACGGCGGGTGACGCGGAACTCGCGCCAACCGCTCCACGCCGCATCCGCTCGCGCGGTGGGGGCGACCGTGCCTTCGGCGATGACCGGCGTGCTCGACCTGCGCCACAGCGTCCACGCGACGCCGGCCGCCAACTGCAGCAGCAGTGCAGCGGTGATCCAGGCAAGGAGCTGGGGCGCAGTCATTGATCGGTGTTGACTTCCACCCGTGCATGGCACAGGTCAGATGCTTCATTCTCGTGAGTCAGTGCCGTGGATCGCTTGATGGTCATCAACGGCACCCCGACCACCGCAACCCGTTCAGATCGCGTTCATGCGCAGGACTCGACACTGGGTTCGTCGATCAACCCACCGGAGCACACCATGCACCCCGAACTGCGCCGCTTCCTCTCCCGCTTCATCGGCACCGTCATCCTGACGCTGATCCCGGTGATCTTCATTGCCTTCGTGTCGATGCCGATCAGCCTCAATCGTCACCCCGGCGAGCCGGTGCCGACGGACCTGCCGCTTCGGCACATGACCTGAGGCTTCACACATGGGGTCGGGTCCCGCGTGCATCGAACCACTTGACGGCCTCGAACCATCCCAGCGCGATCAGGCCGAGGCCGGCACCCACAGCCAGCAGATGCGGCGTCGGCGTTGTGAAGGCGAAGAGGCTGCCCACGGCCGGTATCGCCAGAATGGCGACCAGCAGAGCGCAGGTGATCACCGCGATCCAGCCGAACGCGGCATTCCAGCGCAGCCCCTCGCCGGCTTTTCGCGCCCAGCGGCGGTTGGCCTGGATCAGCGCCAGGTTGGACAGGACCAGCACCGAGAAGGCCAGCGCCCGCGCGGACTCATCGGAGCCCGACACCGAGCGCGCGTACACATACGCGATGAGCACGATCACCAGCAGCCCGGACCCCTGCACCAGGCCGCGCCACAGCACCTGCCGGTCGAACAACCTGGCCAGGGGATTCCGAGGCGGCACCCGCATCGCCCCGGCCTCGAGGGGCTCGGCCTCGAAGACGATCGAGCAGGCCGGGTCGATCACCAGCTGCAGGAAGAGGATGTGGACCGGCATCAGCACCATCGGCCAGCCGAGCAGCACGGGCAGCACGGACAGGCCCACGATCGGCAGGTGGACGGCCAGCACGAAGGTGATCGCCTTGCGCAGGTTGGCGAAGACGCGCCGGCCGTAGCGCACGGCCGTGATCAGCGATGCGAAGTCGTCGTTGAGCAGCACCAGCGCTGCGGCCTCGCGAGCGACGTCGGTCCCGCGCGCGCCCATCGCCACCCCGATGTGCGCGGCCTTCAAGGCGGGTGCATCGTTCACGCCGTCGCCTGTCATGGCGACGACCTCGCCTCGCGCCCGGAAGGCCTGCACCAGGCACAGCTTCTGCTGGGGCTGGACGCGGCAGAAGACATCGGTGTCGGCCAGGCGTGACGCCAGCGCGGCATCGTCGAGTCCATCGATCTCGGGGCCGGAGAGGAAGCGCCCATCGACCACGAGCCCTGCCTGACGTGCGATGGACAGGGCCGTTTGCGGGTGATCGCCGGTGATCATGACCACCCGGATGCCTGCGGCACGGCATTCGGCGATCGCGGCCGGCACGTCGGGCCGCACCGGATCCTCCAGTGCAATCAAGCCGACGAACTCGAAGTCGAAGTCGTGCTGGATCTCCGGGAGCTGGCGTGACCGGGACACCGCGCGCGCCACTGCCAGGACGCGCAGTCCTTCGCCCGCCAGGGCCTCGACTTGGCGCGCGATGGCGCCCGTGCGCTCTGCGTCAAGGTGACACAGATCGACGATCGCCTCGGGCGCCCCCTTGGCCGCTACCAGCAGGTGTTGATGGTCGGGCGACTCCCAGACGCGGGACATCGCGAGCAACTCGCGCGACAGCGGGTAGTCCTCCACCAGTTGCCAGTCCGCGTGCAGATGTTCGGTGCCGGCCAGTTGAGACTGGCCGGCCAGCGCAATGGCCGCCTCCATGGGATCGAACGCGCGCCGGTGGCTGGCCAGCACGGCGTACTCGAGCGTGCCGTGAAAGGCTTCGGGCAGCGTCTGGGCCGGCTCAGCGTCCAGTTGATGGCTGGCACCGTCGACCCACAGCCGCCGCAGCGCCATGCGGTTCATCGTCAGCGTGCCGGTCTTGTCGACGCACAGCACGGTCGTGGCCCCCAGGAGTTCCACGGCGGGCATGCTGCGCGTGAGCACCTTCTCGCGGGCCAGCCGCCACGCGCCCAGACCGAGAAAGATGGTCAGCACGACCGGCAGTTCCTCGGGGAGGATGGCCATGGCCAGCGTGATGCCGGCCAGCAGCCCATGCAGCCAGTCGCCGCGGCTCAGGCCCCAGGCCACGGCGAGGCTGGCGGCCAAAGCCAGACCCAGCCCGGCCACCCAGGTGACGATGCGCTGGGTCTCCTGCTGGACCGGCGTCTGCCCGCTCGTGACGGCCTGCAGGGACTCGCCGATGCGACCCAGCGCGCTTCGTGCGCCGGTGGCCACCACGATGCCTCGGCCCGAACCCTGCGTGACCAACGTGCCCGAGAAGGCCAGGGCGCCAGATTGCTCCGCCGCCCCCACGGTGCCGGTGACAGCGTGCTTCATCACCGGGACCGATTCACCCGTCAGCAAGGACTCGTCGACCGTCAGGTTGGAGGCGTCCAGCAGGTGCAGGTCGGCGGGAACACGGTCCCCTTCCGCGAGCAGCACCACGTCGTCGACGACGAGTTCCCGACCAGCGACGCGAACCGCCTTGCCGTCGCGCACGACCAACGCGCGCGGACTGGAGAGGTCGCGCAGCGCCTCGAGCGCCCGCTCACTGCGGCGCTTCTGGACGTAGGTGATCGCGATGACCACCGCCACGAAGCCAAGCAGCATCAGGGCCTCGCCGCGGTCTCCGAGAGTCAGGTAGATCGCACCACACGCCACCAGCAGCAGGAACATCGGTTCCCTGACCACGTCGCGTAGCAGGCCCCAGGCGCTGCGACGCTGGGTCGACGGCAGTTCATTCGGTCCATCGCGGGCCAGGCGTTCGCGCGCCTGATCGGTGCTGAGTCCGGATTCGGGACCGCGCGGCACCGTCACTCCTCAGGCCGACGGGGCAACGACCGCTGCATGATCGAGGTCGGGCCGCCGCCACGGGTCGACGTGCGTCATCAGGTTGAGCACCCGGTGCCGCTGCAACACACTGTTGCGGGCCTGCACCGCGATGTCATGGCCCGCCTCCACGCTCAGGGTGGCATCCACCTCGATGTGGGCGTCGACCACGATCATGTCGCCCATCTTGCGCGTGCGAATGTCGTGAACGCCCTGCACGCCGACCGTCTCCGCCAGGGTCTGGCGGATGGCGGCGACCTCCTCATCGTCGATCGCGCGATCCATCAGGTCATGCAGGGCGTCCCAGCCGAACTCCCAGCCCATCTTGGCCACCATGAAGCCGACGATGGCCGCGGCAATCGGATCCAGGATGGGATACCCGGCCAGGTTGCCGACGATGCCCACGCCGACCACGACCGAGGAGGCGGCGTCCGAGCGTGCGTGCCATGCATTGGCCACGAGCATGCTCGACTTGACACGCTTGGCCACCGACAGCATGTAGCGGAACAAGAACTCTTTGGCGACCAGCGCGCCGCCAGCGACCCAAAGCGCCGCCGCGTGGACCTTCTGGACCGACTCGGGCTGCTCCAGCTTCAGGAATGAAGACCAGAGCATGCCCAGACCCACCGCCAGCAGCAGCGCGCCCAACACCAGCGAGGCCGCCGTTTCGTAGCGATGATGGCCGTAGGGGTGATCCGCATCCGCGTCCTTCTGGCTGTGGTGATTGGCCAGCAGGACAACGAAATCGGCCACGAGGTCGGACAAGGAGTGGATGCCGTCGGCGATCAGACCGTGGGACTTGGTGAGCATGCCGGCGACGATCTGCGTCGAAGTCAGGGCGAGGTTGACAACGACGCTGACCCAGGTGCTGCGCGACGCTGCGGCAGCCCGCTCAGCAGGGCTGTGTCCGGTGTCTTCCGGCTCGTCGGACAAGTTCGTGAACTGCATCGATTTCCTCTGCTTCTGGTTTTGGGTGGAGCCACTGATCTGGATTCCTGTTCGAGGCGCACCACCACGCGTGTCGATCTGGCCGTTGGTCGGTGTTGGCTTGGTCCACTCAGCCTGCCGCAGGCAGAGACAGTCTGACGCTGAGGCCGCCTGCGTCCGCACGGTCCAGCGTCACATCGCCACCGTACAGCCGAGCCAGGTCCACCACGATGGCGAGACCGAGTCCGCTGCCGTCGCGGCTCTCGTCCAGGCGCACGCCGCGCTGCAGCACGACAGCGCGCTGTTCGGGTGCGATGCCTGGACCATCGTCGTCGACGTGGATGCGCAGTGATGGGCCATCCCGGCTTGCCTTGACGCTCACGGCGCTGCGCGCGCTGCGGCAAGCGTTGTCGAGCAGGTTGCCGAGCATTTCCTGCAGATCCTGCTCTTCGCCGGCGAAGGCGAGCCCGGGGGCCACATCGTCCGCGCCCAGGTCCAGGTGCCGTTCGGCGTGCAGCTTGTCCATCGCCCGCAGCAGGCTGGCCAGCACCGGCTCGAGCGCCGTTCGCTGCCCAGGCACACCCTGGGTGGCTGCGGCCCGGGCGCGGGCGAGGTGCCAGTGCATCTGCCGCTCCGCGACCTGGACCTGCTCGCCCACCAGCTCAGAGAACTCCGACGGCTCGACCTTGCGCGCTGCCTGGCGCAGGATGGCCAGCGGCGTCTTCAAGGCGTGAGCTAGGTTGCCGGCCTGGGCCCGGGCACGCTCCACCACTTCGGTGTTCCGGTCGAGCACGCCATTGAACTCGTCGATCAGCGGCTGCAATTCCTCGGGGAAACGTCCCTGCAGGCGTTGCTGCCGCCCTTCCCGGACGCGCTGCAGGCCCTGCTGCATGGTCTTCAGAGGCGCCAGGCCCACGGCCACCTGGGCCAGCGCCGCGAGCGCCAGCAAGACCCCAAGACCGCCAAGCGATGCGCCCAGGACACCGGTGAATCGATCGACGGCCGTCAATGCCTCGCGCAGATCGCCAGCGACCATCAGGCGCCAACGGGACTCCACGGGCTCGGGCGCCTGCAGAGAACGCTCCACGACACGCAGGGCCTCGCCGCGCGGCCCGGTGATGTCATGCCGGTGGATCGTGCCATCGGCCAGTGCATCGTCGGGCAGGGCCAGCTCGGCGTCCCACAGCGATCGCGAGCGCAGCACGGCGCGGCGCTCGCCGGCAAGGACGGGCAAGCGCTGCACCTGCCAGTACAGCCCCGAGTAGGGCTTCTCCCAGCGTGGATCGCTCATCCCCCGAGGCCCGACGGCCGGAAGGCCCTGGGCATCGAACTCCAGTCGCGCCGTGAGCTGGTCCAGCTGCTGCGACAGGCTTGCATCGAACTGCTGCAGCACGTGATCGCGGAACAGGCCAGTGAGCCACCAGTGGGCTCCCACCAGCGCGACGACCAGCGTCGCCAGCGTGGCGCCCAGCAGCCGCAGGCGCAGCGAGCCGGCCCGTGCCCTCACGGCCCCGCCAGGCGGTAGCCCTGGCCACGAACCGTCTCGATCAGGCCCGGCGGCAACTTCTTGCGCAGGCGCCCCACGAAGACCTCGATGGTGTTGGAGTCGCGGTCGAAGTCCTGCGCATAGATGTGCTCGGTCAGCTCCGAACGCGACACGACCGTGCCCGGTCGATGCATCAGGTAGTCCAGCACCTTCAGCTCGTGGCTGGTCAGCGTCACGGCCTGGCCACCCAGCGTGACGCGGCCGCTGCGGGTGTCGAGCGCCAGGTCGCCGCATCGCAGCACCGGCGACGCCTGCCCCGCCGCGCGGCGGATCAGGCCGCGAACCCGCGCCAGCAGCTCTTCCATGTGGAAGGGTTTGGTCAGGTAGTCATCCGCGCCCGCGTCGATGCCGGCCACCTTCTCGCTCCAGTTGTCACGCGCAGTGAGGATCAGCACCGGCGTGACCCGGCCGGCATCGCGCCAGCGCTTGAGCACGGTCAGACCGTCGAGCAGGGGCAGGCCGAGGTCGAGCACGACCGCGTCGTACGGTTCGGTTTCGCCCTGGAAATGCGCGTCGCGGCCGTTGTCGGCTTCATCGACCACGTAGCCGGCATCCTGCAGGCCCTCCCGCAACTGGGCGCGCAGGGTTGGATCGTCTTCAACGAGGAGCAGGCGCACGGTGTCGAGCCTTTCAGGGGCGAGCGTCGGGCTTGCGCCCGCGCTCCTTGCGCTGCAGGACCGCGCCGCTGGCGGCATCCACTTCGAGCTTGACCAGCCGACCCCCCGGCTGGAGCAGCTTGATCTCGTAGATCCAGCGGCCGTCGTCCTGCTCGAGTTCCACCTCCAGCACCTGACCCGGGTGCTCTCGCTCCAGGCGCTCCAGCAGCGTCTTCAGCGGCAGCACCTTGCCGGCCAGGACCGCAGCGCGCGCCCGGTCTTGATCATTGTCCGCCAGGGTCGGCGGGCTCGCGAGGGCCGTCGCCAGCGCGACGATCAGCGTCAAGAGGATGGGTGGTGAACGAAGAAGCACAGAGCGATTGTCCCGGGCCGAGTCTGAACGCTCGATGAACGGCCGCTTCAGGCGTAGTTCAAGGACGGCTTCGCACACTGGCTTCCATCAACAGTCGCGGATCGCTACCTTGAACCTCCGAAACCTGGCGCCGGCCCTTCTCGTCACAGCACTCACAGCCTGTCCGTGGGGCGCGGCGAATGCCGCCGATACGACCATCGCCCAGCAGCTGGCCCAGTGGAGTGCGCAGGCCGGCGCGCCGGGCAACGCTGCCCGTGGCCAGGCCTTCTTCGGCAGCAAACACGGTGGTGAGTGGTCGTGTGCCTCCTGCCACGGCGCGCCGCCCACCGGGACCGGCAAGCACGCGAGCACGGGCAAGGCCATCGAGCCACTGGCGCCAGCCTTCAACCCGAAGGCCTTCACCGACGCCGCGCGCGTGGAGAAGTGGTTCCGCCGCAATTGCAAGGACGTGCTGGCCCGGGAGTGCAACGCGGCAGAGAAGGCCGATGTGCTGGCCTACCTGGCCGGCCTCAAGTGATCCCCGCAACCTGCGAACCGGAGTTCTTCCCCATGAATGCCCTTCTGAGACACACACTGCTGGCAGCAAGCCTCAGCCTCGTCCCGATCGGTGCGGCCTTTGCCGACGGTGGCCGGGTCATGCCGAGCAAGGTGCCGCCCGCCTACACGCAGGAGTGCGCCTCCTGCCACGCCGCCTACCCGCCCGGCCTGCTGCCCGCCCGCTCGTGGCAGCGTGTCATGGGTGGCCTCGACCGGCACTACGGCACCGACGCCTCGCTGGATGCGGCCACCGTGCAGCAACTCAGCGCCTGGCTGCAGACCCATGCCGGCACCTACAAGCGCGTGTCCGAAGAACCACCGCAGGACCGCATCACCCGTTCGGCCTGGTTCGAACGCAAGCATCGGAAGGTCGAGCCTACGGCCTGGCAACTGCCCAGCGTCAAGAGCGCTGCCAATTGCGCGGCCTGTCACACCGGTGCGGACCAGGGCCGGTTCGACGACGACAACCTCCGCATGCCCGAGGGGTTGACGCTTCGTCAGCGCCGGGCCTGGGTCGACTGATTCAACAGGGAAATCCGCATGTACGCCTCACCTTCTGCCACCGTCGGCACCAGCGGCACCGCAAGCACCTCGGCTGCCCGTCGACTGGTCATCGACGCGCCGACACGCATGTTCCACTGGCTGTTCGCACTGAGCTTCGTCGGTGCGTACGTCACTGCCGAGAGCGAGCACTGGCGGCTGCTGCACGTGACCTTGGGCTACGCCTTCGCGGGCCTGCTCGTCTTCCGGCTGCTGTACGGCATCCTCGGGCCCCGCCAGGCCGGGCTCGGGTTGCTGTGGCGACGCCTGGCGGGCGTGCCCGCCTGGCTGCGCTCCCTGCTGGAGGCACGTTCCTTCTCGGCCGTCAACTGGCGCCAGGGCCAGAACCTGATCATGGCGCTGGCCATCGTGTCGATGCTGGCCCTGGTCGTACCGCTGGTCCTCACCGGGTATGGCACCTACAACGACTGGGGCGACGTGCTCGGTGGCGACTGGCTGGAGGAGGTGCATGAGCTGTTCGGCAATGCGTTCCTGATGCTCGTGCTGGCGCATATCACCCTGATTGCCGTGCTCAGCCTTCTGAGGCGGCAGAACCAGGCGCTGCCGATGGTCACCGGCCGTGTGCGGGGGAACGGACCGAACCTCGTACGCCACAACCGGGCCTGGCTGGCCGGCCTGCTGCTGCTGGCCGTCGTGGCCCTGGGCGCCTGGCAGTGGCGGGATTCGCCGCGTGGATTGATCCCGATCGGCAATGGTGCGAGCGCGCTGGACGCCGCAGGCCACGGCACTGGCCGTGCCGGGCGCGAGCATCCGGACGACGACTGATTCATTCAGCCTGCGTTACCCGACAGCGGCCGGGAGGTCTGGCAGCATTTCCTCAGTCGACCAGACCCATCGACGGCCACATGTCTGTGCCAGCGCTCTCCTCTTGGCTTCATGCTCCAACGGCCTCATGTACGGGCTGACAACGTGGAGACCCACTGGCTCCGCGCCCACGTCCAGCAGGATGGCATTCGCGAACCCGGCCCCCGTCCGCGCGTCGTACCGCAGCGGCTTCACGAACCGCCGACCCCGCGCTACCAGCGCCCGGACCAGCGGCGCCTCGTGCACACCCTCCAGCGGAATCCACTCCTCGCTGGTCAACATCAGGCTGGCGAGGTCAATCTCGTAGGTGTGCTCCCGGCGGGCCCGGATCAGCGCTGCCACCATGAGACGCAGCCCTCGCCCTCCGTCCGAGTCAAGCGCCTCGAAGAGTGGCGCGAAGCCGCGCTGCACCCGAGCCCAGGTCCGCGCGTCGGCCAGCAAGGGTGCGTCCGGCATGTGGCGGATCCAGATGCGCGCGCCCGCGGGTGCCGACTCCCAGCCCTTGAACTCGCCCAGAACCACCGCCAGCGGCTGACGCCCGTCATGCGGCTGCAGCACCGACAACCTCGCACGCCGCCGTTCGGCCTGCTCGGCCTTCGCGGTCTCGCTGAAGGCTTCCGGCACGTACAGCCGCTGGGACAGCGGCTCGCCCTTCACGTGGATCGACTCGGCTTCGTGCATCAGGTACTTGTGTAGCACCGCGTGGTTGCGCTTCCCGGCCATGGCCGGCTACCAGCGGTTGAAGCCGGCCCGCTCGAACAGGAAGTGCATCAGCGCCCGCAGGCTCATCCGGCGACGGGTGCGGCCGACCTCCGACGGCTCGGCAGGCTCGC
>JACRJA010000030.1 GCA_016235745.1 Rhodocyclales bacterium | reverse complement strand
CATGCAGTGCGAGAACCCCTCGTGCGTGCACGTCTGCCCGGTGAAGGCGACGTACAAGACCGACGACGGCGTGGTGCTGATCGACTGGGACCGCTGCATCGGCTGCCGCTACTGCATCATCGCCTGCCCCTACGGCGTGCGCTTCTTCGCCGACGAAAATCCGCAGGTTGAGCCGAACCTGCGCTCGGTCTTCAAGGGCGCCGGCGATCGCGCCTGGGGCCCGCCGTGGAAGATGCCGGACGCGATCGAGGATCGCAAGCGCGGCATCGGTGTGCAGCCGTCGGGCGTGGTCTCGAAGTGCACGTTCTGCTACCACCGCATCAGCAAGGCGCCCAAGGGCACGCCGGACCTCGACCCGAACAATCCGGCACTGCGCGAGTTCACGCCCGCCTGCGTGGTGACCTGCGCACCCACCGCGCGTTACTTCGGCGACCTCGACAACCCCGAGAGCGAGGTCAGCAAGCTCATCGCCAAAAAGCGCGGCACGCGCCTGCTCGATCACCTGGGCAACAAGCCGCAGGTGTATTACCTGGCCGGGGTATCGGTCGCGGTGCCGGGCAGCCGCGCCTCGAAGAACAAGGCCAAGACATAGGACAGAAGGAGAACGCCATGCAAAACATCATTCAGGCCGTCTTCTCGCCGGGCGCCGCACAAACGCCCATCGACCGGGTACTGCGTTTTTCGTTGATCGGACTCGCGCTCACGCTCGGCACCGCGCTCGTGTTCCTCACGTTTGGCGGGCACGGCGCGTTCAACAGCAGCAGCGGGGTTCCCTGCGGCCTGCCCGTGTCGAGGGATCTGGGCCTGGTGCTCGCCGCCACCGGGCTCACCTTCGTGGCGGCCTTGTCCATCCTCTTCGGCTTCCAGGACTTCGCCCCGGTCGCCAAGCGCTGCACCTGGCTGTCGGTCGCGGCGCTGATCGGCGGTTTCACCTCGCTCGGTCTCGAGATCGGGCATCCGTTCCGGATGATCTGGACGCTGCCCACCGGCATGCAGTACGTCTCGCCGATGTTCTGGATGGGCCTGTTCTATACGCTGTATCTGGTCCTGCTCATCGGCAAGTTCCAACGCATCAACGCCGGCGACTGGCACAGCCCGCTGAGCCATGCCCTCGGGCTGGCCTCGTTCGTGTCGGTGGTGATCGCGCACAGCACGCTCGGGCTGGTGTTCGGCATGATGACCATGCGCCCGCTGTGGTACGACGGCCTGATCTCGATCTACTTTCTGGTGATGGCGGCGGTGAGCGGCGGGGCGTTCGCGGTACTGTTCACCTACGTCGCCCACGACTTCAAGCAGGAGAACATGCCGAAGGCACTGCGCGCGCTCGCCACGGGCACGGCGCTGCCCAAGGTGTTCGCCACCATCATCGGCATCGGCATCAT
>JACRJA010000029.1 GCA_016235745.1 Rhodocyclales bacterium | reverse complement strand
GCGCTTGGCCGAATACCCGAGGCCGAGACCGCCTACCGCGCGGCGTTGAAGCTGAATGGACGGTACGCCGACGCCCAGCTGAATCTCGCCCAGGTCTTGCACCATCAAGGCCGGATGGCGGAGGCGGAAACCCAGTATCGCGAGTTTCTCAGGCTCGCCCCCGATGCCGTCCCGGCGCATTTCCGCCTCGGCCTGACGCTCCTGGCCCAAGCCCGGCCGGCCGACGCCGAGACGGCGTTTCGCGCCACGCTGCGCCTCAAGCCCGACTTCGTCGAAGCGCACCACAACCTCGGCGCCACGCTGCGCGCGCAGAACCGCCCGGCCGAAGCCGAGGCCAGCTACCGCGCGGCATTGCGTCTCAGGCCGGGGTACGCCGAGGCATTGGTCAATCTCGGGATGGTGCAGCACCTGCAGAATCGGCCCGAGGAGGCGGTCGCGAGTCTTCTGCAGGCGCTGCAAATCAACCCGCGTTCGGCCGAGGCGCATAACAACCTGGGCATCGTCTACTGCACGCTCGACCGCCTATCGGAAGCATTCGCCAGCTGCCAGGAGGCGCTGCGCCTCAAGCCCGGCTCGGCCGAGACCTATAATAATCTTTTCAATATCTACTCTCGCCGCGGACAGTTGGACGAGGCGCTCGCCTGCTACCGCGAGGCTTCCCGTCTCGACCCCAAGCACGCGGCCGCTACCTACAGCGCTTATCTGTTCCGTCTCAACTACCACCCGAATTGGACTCCGGCGGCGATCTTCGAGGAGCACCGGCGCTGGGGCGAAACGTATGCGCCGCGTCCCGGGAATCCGCCGGCCCACAGCAACAGTCCCGAACCGGGGCGGAAACTAAAAATTGGCTATGTGTCGCCCGACCTGCGGAAACACTCGGTGGCCTACTTCATCGAGCCGGTGTTGAAGCACCACGACAAGAACCGCTTCGAGGTCTTCGCCTACGCCCAATTCAAAGAGGCCAAGCCGGATGAGGTGAGCGAGCGGCTGCGCGGGTATTGCGATCACTGGATTGAAACCAAGGATATCGACGATCTCGACCTCGCCCGCCGCATTCGGGAAGATGGTATCGATATCGTGATCGAGCTCGCCGGTCACACCGGCGACTGCCGGCTGCCAATGCTGGCCTACCGGCCCGCTCCGGTGCAGGTGAGCTACCTGGGCTATCCCAATACCACCGGGCTGCCCGCCATGGATTACCGCCTGACGGACGAATGGGCCGATCCGCCCGGCCAGGAGGCGTTTCACACCGAGCGGCTGGTGCGCCTGCCGCGGGGGTTTTTATGTTATTCGCCCGGCAACGACACCGAAGCAGCGGGCGAACTGCCGGCGCCGGCCGCCGGACATATCACCTTCGGCTCGTTCAACATGTTGCCCAAGATCACACCGCAGGCGGTGGCCGCGTGGGCGCGGATACTGACCGCCCTGCCGGGGGCGCGTCTGGTGCTGAAAAACAAATCGCTGAGCGATCCCGGCGCCGCCGAGCGCTACGTAACATTGTTCGCCGACCAAGGTATCGACTCCAAACGCCTGGAACTGGTTAGCTGGTTGCCCTCGCGGCAGGATCACTTGGCGTTCTATTCGCGCATCGACATCGCCCTCGACACCTTCCCGTACAACGGCACCACGACCACTTGCGAGGCCTTATGGATGGGCGTGCCAGTGGTAGCTCTGGCCGGCGACCGGCACGCCGGGCGCGTGGGGGTGAGTCTGCTGAGTCGCGTAGGCCTGACGGAGTTGATCGCCCGGACGCCGGAGGACTACGTAAGGCTGGCGGTGGATCTGGCGAACGATACTGCACGGCTCGCTCGGTTGCGCGTCGGACTGCGCGAGCGAATGAAGAATTCATCGCTCTGTGACGCGACCGGGTTCAACGCTGATCTGGAGCAGGCCTATCGGGAGATGTGGCGCGCGTGGTGCGGCGAACGGATGGCATCATGAGCAGCAATCCCTCCCACCCGCCTGCGCTCAAAGCGCGCGCCGCCGCGCTGCTGCAAACCGGCCGCCCAGCCGAGGCGCGAGAACTGCTGGAAGCGCTGTGTCAACAGCAAGTGGCCGATCCCGAGGCCTGGTATCTGCTGGGGACCACCCACGGCCTGCTCGGTCAGCACCAACGCTCCGCCGAGTGCTGCCGTCGGGCCCTGGCGCTGCGGCCGCGCTACCCCGAGGCCCACAACAGCCTCGGCAATGCCCTGGCCGCCCAAGGCCAATTGGCAACGGCCGAGAGCAGCTACCGCGCGGCGTTGACGTTGAACGGGCGGTACGCCGACGCCCACCAGAATCTCGCCCAGGTCTTACATCATCAAGACCGTATGGCGGAGGCGGAAACCCAGTATCGCAAGTTCCTGCGGCTAACACCGGACTCCGTCCCGGTGCTTTTCAGACTCGGTCTCTCGCTCATGGCCCAGAATCGGCCGGCAGAGGCGGAAACCGCGTTTCGCGCCGCGTTGCGCCTGAATCCGGACTTCGTCGAGGCACACAACAACCTCGGCACGGCACTGCGCGCGTTGAATCGCCTGGCCG
>JACRJA010000028.1 GCA_016235745.1 Rhodocyclales bacterium | reverse complement strand
GGCGGCGTTTCTTCGATCGCCTCGCCGATCAGCTTGCCGACGAAGCCGATGGACCGGAAGGCGATGGCGAGAGTGCCGGCGAGAGCGCCGGGGCCGAAGATTGCCACGAAGAGCAGCGCCCATACCAGGGAGTTGACAGAGCGAGTGGAGACGAGGACGACCCGCGCCAGGAGGTTAAGCGCCTTCGACCGCGTCAGGTTGCCCGCCACCATGAGGCCGAAAGGCACCGCCAGCAGGAGGGCGAGCAGCGTGCCGAGACTGGCGATGTGAAGGGTCTCGACCAGGGCTGCGTGGACGCCCTTAGGGTAGTGCGCCCAATCAACCGGCCACATGCGCCTCAGCATGTCGGCCATCTGCTCCGGCGCGTCGTAGAGGAACTCGGGGATGACCTCGATGGTGCGCAGCGACTGAACGATCGCCGCGACGATCGCCAGCTCAACGCCGAGACGGAAGAGCTTCTGCCCCGGAGTGTGCCTATGCCACACCCGGCTAGACATGGAGCGCCTTTTTCACCCAGTTGGTCACCAGCTCGCTCACTACGATGATGGCGATGATGGTCGCCAGGATCGTGAGGACGAAGTCATAATCGAAGCGCTGAAAAGCGGCGAACAGGGCGCCCCCGATGCCGCCCGCCCCGACTATCCCCACCATGGTCGAGTTGCGCATGTTCGAGTCGAGCTGATAGGTGGCGAAGCCCACGAAGCGGGATAGCACCTGAGGCAGCACGCCGAAGAAAACCTCGTTCATGAACGAGGCGCCCGTGGCTCGGACCGCCTCGACCTGATTGGCGGAGATTTCCTCCACCGCCTCGGAGAACAGCTTGCCGATGAAGCCGACAGAGGCGACCACCAGGGCGAGGATCCCGGCCAGGGCGCCGAAGCCGACAGCCTTCACGAACAGGATGGCGACGACGACCGGGTGAAGCGCGCGGCACGTCGTCACCACCGAGCGCGATATCCACGTGACCCACGCCGGCATCAGGTTGCGCGCGCCGAGGAGACCTATGGGCAGGCTGACGGCGATGCCCGCCGCCGAGGCGAGAACGGCCATCTGAAGGCTCTCGCTGACGCCCCTCCACAGGATGTCGCCCTTGCTCAGATCAGGGGGGAACATGCGCGACAGAAGGCGGGCGCCGTTGTCCAGCCCGGCGACGAAGCGGGGCCACGAGAAGTCAAGCAGCGACATGGCGTACACGGCGTATGCGACGACGGCGAGCGCAGCGACTCGCGACGCGGCGCCGAGCTTGAAAGCGTCGGTGGCGCGAGGCGGGGCGGGCATGGTCGCCGAGATCATGACAGCCAACCCTCGCCGCCGTAGATCCGCTTCAGGGCGTCGTCGCTCAGCTCCTCGGCGTCGTCGTCATAGACGATCTGCCCCTCAGCGATGCCGACGACGCGGTCGGCAAAGCGTTTGGCCAGGCCGACGTCGTGGATGTTGACGATCACCGGAATGCCGTGAGCGCGCCCCTGTTCCTTGAGCAGCGACATGATCTCGACCGAGGTCTTAGGGTCGAGAGACGACGTCGGTTCGTCGGCGAGCAGGAGGCCCGGCCGCTGCATCAGCGCCCGCGCTATGCCGACTCGCTGGCGCTGCCCGCCCGAGAGCGCGTCAGCTCGCTGGTTGACGAACTGGGCAAGGCCCACGGTGTCGAGCAGGTCGAATGCGTAGTCCACGTCGGCCGGTGGGAACCTGCGCCGCCACGCGCTCCACGCGGCGACGTAACCGAGCCGCCCCGTCAGCAGATTCTCCATCACCGTCAGGCGCTCCACCAGGTTGAACTCCTGAAACACCATCCCGATGCGCCGCCGCGCCTGGCGCAGCTTCCTGCCGGAAAGGCGCGCGAGGTCGGTCCGCCGCCCCTCGCATTCGAACCAGATCCTCCCGGCTGTCGGATCAACGAGACGGTTGATGCAGCGGAGCAGCGTTGACTTGCCGGCGCCGGAGGGACCGATGATCGCCGTCAACCCGGCGCCGCCGATCTTGAGGTCGATCCCTTCGAGCAACGGCTGGCCTGGAGAGTATTCTTTGACCAGGCCCTCGATCTCGATCACTTCTTCGCCTTGGCCGCTTCCCGGTCGTAGGCGGCGCGGTTGAATTTCTCCCCCCCCGCCTCAGCCACCAAGCGCACGATCGCGTAGTCCTTCTTGTAGGTGATCGGGAAAAAACGGTCGGCGCCGCCGAAATTCTTCACCATCTCGTCAGGAAAACGGAAGTCGTAGAAGCACTTCACGATTCGCTCCCGCAGCGCCGGCTCCAGGTCGTGAGCGTAGGCGAACGACGACGTCGGAAACTTCACGCTCCGATAGATGATCCGGAAGTCATCCTCCTTCACCAGGCCGCGCTTGACCATTCGGTCGTACACGTCGGAGGCGACCGCTGCGCCGTCGTAATCGCCTGACTTCACCCCAAGCACCGACTGGTCGTGCTTGCCCGAGAAGAGGACCTTGTAGTCAGTGCCGGGGACAAGGCCCTCCTTCGGGAAGAGCGCCACCGGCGCCATGTGGCCCGAGTTGGACGAAGGCGAGGTGTGAGCGAACTTCTTCCCCTTGAGGTCGGCGAGCTTCTGGTAGGGGCTCTCCTTTTTGACGATGACGTAGAGGTGGTAGCCCTGGAACTCCTTCTCGAAGCCCTTCATGGCGAAGGGCACGGCGCCGGCGATGTTGACCGCAAACGCCGTCGGGCCTGTCGAGAAGCCCGCCACGTGAAGCCGCCCCGCGCGCATCGCCTCGATCTCCGCGGCGTTCGACTGCACCTGGAAGTACACCACGCGCTTCCCGGTGCACTGCGCGAGATAATCGGTGAACGGCTTGAACATCTTCTCGTACACCGCCGGGTCCTCGACCGGCGTGTAGGTGAAGACCAGCGTGTTCGGGTTCTTGAGCTTCTTCGGATCCGCCGGCGTGTCCGCCGTCAGATCCCCGTTGGTGTCGCAATACGGCGTGTCCAGGTCGCCGCGGT
>JACRJA010000027.1 GCA_016235745.1 Rhodocyclales bacterium | reverse complement strand
GCGGTCAAGGCCGGCTACTCGGCGCTGTTTACCACCGCCACGGCGCTGATCACCCAGCTCGTCCAGGCCCATGCCCGCGGGGAGCTGAAAGAGCGCCTGAGGCACTTCGCCAAGCCCAAGCTATTGATCATCGACGAGCTGGGCTACCTGCCGCTGGAGCCAGGGGCGGACAACCTGTTCTTCCAACTGGTCACCCGCCGCTACGAACGCGGCAGCCTGTTGGTGACCAGCAACCGGGCGGTCAGCGAGTGGGGCGAGGTGTTCGGTGACGCGGTGGTGGCCACCGCTATCCTCGATCGGCTGCTGCACCACAGTCAGGTCATCACCCTCCGCGGTGACAGCTACCGACTGCGTGCCAAGCGCAAGGCCGGGCTGATCAAGCCCGATTCCATCCACCATCCCGAGCAGCTCGTCAGAGAGTAAGGGGGCAGATTTCACTGTCGCCAGGGGGGCACTTTCTGATGTCGCTTGACAAGGCGCAACACGCGGCCTACGGCGCGCTCGTGGTCACGCAGCAACGTGCAGGGTTGTACCCTATGCTATATGCATAAGTGCATTGGCATGATACCCCAGATATCAAGAAAGTAGATCTCTATGGCATAAGCCCAATACCCGATGCATCCAGGCTCGCGCTGACTTCCAGAGCCTGCACTTTTTTCATCTCTTGGAGTATTCGAAATGACCGGAAAGAACCAATGGGTTGTACCCGTCAATGGCGGCGATCGGTGGGGTGTGCGCAGAGAAGGCAACGACATCATCATATTCATCCATGACACGCAGCAAGAGGCGGTTGACCGCGCGGGGCATCGCCGTCAACCAACAGAGTGGATTGTTCATCCAGGAACGAGACGGGCAGATCCGTGAGCGCAACAGCTCCGGCAACGACCCGTACCCGCCCACGGGATGAATCTGGGGCTGGCCTCACCAACTTGCGGGTTGAGGCACGATTCTGCTCGTGCAAACACGCAGGCAAACCATTCCCGATAGCACGCGCACAAGTGTTTGATGAACAACACTGACTGCGTGTGCTACGGCTTCGAGGTTGGCGCAGGTTTTGAGAGAGGGGAGGGCGGAACAGGGGCGAACCGGGCGCGTCGTGGCCTCTTGTCCGCCGACCGTTGGCACACGCAAAACGGCCCAAAACCCCGCACCGTCTGCGGAACCCGGATACGAAAACGCCCAACCGAGAACGTTTGGGCGTTGAACGGTGGTGGACCGGAGGAGGATCGAACTCCCGACCTTCGCATTGCGAACGCGACGCTCTCCCAGCTGAGCTACCGGCCCGTGATCTTGCACGACGGTACAACCCACCTGGGTGGTGGGCGGTAGTGGGATCGAACCACTGACCCCTGCCGTGTGAAGGCAGTGCTCTACCGCTGAGCTAACCGCCCGTCGTGTGCAGAGATCGAAATGATACGGGCTCGCCTTTCGGACGTCAACCCCTGCCACGCACGTTGGGGGAGTGCGAAAGACCGGGGACTTATCCGACTTTTTCCCCGCCGGGCGCGCTTCTGATCCGCGCTTCTTGTTACACTAGCGGCGTCCGCATCCTACGCAGTCGCACGAGGAGCGCCGTTCCGATGCCCCGCGGTTTCTATTTCATCATGGCCGCGCAATTCTTTTCCGCGCTGGCCGACAATGCCCTGCTGATCGTCGCGATGGGGATCCTGCGCCAACTCGAGGCGCCGCCCGAGTACGAGCCGCTCCTGAAACTCTTCTTCACCCTTTCCTACGTGCTGCTCGCGGCCTTCGTGGGGGCGTTCGCCGATTCGATGCCGAAGTGGCGCGTGATGCTCGTCACCAACACGATCAAGATCGCCGGGTGCCTGCTCATCGTCTTCGGCGTGCATCCCCTGCTGGGCTACGCCATCGTCGGCGTGGGCGCAGCGGCCTATTCGCCGGCCAAATACGGCATTCTCACCGAGTACCTGCCGCATCGTCTGCTGGTGGTCGCCAACGGCTGGATCGAGGGGCTCACGGTCGCGGCGATCATTTTGGGGACGCTCTTGGGCGGCGTCCTGGTAGCCCCGAGTCTGGTTGCCCAGTTCGACGCCTGGTTCCCCTGGCTGCACAACGGGCTATGGGGGTCGCTGCTCGTGGTGGTGCTGGTCTATGGCGCCGCTTCGGTGTGCAACCTCTACGTACCCGACACGGGCGTGGCGCACGTGCCGCTCAAAAAGAACCCCTTCTATCTGCTGCACGAATTCGGGCACTACTTCCTGCTGCTGTGGCGCGACAAGCTGGGGCAGATCTCGCTGGCGGTGACGACCCTTTTCTGGGGCGCCGGGGCAACGTTGCAGTTCATCGTGCTCAAATGGGCGGAGGTGAATCTCGGCTTGCCGCTCTCCCATGCGTCGATGCTACAAGGGGTGGTGGCGGTGGGCATCGCGGCCGGGTCGGTTGCGGCGGCCAAATGGGTGGCGCTACGCGAAGCGCCGCGGGTGATCCCTCTGGGGATCGTCATGGGACTTGTAGTGATCAGCATGATCTTCGTGCATTCGCTCGTCTTGGCGATGGTCCTGATGATCGCCGTCGGGGCACTGGCCGGATTTTTCGTGGTACCGATGAATGCGATGCTGCAGCACCGCGGCCACGTCCTCATGGGGGCGGGGCAT
The DNA here is from genome assembly GCA_016235745.1 of Rhodocyclales bacterium. GTDB lineage: Bacteria > Pseudomonadota > Gammaproteobacteria > Burkholderiales > Rhodocyclaceae > Tepidiphilus. The sequence goes on along the minus strand of JACRJA010000027.1, from coordinate 17,058 downwards.
TCGATCGCGGTACAGAATTTCAACGAGAACCTCGCCGTCCTGGCGATGACCGGCCTCTATGCCCTGCTCTTGCGCTACGACTGGCCGGTCCACCAGGTGATCGTCCTCTTCGGCCTCTTCGTGGCCGGTACCATGGTCGCCATCTGGGCCTGGCACCGCGCCAACCAGCGCCGCATCGACTCGCTCCACTTGCTGGAGATGGTCGATCACCACTAGCGGAATTCGAAGAACTCACGGTGGAAGCGCCGGCGCACGTCGAAGCCTTGCACGGCAAAGTCGCGCTGCAGCGCCTCACCAAATCCTTCGGGGCCGCAGAACCACAGGCTCGCCTCGCGCCACTGCGGCACCGCAGCGCGGATATGATCGCCGGTGAGCCGCCCGTCGCGCTGCGGCCAGACGAGGTGCAGCGCTACTCCCGCCGCTTCGGCCAGCGCCCGCAACCGCGCCTCGGCGGCCTCGTCCGGCGCTGACAGCGAATGAAAGTAGTCGACCGGACAGGAAGGCAAACCGCGCAGCGCTTTCTGCTGCAAGGCGGCGAGAAACGGCGTCACTCCCACCCCGCCGCTCACCCAGATCTGGCGCGGCGCGCCGTCGGCAAAGGTGAAGCCGCCGTAAGGACCTTCGACACGTACTTCTTGCCCCGGACGCAGCTGCTGCGTCAGGCTGCGGGTGAAATCTCCCAGCGCCTTGACGACGAAGGAAATCCGGGGTGAGCGCTCGTCCCAGGCGCTGGCGATGGTGAAGGGATGAGCCTTTTCCCGGCCGTCGAGCGCGAGGAAAGCGAACTGCCCCGCCTCATGCCCTGGCCAGCGCTGCGGCGTCACGGTAAGCGCAAGCGCTCCCACCCCCGGCAGCGGTTCCACAGCTTCCAGCTGCCCCGAGACGCGCCGCGTGGTGCCGATGCGCCCGGCGAGCGAGACGGCGGCGACAAAGACCCCGACAGCGATCTCCAGCGCGAGCAGCGCCCCCAGCGGCGAGCCCCAGTAGGAGAACTTCACGAGCACGAGGGCGTGGAAGGCGAAGACGAGGAAAAGCAGCGGGATCACGCGGTGCAATTTGGCGAAGACGTGATATGGAACCCGGCGCAGCAGCGCGATCAGCAGTAGCGGCACGGCGGCGTAGAACGCCCATTCCCCCATGGTCTCGGCCAGGCCGCGCACGGCACGAAACGCTGCCTCGATCGCGTTGATCGGCTCCGGTCGCGGCTCGCGCGGCGGGCGAGTGAGCCAGCCCAGCTGTACCGCCCACTTCGGTCCCTGGGTCCAGAGCCAGTGCGTCAGGGCGAAAACGAGCGCGCCGATTCCCAGCCACTTGTGCAGACGGTAGGTCTTGTCCAGACCGCCGAAGAGGCGCTCGACGGGACGCAGGCGCAGAGCGAGCACCATGGCCGCGCTCATGCAGCCGAAGGCGAGCACGCCGCTCAACTGCGTCATCACCTCGCGCCAGGCGAAGAAGGTTTGCGCCTCGTAGAACCTCGGCTCGGCCGCCAGCCACAATGAGGCTGAGCCGAGCAACAGCGTCCATAAGCCGTACCGAATGCAATCCATTCTATGCCTCCACAAGAAAAAGTTATCCTACCGACATTGTCTTAGGATAACCGTTTACAAGGGAGGAACGCTTAACCCACGATGAACGCCCTGTAACGAAAGCGCTCGGCGCTTTAGTCTTTCCCTTCGACCAAGGCCTGGGCCCGGCACAGATCCTCCCAGGCCTTGGCTTTGTCGGCGGGATTGCGCAAGAGGTAGGCGGGGTGGTAAGTAACCACGACAGGGATCTCGCCGTAGCGGAAGATCCGGCCACGCGCCTGGGCGATCTTGATCTCCTCGTTGAGGAGTGCAAACGCCGCCGGACGCCCCAGCGCCACCAGCACTTTGGGGCGAACGAGTTCGATCTGGCGAAAGAGAAACGGCGCACAGGCGGCGATCTCCTCGGGCGTGGGCGTGCGGTTGTCCGGCGGGCGGCACTTCACCGCGTTGGCGATATAGACCTGGGTGCGGTCCAGCCTCAGAGCGAAGAGCATGGCGTCGAGCAGCTTGCCCGCCGGGCCGACGAAAGGCTCGCCGCGCCGGTCTTCCTCGCGCCCCGGCCCCTCGCCCACGAACATCCAGCGCGCCTGCCGATTGCCGACGCCCGTTACCGCCTGCGTGCGCGTGCGGTGCAGCGTACAGGCGCTACAGGCGCGGATCTCCGCTTCCAGCGCCTCCCAGTCGAGCGTGGCGATGCGCGCGGCGCGCTCTGGGTCGATAGTCCGCGCCGAAGGGCTCGCGGCAGGGGTGCCGGACGCGGCAGAAACGGGGTGCAAAGCCGGAGACCGTCCGACCGGTTCGGAGGAGGCGCGAGGCGGCCGAGCCTCGGAGCGTTCCTTGGCCGGTGCGGGCACGGCCGCGGCCGCGGCGGGTTTTTTGCGTGGCGCCTCTGGCGCCCGGCCGGGCGGAGCCACGCCGGCAGAAGCTTTCTTCTGCGCCTCTTGTTCCTCGCCCGCCCCGGAGCCCGGCTGCAAACGCGTGCGCAGGCGCCATAGCGGCGTCAAGCCCATTTCTTCGAGCCGGGCAAAGCGTTCTTTTTCGTCGAACGGCGCACTCATGGAACGAGTTCTCGCTGCATCACCAGCGCGTCTTCCCTCGCTCCCTCGCGCGTGGCGTAATAGCCGCGCCGCTGGCCGATGAGGGCAAAACCGCTGCGCTGATAGAGGGCGATCGCCGCCTGGTTGGAGACGCGCACTTCCAGCCACACCGTGGTCGCGCCCCGCTCCCGCGCGTCGTCGAGGGCGGCCTCCAGCATTTCCCGCCCCAGCCCGCGGCCGCGATGAGCTGGCGCGATCGCCAAGTTCAGGATCTCGGCCTCGCCGGCAACGAGCAACAGGATGAGGAATCCTACTGCTTCGGCCGAAGCCGTGGTCGGATCGTCCCCGGCGAGGACTTCTGCCACCCAGCAGGCGTAGCCCGCGGTGAGCGCCTCGCGGAAGCTCTTTTCGCTCCAGGGGATTTCCTGCGCGTCGCGTTCGAGCGCGGTCACCCAGGGAAGATCGTCCTCCCGCATGGCACGCAGACGCAGCCAGTTCACGGCATCGCCATCCTGCGCTGGCGCAAGGCAGCCTGCTCCTCGGCAGTGAGCGCCACCTTGTCGCGCACGTAGTAGGGCGCGGCCTCCCAAGGAGGAAGCGCCCGTCCCTGGCCGAGCGCTCGCCGCGCGAGCGGCAACAGGTCGCGGGCTTGAACCGTGGCATCGAGCACGACCGTGCGCGCGCCGGCGCGGATGGCTTCCGGCAAGCGCGGCCATAGCGGCGTCATGCCTTGGCCGACGACCTGCCAGGGCGCGGATGCAGGAGGGAGAGGCACTTCCTCGGGCGCGCTCACCCCGGCCTCGGTGAGCGGCTCCTGTTGCCCGCCCGAGCAGCGAAACCAAGCGTGATAGCATTGGCCCATACGAGCGTCGGCGAGCGCCAGCACCGTTCCCTCGCCTGTCTGCGCCGCCAGCGCTTCGAGCGAACCGATGGGCACGAGCGGTAGCGACCCCGGCAGAGCCAGCCCTTGCGCTACGGCGCAGGCGAGCCGCAGCCCGGTAAAGGCCCCGGGCCCGGCGCCAAACGCGATGGCGGCAAGCTCCCCCACGGCAAGCACGGCTTCTTCGAGCACGGCATGCACCGCGGGCAGCACGTGTTCGGCGTGGCGGGCGTACCCCTGCAGCCGGCGCTCCCAGACGGTGTCGCCGCGCTGCAGCGCCACGGAGGCGATTTCGCCGGAAGTTTCGATCGCGAGCAGATTCATGCGGGCATTTTACCGCCGGGCTGGGCTTTTTCGCGTGCGATCTGCGACAATCCCTCCAAACGCCGTTGCCGTTTTTCCAGCCGGGAGGATCGAACCATGAATGAGATCGGCCGCTGCCGCGTCCTGCTCGTCGATGACGACGCCCGCCTGCGCGAGCTGCTCACGCGCTTCCTGCAAATCCAGGGGTTTCCCGTCAAGGCCGTGGCCGATGGGGCGGCCATGGAGCGCGCCCTGGAGCGCGAGCACTTCGACATGGTCATTCTCGACCTGATGCTGCCAGGCGAAGACGGGCTCACGCTGCTGCGCCGCTTGCGCCAGCGCGAGGCGCCGCTCGGGGTCATCATGCTCACGGCCAAGGGCGACGAAGAGGACCGCATCCGCGGGCTGGAGCTGGGGGCGGACGATTATTTACCCAAGCCCTTCAACCCGCGCGAGCTGGTGGCGCGCATCCACGCCGTGATGCGCCGCCGCCCGCGCGAGCCGCTCGGCGCGCCGGCGCCTCAGGGCGGCACGGTGGTTTTCGGCGACAACGTGCTCGACCTCACCACCCGGCGCCTGACGCGCCGCGGCGAGGAAATCCCGCTCACTACCGGCGAATTCGCCGTGCTGCGCGTGCTCGCCGAGCATCCCAACCAGCCCATGACCCGCGACAAGCTCATGGAGCTCGCCCGCGGCCGGGAGCACGGGCCGTTCGACCGCGCCATCGACGTGCAGATCAGCCGGCTGCGCCGCCTCGTCGAACCCGATCCGAGCAAGCCGCGCTACCTCCAGACCGTCTGGGGCGTAGGTTACGTCTTCGTGCCCAATGCGCCCGCCGGAGAGGCTGAATCCGCGCCATGAGCGGCTCGCGGGAAAGAGGGCTGCGGGCGCAGCTGGGCCGGGTGAGCCTCTTCTGGCAGCTTTTCGTCTCGATCACCGCCTTGTTGCTCGCCGCCGCCGCCAGTTGGTGGTGGCTGTCCTGGCAGATCGAGACGCAGCAGCGCGCCCGCGACAACGCCCGGCTGATCGCCTCGGTAATCAATCTGACGCGATCGGCGCTGCGCCACACCCCGCCGCGCCTCCAGGGCGACTTGATGATCGACTGGGTCACGCTCGAGGGCATCGCCGTCTATCCGGCGGATTTCGGCGACGAGGTCGAGCCGCTGCCCGACGACGACCCCGACCGCGCCCTGCAGGAAGAGCTGCGCCGTTTACTCGGCCCTTCCACCCAGGTTGGCAAGCGCTGGCGCGAACAGCCGGGCCTGTGGGTGTATTTCCGCCTCTCGCCCGACGACCCGCGCGGCTACTGGCTGCGCTTTCCCCCCGAGCGCATTCCCCGCCCCGATCCGTGGCAATGGCTGATGCTCGCCAGCGTCATCCTCGCGCTGGCGCTCATGGGCGCCTTCGTCATCGCCCGCTGGATCAGTGGCCCACTGCGGGTACTGCGCCGCGCCGCCGAGATGGTGGCCGCCGGCGGACAGCCGACGCTGCTGCCCATGCCCGCCTCGGCCGAGCTCGCCCAGCTGGTGCTCGCCTTCAACACCATGGTCGAACGGCTGCGGCTCAACGAGACCGAACGGGCGCTCATCCTCGCCGGCGTGTCGCACGACGTGCGCACCCCCCTCACGCGCCTGCGGCTCGCCCTGGCGATGCTCGCCATCGACGAGCACGAAGCCCGGGCGCTGGAAGCCGACCTCGACGACATCGACCGCATCGTCGGGCAATTCCTCGACTATGCCAAGGTCGACGCGCTGGCCGCCGACGAGACCTTTGCGCTCGATGACCTCGTCGAAGACGTCGTAGGCAAGGAACGTTTGCGCGGCACCCCCATCGAATGGAAAAACGACGCGCCCCGCGTCTTCGTGCGCGCCAATCGCGCGGCCCTGCGCCGGGTGCTGGTCAATCTCATCGACAACGCGAAGAAATATGCCGGTACCGAACGTCCCATCGAAATCCTGCTCGGCGAGGATGCGGCCGCACCCACCCTTACCGTGGCCGACCGCGGCCCCGGCATTCCCGAAGACCAGCTCGAGCGGGTGCTCGCTCCCTTTGCCCGCACCGAATCGGCCATGCGCAGCGGCGTAACCGGCTCCGGCCTGGGTCTGGCCATCGTGCAGCGTACCGTCCAGGCGCTCGGCGGGCGTCTGACGCTCGCCAACCGCGAGGGTGGCGGGCTCGCCGTAACCCTCGAACTTCCTCCCGCCCCGCCTCCCCTTCCCGCTCCCACTCCGTCACAGGACGCTTCATGAAACTGCTCTTCGACCTCTTCCCCGTGCTCGTCTTCTTCCTCGCCTATCGCCTGGCCGGGCTCTTTCCGGACGCCCTCGCCCCCCTGGGCGCGACGCTGGGCGCCTCGCCCGCGACCCTGCCGCTGGCCATCGCCACCGCGGCGACCATGCTCGCCACTGCCGCCCAGATCCTGGCGCTACGCCTGCGCCGACGGCCCGTCGACCGCATGCTGTGGGTGAGTTTCGTCCTGGTCTCGGGCCTGGGCGCGGCCACGCTGCTGCTGCACGACCCCGCGTTCATCCAGTGGAAACCCACCGCGCTCTACTGGAGCTTCGCCGCCGCGCTCATTGGCGCGCGGTTTTTGCGCCGCAACCTGATCCGCAGCGCCATGCAGGCGCAGCTGCAGCTGCCCGAACCCGTCTGGGCGCGGCTCTCCGACCTGTGGAGCGGCTTCTTCCTGGCGATGGGCGCGCTGAACCTCTACGTCGCATGGAACTATTCCGAAACCACCTGGGTGAATTTCAAGCTCTTCGGCACCCTGGGCGCGATGCTGCTCTTCGTGCTCGCCCAATCCCTGTGGCTGTCGCGCCATCTCGAAGAGGAACGATCCGATGCCTGAATACGACCCCATCGCCGAACTGCAGCGCCGCCTGCAGAGCCTGGAGCCGATCGAACTCGAGATCCATGACGACAGCGCCGCGCACGCCGGCCATGCCGGGGCTGCCGGCGGCGGGCATTACCGGGTACGCCTCGTCTCGCCCAGATTCTCAGGGCTTTCTCGCGTGCAGCGCCATCGCCTGGTGTTCGCCGCCGCGGGCGATCTGATGCAAAAAGGGATCCACGCGCTCGCCGTCACCGCGCTCGCGCCGGGCGAGTGAAGCGCGCTTGCAGTTTGCTACAGACCGATGTACCCCTTTCTGCCCTCATCGGTTACACTCGGATTCGCGGCGCGCATCGCGACGCGCCGGAACCATCCTCCGTGAAAGGAAACCCATGTACGCCAAACTCCGCACTCCCATCCGGGCTGCCGTCATCGGCCTCGGGCTCGTTGCCCTGCCCGCCCTGGCGCAGAACGTGGCCAAGGTCAACGGCCAGCCCATCCCCCAGATCTACATGGACGTGATCGTCAAGGAACAGGCCGCCCAAGGGCTGCCCGACAACGAGCAGCTGCGCCAGGCGGTCAAGGACGAGCTCATCCGCCGCGCCGTCATCGCCGAGCAGGCGAAGAAAGCAGGACTCGACAAGAGCCCCGAAGTGAAGGCCGAGATGGAACTCGCGCGCCAGGGCGTGCTCGTGCGCGCCTACCTCAAGGATTTCGTCGCCAAGAACCCCGTGAGCGAGGAAGAGATCGAAAACACCTACGAGAAGATCAAGACGATGTACTCGGGCAACGAACTTCACGCGCGCCACATCCTGGTGGAGAAGGAAGACGAGGCCAAGGACATCATCGCCAAGCTCGGAAAGGGCGCGTCGTGGGATGAACTGGCCAAACAGTCGAAGGATCCCGGCAGCAAGGACAAAGGGGGCGACCTCGGCTGGGTAACGCCCGACATGTTCGTACCCGATTTCAGCGCGGCGCTGGGCAAGATGCAGAAAGGCGAGACCTCCCAGACCCCGGTCAAGACCCAGTTCGGTTACCACGTGATCCGCGTCGACGACGTGCGGGCGCAAACCCCGCCGCCGCTCGAGCAGATCCGCCCGCAGATCGAACAGCAGCTGCAACAGCAGAAAGTCCAGAAGCACCTGGAAGAGCTGGTCGCGAAAGCAAAAGTGGAATAAGGCGTAAGGCGTGCGCCCGCCCCCTTGCGGGGCGGGGGGCAGGCGGGCCCAGCCCTTCTGCACGCGCTTCAGCGACCGATCAGCCCGCGAAAGATCTCCTTCACCGCCGGCACTACCGGCGGTTGTTCTTCTTGCGCTTGCCTTTCTTCCTGCGGCGCAAGCCGCCGCCGGATCGCTTCCTTGGCGAAGTCCCGGGCCAGTTCTTCGGTCACCACCCGGTAAGAGGGCGCGGCGAGCGGCCCCGACACCTCCAGCGGAATCGGCAATCCGAGCAGAACGGCGAGCGGCCCGTCTCGCTGCACCTGCGGCGTAGCAGCCAATCGCAACCGCAGACGGTAATCGAGCCGCGCGTGGATCAGATCCACGCGCCCGGCCCCCTCGACGGTGAATAGCGCCGTACGGCCAAAGAGGTCGTCGTTACGCAACACCCCGCCGGCCAGCACCCCGCTGCCGGAGAGTTCCTCGAACGTAGTGCTACCCCGTCCGCCGCCGGCGGGTCGCTCACCGCGCAGCACGGCCGAGGCATCGCGCAACAGCTGTTCGACGTCCACCCCCTGCACGGCCCCGTCGCGCACCTGCGCGCGCAGCGTACCCTGAGCCGAGCGCAGCGCTTCCTCGGCCGTCAGGCCCCGCCCGCGCAGGGCGAAGTCGACGCTTCCTTGGCCGGTGAGCGAAGATTTGCCGTACACGGCGGTAAGCAGACGCGCCACGTCTACGCCCTCGAACCGCCCCTCACCCTGCCAGTGAGGCGATCCGGTGAGATCGTCCAAGCCCGCGTCGAGGCGCAGGCTCCCGTCGTAGGCGGTTCCGGTGAGCGACGTCTCCAGGCGGTCGCCCGGCAGATCTACACCCAGCCGTCCTTGGAGCGCGATCTCGTCTACGGTGAGCTCGAGCGCGTCCAGGCGCAGCGCGGCGGCGTCAGCCTGCACGTCGGAAGCCAGGCGCACCCGACGCAAAGCCGATGATGGCAGATCGAGCGCCACGCTCTGCGCCTCGAGCCAGGCGCGAAGATCGAACGGCGGCACTTCCAGCCGCCCCACCCAGCGCGGCGCGCGGCGCCACTGCTCCAGCCGGCCTTCGAGACTTGCCTGGGCGCGCTCGGACAGCGCCAGGGTCACCCTCAGCGGCACGGGCGCCTCGGGCAGCATCGGCCCGGCTTCGAGCGCGAGCGGTCCGAGGACAAAAGGCCGTTCACGCCCGCCCCCGTACCAGAGAACGTACGCCTCGCGTACTGCCACGCGGCCCAAGGCAAGCGGCAGGGCGGCCGCTGGCGCGCCTTCTGGCGCGGATGGGGACGTGACCGTGGACTTGGCCTCACCTGCGGCCGGCGGGAAGTCGAAACGCCAGTTCTCCCGTCCGTCGGGCCGGCGTTCGAGGTGCAGGCGCACGCCTTCCAGCGTGAGCGCATCCACCTCAAGCCGGCGGGAGAGGAGCGCCAAGGGATCCACGGCCAGCGCCAGCCGATCGATCTCGGCCAAGGCCGGGGAAGTAAACCCGGGGGGATTGCCCAGGCTCACCGTCTGCGCCTCGAGCGCGAGCCGGGGCCAGAGCGCGAGGCGCAGCTCACCCTGTACGCTGAGGGAACGCCCCAGGTGGGCCTGCGCCCAGCGATCGATCTCGTCACGGTAGCGTGCCGCATCGAAGGTGGCGACGAAGACCACCAACGCGACCACGGCAAGGCCGATGAGTACGATCAGGCCGAACAGCAGGCGCCTGAGCATGGGGCTCTTTCTCCTTGGCTCAGAACGCTTCTTCGTCGAGCGCCAGCACCCCTGCGGCGCCCTCGGTGACCGTCAGGCCGAGCGCCGGAGCGCGAGCGAGCACGTGGTCGGCATAGAAGCGCGCGGTGCCGATCTTGGCGCGATAAAACGCTTCGTCGCCCCCGCCTTCGGCCAGGCGCTTGGCCGCCACCAGCGCCGACAGGCCGAGTTGCCAGCCGCCGCAGACGATGCCGAAGAGCTCGAGCAGCGGCACCGATACCGCATGTGCCGCTTTCGGATTGGCGCCATAGGTCTCGAGGATGTAACCCACGCCTTTTTCCAGGGCGTCGATGCCGGCGCCGAGCCGGCGCGCGAGCACGCCGAAGTCCTCGCCCGGCTGCGTGCGCAGTTTCTCCGCCGCCAGACGCATCTCTTCGATGAGCCCGCGGGCGATGACGCCGCCGTTGCGGGCGATTTTGCGCCCGATGAGGTCGTTGGACTGGATCGCGGTGGTGCCCTCGTAGATGGGGGTGATGCGCGCGTCACGGTAGTGCTGCGCCGCCCCCGTCTCCTCGATGAAGCCCATGCCGCCGTGCACCTGCACGCCGAGCGAGGCGATGCTCACCGAGTTCTCGGTGCACCAGCCTTTGATCACGGGGGTCATCAGTTCGACGAAGCCGCGGCTGCGCTGGCGCACCGACTCGTCCGGATGGTGACGGAAAAGATCGAAGGCCGCCCCCACCGTGTAGGCGAGCGCGCGCATGGCTTCGGTCTGCGATTTCATCAGCATCAGCATGCGCCGCACGTCGGGGTGGCGGATGATGGGCACGCGCGGCCCGCTCTTGACGCCGACGTCGAACCCTTGGACGCGCTCCTTGGCGTAGGAAAGCGCTTTCTGATAAGCGCGCTCGGACAGCGCCAGACCTTCGAGGCCGACGGCGAAGCGCGCCTCGTTCATCATGACGAACATGTATTCGAGGCCGCGGTTGGGCTCGCCCACCAGCGTGCCGACCGCGCCGCCGTGGTCGCCGAAGGAAAGCACGCAGGTGGGGCTGGCGTGGATGCCGAGCTTGTGCTCGATGGAGACACAGCGCATGTCGTTGCGCGCCCCCAGGCTGCCGTCGGCGTTGACGAGGAATTTCGGCACGACGAAGAGCGAAATGCCCTTGACCCCCTCGGGCGCACCCGGCAGGCGTGCGAGCACCAGATGCACGATGTTCTCGGCCAGGTCGTGTTCGCCGTAGGTGATGAAGATCTTCTGCCCGTAGAGCTTGTAGGTGCCGTCGCCCGTCGGCTCGGCACGGGTGCGCACCGCCGAGAGGTCGGAGCCGGCCTGCGGCTCGGTGAGGTTCATCGTCCCGGTCCACTCGCCGCTCACCATCTTGGGCAGGTACATCTGCTTCTGCTCGGGCGAGCCGCACAGCATGAGCGCCTCGATCGCCCCCTGCGTGAGCATGGGGCACAGCGAGAAGGCGAGGTTGGAGCCTTTCCACAGCTCCATGACGGCGGTGGCCACCACTTTGGGCAAGCCTTGCCCACCGAACTCGGGCGAGCAAGCAAGCGCCGTCCAGCCGGCCTCGCGAAAAGCCGTGTAGGCCTCTTTCCAGCCGGGCGCCGTCTTCACTTCGCCGTCCTGCCACACGGCGCCGTGCACGTCGCCCACCCGGTTGAGGGGGGCGAGCACTTCCTCGGCAAACTTGCCGCCCTCTTCGAGGATGGCCGCCACCACGTCGGGGCTGGCCTCCTCACACTGCGGCAGACGGGCGATCTGTTCGAGCCCGATCAGCTCTTCGAGCACGAAACGCATGTCTTTCAGCGGGGCACGATAGTCACTCATGAATCACTCCTGAAGGGTTTTCATCGATGGAATCCCGGAGCAAAGGCTCCGGCGCGCGTTCCCTTTCCACCCCCGGTCGAATGCCGGTTCCATTGGGCGCCTCGAACAACCTACTGCGCGGCCGCATGGCGGCGTTGCGCGGTGCTCGGAGGCTCGCCTATCTTCACGATATGTCTCGCCTCATGCGCTCCGGGCGCCTTGCCCTGCAGCCGCTCGCGACGGTCGTTCGCGGCGCCCCATTCATTGGTTTTTCAAGTACCGGGCATCGTCGAAAGCCGCCACCCAGTCCGGGCGATAGACCACGAACAGGGTGATCACCGCACCGCTCAGCCACGACTCGGCAAAGCCCATGAGCACGAAATAAGGTGCCCAATCCTGCAGCAGGTGCTCCAGCGTATAGGCTCCTGCTCCCCACAATACCAGGATACCAAGCGCTCCTTCGGCAAGCAGCGTCAAGCCCGAGCCGAAGAAGGCCACCACGAAGATGAAGACGAAGAAATGCGCCGGCAGCCAGCGCGCGACGAAGCGGCGCCAGGCTTCCGCAAACGCCACCGGCCAGAGCGCGGTCACGAGGAAATTGAGCGCATAGGCCGGTGCGTCGAACGCCCCGTTGGCGCACACCACGGCCAGGGCCAGGCCGAGCGCCAGGGTGGCGAGCGGTGCCCCCAGCGAGAGCGTGGCGGCCATCGCCCCCAGTACGTGGAAGGTGAGACCCGCTTCGATGCCGGCGCGGATGCTCCACAGCAGCGCCAGCCCCAGCGCCCAGCCCGCCACCAGATGGAAACGCCGGTCGTCCTTGAGCGCCTGCCACGGGGTACGGCGCCAGCTGCGCCACAGCCACAGCCCCATCAGCACCCAGGAACCGGCGATCCATTCTGCGGAAAAGAGCGCCGAAGGCAGGTTCATCGCGCCGCGTCGCTCACAGCTTCTGGGTCAGCTCCGGCACCGCCTGGAAGAGATCGGCCACCAGGCCATAATCGGCCACCTGGAAGATGGGCGCTTCGGGATCCTTGTTGATCGCCACGATCACCTTGGAATCCTTCATGCCCGCCAGGTGCTGAATGGCTCCCGAGATGCCGATGGCGACGTAGAGCTCGGGAGCGACGATCTTGCCGGTCTGCCCAACCTGATAGTCGTTGGGGGCATAGCCCGCGTCGACGGCGGCGCGCGAAGCGCCGATGGCCGCACCGAGCTTGTCGGCGAGCGGTTCGAGCACTTCGCGGAATTTCTCCGCGCTTCCCAGGCCGCGCCCGCCGGAGACGATGATGCGGGCGTTCGTCAGTTCGGGGCGAGCCGACTTGGTCACTTCCCTACCGATCACCTTGGTGGGCCCTGGCTCGGCAATCGTCTCGATCGCTTCGATGGGCGCGTTTCCGCCTTCGGCCACGGCGTCGAACGCGGTACCGCGCACGGTGATCACCTTGACGGGATCGCTCGAGCGCACGGTGGCGAGCGCGTTGCCGGCGTAGATCGGGCGCACGAAGGTGTCGGCGTCGATCACCTTGACGATGTCGGAGATCTGGGCTACATCCAGCAGCGCCGCGATGCGCGGAGCCACGTTCTTGCCGAAGGCCGTGGCCGGCACGAGGATGTGGGTATATTCCTTGGCGATTTTGAGCGCCTGGGCGGCGAGCGCTTCGGCGGTGAGATCGGCCAGATGCGGCGAGTCGGCGAGCAGCACCCGGGCCACGCCCTCGAGTTTGGCGGCCTGTTCGGCCACCGCCCGGCAGCCATGGCCGGCCACCAGCACGTCGGCCGGACCGCCCAGCGCCTTGGCCGCGCCCAGGGCGTGCGCCGTGGCCGGAGCGAGTTTCTGATTGTCGTGTTCGGCGATGACGAGAATCTTCATGGTATTTGGCTCCCGGCTCAGATCACTTTGGCTTCGTTGCGCAGTTTCTCGATGAGCTCATCGACGCTGCCCACCATCACCCCCGCCTTGCGCTTGGGCGGCTCTTCGACCTTGAGGGTGGCAAGGCGCGGCGTGACGTCTACGCCGAGCGCTTCGGGCGTGAGCGTGTCGATGGGTTTTTTCTTCGCCTTCATGATGTTGGGAAGCGTGGCGAAGCGCGGCTCGTTCAGACGCAGGTCGGTGGTGATGACCGCAGGCAACGGCAGCTCGACCGTCTCGAGCCCTCCGTCGACTTCGCGCGTGACCCGGGCCTTGCCTTCGGCGATCTCCACCTTGGAAGCGAAGGTGGCCTGAGGCCAGCCGAGCAGCGCCGCCAACATCTGGCCGGTCTGGTTCGCGTCGTCATCGATCGCCTGCTTGCCGGCGATCACCAGCCCTGGTTGTTCTTTCTCCACCACGGCTTTCAGCAGCTTGGCCACCGCGAGCGGTTGCAGCTCGACGTCGGTCTGCACTAGGATGCCGCGGTCGGCCCCCATGGCCATGGCCGCGCGCAGCGTTTCCTGGCACTGCGCCACGCCGCACGTAACGGCCACGACTTCACTTGCCACGCCCGCTTCCTTGAGCCGGATCGCCTCTTCCACGGCGATCTCGTCGAAAGGGTTCATGGACATCTTGACGTTGGCGGTGTCCACCCCGCTGCCGTCGGGCTTCACGCGGATCTTGACGTTGTAATCCACCACACGTTTGACCGGTACCAGGATCTTCATTTTTCTCCCCGAGTTGAGTATGCCATCTCGACCTCGCCCGGCCGAGCCGGGCCACCCCTTGCGGGATCGTGTTCCATACGGTATCGTATGGAGAAGATTTCGTCAAGATGGCAACGAACAGCAACGGTGAACGATCTGAACCAGCCCCCTACCGAGCGCGCCCCGCTCGACCGGTCCGCCTGGATCGAGGCGGCGATCGATCTCATCGCCACGGAAGGGGTCGCCGGACTGCGCATCGAGACGCTGGCGCGCAAGCTGCGCGTCACCAAGGGCAGCTTCTACTGGCATTTCCGCGACCGCCGGGCGCTGCAGCGGGCGCTGCTCGAACACTGGCGCGAAGGGCGCATCCGCGACATCCACAAGCAGACCCGCGCCCGAGCCGGGCAGGAAGCCGAGCAGTTGCGCCACGTGATCGACGTCTATAGCGCCAGCCGCAACCGCAAAGGCATCCTCATCGAACTGGCCATCCGCGAATGGGCGCAGCGCGACCCCGAAGCCGCCCAGGTGGTGGCCGAGGTCGATGCGATCCGGCTCGCCTGCGCGCGCGACCTCTTCCTCGCGCTGGGGCTTTCCGAAGAGGAGGCCACGGCGCGGGCGACGCTCCTCTACGCCTACGTCTTCGGTTTCTCGCTCATGCACGCCGAGCGCATGCCGCAGGAAATGGAGCGCCTGAAAACGCGCATCGCCGGCTGGATCACCGGGCCCGCGGCAGAAAACGGCAAAAGAGACGATCATCCGCCTTCCGCGTGAGGGCTCAAAGCCGCAGCACGCGGCGCGCGTTCTCGCCCGTGCGCTCGATCACCTCGGCAACGGTGCAGCCGCGCAGCCCGGCGAGTATTTCGGCATAGCGCGCCAGATCCGCCGGCACGGTGCGCCGGTCCTGCGCCCAGGCAGGCGGGATGTCCGGCCCGTCGGTTTCGAGCACGATCGCCTCCCAGGGCAGCTCGGCGGCGAGCCGCCGCACTTGGCGCGAGCCTTCGTAGCTCATCGTGCCGCCAAAGCCCAGAACGAACCCCAGGCGCAGCGCCCGCTCGGCCTGGGCGAAGGAGCCGTTGAAGGCGTGCAGGATACCGCCGGGCAGGCGGAATCTGGCCAGCGTCTGGAGCACGTCCTCGACGGCGCGGCGCACGTGCAGAAGGACGGGCAGGCCGAGCTTCTGCGCCAGGCACAGCTGCGCCTCGAACCAGGGCCGCTGCGCTTCGAGCGAGGGAGAAGGGACGAAACGGTCGAGCCCAATCTCGCCGATCGCCACGGTGGAGTGCGACGCGATCCAGGATTCCAGCTGCGCCATCGCGGCGGCGCAGGCAGCTGGCGGATCCAGCCGCTCGCCGGCGAGCGCTTCGCTGTAGCGCCGTGCCTCATCGAGGTAGAGCGGGTGCACGCCCCAGGCAAGACGCGCCTCGGGCACGTCCCGGCATCGCTCTGCCTGCCGGGCAAACAGCTCGGGCGCCACGCCAGGCACGACGAAGGCGCTGATGCCGGCCGCGCGCGCCGCCGCGAGCAGGGTCTCGCGATCGGCGTCGTATTCTTCGGCATCCCAGTGCAAGTGGGTATCGATCAGCATCCACGCCACTGCGGCGGACGTTTTCCGATGAAGGCGTCTATGCCTTCGGCGGCGTCCTCGGTCATCATGTTGCAGGCCATCACCTCACCGGCGAGCTGGTAGGCCGCCTCGATTCCCATCTCCAGCTGGCGGTAGAAGAGCTCCTTGCCCATGCGCACCGCCACCGGAGATTTCGCCTTGATCGCGGCGGCAAGCCGCGCTACTTCCTCGTCGAGCGCCTCGGGGGCGACCACGCGATTGACGAGGCCGCGGCGGTGCGCCTCCCCGGCGTCGATGAATTCCCCCGTGACCAGCATCTCGAAGGCCTCCTTGCGCCCCATGGTGCGCGACAGGGCCACCGACGGCGTGGAGCAGAAAAGCCCCACGTTGATGCCGGAGACGGCGAAGCGCGCCTGGCTGCTCGCCACGGCGAGGTCGCACATGCTCACCAGCTGACAGCCGGCGGCGGTGGCAATGCCATGCACGCGCGCAATCACCGGCACCGGCAAGCGGATGAGGGAGAGC
This sequence comes from Rhodocyclales bacterium, assembly GCA_016235745.1. Lineage (GTDB taxonomy): Bacteria > Pseudomonadota > Gammaproteobacteria > Burkholderiales > Rhodocyclaceae > Tepidiphilus. The sequence goes on along the minus strand of JACRJA010000027.1, from coordinate 1,083 downwards.
ATCACCTCCGAGCACAGGGCGAAGAGCCGGCGCTGAAAATCGAGCGTACGGTTGGCCCGCATTTCCTTGAGATCGTGCCCGGCGCAGAAGGCCTTGCCGGCGCCGGCGAGCACGACCACGCGCACGTCCGGCTCCTGGGCCGCCTGCAAGGCCTCGCGCAGCGCCTCCAGCATCGCCCACGAGAGCGCGTTGTACTGCTGTGGCCGGTTCAGGGTGAGGGTGAGTACGCCGTCTTCGAGCTTCGTGTGCACCGGTGGCTCGGCGGCGATCGTCTGGGGTTGGTCCATGGTTCGGGTCTCCTCCGCAAAGTGGATCACGGCCCGTTCATCATACGCCAAGCTCAGCCGGCGTGCGCTTGCGCCGCAAAATCTGGCAGCGGCGCGCGCACTCCTCCCAAAAGAAAGCTCATGAGGCGCGCTTCCAGCTTGGCCGGGTCGTGATCGTCGAAGGATTCGCCCGCGAGCTGTTGCACCCCCCCGGCGCCGGCGATGGCATAGGAAACGGCCCCCAGCATGAAGTGGAAACGCCAGAAGATCTCGGCGTGCGGCACGCCCGGCAACGAGCGGTAGAGCGCTTCGAGGTACTCGTCGGTAACGTCGCCATAATCCTTGGCGAGCACGTGGCGCACGAAGGCGCTCGAGTCGGTCATCGTCCGGCCCAGAAGCTGGAGGAAGCGCCGCCCGCCCTCGGTGCGGGCAAGCTCCAGCAACGGGGCGAAAAAGGCTTCGACGATGCGGCTCGGGCGCACCGCCTTGCCCAGCGCTTCGGCGTCGCGCTGCAGCTGCGCCAGACGATGGCGCTGCTCCTCAGTGATCTCGGCCAGGCGCCGGCGAAAAATCTCGCGCAGCAGGTTCTCTTTGGAGCCGAAATGGTAATTGACCGCCGCGAGGTTGACCCCGGCGCGAGCGGTAATCATACGCATGGAGGCGCCTTCGAAGCCGTACTCGGTTGTGCAACCTTTTTTCTGTAAATTTCCGTGGTGTTGGTCATGACGCTGGGGTTACGGGTTGAGGTTGAGATAGACCTTGCCGGTCATCCACTCGTCGTCGAGTTCGGCCAGCAGCGCCGAGACCAGGCGCAGGC
>JACRJA010000026.1 GCA_016235745.1 Rhodocyclales bacterium | reverse complement strand
TGACGTATCAAGGATGATGGCCGATGAGGCAGGCAGGCGAGCTTCGCCTTGCGTGGGGGGAATAGATGCATGAAGCGTTAGAGGCCGTCGCGCCGTCGGCCAGCAGGCCGAACGATGTGCGGCCGTTGACCGGCAATGAGGCGATTGCGCGCGGCGCCTGGGAGGCGGGCGTCAAGGTCGCGGCCGCCTATCCCGGTACCCCCAGCACCGAAATTCTCGAGACCATGGCCGAATTCCCGGCCGAAGACGTGCACGCCCAGTGGTCGACCAACGAAAAGGTCGCGCTCGACGTCGCCATCGGCGCCTCCTTTGCCGGGCGGCGCGCGCTCTGCGCCATGAAGCATGTCGGCCTCAACGTCGCCGCCGATGCCTTCATGTCGCAAACTTATATCGGCGTGAACGGCGGGCTGGTCATCGCCGTCTGCGACGATCCCGGCATCCACAGCTCGCAGAACGAACAGGACACGCGCATTTACGGTTCGCTCGCCACCGTGCCGATCCTCGAGCCGAGCGATGCGCAGGAGGCGTTGGATTTCACCCGCCTGGCCTTCGATCTGTCGGAGATGTTCGACACGCCGGTGATCGTGCGCTCAACGACGCGGCTGTCGCACACCCGCAGTCCGGTGGCGATCGGCGACCGCATGGAGCCGCCGCCGCGCCCGTTCATCGAGAAGCCGTCGAAGAACGTCATGATCCCGGCCTATGCGCGGCCGCGCCACGGCCTGGTGATCGAGCGCGAGGCCAAGCTGAAGGCCTATCTTTCCGAGTCAACGATCAATCGCTGGGAGAAGGGCGACACCGGCTTCGGCGTCATCACCGCCGGCACTTGCTATCCTTATGTGCGCGAAGTGCTGCCCGACGCCAATGTGTTGAAGCTCGGCGCCTCCTGGCCGCTGCCGGATGACCTGCTACGCCGCTATTGCGAATCGGTCGAGCGCATCTTCGTGGTGGAAGAGCTCGAGCCGGTGATCGAAAAGGAAATCCAAGCGCTCGGCTTCAAGGTCGAGGGCAAGTGCTTCTTTCCGCGCGTCGGCGAATTGTCGCCCGAGCTGGTGCGCGCCGGTTTCGAGCAGGCCGGTATTTTGGAACCGCGCCCGCAGCAAACCACATGGACGCCGGAACCTCTGGTACGTCCGCCGGTGCTGTGCGCCGGTTGCCCGCACACCTCGGCCTTCATGGCGGTGCGCGCCTCGGGCGCGCGCGTCGCCGGCGATATCGGCTGCTACACTTTGGCCTGCCTCGATCCGTTGCGCGGCATGGACACCACCGTGTCGATGGGTTCCTCGATCGGCAACGCCGTCGGCATGGCGAAAGCCGGCGAGACCAAACCGGTCGTCGCCACCATCGGCGATTCGACCTTCCTGCATGCCGGCATT
>JACRJA010000024.1 GCA_016235745.1 Rhodocyclales bacterium | reverse complement strand
CGCTCTACGAGGAAGCTCGTCGGCGCCATCCCCGTCGCTGGTCGGGCCGGATCCGAAACTGGGATCCCATCCAAACCGTCTGGCTCAACCCCGACCGGCAAGAGACCGGCAGGCCACCCAAAGCAGCCCAAAAAGCGGCTTAACTCAGGTGCCAACAACCTTGACACACAGCGGGCGCGAGCCTTGTTGAGCAGCTTGGCGCGCACCGAGGCGGCAACATTGCGTCCGCTCACGTCAACGCCTCCAGATACGGGCGCATCACGTTGGCGACCCGGCAGACCTGGGCACAGCGCCACAGGTCATCCATCTTCACTCGCCTGGCATTCCAGGATTCGCGCAGAGCCTCGAGCGCGACCTCCAGGCCGATCTTGTTGCGGTACTTGAAGCAGTCGGCCACCGTCTTGGCCACGCTCGTCACCTGCACCGTGACGCCATCGACCCGGTGCCCTTCCACCCCTTCGGTCAGCGCATCGCCACTGAAGCGCACGATGCGCAGCGGGGGATAGTCCATCTTGGGAGCTCGCGCCTTGTTGGCAATCGCCACCCACACCTCGGACGGCGACTGGGTGGTCAGCCCATGAAACTGCAGCGCCGACAGCAGGCATACCACGACATTCGGGTGTTTGCTGGCCACCTCGGCCAGGGAGGCGTGCTCGGACACCGGCCGATCCGGCAGCGCGTAGAGGCCGCGACACAGCCGGATCAGCTTGCCCTGGCGGGCCAGCGTGCTGAGTGCCATCCGGGAGAAGCCGCGTGCTTCCACGTCGCGGGGGCGCAGCAGCCCTTGGCGGCGGGCGAGGTCGAGGATGAGCGTGTAGGCGTGATTCATGAGGGCATTATTTCATATTGCCGGTAGTTGTCAATTTTTACCGACACTTTGAAAAAACCAGGACTGCCATGCCTTCCCGCGGACTAAAATGCAAAAATCTCCTGACCTCCTCACCCGTGAGGGTAGTGAGATCGGGGAATTGTCGGACAAAGCTCACGCGCCGGCGTAGCCGGTCGCGACCGAACCCGTCCTAAGCTGGCCACCGATTCAAGGCCGACCAAACTCAACCTCACGTATTTTTGATTCCCCACTCTCTGACGTAACAACAACGGTAATGGCTTCACTGTATACATCGCCACCAATGCTCACATAGGCCCAGCCAACATCTTCAGGTCGCTTGCCTGGCCAGCTTGCCATGGTCTGGCCCACTTCAATGGGACCGATTTTTCCCCAATCGGTAGGTACAATGTTCTCAAATGCGGTTCGCAGCTGCTCGGCAGTAGTTCGTTTACGGTATTCTTGGCTCGTCATTGCATAAGCTTTTGGGTATTCACGCGCGGCCAGTAACTTGGTGAACTCCAGCGCAATTTGTTGGTAGTCAGATGTATCTCCCGATGACATCTTTGTCTCCTCTTTTGAACAGCCGGCAAAGGCGATGGCCACCACAAAGAGGGTGGCCAAGAAAGAAAAGTGAGTATTATTCATCATTATGCGGCCTAACGTGATATAGACCGTCGGCTATTCTGGCAACCCAGTTTAGCCAACGGGATAAGCTGGCGCGACGGCTTGCAATAGCTCCGGTACAGGCCGTCTGCCCCGCTTAACTCCTTGCTTTTCAGCATCGATACCGTAATTTTATACATGTTTTTATGCCATGAACCCCGTCACCCATCCTCACCAATCCAAGCGCCTGCTGGGGCAGGTACGCGAGGTACTTCGTTACGAACACTATAGTCTCAAAACCGCGCAGGATTACCTTTACGGGGTGCGTTTTTCATCCGTTGGTGTGGTTGCGACGGGAGGATGTGGTATCCGCGCGACATGGTGCGGATGACGCCAAACAAAGGGAGACCCACTTTGTTTCGGGCTTTGCCGTGCACGCTCAACGCCTCCTCCAGACAATCGACGCAGAACGACGTGTCCATGCTGTTGCTGATCCGCCAGGGCAGCACCCGCCGCGAAGACCTGTCGATGATCGCTACCCGATACACGAAGCTGCGCGCCAGCCGAAGTTTGGTGATGTCCGTGCTCCACACTGGGTTCGGTCTGGTAACCGCGATGCCGCGCAGCAGGTAGGGATAGACTTGATGTCCAGGATGCCTTGCGCGGGTCGATGGTCCCGGCGCCAGTCCTGCCTGCCGGTCGATCTAGCCCATTTTCATTCGGGGACCACTATAATCCGCTGGTATCCGCTGGTGCGGTACGGAGTAGAGAATGCCAAGCTCGCGCCGGGCTATCAAGCCCTGGCAGCACAAGCATCACCCAAAGGATAAGAACACGATGGCAAAGAACGGCAGGAACAAGAACGGCAATGGAGGCAACCTCGGTTTCGAGGCCGAACTCTTCAAGGCCGCCGACAAGCTGCGTGGCAACATGGAGCCCAGCGACTACAAGCACGTCGTGCTCGGGCTCATCTTCCTCAAGTACATCTCCGATGCCTTCGATGCCAAGCACGCGGCGTTGCTGGCCGAAGACGCGCAGGCTGCCGAGGACAGGGACGAGTATCTCGCCGACAACGTGTTCTGGGTGCCGAAGGAGGCGCGCTGGTCGTATCTGCAGGCCAACGCCAAACGCCCGGAGATCGGCAGCCTCATCGACGACGCGATGCGCGCCATCGAGAAGGAAAACGAGTCGCTCAAGGGCGTGCTGCCCAAGGACTACGCCCGGCCTTCGCTCAACAAGGTGATGCTGGGCGAACTGATTGACCTGATCTCCGGCATTGCGCTCAATGAAGAAGGCGACCGCTCCAAGGACATCCTCGGGCGCGTGTATGAATACTTCCTGGGCCAGTTCGCCGGAGCCGAGGGCAAGCGCGGCGGCGAGTTCTACACGCCACGCTCCGTGGTGCGTGTCCTCGTCGAAATGCTGGAGCCGTTTAAGGGGCGCGTCTACGACCCGTGCTGCGGCTCGGGGGGAATGTTCGTGCAGTCCGAAAAGTTCGTGCAGGAGCACGGCGGCCGCATTGGCGACATCGCGATCTACGGGCAAGAGTCGAACTACACCACCTGGCGGCTTTGCAAGATGAACCTGGCGGTGCGCGGCATCGACTCCGACATCCGCTGGAACAACGAAGGCAGCTTCCACAAGGACGAATTCCCCGATCTGCGTTTCGACTACATCCTCGCCAATCCGCCGTTCAATATCTCCGACTGGGGCGGCGAGCGCCTGCGTGCAGACGTGCGTTGGAAGTTCGGCGTGCCGCCGGTGGGCAATGCCAACTATGCGTGGCTCCAGCACATCTACCACCATCTCGCGCCCAATGGCGTAGCCGGTGTGGTGCTGGCCAATGGCTCGATGAGCTCCAACCAGTCCGGCGAAGGCGACATCCGCAAGGCGATGATCGAGGCCGACGTGGTGGACTGCATGGTGGCGCTTCCAGGGCAACTCTTTTACTCCACGCAGATTCCCGCCTGCCTGTGGTTCCTCGCCCGCAACAAGAACCCCGGCAAGGGCCTGCGCGACCGGCGGGGCCAGGTCCTGTTCATCGACGCGCGCAAGATGGGCGTGATGGTCGATCGTACCCGGCGCGAACTCACCGACGAGGAAATCCAGAAGATCGCCGATACCTATCACGCCTGGCGCGGGGAAGCAGGCGTAGGCGAGTACGCCGACGTGCCGGGCTTTTGCAAGTCGGCCACGCTGGAAGACATCCGCAAGCACGGCCATGTGCTCACGCCGGGCCGCTACGTGGGCGCGGCAGCGCAGGACGACGACGGCGAACCGTTCGAGGAAAAGATGCGGCGCCTCACCGCCCAGTGGCGCGAGCAGCAGGCGGAAGCGGCGCGGCTGGATGCCGCCATTGCCGATAACTTGAAGGCGCTGGGGTTTTGATGGGGCCACTATTTACGGAAAAAGCCGTAAGTGTTAACAACGAGCGGCGCTATTCACGCCGGCGAAAACAACGGGAGGAAGATGTGTTGTGGCAGGATGCGGCGATAGCGGCGAATCTGAGGGAGCTTGGGTATGGCGGGTGAGTGGCGTGAGATTTTGCTTGGAAAAGCATGCTCCAAGATCGGAAGCGGATCCACCCCTCGTGGAGGCAAGGAGGCTTATCTTGGCGGAGATACTGCGCTGATCCGAAGCCAGAATATCTACAACGACGGATTCGTGCGTGACGGTCTTGTATTCATCGACGACAAGCAGGCCGATGAGCTGAAAAATGTGGTTGTCGAGGAAGGTGATGTGCTACTCAACATCACAGGCGATTCAGTAGCGCGCTGCTGCCAAGTTGCTTCTGATGTTTTGCCAGCACGAGTAAATCAGCATGTCGCAATCATTCGTCCCAAGCCGGACGTATTAGATGCAAAGTTTGTTCGTTACTCGCTTATTAGCCCTTTGATGCAAGCGCATCTGTTAGCACTTGCATCTGCTGGTGCAACAAGAAATGCGTTGACAAAAGCGATGATTGAATCGCTTCCAATTAGTGCACCACCCCTCCCCGAACAACGCGCCATCGCCCACATCCTCGGCACGCTGGACGACAAGATCGAACTCAACCGCCGCCGCAACCAGACCCTGGAGGCCATGGCCCGCGCCCTGTTCAAGGACTGGTTCGTGGACTTCGGCCCAGTCCGCGCCAAGATGGAAGGCCGCGAACCCTACCTCCCCGCCGACCTCTGGCAGCTCTTCCCCGACCGCCTCGATGATGAGGGCAAGCCAGAGGGGTGGAACGAGCGGCCGCTCGATGAAATTGCAGACTTTCTCAATGGCCTCGCGCTGCAGAAATTCCCCGCGACCGACCCTGACGACAGTCTCCCGGTCATCAAGATCGCCGAGCTTCGCAGCGGCGTTAGCGCCAAGAGCGATCGTGCGTCCCGTGAGGTGCCGCCAAAGTACGTCATCAAGGATGGTGATTTCCTGTTCTCTTGGTCCGGCAGCCTGTTGGCAAAGTTCTGGACCGAGGGTGAAGGGGCGCTCAACCAGCATCTGTTCAAGGTCACCTCCGAGCGCTACCCCATGTGGTTTGTCAGCCATTGGGTGTATCATCACCTTGAAGAATTTAAAGCCATCGCCGCATCGAAGGCCACGACCATGGGACATATCCAGCGCGGTCACCTGAAGGCCGCAATGACGATTTGTCCTCCAGATGATGTCCTGGAGAGGATGGGCATAGTGATGGCGCCTCTTGTCGAGCAGGCGATTCAGAACGAACTTGAATCCCGCACCCTCGCCCACCTCCGCGACACCCTGCTGCCCAAACTGATCTCAGGCGAGCTGCGTATCGCTGATACCGCAGCTTTCATGGAACGCGTGGAGGCCGTGGCAACATGACGATCCTACTTACTCAACAAGAGGCCGATGCTCTGCTGGCGCTCGAGAAGCACTTTCTCGGCGATGATCGCTTTGCCTTTCCAGCCCTGGGCGGTGCGTTACGCATTCCGCTGCACTCGTCAGACCGGCGCGAAGAGTTCAGCTTGGACATCACCCGCAGCCGGATTCTGCTGGAGAAGAACACTTTTCAGACGCGTGCTCGCAAGGCGGTGATTCTGGCCCGTCTGGATCTAGCCGGCCAGCCCCATCGCAATCCCGATGGTGAGGAGATCGACTGTCCACACCTGCATGTGTACCGCGAAGGCTACAGCGACAAGTGGGCTATGCCTTTGCCGGCGGTGTTCACTGGCATCGAGGACACCGTGGAGTTGATGGACGCATTCATGGACTACTGCCGAGTCGTCGGCAAGCCCGTTATCGAGCGGGGGCTTTTTGCATGATCATGATCAACGACATCCAGAAGCTGCTCGATGATTACACCCGGTGGCTGCGGGACAAGACCGTGTTGCGCGAAGTGGATAGCGAGTGGGTGCAGGTCACCACGCCGCACCTCGATCGTCATAACGACTGTCTGCAATTTTACGTACGTAGAGAAGGCAGCGAATATCTGCTCACCGATGACGGTTACATCATCAACGATTTGATCAGCTCAGGCTGCCCTCTCGACAGTCCGAAACGCCAGGAGCTGCTGAGAACAACGCTAGCCGGCTTTGGCGTGCAAACGGACGGCGAGCAGTTGCTGATGAGAGCCACGCCGGAGAACTTCTCGCTGAAGAAGCACAATTTCATTCAGGCGATGTTGGCCGTGAATGACCTGTTCTACCTGGCATCACCCTACGTGGCCAGCCTGTTCTACGAGAATGTTGCCCAGTGGCTGGACCTCTCGGACATTCGCTATACGCCCAAGGTCAAGTTCACGGGCAAGAGCGGCTACGACCACATGTTCGATTTTGTGATTCCGCGATCGCGGCAACAGCCAGAACGAATCGTGCAGGCCATCAGTAATCCAAAGAAGGACTCCGCAGAAGCACTCGTCTTCAAGTGGCTGGACACAAAAGAGACACGCGCTCCCGAGTCACGACTCTATGCATTTCTTAATGACAGTACATCTGCCGTTTCGCCTTCAGTTGTCGATGCGTTGAGAAATTACGATCTGCAGCCGGTGCTTTGGTCTCAGCGTGAACAGGCACGGGAGGCACTGGCAGCATGACCACCGACTGGTGCCCCAGCATCCGCGAAGCCTGCAGCCACTGGCGCGATGCGCCAATGTTGCAGCAGACCTTCGAGGCGATGGAGCGCAATCTGGAGCAGAACAACGATGCGTGCATCGACTGCGCCAAGGCCGTGGTCGAGGTGGTGTGTCGTGTGGTGGTGGAGAGTTTCCACACCCAGCAAACCCCGCTCAAGCCCACGCAGGAGACGCCCTCGCTCTCGGATTGGCTAACGGCTGCAATTCGCGCGCTCAAACTCGGCGATGTGCGTGACGACCGATTCAAGAAGCTGGTGTCCATCCATCACAAGTTGGCCGACGCGCTGAACGATCTGCGCAACAAGGCAGGCCCCGCCAGCCACGGCAAGGACCCGTATCTGGCGCGGTTGGCAGATCATCACCGCCGCAGCGCGGTGTTGGCGGCCGATGCCATCGTGGCCTTTCTGCATCAGGCCTATCTCGATGCGCAGCTGGACCCGATCAGCTCCCGCGAGCCGTGGGAGCGGTTTGCGCAGGACAACGCGCTGATCGATGCGCACGTGGGGTTGGCGGTGGATGCAGAGGACGGCGACTCGCCGACCCTGCGCTTCCTGCTGCCGGGCGGGGACGTGCTGCCGCTGACGATCGAAGTCAGCCGCTTGTTGTATCAACTCGATCGCGATGCCTATGTGGAAGCACTGAACGTAGCGCGTAGCGTTAGCGACTCAGAGGTTGAAGAATGACGCGACCGTCCGATGATTTCCTCAAACTGGCTGCGCATCTCAAAGCGCTGCTGGATAGTGACCCCGCTGAAGCTGTGAGGCAGGCACAGCAGATCGACCTTGATTCGTCCGAACGCTTGAACCTGATGAACCTGCGCGCAGCGATCCTGGTGGATGGCGGCGAATTGACGCATCAGCCGAATGCGATCGAAGAAGGTCTCGGGTTGCTTCGTGATCTCCATGGCGTATTCGCGAGCGCCGACATCACTTACAACCTTGCAAACGCGCTCGTCGCTGTGACAGGCAATCCACCTCGCGATTCAAGTTGGCTGGATCATCAGGAACGTACGCGGGAGAAACGCGCCGAGGCGCGACGATGCTATTGGAATGTTGCCCAGAATTTGGATGCCGATCCATCATTACGGACACAGGCGTGGACGAACCTTGCCAATCAGTTCACCAACAGCTACCGGCTTGGCGAGGCGCACGATGCACGACTTGCTGCACTTGAGATCGATCCTGAGAACGGAGTCGCGGCCAGCTCCGCAGCCCGTGACCTGCTATGGCTCTTTGAGCAAGGGGGCTGTTCAGACCTTACGCGTGTCGAAGCCATCATGTTGGCCAAGGTGGCGCAGCGGAATGAGGACCGTGTAGGTCAGTACGCCGGCGCACACGCTGCAAAGCAGATTGCGGCATTCGCCAACGAGCTTGGCGATCCTCCTCCACGATCGCCACACACCGATCCGTTCGTCAGGTGGGTGGAGCGCGAGCGTCTGACGCTCGCGCCAGTCGTCGAACTCGTCGATCCCGCCTTGGGCAAGTTGGACTGGCTCATGCTCCCCGGCATCCTTGAGCGTGAATTAGGCGCAGGCGCAACCCCGCCACCCGTGTTTGCCATGTTCAATGTATTGAAGGCCGACTTCATCCTCGCTCGTGACTTGGCATGGAGAGCCGTCGACGCAAGCGTCTGGCCGACGACGGGACGATTTGCCGACACCCTTGACTACGCGACCTACGGTCCCGATGCCTCCGCGCTGGTTCTAGCGCACCGCACGGCTCTCGATCTGCTCGACAAGGTGGCTGTGACAGCCAACCATTATTTCCAGATTGGAAAAGACCCGAGCAAGGTCCACTTCGGCAGACTGTGGCGCCGAACCCCTGACAAGACAACCGGTTTGTGCCCACTGGTCGAACCAGTTGAAACTGCCATACGTGCGGGGGCCAGCGCCCTCTATGGTCTCGTCGAGCTTGCCGACGACTACGAAGATGTGGATGGCATTCTGCGCCCGCAAAAAAATCTCCGTAACGCGGGTACGCACCGATTCGTAGTGCTGCACGACCTTGGCGATCCAGCGTGCAGCCGGCACGCTCCGGAAGTCGAACATTACCGGAGGGAACAGTTTACCCAAGAGGCGCTGCGTGCACTACGTGTTGCAAGATCGAGTATCCAGATGCTTGCGCTTGCGATCTTGCAGCATGAACAATGCCTGGCGCAGCGGACAAGCGGTTTGGTTGGGACACTGGTCGTTCCCGATCACGACTGGATTCGCGGGCGCGAAGAGGGAGGAGCCCCATGAAGAACATCATGATCCTCGAATCCGGCGAGCGGTCGGTCGAAGTCCGGCTGGAGGGCGAAACGGTCTGGCTGAACCTGCAACAACTGGACGAGCTGTTTGATCGCGACAAATTCGTGGTTTCGCGGCATTTACGAAATATCCATGCTACAGAAGAACTTGCTTGCGAGGCGACTGTTGCAAAAAATGCAACAGTTCAAATTGAAGGCAGCCACGAGGTGCAGCGCGCGATCGAATACTACAGCAGCGGCGCTTCCTCGATCTGTTGCGCCATTTCACCGTGTTCGGCACCTCTCCTGGAAAGGACGGGGGGCGGCGGCCTGGTCAAGATCATCGCCGCCGCGACCGAGGCAGGGCTGATCAAGCCCGATGAGAGTGTGGGCAAGTCGCGCAAATTCGCCCGCTACCTGCCGTTCTGGGCCTGAGGCTTATTTAAAGGTTTGCCATGAAACGAGGCCGAATACAAAATAAAGCAACATGCAATCAATGGCTTACTTATTTAAGCGATTGCCTGCCCGAGTGTCCGGATGAGACGGCGGCTGACACAGCCAGCGACGGGATGAAATGCAGTCGCAAATTCCCCGTAGCCGCTCAGGCCAAGGCATGACCCGCATCCCCGCCCCCCGAGCTGCCGACCTGGGCGCGCGAGCGCGCCGGGCTGGATGTGCTCGCGTTGGCCGACGGACCGATTGAAATGAGCATCACCGGCAAGCCCACTAGCCGTTTGCAGCGTTATCGGTTGACGGGCCAGGGTCGTGCCGTGGTTGCCGAACAGCAAGGGAATTGATGATGGCCTTTCTCTCTGAAGCCCAACTGGAAACGGCACTGCTTGAGCAGATGGTCACGCTGGGCTACGCCTGCGCCTCGGACGAGTTCATCGGCCCCGATGGCAAGCAACCGGAGCGGGAGGCCTACGACGAGGTCGTGCTCAAAAAGCGGTTCGAGGACGCCGTTGCGCGCCTGAATCCTGGCCTCCCATTGGAGGCTCGCCAGGATGCAATCCGGAAGGTGACGCAATCCGAACTGCCCTCCTTGCTCGAAGAAAACCGCCGCCTCCACAAGCTGATGACGGAAGGCGTGGATGTGGAGTACTACGCCGAGGACGGCACGCTGACGGCGGGCAAGGTGCGGTTGATCGATTTCGATGATCCGGCGAACAACGACTGGCTGGCGGTGCGGCAATTCACCGTGATCGCCGGGCAGATCAAGCGGCGGCCGGACGTGGTGGTGTTCGTCAACGGCTTGCCGCTGGCGGTGATCGAACTCAAGGCCCCCGGCGGCGAGAACGCTACCCTGGCCGGCGCCTTCAACCAACTCCAGACCTACAAGCAGCAGATTCCGGCGCTGTTCAACACCAACGCGCTGCTGGTGATCTCTGACGGCATTGCGGCCCGGGTGGGGTCGCTGTCGGCAAACCTCGAACGTTTCATGCCGTGGCGCACTACCGACGGCACGGACGTCGCGCCGAAAGGCGCGCCGGAACTCTCGACGCTGATCGAAGGCGTGTTCGAGCATCGCCGCCTGCTCGATCTGCTGCGCGACTTCACGGTCTTCGGCGAAACCGGTTCCGGACTGATCAAGATCATCGCCGGCTACCACCAGTTCCACGCGGTAAAGAAGGCGGTGCTCTCGACCCTGCGGGCGAGCCAGCGTGTGGTTGCCGAGGACCCGGCCGCTTACGGACTGCCCAGCGTCAAGGGCCAACCGCCCGGCGACCGCAAGGCCGGGGTGATCTGGCACACCCAAGGCTCCGGGAAAAGCCTGCTGATGGTGTTCTACGCCGGGCAACTGATCAGACACCCGGCGATGGCCAACCCGACGCTGGTGGTGCTGACCGACCGCAACGACCTCGATGATCAGCTGTTCTCGACCTTCTCGATGTGCCGCGACCTGCTGCGCCAGACGCCCGTTCAGGCGGAAAGCCGCGAGCACCTGCAAGCGCTCCTCAACCGGGCTTCCGGCGGCGTGATCTTCACCACCCTGCAGAAGTTCGGCGAGATCGACGGGCCGCTCACCACGCGCAGCAACGTGGTCGTCATCGCGGATGAAGCGCACCGCAGCCAGTACGGCTTCAAGGCCAAGGTGGACGCCCAAACGGGCGAAGTTTCCTATGGCTTTGCCAAGTACCTGCGCGACGCCCTGCCCAACGCATCCTTCATCGGCTTTACCGGTACGCCGATCGAAGCGGACGACGTCAACACTCCGGCGGTGTTCGGCAACTACATCGACATCTACGACATCAGCCGTGCAGTGGAAGACGGCGCCACGGTGCCGATCTACTACGAATCGCGCCTGGCGCGCATCGAACTGGACGAGGACGAGAAGCCCAAGATCGACGCCGAGATCGAAGAGATCTTGGAGGACGAGGAAGAGGACGTCCGCGAACGGACCAAGCAGAAGTGGGCCACCGTCGAAGCCCTGGTGGGCGCGGACAAACGCTTGCGCCAATTGGCCGGAGACATCGTCCAGCACTTCGAGGCCCGCGTAGCGGCTCTGGATGGCAAGGCCATGGTGGTGTGCATGAGCCGCCGCATCTGCGTCAAGCTCTACGACGAGATCGTCAAGCTGCGCCCCCAGTGGCACAGCGAAGACGATGCCCAGGGTGCCATCAAGATCGTGATGACCGGTTCGGCTTCCGACCCGCAGGAATGGCAGCAGCACATCGGCAACAAGGCCCGGCGCGACCTGCTGGCCAAGCGTTTCCGCGATCCCAAAGACCCGCTCAAGCTGGTGATCGTGCGGGATATGTGGCTCACCGGCTTCGACGCGCCGTGCCTGCACACGATGTACATCGACAAGCCGATGAGGGGCCATGGCCTGATGCAGGCGATCGCCCGCGTGAACCGCGTGTTCCGCGACAAGCCTGCCGGGCTGATCGTGGACTACATCGGCATTGCGCAGAACCTCAAGTCTGCCCTGCAGCAGTACTCCAGGAACGACCAGGAAAAAACTGGCATCGACGAAGCGCAGGCCATCGCGGTGATGATGGAGAAGTACGAGGTCGTGCGGGACATGTACCACGGCTTCGACTACGCTTCTGCCCTGAACGGCACGCCGCAGCAGCGCCTGGCGGTGATGGCAGGGGCCATCGAGTGGATTCTCGACCTGCAACAGAAGCTGGCTGAGAAGGAGAGCACCGCGGAGGGCAAGAAGAACGCTCACCGCCGATACCAGGATGCCGTGCTGGCCTTGTCCAAGGCGTTCGCCCTGGCGTCCGCGTCCGACGAGGCCCGCGCAATCCGGGAGGAAGTCGGCTTCTTCCAGGCCGTCCGTGCTGCGCTGGTGAAGAGCAGCACCGGCGCCGGAGCGACCCAGCAAGAGCGCGAGTTGGCTATCCAGCAAATCGTCAGCCGGGCGGTGGTCTCGACCGAGATCGTGGACATCCTGGCCGCTGCGGGCATCAAGAGCCCGGACATCTCCATCCTTTCGGACGAATTCCTCGCCGAAGTCCAGCAGATGGAGAAGAAGAACCTGGCGCTGGAAGCCTTGCGCAAGCTGCTCAACGACAGCATTCGCTCGCGCAGCAAGGCCAACGTGGTGCAGACCAAGGCGTTCTCGGAGCGGCTGGAGGATGCGGTAGCGCGCTACCACGCCAACGCCATCACCACCGCCGAGGTGCTGCAGGAGCTGATCCAGCTGGCCAAGGACATCCGTGCGGCGCGCCAGCGCGGCGAAGAGTCCGGGTTGTCTGACGAGGAGATCGCCTTTTACGACGCCCTGGCCGAGAACGACAGCGCGGTGCAGATGATGGGCGACGCCAAGCTCAGGTTGATTGCCCACGAGCTGCTCGTGAGCCTGCGCGAGAACGTGTCGGTCGACTGGGCGCACCGCCAGTCTGCCCGGGCCAAGATGCGGGTGCTGGTGAAGCGCATCTTGCGCAAGTACGGTTATCCGCCCGACCTCCAAGACGCGGCCGTTCAAACGGTGCTGCAGCAGGCCGAGGCGTTGTTGTCGGGATGGGTGGGGTCGCATGGCGGGACCAGCTGATGGGGGATGGTTTGAACCTGTTGGCCGGCGGCGCGTTCGCTTGCCCCTCAGACAGTCTAGAGCCCTGCATCAAGCTGGAGATCGAGCACGCCTGCCGCCCGATAACCCGAAGGCGGCACGGCGTACCCCGTGGGCGGCAGAGAGCCCGAATGCGGGCTACGACTACATACGGGGCGGTGCGAACGCGGCGTCGATGCGCCGATCCGCCCCCTTCGGCTCCGCCAAGCAGAACGGTTTCGTCGCGTCGGCCGTGCCTGGTTCCTGCCAGCGTCGCCACAAGACCGCGCGGCGCCGTGCCGCCTCTTGGCCAGCGGCACGTTTGACGTGCCCGTAGCCGCGGATGCGCTGCGGCAAGGCGAGAAGCTCGGTGGCGAGCGCCAGGCGCTCGGCGGTGAGCTCGCGCAGCACGCGATCGATGTCGCCTTCGAATTCGGCGATGAGCGCGCGCTCCCAGCGCCGTTCCTCGGTGTGGGCGAAGGGGTCGAGCGCCGTGCCGCGCAGGCGCTTCATCTTCGCCAGCAGCGCAAAGGCGTGGCGCATGGCCGGGCCGTACTCGCGCTTGGCGATGCGGCCAGTGACGGGGTCGGGGCGGGCAAGGAGCGGCGGGGCGAGGTGAAAGCGCACTTCGAAGGGGCCTTCGAAGCGCTCCTGCAGTTTCTGCCAGAACGTCGGGTCACAGTAGAGGCGCGCCACTTCGTATTCGTCCTTGATCGCCAGCAGCTTGAAGTAGGAGCGCGCCACGGCGTCGGTGAGCGGCATCGTGCCGGGGGTCTCTTCGACGGGGGCGCCACGCAGCCTGCGCTCGGCCTCGCGCACGCGTTCGACCAGCCGGCGATAGCGCTCGGCATAGGCTTCGTCTTGGTAGTCGGTGAGATAGGCGGTGCGCCGCGCGATCACTTCGTCGAGCGTGCGGGCCAGGCGCGGCTCGTTCTCGGCGTCGGGGCGGGCGAAGTCGCGTACCGCCTGCGGATCGTGCGCCATGCGCCGCCCCCACAGAAAGGCGGCGCGGTTCATGTCTACCGCCACGCCGTTGAGTTCGATCGCCCGCATGAGCGAGTCGTGGCTCACCGGTACCCAGCCTTTCTGCCAGGCGTAGCCCAGCAGGAAGAGGTTGGTGGCGATGGCGTCCCCCATGAGCCGCGTGGCAAGCGCCGTGGCGTCGAGAAACTCGGCGGGCGCATCCCCCACGGCTTCGCGGATGCGCGCTTGCATTTCCTGCTCGGGAAAGGCCCAGTCGGGATTGCGCAGGAAGTCGATGGTCGGAATCTCGGCGGCGTTGGTGACCACGCGCGTGCGTCCGGCCGCCATCTTGGTGAGCGCTTCGGCGCTCGCCGTCACGATGAGATCTCCGCCGATGATCGCGTCGGCCGCTCCGGCGGCGATGCGCACCGCGTGCAGATCCTGCGGCGTGGCGGCGATGCGGATGTGGCTGAAGACCGAGCCGTTTTTCTGCGCCAGCCCCGTCATGTCGAGCACGGTCACGCCCTTGCCGTCGAGGTGTGCCGCCATGCCGATGAGCGCGCCGATGGTGATGACGCCCGTGCCGCCGACGCCGGTCACGAGGAGGTTCCAGGGGGAGGTGAGTTCGGGTAGCATCGGTTCGGGCAGCACGGCAAAGCGCGACGGCTCGTCGGCAAGCGCCTTGCCCTTGCGCGGCCGGCCCCCTTCGATGGTCACGAAACTGGGGCAGAATCCCTCGAGGCAACTGTAGTCCTTGTTGCAGTTGGACTGGTCGATGCGCCGCTTGCGCCCGAACTCGGTCTCCACCGGGGCGACGGCGACGCAGTTCGATTGCACGGTGCAGTCGCCGCAGCCTTCGCATACGCCTTCGTGGATGAAGACGCGCTTGGGGGGGTCGGGGTAGAGGCCGCGCTTGCGCCGGCGCCGTTTCTCGGCGGCGCAGGTCTGGTCGTAGACGAGGGCGGAGACGCCCGGCAGTTGCCTCAGCTCGCGCTGGATCGCGTCGAGCTCGTCGCGATGCCGGATCGGCACGTGGCGCAGGTCCGCCGGACCATAGGGGCGCGGCGTGCCGTCGGTGACCACCACGATGTTGGCCACGCCTTCGGCCTGCAGTTGCTTGACGAGCAGCGGCACGGTGAGCGGGCCATCGACCGGCTGTCCGCCGGTCATGGCCACCGCGTCGTTGAAGAGGATCTTGTAGGTGATGTTGACCCCGGCGGCCACCGCCTGGCGGATGGCGAGAATGCCCGAGTGGAAATAGGTGCCGTCGCCCAGGTTGGCGAAGAGGTGACGTTCTTCGGTAAAGGGCGCCTGTCCCACCCAAGTGACGCCTTCGCCGCCCATGTGGGTGAAGGTGGCAGTGCGCCGATCGGGCATCCAGGTGACCATGTAATGGCAGCCGATGCCGGCCACCGCCCGGCTTCCCTCTGGCACGCGGGTGGAGGTGTTGTGCGGACAGCCTGGGCAGAAAGTGGGGACGCGTTCGGCGGCGGGTGGGTGCAAGGTGAGCGCGCGTTCGCTCGCCTCGAGGAAGGCCAGGCGTTCGCGGATGCGCTCGGAGGTGTAGAAGCGCGCGATGCGCTGGGCGATGACCCGGGCGATCTGCGCCGGGGTGAGCTCGCCGGCGGCGGGCAGCAGCCATTGACCGTGGTCTACCGTTCCGTCCGGGCGAACAATGTGCGCCCATTCTCCTTTCTCGTCGAACTTGCCGATCACGCGCGGCCGAACGTCCTCGCGCCAGTTGTAGAGCTCTTCCTTGAGCTGGTATTCGATGAGCTGGCGTTTCTCCTCGACGACGAGGATCTCTTCGAGCCCTTCGGCGAAGCGGCGCACCCCTTCGGCTTCGAGCGGCCAGACCATGTCGACCTTGTAGACGCGCAGGCCGATCTGCGCGGCGAGCGTCTCGTCGATGCCTAGATCGTCGAGCGCCTGGCGCACGTCCAGATAAGCCTTGCCAGAGGTGATGATGCCCAGTCGCGGCTGCGGCGAGTCGATGACCACCCGATTGAGCCCGTTGGCGCGGCAGTAGGCGAGCGCGGCGTAGAGTTTGTGGTGCAGCAGCCGCTTTTCTTGTACCAGCGGCGGATCGGGCCAGCGAATGTTGAGGCCGTCGGGCGGCAGGGGAAAATCGTCGGGGATGCGGGTTTCGATGCGAAACGGGTCGACGTCGATCGAAGCCGAGGTCTCCACCGTGTCGGCGAGCGCCTTGAAGGCCACCCAGCAGCCGCAGTAGCGCGACAGGGCGTAGCCGTGGATCCCCAGGTCGAGGTATTCCTGCACGCCGGCCGGGGCGAGCACCGGCATCATCAGCGCCTTGAAGACGTGGTCCGTCTGGTGCGGCAGCGTGGAAGACTTGGCGGCATGGTCGTCGCCGGCCACGGCGAGCACGCCGCCGAAGCGCGCGGTGCCGGCGGCGTTGGCGTGGCGGAAGACGTCGCCGCAGCGATCCACTCCCGGCCCCTTGCCGTACCACATGGCGAAAACCCCGTCGTACCTGGCCCCGGGAAAGAGCCCGACCTGCTGCGTGCCCCAGACGGCGGTGGCAGCGAGGTCTTCATTGACGCCAGGCTGGAAGACGATATGGTGCGACTGCAAGTGCTCCTTGGCCCGCCACAGGGTTTGATCGAGCCCGCCCAGGGGGGAGCCGCGGTAGCCGGACACGAACCCGGCCGTGTTCAGCCCGGCGGCTTCGTCGCGTTCACGCTGGATGAGCAGCAGGCGCACCAGCGCCTGATAGCCGGTGAGATAGACGCGCCCGGTGACGCGGTAGCGGTCGTCGAGCGAGGCAAGGGGGGCGGCCACGGCGAGCGTGCCGGTAAGGGTGCTGACCATCGGTGTCTCCTCCTTTCATCCGCCGGGGCTCGCTCGTGGCGAGGCGGCGAGGGTCGATGCGATCGGGCGCAGGGGTAGGCGCCTCTTCTGTGCTTCAGCTTAGTCGAAAAGTAAGCCTAGTGCCAAATGGCCGACTGCGGCAGTGGGGTAAACCCTGGGGCGCCGCGAACAACCTACTGCGCAGCCGCACGGCAGAGCATGCGGGTGCCATTCACTCGCGGTGATAGGGATGCCCTGCCGTCAGACTCCAGGCGCGATAGAGCGCTTCGATCAGAACCACACGGGCGAGCGCGTGCGGCAGCGTCAGGCTGGACAGGCGCAGCGCCTCGTCGGCGGCCTGCAAGAGGGTAGGGTCGAGCCCGTCGGGCCCGCCGATGAGGAACGTCACGTGGCGCCCGTCCCGGCGCCAGCTCTGGAGCCGATCGGCGAGTTGCTTCGTATCCAGGTTGGCACCACGCTCGTCGAGCACGACGAGGCGTGCTCCGGCAGGGATCTGCGCGCGCAGCCGTTCGGCTTCGCGGCGCTTGAGTTCGGGCACTGGTTTGCCGCCGGTGCGCGGCTCGGCTTTGACTTCGGTGATCGTGAGCGGCAGCTCTGCCGGAAAGCGCCGCGCGTATTCGGTGCAGGCAGCCTCGGCCCAGGCGGGCAGACGCGTGCCCACCGCGAGCAGCGTGAGTTTCATCGGACGGGGTTCAGGCGCTTTGCCGCCCGCCGGCGCCGTGCTGCCACAGGTCTTCGAGGCGATAGTAGGCGCGCACGGCCGGTTGCATGACGTGTACGACGACCGGGCCGAGATCGACGAGCACCCATTCGCCCAACGCTTCCCCTTCGACGCCGACGATGGGCACGCCGGCTTCCTTGGCGCGCTGGATCACGCGCTGGGCGAGCGCCTTGGTCTGGCGCGTAGACTGGGCGCTGGCGACGATGACGCGATCGAAGAGCGGTGAGAGTTCGCGCGTGTCGAACACGCGGATGTCCTCGCCCTTGACGTCTTCGAGGGCGCCCACGGACAGGGCGGCGATGGCTTCGGCATCAAGCAGGGTGTCGGTGGTGGTCATGGGATTTGAGCGTCTCCTTGGTACAGCGAATGGGTGGCGATGTAGCGCAGCACCGCCTCCGGTAAGAGATAACGGGCGCTGCGTCCCTCGTGCAGCAGCCGGCGGATGGTCGTGGCCGAGATGGCCAGCGGCGTGTTGCGAAAAAAACCGACGAAGCCGGCCGGCGTTTCGGCCAGCCGCGTGAGCTTGGGCGCGCGCCGCACGGCGAGCACGTCCTGCAGCGCCGGCGGCAAGCCTGCTCCGGGCTCCGGCGGATCGTCTTCGGGCGGCTCGTTTCCCCAGGGCAGCGGAAAATCCGGCCGCATGGCCACGAGCACATGGGCCAGTTCAAAGAGCCGCTGCCACTGGTGCCACGAGGGCAGGCCGAAGAAGGCGTCGGCGCCGAGTATCAGCACGAGAGGCCGAGATGGACCGTAGCGGCGGCGCAAGGTTTCCAGGGTGATGACGGTGTAGCTCTTGCCGCCGCGGCGCAGCTCCAGGTCGTCGGCGTGAAAGGCGCCGTGGCCGCGGATGGCGCTGCGCACCATGCCCAGCCGATGGATGGCGGGGGTGCCCGGCGCGGGTCGATGCGGCGGGTCGCCTGCCGGGATGAAGAGCACACGCTCGAGCGCAAGCGCTTCGCGCGCCTCTTCGGCCAGGCGCAGGTGACCGTAGTGGATCGGATCAAAGGTGCCGCCGAGCACGCCGATCGGCCGCAGCGAAGGGTCAGCGGGGGCCGAAGACATCGCGTACTTGCAGGTAGAGTCCGGCGAAGAGCGTCGGCACGAGCACCAGCGGCAGCAGGAACAGGGCGATGCCGAGCACATAGGGATGGATGAGCGCGGCGAGCAGCGATAGCGCGAACGCCAGAACGAAGGCGAGAACCGTCAGCCCCAAGGCATAGACGAGAAAGGGGCGCCAGTTGCGCAGCATGGCATAGAAACTGAAGAAGAGCGCCTTGATCCAGGGCTGACGGTACCAGGCGAGCAGCGCCGGGGCGAACCAGTAGGCCATGGTGACGGGCAATGCGACCGCGAGCCAGACGAGCAGGGGCCACAGGAGCTGCGGCTCGCTCTCGAGCGAGGCCGGATCGATCGTGCCGCGGTACAAACCGAGCAGCAGGCCGCCGTCGACGAGCACCGTGGCGAGCACGGCGAACAGGTTTCCCACCAATTGGAAAGCGCCGAGAAGGGCGAGCGAGCGCCAAGGCGCACGGAATCCGGCAAAAAGAATCTCCGGCCCCGGGCGTCGCCCGGCTTCGGCAGCGGCCATCCCCTCGAGTACGCCGATCGAGAGAATGGGCATGAGGAGGGGGGCTGCGATCTGTCCGAGGTAGGGCAGGCTGGAAGCAAGCAGCAGGATCAGCACGTAGGCGAAGCTCACGTAACTCGTGAGCGCTGGCGCGCGCCGCCACAGGGCGAACCCGTCGGCGATCCAGCGCCAGCCGTGCGAATACCCTAGGATGTGAGCGTGCATGCGGCGCCCGTGCTCACCAGGATTTGAGAATCCACATCGGCACGGAGAGCTCGGGCGTGCCGTCGAAGCGCTCCATCACGCCGTTGCCGGTGCGATCGATGAGATAGTATGGCGTTCCGCCGCGGGCTGGCACGACCTTGATCATATAGACGCGCCCGCCGATACGGTATTCGGTGACTTCGTCTTCCCCCTCCTTGCGGATCGTCACCTGGGGTTCGGCGAGATCCTCTTCGGTGATCGGTCCGGGCAGCGGCGGCGGCTCCGGGATCGGTTCGAGCGGCGGGCGCGAGGATTGCTGCGCCCAGGCCGTACCGGCCGTGAGCAGCAGGGTGAAAAAGGCGACGCGAAGGCGGGCGGTCATGGGCGTTTCCGTTAGGAGCTGCGTTTTTCTGCATTCTACAATAGGCTGCCGCCAAAAACCTGCTGCAGCGACCGGATCGCGGCGTTATGCACCGCCCAATGGTTGGCGCGCTGCTTTCCCGCTCACAGATTGAGCATCAGTTCGCGTTCGGTGGGCAGAGGCTCGAAACCGCGGCTCTCGTAGTATTTGAAAAGTGCCGTGACGATCTCGTCGGGATCGTCGATGAGCTGCACGATGTCGAGGTCGCCCGGGTCGATCATCCCCTCGCCCACGAGCCGCTCGCGCATCCACTCGAGCAGCCCCTGCCAGTAGGGATGATGGACGAGGATCACGGGGATGCGCCGGCTCTTACCCGTCTGGATGAGGGTCATCGCCTCGAAGAGCTCGTCGAGCGTGCCAAAGCCGCCCGGCAGCACGATATAGGCCGAGGCGAACTTCACGAACATGTACTTGCGCGCGAAGAAGTGGCGGAAAGTCTGCGAGATGTCCTGGTAGGGGTTGGCGTGCTGTTCGTGCGGCAGCTGGATGTTGAGCCCCACCGAGGGGCTCTTGCCGAAGTAGGCGCCTTTGTTGGCCGCCTCCATCACCCCCGGTCCGCCGCCAGAGATGACGGTGAAGCCGGCATCCGACAGTTTGCGCGCGATGCGCTCGGCGAGAAGGTAATAAGGATGGTCGGGGACGACGCGGGCGCTGCCGAAGATGCTCACCGCCGGCCGGATGGCGGCCAGCCGCTCGGTGCCTTCGACGAATTCGGCCATGATGCCGAAGATGCGCCAGGATTCGCGCCCGTTGTACTGGATGTCCTTGGGGTCGACGACCGGGTTGGGGAGTTTGTCGTGCAGCGGCATGGTCTTCCTTTCATCGTACGCCGAACCGCGGTATAGTTGCCCGTTTGCAAGCCTCTGTGAGAGACGCCATGACGACGCGTCTGCTGCTCGTCGACGGTTCGAGCTATCTTTATCGAGCGTATCACGCTTTGCCCGATCTGCGTACCTCGCGCGGCGAGCCCACCGGCGCCATCCGCGGCGTGCTGTCGATGCTGCGGCGCCTGGCGCAGGAATTTCCCTCACCCTATCGTGCCTGCGTGTTCGACGCCCCGGGCAAAACCTTTCGCGACGAGTGGTATCCCCAGTACAAGGCGCAGCGCCCTGAGATGCCCGAGGACCTCGCCGCGCAGATTCCTGTGCTGCATGAGGCGATCGAGGCCGAGGGCTGGCCGCTGCTGATGATCCCGGGGGTAGAGGCCGACGACGTGATCGGCACGCTCAGCCGTCAGGCGCTGGCGCGCGGCTGGGAGGTGGTGATCTCCACCGGCGACAAGGACCTCACCCAGCTCGTCGGTCCGCAGGTGCTGTGGGTCGATACCATGCGCGGCGAGAAGCTCGACGCCAAGGGCGTGGAGGAGAAGTTCGGCGTGCCGCCCGAG
Source organism: Rhodocyclales bacterium (assembly GCA_016235745.1). Lineage (GTDB taxonomy): Bacteria > Pseudomonadota > Gammaproteobacteria > Burkholderiales > Rhodocyclaceae > Tepidiphilus. The sequence goes on along the minus strand of JACRJA010000024.1, from coordinate 9,951 downwards.
CGCATCGTCGAGTACCTGGCGCTGGTGGGCGATGCAGTCGACAACGTCCCCGGGGTGGCCGGCTGCGGTCCCAAGACAGCGGCGAAATGGCTGCAGCAGTACGGCTCGCTCGAAGCGCTGCTCGCGCACGCCGACGAGATCAAGGGCAAAGTGGGGGAAAATCTGCGTGCGGCGCGCGACTTCCTGCCGCTGGCAAGAAAGCTGCTGACGGTGCGCTGCGATCTCGATCTGCCGCTGCGGCTCGACGACCTGAAGGCGCGCCCGCCGCAGCGCGAGAAACTCCTCGCGCTCTACGAACGGCTCGAATTTCAGTCGTGGCTGAACGAGCTGCGGGCGCAGGGGGTTGCGGCCACGGCGGGACCGGCGGGCAGCGACGGGGCCGAAACGCCGGCGCAGGCCGCGGCGCGGCGGCAGACGTACGATTGCATCACCGACTGGGACGAATTCGATCGCTGGTTTGGCGAAATCGGGCAGGGCACCCGCGTGGCCTTCGACACCGAGACGACCAGCCTGGACGCGCGCAACGCCTCCCTCGTCGGAATCTCCTTCGCCGTGGGGCCTGGCCGGGCGTGCTACATTCCGCTCGCACACCGCGGGCTCGAAGTCGGGCCGCAGTTGCCGCGCGAAGAAGTGTTGCGCCGCCTCGCGCCCTGGTTCGCCACGGCCAAGGGCAAGGTGGCGCAGAACGCGAAATACGACTGGCACGTGCTCGCGGCGCATGGGGCCGAGCCCGGCGGGACCATCGACGACACGATGTTGATGTCTTACGTGCTCGAGAGCGACGCCCAGCACGACCTCGATCGCCTCAGCCGCCGCTGGCTCGCGCTCGAGCCGCTCACCTACGCCGAGCTGTGCGGCAGCGGCAAGAAACAGATCGGCTTCGACGAGGTGCCGCCGGCGCGCGCGGCGGCCTACGCCGCCGAGGACGCGGACCTCACCTGGAGGCTCTTCGACGTGCTCTCGGCCCGGCTCGCCGCCGAACCCAAGCTCGAGCGCGTCTATCGCGACATCGAGCGCCCGCTCGTGCCGGTGCTGGTGGCCATGGAGCGCGCCGGGGTGGCGATCGATCCCAAGGTGCTTGCCGTCCAATCCCGCGAGTTCGAAGCCCAGCTGCGTGTGCTCGAGCAGAAAGCCCATGCGCTCGCCGGGAGAGCGTTCAATCTCGCTTCGCCCAAGCAGGTCGCCGAACTTCTTTTCGGCGAGCTGGGCCTGAAAGCGGCCAAGAAGACTGCCGGGGGACAGGCCTCGACCAGCGAAGAAGTGCTCGAGCGTCTGGCGCACGAGCATCCCATCGTCGAGGTGCTGCTGCAGCACCGGCAGCTCTCGAAACTCAAAAACACCTATCTCGACAAGCTGCCGAAGATGATCGATCCACGCACGGGGCGGGTGCATACCACCTTCTCCCAGAGCGTGGTGGTCACGGGACGCCTGTCCTCGAGCGAACCGAACCTGCAGAACATCCCGGCGCGCACGCCCGAAGGGCGGCGCATCCGCTCGGCCTTCGTCGCCCCGCCCGGCTGCCTGCTGCTGTCGGCGGATTATTCCCAGATCGAGCTGCGCATCATGGCGCACCTCTCGGGCGACGCCACCCTGGTGGCGGCCTTCCTGCACGGCGAGGACATCCACAAGCACACCGCCTCCGAGATTTTCGGGGTGGCGCCCGAGGCCGTGACGCCTGAACAGCGGCGTGTGGCCAAGACCATCAACTTCGGCCTCATCTACGGCATGAGCGCGCATGGCCTGGCGCGCAGCCTGGGGATCGAGCGCGCTGCGGCGCAGCAGTACATCGACTGCTATTTCGCCCGTTATCCGGGAGTGGCTGCCTACATGGAGCAGGCGCGCAAGATGGCCTATGAGCAGGGCTACGTCGAGACGCTCTACGGGCGCCGCGTGTGGCTGCGCCACATCCGTTCGCGCAATCCGGCCCAACGCCAGGCCGACGAGCGCGCGGCGATCAACGCCCCCATGCAGGGCACCGCGGCCGACCTCATTAAACTCGCGATGATCGGCGTGCATCGCGCCTTGCAAGAGAGCGGCCTGGCGACGCGGCTCATCCTGCAGGTGCACGACGAGCTGGTGCTGGAAGTGCCCGAGGCGGAGGTGGACTCTGCGCGCACGCTCGTCACCGATCAGATGCAGAACGTCGCCCGCTTGCGCGTGCCGCTCGTGGTCGACGTCGGCGTGGGACGTAATTGGGACGAGGCGCATTGATGGAGCGAAGCGCGGATTCTTCCTGGAGGCTCTATCGCCGGCTATGGCAGTACGTGCTTCCCTATCGCGGCGCTTTCGCGCTGGCCATGCTTGGATATGTGATTTTCGCCAGTGGCCAGCCGATGATGATGGGGGCGCTGAAGCATTTCGTCGACGGCCTGACCGACCCGGCGCGGGCGCAGCTGACGGTGCCGTCGCTGGGCGAAGTCGACACGCTCTACCTCGTGCCGGCGGCCCTGATGCTGGTGGCCCTGTGGCAGGGGATCGGCTCGTTTCTCGGGGCCTACTCCATGTCCAAGGTGTCCGTGGGGATCATCCACGATTTGCGCTCGGCGCTCTTCGCGCACGGGCTGAGGCTTCCGACGGCCTATTACGATTCTCAGGATTCAGGGCGGATCATCTCGCGGCTCACTTTCGACGTGACCATGACCACTGGCGCCGTGACCGAGGCGGTGCGCGTCGTCGTGCGCGAAGGGCTGACCGTGGTCGCGCTCTTCGGCTACCTGCTGTGGTCGAACTGGAAACTCACGCTGGTGCTGGTGGTGCTCCTTCCCGTGCTCGGGGCGATGATGCGCAGCGCCGGGCGCAAGCTGCGGACCGCCTCGCGCCGCTTGCAGGAGACGATGGGGCGCATCACCGCCCTTGCCACCGAAGCGGTGCTGGCGCAGCGGGTCATCAAGGCGTTTTGCGGGGAGCAACGGGAACTGGCGCGCTTCGCCCGGGCCAACGACGAGGATTTTCAGCGGCAGCTGCGGCTGGCGCGAATCGGGGCGCGCAATGGCTCGACGACGCAGCTCGTCACCTTCGTGGCCATCGGCTCCTTGCTGTGGCTCGTGCTGTGGCTGCGCGGCGATGCCACTGCCGGTGAGCTGGTGGCCTACGTCACGGCCGCGGGCTTGCTCCCCAAACCGATCCGGCAGCTGACCGAGGTCAATAGCCGCATCGCCCGCGGCTTGGCCGGGGCCGAGAGCATCTTCTCGCTGCTCGACGTGCCGCCGGAACCTGACGAGGGCAGCTTTGCCCTCGAGCGCGCCCGCGGCGAGATCCTCTACGAGGGGGTGCGCTTCCGTTATCCCAATGCGCAGGACTGGGCGCTCGACGGCTTGGATCTGCGCATCGAGCCCGGCTCGGTGGTTGCCCTGGTGGGCCCTTCGGGCAGCGGCAAGTCGACCATGGCCCAGCTGCTGCTGCGCTTCTACGACCCCACCGCAGGCTGCATCCGCTTGGACGGTGTGCCGCTGCCGCAGTGGCGGCTCACGGCGCTGCGCCGTCAGATCGCCTACGTCGGGCAGCAGGTGGTGCTGTTCGATGCGACGGTGGCGGAGAACATCGCCTACGGCGCGGGCGAGCGGCCGGTGTCGCGCGAAGAGATCGTCGCCGCGGCGCGCGCGGCGCATGCGCTGGAATTCATCGAACGCCTGCCGCAAGGCTTCGACACCCCCATCGGCGAGAACGGGGCGCTGCTCTCCGGCGGCCAGCGCCAGCGCCTGGCGATCGCCCGCGCCCTCTTGAAAGACGCGCCGGTGCTGGTACTCGACGAGGCGACCTCCGCCCTGGACAACGAATCCGAGCGCGCGGTGCAGGCGGCGCTGGAGACGCTCATGAAAGGGCGCACGACGCTGGTGATCGCGCACCGCCTCACGACGGTGGAACGGGCCGATCGCATCGTGGTGATGGAGCGCGGGCGCATCGTCGAAAGCGGCACGCACGCGCAGCTGCTCGCCGCCGCAGGGCGCTACGCGCAGCTGTACCGGGAGGATCTGGTGGCCTGAAGCCCCAAGCGCCTTCCTGGCGCCGGCGATGGCCCTCGGCTGCGGCAGCTGCTGCACCGTGCGGGCAGCGCCGCCTCACGTCCGGTTGAACCACCGCAGCATGCTTCCCCAGGGTTCGAGGTCGATGCGGGTGGTTTGGGCGCAACCGAAGTCGAGCGACAGCCAGCGCTCGCGCGGCAGGCCGAGCAGATGGCCGGCGAGCACGCGCAAGGGGCCGCCGTGGGCAACGATCACGAGCGCCTCCTCGTCTTGGTGGCGTTCGCGCGTTTCCTGCCACCATTCGAGCACGCGAATGGCCATTTCGGCGGCCGACTCGCCCCCTGGCGGCTGAAAGCCGAAGGGGTTCTTCGCCCACAGTTCCAGGGCCTCGCCCAGAGCCTCGAAGGGCTGCAGCTCCCATTGGCCGAAGTGCATTTCTTTGAGCCGTTCGTCGAGCATGGGCTGCCCCAGGGCCTGGGCCAGCGCCAGCGCCCGGCTCGAGGGGCTGGAGAAGAGACGGAAGCGTTCGGGCAGCCAGGGGCGCAGACGTTGGGCGGCCTCTTCGGCGGGTTCGGCCAGCGGCACGTCGCTGTGGCCATAGCACAGCTGCGGGTCGATGGCCACGCGCGGATGTCGGATCAGATGAATTTCCATGCAGCCAAGATTCCTAGCAGAAAGGCGATTTCGCCCGTTTGTTGGACGGCGCCGAGCACGTCGCCGGTGTAGCCCCCCAGCCGGCGGGCGCACAGCCGCGTCCACGCGGCCCCGATGGCGCCAGCGGCGGCAAGCCCCGCGAGCGCGACCGGCGGCGGGAGCAGGGCGAGCGGTGCGAGCGCTCCGAGCGCGGCGGTGAGCCGCGCCGTACCATCCAGACTTTGCACCACCGGTTTGGCGCGGCTCGTGGCGTCTTCGGCGCGCGCGTAAGGCAGGGCCAGCATGGGGAGCAGCACCGCGCCGCGCGAGACGGCGTGCGCGGCCACGATCGCGGCCAGGAGCGCCCCCCCCTCGAACCGGCTGGCGAGCGCGGCGGTGAGCGCGATGCGCGCCGCCAGCGCCAGCACCAAGGCCGTGGCGCCATAATTACCCAGCCGCACGTCCTTCATGATGGCGAGGATGTGCATTCTATCCCAGCCCGCGCCGAAGCCGTCGACGGTATCGCTCAAGCCATCCTCGTGCAGGGCGCCGGTGAGTGCCACCGCGGTGGCCACGGCGAGCACGGCGGCGACTTCCGTCGGCCACAGCCAGCGCCCCAGCAGCAGCACGGCCCCGCAGAGCAGTCCGACGACGATGCCCGCCCAAGGGAAGAATCCGATGGCGCCGGCCTGGTGCGCCGGCACCTGCGGCAAGTCGCGCGGCAGCGGCAGCCGGGTGAAGAACTGCAGCGCCGCGACGAACCGCCAGAAGAGGGTACGGATCATGGTGACGAGCGAGGGCGCGTGAGCGGTTCAGGCGCCCGCAGCCACGCCGGCCGCCGAGAAACTGGCCATCTCGCGCAGGAAGGCGGCGGCGGAGACGACGAGCGGATAGGCGAGCGCCGCGCCGGTCCCTTCGCCCAGGCGCAGGTCGAGTTCGAGCAGCGCTTCGGCGCCAAGGTGCTCGAGTTGGCGACGGTGCCCCGGCTCCTGCGAGCGGTGCGAGAAGACGCAGTAGTCGAGCACGGCTGGTTCCAGGGCATGGGCGACGAGCAGCGCGGCGGTGGCGATGAAGCCGTCGACGAGGATGACGAGGCGGCGCTCGGCCGCTGCGAGCATCGCCCCGGCGATCTGGCCGATTTCGAGCCCGCCGTATTCGGCAAGGACCTCGACCGGATCGGTGGGCACGCCGCCGCGCTCGAGCGCGGTTTCGAGCAGCTGGCGCTTGGTCGCCAGACCGTCGTCGTCGAGCCCCGTGCCGCGGCCGGTGATCGCCGCAAGCGGCGCGCCGGTGAAGCAGTGCGTGAGGAGCGTGGCGCTGGCCGTGTTGCCGATGCCCATCTCGCCCAGCAGCAGGCAATCGGTCTCGGGCAGCAGGCGGCGCACCAGTTCCGCCCCGGTGGCGAGGCTGCGCACGGCCAGTTCCCGGCCGAGCGCCGGGGCCTGGAGGTAGTCGTTGCTGCCGAAGGCGAGCTTGGCATCGATCAGACCGGGGCGCGGGGCGAAGACGTGATCCACGCCGGCGTCGACCACGGCCAGGGGAATGCCGTGCTGGCGGCAGAAGACGTTGATCGCCGCGCCGCCGGCGAGGAAATTCTCCACCATCTGCCAGGTGACTTCGCGCGGAAAGGCCGAGATGCCGGGCCGGTGCGTGGCACCGTGATCGGCGGCGAAGACGAGCGCCTGCGGATGTTCCAGGCGGGGATCGAGGCGGCGCTGGATGAGGCCCAGGCGCAGTGCCGTCGCCTCGAGTCGTCCCAGCGCGCCGCGCGGCTTGGTCTTGTCGTCGATGGCGCGCTGCAGGCGGGCGGCGAGGTCCGGGTCGTGCGTCGGCGTGAGGGAGAATTCGCGCATGGGGAGGGAAGGATCGTCGGCGAAAGCCCGCATTGTACGCAAACGTGATCCAGGCGGAAACGCCGGCGCCGCTATTTTAAGCGCAGTGGCAAGCCGGCGGCGACGAAGCTCACGGCGGACGCGCGCGCGGCGACGTCCTGATTGAGCCGCCCGGCTTCGTCGCGGAAGCGCCGACCGAGCGCCGTCTCGGGCACCAGCCCCAGCCCGACTTCGTTCGCCACCAGGACGAGCGGCCCCGGCGGGGCAGCCACGAGTTCGAGCAGCGCCGCACGCTCGGCCGCGAATTCATCCAGGCCGCGGCGCGGCGGGTCGTCGAGGCAGGCCAGGAGCCAGTTCGACAGCCACAGCGTCAGGCAGTCGACGAGCACGAAGCGTTCGGGGGCGGCATGGGCGCGCAGCGCGCCGGCGAGTTCGCAGGGTGCTTCCACCGTGCGCCAGTGGGCGGGGCGCTCGCGTCGATGGCGGGCGATGCGCTCGGCCATCTCGGCATCGCGCGGCTCGCCCGTGACGATCACCGTGACCGGCAGGCCGCTTTCTTCGGCGAGCCGCTGCGCCAGGGCGCTCTTGCCGCTGCGGGCGCCGCCAAGCAGGAAGTGGGCGCTCATGAGCTGCAGGTCCGATCCGTGAAATCCCCTATTATAGAGAGGATGGCGGCAACCGGTTGGGAGGCAGCGATGGCGGAAAAAGGGGCGCTCGAGTCCTGCATCGACCGGCGGGTGGCTTCGCCCAACTGCGACGAGCGCCCGCCGGGGATGCCGATCAGCCTGGTGGTGCTGCACGCGATCAGCCTGCCGCCGGACGTATTCGGCGGCGACGCGGTCGAGCGGCTCTTCACCAATACGCTCGATCCGTCGCGCCATCCCGTTTTTGCTGCGCTCGCGAGCCTGCGCGTGTCGGCGCACTACTTCATTCGCCGCGATGGCCAGACCATCGAATTCGTTCCCCCCGAGCGCCGTGCCTGGCATGCCGGTCCTTCCTCCTGGGAAGGGCGCACGCGCTGCAACGACTTCTCCGTAGGCATCGAACTGGAAGGGTCCGATCGCCAGCCGTTCACTTCTGCTCAATATGAGCGGGTGGCAGCCCTCGTCGCTGCTCTCATAAGACGATATCCTGCGATCGATTCCGTTGCGGGACATTGTCATGTTGCGCCGGGCCGAAAGACCGACCCCGGACCGTTCTTCGACTGGCATCGGTTCGCGGCGCTCTTGCCCGTGGCGCCCGGCGTGCGCCTGCGGATCGCCGGGCTCTTCGCGAATCGTTTCTTGCCCCCGCCGCTGTCGTAAGGATGCAACAGCCGGGGGGGCGAGTCCACGCCATGATCGGGCAAGTCCTTGGCAAAGCGTGAGTTTCGCGTTATCCTCGGCTTCCCTCAACGATCATCTCTGTTTTTCTCTCTTGCGACAGCACCTCTGTCGCGCCCCGTTCGGCCGCATTTCGGCCGGCATGTACGACCTCGCGATCGCCTTCGTCGCCGCCATTTCCGCGGCAGAAATACTGTGATATCCGGCGAAGGCGCTTTGGCACGAAAGGAGGACATCGTCATGACCGAAGACCGACGGTATGACAAAGAAGTAGAAATTGCGACCGGCCGCGATGCCGTGTCCGGTCGCGTGGCGGCCACCGTCTTGCTCGTGCTCGCCTGTTGTACTGGGCTCTTGGGGCTTCTCGTCGTTTCCGATCCCGGAGAGGCGGCGATGGCCCCGACGGCCACGGCGTTGTTGCCGCTACCCGAAGACGATGGCGGCGACGATGTCGATGCTGCTACTATCGAAGCTCCGCAACCGGTGGTCAGCGAAACGGTCGCGCCTACCCCCGTGTCCGCCCCGGCCGAACAGCGCGTGGCTTCTTCGCCCCTGCCTCGTGAGCCGGCCAAGGCGGCCAAGGCGGCCAAGGCGCCAGCCGATTCGGTGCAGGCGCACCTCGGCATCCAGGCGCTGAGCCCCGAGATGCGCCGCGTGCGCGATCACGTGGCGCGGCGCTATCGCGTGGCTTCCGCCGCGCTCACGCCGCTTTTTCTCACCGTCGAGCAGGAATCGCGCCGCCATGGCTTCGATCCGACCCTGATCGTCGCGGTGATCGCCATCGAGTCCGAGTTCAACCCCTTCGCAGAAAGCCCGGCGGGGGCGCAGGGCTTGATGCAGGTGATCCCGAAGTGGCACGAGGACAAGATCCTCGCGCGATCCAAGCACAAGGTGCGGGAAAACGCTCTGTTCGACCCGGCGCTCAATATCTCGGTGGGGATAGAGGTGCTCGCCGAAGCGAAGAAACGCCACGGCAGCACGGAAAAAGCGCTACAGGCCTTTGCCGGTGCGCTCGACGACCCCGAGCAGCGCTACGCGCGCCGCGTGCTGGCGATGAAGCGCAGCCTGGAGCAGATCGCGCAGCGGTGAGCGCCGTCGCGCTTCAGCGGCGCAGCACCTTGGCCAGCCGCTCGATGGCCGCGGCGATGCGCGCCTGGGTGGTGGTATAGGCAAAGCGCAGAAACTGCTCGGCGCGGTGCTCGCCGAAATCCCGCCCCGGCGTGACGGCCACGTGCGCTTCCTCGATCAAGCGCTGCGCCAGGCGCTCGGCCGTCTCTCCCAAGGGGGAGACATCGGCGTAGGCGTAGAAGGCGCCGGTGGGCTCGGCCGGTACGGCCAAACCCAAGGTTTCGAGCCCGCGCAGCAGCACGTGACGCCGCCGGGCGAACTCGTCGCGGCGCTGCTGCAGCGTTTCCAGCGTCTGCGGCAGAAAGGCGGCAAGCGCCGCGTGCTGCGCCACCGTCGAGGGCGAAATGAAGAGGTGCTGGGCGAGTTTCTCTGCCTCGCGCACCCAGCCGGCGTCGGGCAGCACCAGCCAACCGAGGCGCCAGCCGGTCATGCCGAAATACTTGGAGAAACTGTTGACGACGAGCACGTCGCGCCGGCGCGAGAGGATGGTGCGCATCGGTACGCCGTAGGTGAGCCCCTGGTAGATCTCGTCGACGAGCGTGATCGCGCCGCGGGCGGATGCCACCTCGGCGATCGCGTCGATCTCCTCGAGCGAGAGCAGGGTGCCTGTGGGGTTGGCCGGGGAGGCGAGCATCACGCCGCGGGTGCGCGGCCCGCAGGCGGCGGCGATCATGGCCGCCGTGGGCTGGAAAGCCGTTTCCGGGCCGACCGGCAGCAGCCGCACCCGGCCTTCGAAGGTGCGCACGAGGTGGCGGTTGCAGGGGTAGGACGGGTCGGGCAGCAGCCACTCGTCGCCGGGGTCGGTGATGAGGCCCAAGGCCAGCACCAGGGCGCCAGAGGCGCCAGCAGTGATGACGATGCGCTCGGGGGCGACGTCGGCCCCCAGCCGCTCGGCGTAGAAACCGGCGATCGCTTCGCGCAGCGCCGGCAGCCCAGGGCCTTTGCACTTGCCCGTCATAACGGTTGAAGCCCGAGGATACTGCGCATGATGGACTCGTCCCAGTTGGCGAACTTACGTTTCTGGCGCTTGCTGAGTTTCTTTTTGGTGAACGAAGGTTGCGTCGTATCCAGGCT
>JACRJA010000025.1 GCA_016235745.1 Rhodocyclales bacterium | reverse complement strand
GGGCGCGCGCTGAGGCCCAAAACGGGCTGCCAATCGCCGCTGAAGCATCAGATTGCGGTCGCTTGCGCGCATCGTCGAACCCCAAGCTTGCTCTGCGACCTACCTGCATCCGCAGCCGGGGTTTTGCAGACCTTCCTTAGGGCATCTCCCCGTGGCGTTTCGCACTGACCCTCTATAGATTGCAGGCAACTCTGGCAAGCCGCCGCAACGACCGCCTCCGGGAGCCGCTCCGCCATGATCAAGACCTTGCTTGCCCTTGTCACCGCGATGACGCTGGCGGGTCCTTCGCTGGGCCAGACCGGCGCCGGCTCCTACCCCAACAAGCCGATCCGCTTCATCGTGCCCTACGCCCCGGGCGGCAGCACCAGCTACGTGGCGCGGCTGGTGGGTGCAAAGCTGACCGAAGCCTGGGGGCAGCAGGTGCTCATCGACAACAAGCCGGGCGCAAACACGGCCATCGGGTCCGATGCACTCGCAAAGTCGGCGCCAGACGGCTACACGATCTCGCTGGCGGCCTCGACGCACGTGACGGTGCCTCACATGGTGGCCACCCTGCCCTTCGACGTGCTGCGCGACTTCCATCCGGTGGCGGGCCTCGTGACGACGCAACTCGTGCTGGTGGTGCATCCTTCGGTCCCCGCGGCCAATCTTTCGGAGTTCATCGCGCTGGCCAAGGCCAAGCCGAACGAACTGAACTTCGCGGCGGTAGGCACCGGCAGTTCCACTCATCTCGCCGGCGAGTACTTCAAGAGCGTGGCGGGCGTGAAGATGCAGCATGTGCCCTACAAGGGGACCGCACCGGCGCTGACCGATCTGATCGGCGGCCAGATCCAGCTCAACTTCGACACCCCGGTCACTTCGATTCCCCACATCAAGTCAGGGCGCCTGCGGCCCCTCGCGATCACCGGCACCAAGCGACTGCCCACGCTGCCCGATGTGCCCACCTTTGCCGAGGCCGGACTGCCTGCGTACGACTTCCAGCTCTGGTTCGGCGTCCTGGCGCCCGCCGGCACGCCGCGCCCCATCGTCGAGAAGCTCTCGACCGAGATCGCGCGGATCCTGGCCCTGCCCGACGTGAAGCAGCAGCTCGCCGACCAAGGCCTGGAGACGGTGTACCGGACGCCAGCCGAGTTCGATTCGCTGATCCGATCCGATCACGAGCGATTCGGCAAGCTGATCAAGTCGGCGGGCATCAAGATCGAGTAGAGAGGAGCGACACCCGCCTTGGTATTCATCTGATGTCCTAACAAGCGTTTGGCCGATATACTTCGGCCGCCGCGCGCAGCGGGCGCGCCTGACACAACGACGAAAGGTTGACGACATGGATCTCGAACTCAAGGACAAGTCGGTCATCGTGACCGGCGGCGGATCGAACATCGGGCGGGCGATCGTGCTTGCTTTCGCCGCCGAAGGCGCGCACCTGACCATCGGCGACATCGACACCGCGCAGGCCGAGAAGACAGCCGAATTCGCGCGCAAGCTCGGCGCCGCTTCGGCACAGGTGGTCAAGACGGACGTGACGCAGCTCGACCAGGTGCAGGCCATGTTCAAGGCCGCTGCCGACAAGCATGGCAGCGTCGACGTGCTGGTCAACAACGTCGGCTGGGACAACCTGATGTTCTTCACGCAGACCACGCCCGAGTTCTGGCGCAAGGTGATCGACATCAACTACGTCGGCGTGCTCAATTGCACCAAGACGGCGCTGGACTATATGGTCAAGCAAAACAGCGGTGCCATCGTCTCCATCAGCTCGGATGCCAGCCGCCAGGGCGAGCCGCGCGAAGCGGTCTATGGCGGCGTGAAGGCGGCAGTCAACAGCTTCATGAAGACGATTGCGAAGGAGAACGGCCGCTTCGGCATCCGCTGCAATGTGGTCTGCCCGGGCGTGACGATTCCATCGAGTGCCGATGAGGTGGGCGGCAGCAGCATGTGGACCAATGCCGACAGCATGTTCACGCCCGAGCAGATCGAGAAGGCCGCCAAGGCGATGCCGCTGCGCAAGGTGGGGCGGCCGCAGGACGTGGCCAATGCGGTGGTCTTCCTCGCCTCCGGCAAGGCCGGGCATGTGACGGGCCAGGTGCTGAGCGTCTCGGGCGGCTACAGCATGATCGGCTGACGGAGCCTGCGACGATGGACTACACCGATATCGTTTACGAAGAGCGCGATCAGATCGCGACCATCGCGATCAACCGGCCCGGCGTCATGAATGCCTTCCGAGGCCAGACGATCGAGGAGATGCTGCACGCCATGATGAAGGCGGGCTGGGACAAGAACATTGCCGCCATTGTGCTGACCGGCACCGGCGACCGCGCGTTCTGCACGGGCGGCGATCAGTCGGCGCACTCCGGCCAGTACGACGGCCGCGGCACGGCGGGGTTGCCGATCGAGGAACTGCACAGCGCCATCCGCGACGTGCCCAAGCCGGTGATCGCGCGCGTGCAGGGTTTCGCCATCGGCGGCGGCAATGTGCTGGCCACGCTGTGCGACCTGACCATCGCCTCGGACAAGGCGGTGTTCGGGCAGGTCGGCCCCAAGGTCGGATCGGTCGACCCGGGCTGGGGAACGGCCTACCTGGCCGCGGTCGTCGGCGAGAAGAAGGCGCGCGAGATCTGGTACATGTGCCGCCGCTACGGTGCTCAGGAAGCGCTTGCGATGGGACTGTGCAATGTGGTCGTGCCGCATGACCAACTCGACGCCGAGGTCGCCAAGTGGGGGCGCGAGCTGGTCGAGAAGAGCCCGACCGCGATCGCGATCGCCAAGCGCTCGTTCAACGCGTCCACCGAGCACATCCGCGGCATCGGCAGTTTGGGCATGCAGGCACTGAGCCTGTACTACAACACCGACGAGTCGAAGGAAGGCGTACGCGCCTTCCTCGAGAAGCGCAAGCCCGACTTCCGCAAGTTCGCCGGCAGTTGAAGCCCAGCACGCACGGAACGACATGCTCGCGTTGACCAACGTCCAGATCGTCTACGACAACACCATCGAGGCGGTGCGCGAGGTGTCGCTCACCCTCGGCAAGGGCCGCATCGTCGCGCTGCTGGGTGCCAACGGCGCCGGCAAGTCCACGACCTTGAAGGCCATCTCCGGCGTGCTCTATCCGGAGGACGGCGAGATCAAGGCCGGGCAGATCAGCTTCGAGGGTCGGCCGCTGGCCGGCATGGCCCCCGACCGCATCGTCAAGCAGGGCATCGTGATGGTGCCCGAGGGGCGACGGCTGTTCGACCAGCTCACGGTCGAGGAGAACCTGCTGATGGGAGGGTACACGCGCAGCGCGGCCGATTCGCGTCGCGGCCTCGAGCGCGCGTATGCGCTGTTTCCGCGCCTGACGCAAAAGCGCACCACGGTCTCGGGCTATCTCTCCGGCGGCGAACAGCAGATGGTAGCGATCGGCCGCGCGCTGATGTCCGAGCCCAAGGTGCTGATGCTCGACGAACCCACGCTCGGCCTGGCACCGCAGATTTGCGAGGAGATCTTCGGGATCATCACGCGCCTGCGGCACGACAGTGGGGTGAGCATCCTGCTGGTGGAGCAGAACGCCCAGGCCGCGCTGGCCGTGGCCGACGAGGGTTACATCATGGAGAACGGCCGCATCGTGCTCGATGGCCCGGCCGACAAGCTGCTGCGTAACGAAGACGTGCGTGAGTTCTACCTCGGCTTCAGCGAAGGCGGCACCCGCAAGAGCATGCGCGAGGTCAAGCATTACAAGCGCCGCAAGCGCTGGTTGTCCTGAGTACCCACACCATGCACCACGACAGTCTGCTCAGGGTCGAAGGCCTCTCCAAGCGCTTCGGCGGCGTCGAAGCGGTTTCGGGCGTGAGCTTTCACGTCGGCCGCGGCGAGATCTACTCGCTGATCGGGCCCAACGGCGCCGGCAAGACGACCACGTTCAACATGATCAGTGGCATCGTGCCCCCTTCGAGCGGCACCGTGCACTTCGACGGCCGCGACACCAGCGGCATGCCGTCGCACCGCATGCCACTGATGGGCATCGGGCGCACCTTCCAGAACCTGGCCGTGTTCAAGCACGCCACGGTGGTGCAGAACCTGCTGGTGGGACGCCACTGCCACATGCGCACCAACGTCTTCGACGCCGCCTGGTTCCTCGGCCGGGCGCGGCGCGAGGAACTGGAGCATCGCCGCAAGGTCGAGGAGATCATCGACTTCCTGGAGATCGAGGACATCCGCGACATGCCGGTCGGCGCGCTGTCCTATGGCATGCAAAAGCGCGTCGAGCTGGGTCGAGCGCTCGCAACCGAGCCCAAGCTGCTGCTGCTCGATGAGATGGTCTCGGGCATGAACACCGAGGAGACCGAGGACATCGCGCGCTTCGTGCTCGACATCCGCGACGAACTCGGCATCACCGTGCTGATGGTCGAGCACGACATGGGCATCGTGATGGACATCTCCGACCGCATCTGCGTCCTGAACTTCGGCCGCAAGATCGCCGAAGGCACGCCGGCGCAGGTCTCGGCCGACCCGGCGGTCATCGAAGCCTATCTGGGCGGAGCGAAGGCGGCATGAAGACCATCGGCGAAAGCAGCCTGGACGCCGCTCTGAACAACGGCGAACACACCCTGCCCAGGCTGTTGCAGCACTGGGCGAGCACGACACCCGATGCCCTGGCACTGCGCGAGAAGGACCTGGGCATCTGGAACCGGATGACCTGGCGCGAGTATCAAGACACCGCGCGGCGCTTCGCGCTCGGCCTGCTGAAGCTGGGATTCCGGCGCGGCGAGCGCCTGGCCATTGCCAGCGAGGACACGCCGCAGTGGATGTTCGCCGATCTGGGCACGCAGGCCATCGGC
>JACRJA010000023.1 GCA_016235745.1 Rhodocyclales bacterium | reverse complement strand
GCGCTGCACGGGCTTCTCGCCGTAGTTGGCGGTGTGGCCACCGAAGGGCCGCTGGTAGATGGTGCCGTCCGGGTTGCGGTCGAACGGCATGCCGAAGTGCTCGAGCTCGTACACGACCTTGGGCGCTTCGCGGCACATGAACTCGATGGCGTCCTGGTCGCCGAGCCAGTCGGAGCCCTTGACGGTGTCGAAGAAGTGGTAGTGCCAGTTGTCTTCGCTCATGTTGCCGAGCGAGGCGCCGATGCCGCCCTGCGCCGCCACGGTGTGCGAGCGGGTGGGGAACACCTTGGACAGCACGGCCACGTTCAGGCCGGCGAGCGACAGCTGCAGCGAGGCGCGCATGCCGGAGCCACCGGCCCCGACGATGACCACGTCGAACTTGCGTTTGGAAATCGAGGCGGCCACGTTCAGAGTCTCCACAGCACTTGGATCGCCCAGCCGGCACAGCCGACCAGCCACACGATGGTGAACACCTGCAAGGCGAGCTTCACGCCCACCGGCTTGATGTAGTCCATCCACACGTCACGCATGCCGACCCAGGCGTGGTACAGCAGCGAGAGGATGACGACGAAGGTGAAGACCTTCATCCACTGGGTGGCGAAGATGCCCGCCCATTTGTCGTAGCTGAGCGGCTCGCCCACCACCACCTGCAGCAGCAGGACGACGGTGAACAGGGCCATCAGGATGGCCGTGACACGCTGGGCAAGCCAGTCGCGCAGGCCGTAATGAGCGCCGACGACGAGGCGCTTGGAACCGTGGTTGATTGCCATGGGGTGAAGATCCTTGCGGGCGTTCAGTACAGGCCGAACAGCTTGGCGCCGAGCACCACCGTCAGCGCGAGGCTGATGACGAGCGTGGCGACGGCGGACTGCTTGCCCTGGGCCTTGGACACGCTGTGCGTGGCGTCCATCCAGAGGTGGCGCACACCGGCGGTGAAGTGGTGCAGGTAGCCCCAGATCAGACCCAGCGTGACCAGCTTGACGAACCACGCCGGCACGAAGCCGATGCCGGCCAGGAAGGCGCTGCGGAAGGATTCGAAGGAGATCTCGGACGTGACGCTGACGTCGAACAGCCAGATCACGAACGGCATCAGCAGGAACATCAGCACGCCGCTGATGCGGTGCAGGATGGACACGATGCCCGCCGCGGGAAGCCGGTAGTTGGGCAGGTCCGACAGCGCGTGGATGTTGCGGAACTCCGGTCGCTTGGCGGAAACGGGCGGGGGCGTGCTGGGTGTGCTGGCCATGGGGGTCCTTCGGGCAGTCGATCCTGCGGCGTTGGGGTTGTCGCTCTTGACGGGCGTAATCGCAGTGAAACCGAATGATTCTATTGCAGCGCAACAAGCTTTCGCCGGCCTTGCCTGCAGGGCATCGACGTCGCCATCAGGGTCAACTGAGCTCGTTGCGGTAGTAGTGGCTGGCGGTGTTGTAGAGGCCCCGGCGCAGCTCCACGGCCTGGTCGCCGTAGGTGCGTGACAGGCGCTCCACGCTCAGCAACGGGTAGCCGGGCGCGACCTGCAGCAGACCGGCCGACACGGCATCGGCCGCGACGGCGCGGATCTTCTCCTCGGCGCGGATCATGCGCACGCCGAACTCGGTTTCGAACAGGCCGTACATGGGCCCGGCGTACTGGGCCAGCCGCTCTGCCGTGAGCCCCTTGAACGGGCCCGCGGGCAGCCAGATCTCGTCGAGCACCACCGGCACGCCCTCGCGGCCCAGCGTGCGCCGCAGCAGCAGCGCCGGCTCGCCGGCCTTCAGGCCCAGGGCACGCGACACCTCGGCAGGCGCCCGCATGCGCCGGCAGTCGAGGAAGTGGCGCTCCCAGCCCGTGGCCTCGCCGTCGTCGGAGGTCAACCGCAGGAAGCGGTACTGGATCTTCTCCTCGGCGTGGGTGGCGACGAAGGTGCCCTTGCCCTGCCGCCGGACCAGCAGGTTCTCGGTCGCCAGCTCATCGATGGCCTTGCGCACGGTGCCCTGGCTCACGCGAAACCGCGCCGCCAGTTCCAGCTCGCTGGGAATGGCCTCGCCGGGCTTCCATTCGCCGTCCTGCAGGCTCTTGACCAGCAGCGCCTTGATCTGCTGGTACAGCGGGCTGAAGGCCGGCCCGACCGGCAGCGCGGGGCTGTCGGCGTCGGCGGGCATCGGCGGCGGTTCGGGCGGCATGGGGAGCGGATTGCAGCACGGGCACCGGCCCGGCGTCCACCGCAACTGTGTCTTATATAAGACATAAGAATAGCAGAATCCGAGGGTCAACCCGGAGCCGGCGGGCTACACTTGCGGCTTCGCCCGCCCGGCCTGCCGCGCCGGCCCGCGCGCGACGCACAGGATCCCCTTTCCATCCCCTTCGGAGACCTCACCATGAGCAAGAAGCCCGTCCGCGTGGCCGTCACCGGCGCCGCCGGCCAGATCGGTTATGCCCTGCTGTTCCGCATCGCCTCCGGCGAGATGCTCGGCAAGGACCAGCCCGTGATCCTGCAGCTGCTGGAAGTGCCCGCCGAGGGCCCGCAGAAGGCGCTCAAGGGCGTGATGATGGAGCTGGAAGACTGCGCCTTCCCGCTGCTGGCCGGCATGGAAGCCCACGCTGACGCGATGACCGCGTTCAAGGACACCGACTACGCCCTGCTCGTCGGCGCCCGCCCCCGCGGCCCCGGCATGGAGCGCGCCGACCTGCTGGCCGCCAACGCCCAGATCTTCACCGCCCAGGGCAAGGCCCTGAACGCCGTGGCCTCGCGCAACGTGAAGGTGCTGGTGGTGGGCAACCCCGCCAACACCAACGCCTACATCGCGATGAAGTCCGCGCCTGACCTGCCGGCCAAGAACTTCACCGCCATGCTGCGCCTGGACCATAACCGCGCCGCCAGCCAGATCGCCGCCAAGACGGGCAAGCCCGTGGCCGCCATCAAGCAGCTGGCCGTGTGGGGCAACCACTCGCCCACGATGTACGCCGACTACCGCTTCGCCACCATCGACGGCGCCT
>JACRJA010000021.1 GCA_016235745.1 Rhodocyclales bacterium | reverse complement strand
CCTGTTCGTCGAGCGTGGTGAGCGTGAGGCCGCTGCGCGCGCCTTGCGGACGCTCCACCAGTTTGGGCGCCGGCACCGTATCGCCGGCGCCGACTCCTGGCGCGGCGGCAAGCACGGCTGCCGCAAGGGCGGCCTGGAGGAGGGCGCGATACACGGGACCGCCTGCCTCGAAGCGGGCGTCGATGATTGCGGTCGTGAGTACCAGGGTCAACTGCGCCAGCGAGGCATGGAAGCAACTCATGGCGGTCTCACGGTTGGTGTTGCGCGCCAGGCGCCATGCCTTCTGGATGAACAGGAAGCCGCCGGTGGCGGCCCCGGCGAAATAGATGGCGCCGAGGCCGAAGGCCAGCGGCAGGAAGGAAGCGGCCACCAGCAGCAGGGTGCTGGCGAAAATGGTCTGCGCCGCACGTTTGTCGCCGACCACCACGGGCAGCATGGGCACGCCGGCGGCGGCGTAGTCCTCGCGGAAGGCGATGGCCAGGCTCCAGAAATGCGGCGGCGTCCACAGGAAGAGGACGAAGGCCAGTGCCAGCGGCACGGCGCCGACCTGCGGGTCGGCCGCGGTGGCGCCGGCCAGTACCGCCCAACTGCCGGCCAGTCCGCCGAAGACGATGTTGAGCCAGGTGCGGCGCTTCAGCCATACGGTATAAACGATGGCGTAGAAGAAGGCGCCGAGAAAGGTGAACAGCGCCGCCCAGGCGTTCAGCGCGATCCAGGCGGCGGCGACCGACAGCGCCATGAGGCCGAAGATGACCACCAGCCAGACCGGGCCATGCTTGATTTCGCCGGTGGCGAAGGGCCGGTTCTTGGTGCGCGACATCAGCGGATCGGTGTCGTGTTCGTAATACTGGTTGAAGGCTCCGGCGCTGGCCGAGGAAATCAGCACGGCGAGCGTCAGCGTGACCAACTGCGCCAGGCTCAGGCTGGGCCCGCCGCTGACCGCCAGTCCGGCCAGTGCGGTGAAGGTGATGACCACGCCGATGCGCAGCTTGAACACTCCGGCGATGGCCCGCAAGGTCAGGCCTGAGGATCGTTTGGTGGGCAGCGTCGATTCCATAGTTTGATCGTGGGGCGTCGTCGTGTTGGTTTTCTATCCTACCTGCTTGAATCGGTCCTGTCTGCAAGCCCGATTCAGGCAGGCTCCCCGCACCGGAGCGCGGGGAAGCCTGATGCCTGGTTCAGCGGTCGATCAGCTCAGACCCCAGACTTCGGACAGGTACTTCCAATTCACGAAGTAGTAGAGCACGAAGCAGGTCAGCAGGGTAATCGCCAGGACCACGGTGCCGGGAACGTTGGTATGTTCCTGGCTGCCGGTGCCGGAAGCCGCCGCCGCGGCGGACTGGTCCGGAATCGGCGTCGGCTTGTCGGAGGTGGCACCGCCGTCGAGCTTCTTGCCGAACAGCAGCGAGAGCACCACCAGGCCGATCCACAGACCGCCGCCGACGACCGCGAGCACACCGAAGATGCCGGTGAGGCCCATCATCAGGTAGGCGGAGCCGGGCCACTCATACTGGAACGGTGCGCCGGAGAAGGCCATGTCCCAGTGACGACGGGAGACACACAGGGTGCCGGCGCCCATCATCACCAGAGACAGCACGATCATGCTGAGGCCGTAGAGGTAGGGCTGGATCTGGCACAGTTTGGGGAACAGCATCTCGCGGCGGAACAGGGTCGGCACCAGCAGGTAGGTGATCGACATGAAGGCCAGCGTGGTACCGACGACGACAGTGGCGTGGAAGTGACCCGGCACGTAGAAGGTGTTGTGCATCAGCATGTTGATCTGTTCCGTGCCGAGCACGACGCCGGAGATGCCGCCGATGAAGCCGAAGCCGACCAGG
>JACRJA010000022.1 GCA_016235745.1 Rhodocyclales bacterium | reverse complement strand
CGACAATGTCGGCGATGTCGTCGCCGAACAGGCAAACGAAGGCACCGACCGGGTCATTTCGACCGTCAGCTACGTCTTGCGCGACAACGTCGAGAACCTCACCCTCACGGGCACCGACGCCATCGACGGCACCGGCAACGATCTGACCAACAGCATCGTCGGCAACGGCGCCGCCAATGTCCTGTCGGGTCTGGGCGGCAACGACAGCCTGACCGGCGGCACGGCCGACGACACGCTTTACGGCGGCAGCGGCAACGACAGCCTCAATGCCGGCGACGGCAACGATCTGCTCGACGGCGGCGAGGGTAACGACAATCTGACGGCGGGCAACGGCGACGACGTGCTGCTCGGTGGCGCCGGTGCCGACACCCTCAACGGCGGTGCCGGTGCCGACAGCATGAGCGGCGGTCTGGACAACGACACCTACTACGTCGATAGCGTCGCCGACAGCGTCGTCGAACTCGCAGGCGAAGGTACCGACCGCGTCATCGCCACCCTCAGCCACACGCTGGGTGAGAACGTCGAGAACCTCACCTTGAGCGGCACCGACGCCATCGACGGCACCGGCAATGATCTGGCCAACAGCTTGACCGGCAATACGGCCAACAACCTGCTCAACGGCGGCGACGGCAACGACAGCCTCAACGGTGCGGCGGGCATGGACTTCCTTGAGGGCATGGCCGGTAACGACACGCTCTCCGACACCTCGGGCGCTGCTTACTTCAACGGCGGGACGGGTGCCGACCGGCTCACCGGCGGCGCAGGGTCGGAATTCTTGGTCGGCGGTGCGGGCAACGACACCCTCGCTACCGGCGACGGGCACGACGTGATTGCCTTCAACAAGGGTGACGGCTACGACACCATCAGCTTCGGCGCCAACGCCCAGGCCACCGTGTCGTTGGGCGGCGGCATCGCCTACGGCGACCTGAAACTCAAGAAGACGGGCAACGATCTTGTGCTCGACACCGGCAACGGCGAAGGCATGGTGTTCAAGAACTGGTACGCCGCCACGCCGGTACGCAACGTCGTCCATCTGCAAGCGATGGCCGAGGCCATGGCCGGCTTCGATGCGGCCTCGGCCGACCCGCTGCTGAACCGCAAGGTGCAGGACTTCGACTTCAAGGGTCTGGCCGACAGCTTCGACGCCGCCCGCGCGGCGACGCCGACCTTGACCAGTTGGGCGTTCGCCGATGCGCTGACGCAGTTCCACCTGTCGGGTTCCGACGATGCGGCGCTGGGCGGCGATCTGGCCTATCAGGTTGGCAAGAACGGCACGCTGGCTGGCATGGGTCTCACCGCCGCGCAGCAGGTAATCGGTGATGCCGCCTTCGGCAGTCAGGCGCAAGTGCTGCGGCCGCTGGCCGGCTTGCAGGAAGGGGCGGTGCGGCTGGCGTGAGGCCATCGTGAAACTGCCGTCCTTCGTCCCGGCCGAGCCCGACCCGCTGGAGTTCGCGCCGCCGCTGTTGCGCCTGCAAGAGTCGCCGCCCAACCCCTTGGGGCGAGCGGTGCTCAAGGCGCTGTTGGCGTTGCTGGTGGCGCTGATCGTCTGGGCGCTG